>CANFKE010000070.1 GCA_947447465.1 Chitinophagaceae bacterium | reverse complement strand
TACTACTAGTTATTATTTTAGCAATTTGGCAAGTAAAACGTCGGGGTTCTAAACTTATCAGATTTAGAAACCGACGCACAATATTCAAAGAATTTTTCAAAAATACAACTTTCCGTAAAAAAATGTTAATAAAACGGATTAATAATTTTATAATAATAAAATCTTATTACAAATCATTGATCAGCTTAATCGCTTGCTCACTACTGCTAACAGGCGAATAACATGATTCTTCCGAACACACAAATATATGCAATTTACCTTCAGAAAATTTATTTTCTAAAAGTGCTATTTCTACCTCATTTCCGGTTGAAAAAAGTGAAAAAACATGAGGAAAAAATTGGATTTTAAGATCAGGACTCACTTTATCGCTGTCTTTACCCGCCAAAACAACCGTTTTCATCCCCTTGATGTTCCGCTGTATCAACTGCGCCCAATACCCGAAAGAATAGCTATACCTGCTTGCAGTTTCTGCTATATTTCGCAGCATTACCCCCGACCTCTCTATCCACTCACTTCGCTCCGTCAGCATACCCGTTATCCACAGGTTATGCGCCATTACTGCATTGGCCGATGGCGTCGCACCATCATACAGATCTATCTTCCTTAAAGGTATATCGGTCTGATGTATCGATGTGAAGTAAAAATAGCCGTTATCATGGCCAAAATCACTGATCACCACCTCGGTTATAGCCGCTGCTTTCACTACTAATTGCTGCACTCCTGTGAGCGAGGCCAATTGAAGCATGGCCTGTGCCAGATAGGCCAGATCATCCAGCTTTGCAGAGATACGTGCTATCCCTTTATTCCAGGTATGGGCATATCCGGTCGGGGTATCGAATCGGGTAAGCATTACTTCCATATGCTGCACAGCTGCTGCTTTATAGGCGGCATTGCTGAATGTAGCGGCTGCTTTGGTCAGCGCTATACTCATCAGTGCATTCCACGACAACAGGCATTTGTCATCTGTAAGCGGCCGTATTCTCCCGTTACGATAGGCAAGCAGTTTCACTTTAGCTATCTCTATCCTCCATTCCAGATCTGTAACGGAAAGCTCATAATGCGCAGCTATAGGTGCTATCTCTCTGCCCAAATGCAGAATATTGGTCTCTTCCCAGTTGCCATGCTCTGTGACCCCGAAATAGGCTGCCACAGCAGGCTCTGCACTACCCAGTGCCTCATTCCATTCCTCCCATGTAAAGGTGTAAAATTTACCTTCTACCCCTTCACTATCCGCATCCAGCGCACAATAGTATAGCCCGCTCTTATCTTTCAGTTCGCGTTCCGCAAATGCAATGGTCTCGTCAACAATTGTCCTGTATCGTTCATCCTTCGTAAGAGTGTACGCATCGCAGTACGACAGCACCAGTAAGGCATTATCATAAAGCATTTTTTCAAAGTGCGGAGCCAGCCATTCTCTGTCAGTAGAATATCGCGCAAAACCGCCACCCAACTGATCATAGATACCTCCGTCGGCCATCTTGTCCAGACTCAGTAACGCCTGATCCAGTGATGGCCTGTGACCCGTAAAATGATAGTGCTCCAGCAAATAACTGATGGCCATTGTACCCGGAAATTTTGGTGCATTTCCAAATCCTCCTTTTTCTTTATCTGCTTGCTGCAAAAGGCTGTGAGCGATCTTATCACTTACTTCATGATTCCATACCAGCCCTGTCTTTGCGGTCACCGTTTTTGCTGCTTGCTGCAGGTGTTGTATCATTTGCTGCGCCTGCAAGGTCACCTCATCTTGCTGATGGACCCACACCTCGTTCATTCGCTGCATCAACTGCAGCCAGGATGGTTTATTGTAGGCAGGGCGCGGTGGATAATAAGTGCCCCCATAGAACGGGATCCTGTCAGGTGTTACAAACACATTGAGCGGCCAGCCACCATTCCCGCTTATTGCCTGCACAGCATCCATGTACATGTGGTCCACATCCGGATGCTCCTCTCTGTCCACTTTTATACACACAAAATGGGCATTCATATAGGCCGCTGTCTCTTCGTTCTCAAAACTCTCCCGCTCCATTACATGGCACCAATGGCATGCGGAATAGCCAATGCTTACTATTACAGGCTTATCCTGCGCCTTTGCCAGCTCAAAGGCCTCATCACCCCACGGATACCAATCTACAGGATTGTGGGCATGCTGTAATAGGTATTGACTCTGTTCTTTGGCTAGTCTGTTGCTCATGCTGCTTGGCTTAAATTATTTTCCGGATTAAAAACGATACGGCAAGATAGGGTAAATGCCTGTGGCTGAAAACAAAAAAGGTTCATTGCTGCTTTGCAAATGAACCTTCTTTGAATGAATACGGTTATATGAACTACTTCTTTATTTCAGTTAAATAGCTATCCAGTGCAGCTACCATTGAGGGTGCATTGGTAGCAGGGGCCTTGATGTCCAGCCTTAGTCCATGATCTTCCACTGCCTTAGATGTCGTTGGGCCGAACGCACCGATAAGTGTGCTTTTCTGACTGAATTCAGGAGAATGATCGAATAACGTTTGTACACTGTAAGGACTAAAGAAAACTATGATATCATAAGAAGACTGCATCACTTCTGTAATATCATTGGAAACAGTTCTGTAAAGGGCCGCTTCAGCATACTTTACATTATGCTTGATCATATATTGAGCAATATCATTCTTTCCGCTGTCAGACAATGGAAGGATGAATTTTTCATTGGTCTTGTGCTTGCCTATTATTTCCAGCAGACCTGCGGTACTGCCATCTGCAGAGAAAAATACCTTTCTCTTGCGGTATAGAATGAACTTCTGCAGATAAAGCGCAACAGCCTCAGTGATACAGAAATACTTCATATCCTGAGATACCTTCACCTTCAATTCTTCACATATCCTGAAGAAATGATCTACAGCACTGCGGCTGGTGAGGATCATTGCCGTATGATCTGTAATATCTACCTTCTGCTTACGAAACTCTTTACCCGAAAGGCCTTCAACTCGGATGAACGGGTGGAAGTCGATCTTTACATCAAATTTTTTGGCAAGATCAAAATAGGGTGATTTGTCCGTTTCAGGACGAGGTTGGGTGATCAGTATATTGTTTATCTTGACTTCTTTTTTCTCTGCACCTTTCTTTTTAGAAGTAACAACTTTTGCCATAAATCGAGGATTTCGGTATGTTTTTAAACGTTGTTATTTTGTTTTAGTAAAACATCAGTCCTTTTACTAATAATTTCATTAAAACCGCCAATGGCAATAATTCCGAGGCGCAAAGGTACATAAAAAAATGAAATTTGCTATATTGGAAAAACGAACC
>CANFKE010000069.1 GCA_947447465.1 Chitinophagaceae bacterium | reverse complement strand
TTTGCTGATCGGTGAGCATGGCCCTAACCTCACTAAAGTGCTTATATGTCTGTAATTCAATGAGTTTATGATAATTACCTAATGTAGTACTTAGCTGTTCCAACTGTGCTGCATCGGCATGTGGGGCGCTCAACGAACTGAAAAATTGTTCTCTGGTAGCCTTAGCCTGCTTTTTAAGACTGTCGATGATCACATGCTGCGCGGCAGTCATAGCAGTAAACTTCTCCTTCTGTTCTTTGGTAAAATTCAATTCCTTATCAAAGTTGAAGTGAGGATGCCTTCCGCCCGGACCTTCGTCCATGCCATGATGGTCCATGTGTTGCGGGAACTGCGGTTGCGGCTTGAACCAGATAATGGCTATCAAAGCCATATTACAAACTACCAGCAATCCTACCAGCCATTTCCACAGGCCGGATGATTTGTTGTCTTCCATATATTAAAAACTACTTTCCGTTAAATTACTGATCTGCTCATTCACTACTTCATATACACCGGTCTGCTGCTCGGCCTTCGCCTTGCTGGCCGCATGATATACCGATAATATGTTGACCGCCAGCAGCAAAATAGCTGCCGCCGCTACCCTGGGCAATAATACCCGCAAATTGCTTCTGTTGCTCTTTATTTTGGTAATGATACCCTCATACATATCCGTGCGGGCAGACAAGCGCTGCATTCCCGACAGACTATCCATCACCTCGTCTACCCAAATATCCTTTTCCTTTTCCATGTCAAAAATGGTTACTGTAGTTAGACGTTGCACAGACATTTATCCTTCGCTGTCCATGCACATTATTCTACAAATCAAAAATAAGGTTTTCATATCACAACCGCCATAGTGTAGGGCGTGATTTACCACAATCATAAAAAATGAAGGATACTTAACGCAAAAAGATGACCATATGAATTACAGAAACCACTTACATTTGTAGGATATGAGGCAGGTAATAGTTACCTTTTTATTGGTGTACTATGGCTTGGGAACCATCCTGTTCCCTATGGGCGACCTGTCTTTTGTGCGCGACCTTCCGCAGATGTACCACCAATGCGCACAAGAAGACCCCGACATAGATCTCTGCGATTTTGTGGTAGAACACCTCCTCAACATTCATGACAGCGATGAAGCAGAAGAACATGACAAGCCACATCAGGCAGTATATAACCACCTCCCTATGCAATCGTTGATCACGTATTTTACTAAAGTAAAAATACAATCAACAACATCTAATACATTAATTATCAAAACTAAACACCCTATTTTACAAAACACGTCTTTCAGGCCCGGCTATCTTTCGGCCGTATTTCGCCCTCCGGCAATCACTGCCTGACACAACAATACTATCCCTTTTCAGAAAGGGACATATCGGATCATTATTTCACCAATTCAACTTATTCTAAAATGAAACATATCATTTTGTGCGTAGCTATGCTATGCAGCATGGTTGCCACAGCGCAAAAAAACACTACAGTACCTGCCAATGTAAAAGCAGCATTTGCCAAAGCCTATACCCAAGCCACCCATACCCAATGGGAGCGGGAACACGGCAATTTTGAGGTATCGTTCATCAACGGCACCGATAAAATGTCGGTGGTGTATAATAGTAATGGCGTAGCCGAAGAAACTGAAACCGCCATACCCTTGGAAAAACTGCCTGCTAATGCCAGGAAATACGCTGAGGTAAAAGGTAAAATAAAGGATGCCGCCATAATTGTAAAAGCCGATGGCAGCAAAGTATATGAGGCCGAAGTGAATGGCAAAGACCTGATCTTCGACATGTCGGGCACATTTATCAAAGAGGTGAAAGATTGATCCCTCTCTGCAGATCTACAGTTCGGGGTAACGTCAGTTATCCCGAACTCTTCCTTCACAACCAAAATAACTATATGAAACGAATCATATCGTTGGGGTGTCTGTTACTGATGGTAGCTACCATGAACGCGCAACAAATACTAAGAATAAAAATAAAAGATGCAGAAAAAAAGGAAGCCCTGCAAGGCGCTACCATTAAGGTAGATGGGCAGGTGGCAGGTGTTGCCGATAGTGCCGGCAGAGCCGATATGACCGTTAGCAATGGTCAACACAATATTGAAATAAGCACATTAGGTTACATCACTCAAAATATTATTATTCAACAAGTTGATACTAATATTTTGACCATACTAATGACCGAGGACAATACCAATCTGGAGGAAGTGACCCTCATTGCCTCTACCCGAAATAACCAGGCCATAGAGAGCAGTCCGCTAAAGGTGGAGGTGCTGGGTAAAGAAGAAGTAGGAGAAGAAGTAGGCATCAGACCGGGCAATATTGCCAGTATCCTTGGCGACGTTAGCGGTGTGCAGATACAACAATCGTCGGCGGTATCGGGCAACAGCAATGTGAAGATACAGGGGCTACCCGGCAGATACACGCAGATATTGCGAGATGGTATGCCACTGTATGATGGTTTTTCGGGTGGATTTGGCATCCTCACCATCCCGCCGCTGGATCTGAAACAGATAGAACTGATCAAGGGCTCGGCCTCTACCCTCTTTGGCGGTGGTGCTATTGCCGGCCTTATCAACCTTATTTCCCGCAAGCCCACCTTCGAGCAGGAAGCGGATATCGTAGCCAATTATACCACACTCAGTGAGTTGAACCTCAATGCCTTTGTAGCCAAACGATACAAGAAGATGGGCTATACCCTGTTTGCCGGCTATACCACCCAACAGGCGAAGGATGTGAACAATGATGGCTTCAGTGATGTGCCGACCAGTAACTGCCTGTTACTTCACCCCAAGCTCTTCTTCTATCTTTCGGATAAGACCATAGTAAGTGTTGGCTACTCCGGCACATTCGACAAGCGCAAAGGTGGCGATATGTTGGTATTGCAGCACAAAGAAGACAACCTGCATCAGTACTTTGAAGAGAACAACAGCACCCGCCACACCGGCGAATATGCTATAGACCATTTCTTTAAAGGAGATACCAAGCTGACCATAAAGGGTTCTGCCAGCTACTTTGACAAAACCACCAAAGACAACTTATTGGAATTGGCTGCCGGACAGCTCAGCTATTATAATGAAGTGTCGCTCTACAAACCTATTGGCCACAGTCAACTGGTAGCAGGTATCAATACCGTAGGCGATAATTATCAGGTAAAGCACAATGATCTTGTTCCCTTGCAGAGTTTTGCCAATACTACAGTTGGCGCATTTGCCCAATATACCCTGCATATAAAGGACAAGACCACCATTGATGCGGGATTACGAATAGATGACCACCTTAAATACGGCCTGTTCGTACTGCCGCGCATTGCGTTCTTCCACCAGATAGATAAGCATTTTGGGGCAAGAGGCGGCTTTGGGATGGGTTATAAAACGCCCAATCCGCTGATGCAGCAGGACATAGAGTATGCGCCTAACTACATCCTGCCCCTTGCAGACTCTGTGAAAGCTGAACGTTCATTGGGA
>CANFKE010000068.1 GCA_947447465.1 Chitinophagaceae bacterium | reverse complement strand
AGAAAGATGCCCAACCAATTATTACCTAATTTTGCCTTCTTTTATATAATTATATGGAATACAATTTCTCCGCCATTGAACAACAATGGAAAAAATACTGGAACGACAATAAAGTATATAAGGTAGAAAACCCCACCCAGGGTACTACACCTAAACCAAAATATTACATCCTCGACATGTTCCCTTACCCTAGTGGTGCGGGCTTACATGTAGGCCACCCACTCGGCTATATCGCTTCCGACATCTATGCACGTTATAAAAAACTATGCGGCTATAATGTATTGCACCCAATGGGCTTCGATGCATTCGGATTGCCTGCCGAACAATATGCTATGGAAACCGGCCAGCACCCTGCCGTAACTACTGAAAAGAACATTGCCCGCTACCGCGAGCAACTGGACAATATAGGTTTCTGTTACGACTGGGATCGCCAGGTACGCACCAGCGAACCTAACTATTACAAATGGACGCAATGGATATTTCTGCAGCTCTTCCATAGCTGGTATGACCGTACTGCTGATAAGGCGCGCCCAATGGCCGACCTTATCGCCATCTTCGAACTGGAAGGCAATAAGAACATACCTTGCCCCGGTGATGACAGCACATCATTCACCAACACCGAATGGGGTGCATACAGCGAAAAAGAAAAACGCGCTATCCTCATGAACTACCGCGTAGCCTACCAGGGCTATGCACAGGTATGGTGGTGTGAAGCGTTGGGCACCGTGCTGGCTAATGACGAAGTAGTAAACGGCGTTAGCGAACGCGGCGGACACCCCGTAGAACGCAAGAACATGCGCCAGTGGTTTCTGCGCATTACCGAGTTTGCCGACAGGCTTTTAAAGTCGTTAGATACACTCGACTGGACAGAGGCCATGAAGGAAATGCAGCGCAACTGGATAGGAAAGAGCAATGGCGCTGAGGTGAAATTTGACCTTGGTGAAGGTCTATCATTAATGGTATTCACTACCCGCCCCGACACCATCTTTGGCGTTGACTTTATGGTAATGGCACCAGAGCATGAACTGGTTGACACCATAACTACTATCGAACAAAAAGACGCAATAGACGAATACAAGAGGTATGTGAAAAGCCGCAGTGAGCGTGAACGCATGAGCGAGGTAAAACAAGTTACCGGTTGCTTCACAGGCGCGCATGTTACTCATCCGCTTACCGGCAAAAAATTGCCTGTATGGATATCTGAATACGTGCTTGCAGGCTATGGTACAGGCGCTATAATGGCCGTGCCTAGCGGCGATGATCGCGACCATGCTTTTGCTACTCACTTTAAGATACCTATCACCAATGTATTTGGCGACAACTACGCAGGTGATAAAGCTTACAGTAGCAAGACAGGCACTATCGAGAACAGTGACTTCCTTAGCGGAATGAAGGTTGCAGACGCTATTGACGCGGCCATAGACGCTTTGGTAAAAGCAGGTGTGGGCAAGAAGAAAGTCAACTTCCGCCTGCGCGATGCCGGCTTCAGTCGCCAGCGTTATTGGGGCGAGCCATTCCCTATTGTGTACATAGATGATGTACCTTATGGAACTGATGAGACAGAAGTAAACAGGGAAAACAACCTGGGCACACTACCGGTAGAACTGCCAATGGTAGAACACTACAAACCAGGACCTGAAGGACAAGGTCCATTAGCCAACATACCTGAGTGGATGAACATTGACCTCAGTGGCAAAAACGCTACCAGGGAGACCAATACTATGCCCGGCTATGCAGGTAGCAGCTGGTACTTCCTCCGCTACATGGATCCGCACAACGAACATGAATTTGCCGACCGTGCCGCCACCGACTACTGGCAGCAGGTAGACCTTTACATAGGTGGCACCGAGCACGCAGTAGGCCACCTACTCTACTCCCGCATGTGGACCAAGGCATTGTACGATTTAGGTTACATCGGCTTCGATGAACCGTTTAAGAAGTTGTTGAATCAAGGAATGATACAGGGTAGCTCAAGGTTTGCGTACAAAGTATTGAATAAGGGTTTGCATTCTGAGATGTTCATTTCCAAAGACGTAGTAGAAAAGCTAGCCAAAAATGATAAGGGAACGATACAAAGTGTACATGCCACAATATTAAAGAATGGTGGTCAACAGGGCGCTGACGGCCAAAAAGTTAATGGAGTATGGGTTCATCATAGCGTAATATTGACAAGAGTTCATATTGATGTAAATATTGTAGATGGCTTTGAATTGGACATTAACGCATTTAGGAAATGGAGAGCTGAATATTCGAATGCAATAATTTATAGTAATGAAGAGGGTAAGTTTATTTGCTTAGATGAAGTAGAAAAAATGTCCAAATCAAAATACAATGTTGTCAACCCTGATGACATTGTAGCACAATATGGCGCAGACACCTTCCGTATGTACGAGATGTTCCTTGGCCCTATAGATATGAGCAAGCCATGGGATACCAAGGGTATAGAAGGCGTACACCGCTTCCTTAAAAAACTGTGGCGCTTATATGCAGATGAGCAAAAAGGCTGGATAGTGACCGATGATACCGCTACCGATGCCGAGCTGCGCATACTGCACAAGACCATCAAGAAGATAAGCGAAGACATGGAGCGCTTCAGCTTCAATACATCAGTAAGCCAGTTCATGATCACAGTCAACGAGCTGGGCGCACTCAACTGCCACAAGCGCGCTATACTGGAGCCATTGGCCGTATTGATCTGCCCGTTCGCGCCACACATAGCAGAAGAACTATGGCATAAGCTTGGCAATAACGGCAGCGTAGTAGCCGCACAGTTCCCTCAATACGAAGACAAGTATGTAGTGGACAACAGCAAGAACTACCCTGTAGCCATCAATGGCAAGGCCCGCCTGGAGCTGGAATTCGCCCTCGACGCCGCCGACGCGGATGTGCAGGCTGCAGTCCTCGCCAACGAAGCAGTACAAAAATGGATGGAAGGCAAGCCCCTGAAAAAATTCATTTACGTGAAAGGGAAAATGATCAATGTTGTAGTATAAACAACAAAAATAAAACGCTGGTCGAAGCGTCCCGCTTGCGAAATAAAACAGAATAAAACAAGCCGAAGCAATCCGCTTCGGCTTGTTTGTTTTGGTCAACGCCTGCTGTCGGTCTCTGACCGACGGCCATCCGGCCGATTCTCTTTGAGCGCATTCAGCATCCTGCAATTCTCTTGTAGAGACGCATAATTGCGTCTCCACCCAACATGAGGCGCTACGTACGCTTGCAATTAAAAAGGTCGAAGCGAGACGCTTCGACCGGTGTTAAATACCTTTCGTCATCCACTAGCTCGTTCCCACGGCAGTCCCCATTTGCCCATACTTATTCACTATCTCAAACACCTTCAGGTTGATCTCATGCTTAAGCCCAGCAAGTGTACTGTCTTCCGGCAACGGGTGCGGCAGGTGATAGGCCACCACCAACTGAAACGTTTCTTTCTCAAAATTGTCAAGCGATACTGTGATCGGGTCTTTCACAACCGCCATCTCATGCAGCGCCTTTTTTACCTCTGCAATCAGCTGATTCAACCCATCATTGCTGATGCCATACTTAATATTAGCGGTGATCTTTAACCCGCGTGTACTGCGATTGGAGAGATTGATCAGGTTTTGACTCACCAGGTTCTGGTTAGGAATAATATATGCCGAGCCATCTGTGTTACGTAACCTTGTACTGCGGAAACCAATACGCTCAACCGTTGCCTCTATTTCACCCAGCTTTATAACATCCCCTGTCTGGAAAGGCTTATCGGATAAAATAGTGAACGCAGCGAAGAAGTTCTCTACTGTTTCCTTACCCGCCAAAGCTATGGCCACACCACCAATACCCAAACCGGTTATCAACGCCGGTACATTCACATGAAATACCGACCCTAGTATCCAGAATGCACTCAGCGTCCAGGTAATGAGCTTGGATATTTCTTTGATGAGTGGCAACATCTGTTGGTTAGACAGGTTATGCTCTTCATTGGCCTTTCCCATTCTTATGTAGTATAGGAAATCTATTATTCTTGTCACTACCTGTGTAAGAAACAGGATAAATATCAGCAGGAACAAATGGTCGGTAAGGGAGCCCAGGTTTATGTTCATGCCCTTTTTGCTGCCACCAGCCCTATGCAGGTCCACACTATCCAATAGGGGTGCTATCTGTTCAGTAGCTACAAAATAAAGTATGATCTGCAGCAGTCGCTCCACCGGCTTAAAGAGGATCTCTCTTATAGTATCCCGGTGCTTCATATAGTTGTACTTGGACGCCAGTCGGGTACTCAACTTGGTCAACCACCCCGCCAGTGGCTTCTTCAGCGCAATGGTCAGCAGTACAATTACTGCAAACAGGATATAGTCCGACAGCTTTACATTGCCGTAGGTTCTGTTAAACATGCCCCAATCTATATCCAGTAATAGCACACTCATAGCGTTCCTCCTCAATTATACAGCAACATTAAACTCTCTCAGTGCATCATTCAGACTTGTCTT
>CANFKE010000067.1 GCA_947447465.1 Chitinophagaceae bacterium | reverse complement strand
TCTGCTGTGTCTTATTATGTACAGGCCAATACCTGTATTCAGGTACGTGCAGCAAGCGATGGTGCATTGATAGACTTTACCGAGGCCGACAAGTCTGCCAATACATCTAACTACTTGTATAAGGCGCCTGTTGACTATACCACATTGGCAGTGTACGATGAAAAGTATCATGTGTGGGATAGATTGCAATTCGATTTCAACGATAAGGCCACAGACAATGAGGATAGGTTACATGATGCGGCTAAGCCAATGGGCATAGCTGACTTCAACTTCTACAGTACCTCGGCCGATGATCGAAAACTGGCTATTGACAGTCGTCCGTTTGCCGCAGAAAAGGTGATACCATTGGGGGTATCAAGTGGTTATCAGCAAAACTTCATCATCCGTGCAGATAATATAGCTGTTCCGGCAGGAGGTAAGTTGGTATTGCATGATAAGTTGCTCGGTAAGTATGTAGAATTGAACGCCGGTACAGAATATCCATTCAATATAGGTAAGGATAAAACTACACAGGGTGATCGTTTTGAATTGGCAATGAAGTCTTCTACACCTGCTGTAGTAAAGCCACTTACGGTCAGCATGACACCAAACCCAGCCACCGATGATGTGAAGATCAGCTTTACATCGGGCAAGAAGGAGCAGGTGAGTGTGCGAGTTATAGATATCAGTGGTGTGAGCGTCTACAATAAGGATCTGGACGAACAGCAGAATGGTACGATCAGCGTACCGCTGAGCACATTTGCTGCGGGTATCTACATGGTAGAACTTACTCAGGGCAACCAAAAGGTTACTCAACGGTTGGTGAAAGAATAGATATTTACTTTTTGATCATGCAAAAGGCAGGGTTTTACTCTGCCTTTTGTTAATTTAATGTTGGAAAGCCTGTAGCGTACAGCAAATAATATTGCAGATATTCTAATAGTAGTTTGCAAAAACTGTTACCATTGATTATTTTTGTACTTTTATACCCAGTTTACAATTTTTATAGATCACTGTAGTATTAAATTATAATTAAATAAATAAAAGATGAGGAAACTATTCTACTTTTCAAACCTATTGACCCTTTGTCTGATTCTGTCATCAGTATCATCACAGGCGCAGACTATCACTGCCAGCCCAACTAACCAGACTGTTTGCAGCGGTTCTATTGCCAAATTTACTGTTGCTGCTTCTGATACCCCTTCTTTTATATGGCAAAAATCTGCTGATGACATTGTCTGGGATACGCTATCAAATGGTGGCGCATATACCGGTGTCAATACAGATACATTATCAGTTGCAGGTTCTGCAGCTGTAAATGGTATGAAGTACAGAGCTATAGCTTATAAGGCTACAGGTTCAAGTAATTCTGCTTCAGCAGTACTTACAGTGAACGCTTTGCCTGATGCAGGTACAATAACTGGTTCTTCTAATGTGTGTCTTACAGGTACTACTTCATTGGCGAATTCATTGGGTGGCGGTTCTTGGAGCAGTGCGAATTCAGCTATTGCTACTATTTCAGCTACCGGTGTGGTATCACCTGTTGCTGCAGGAACTGATAGCATTCTATATACTGTAACAAATGGTTGCGGTACTGCACAATCTTCTTTCATCTTAACAATAGATGGTACAATTGTACATTCAGCTTTGACAGGTCCGACAACACTGTGTATCGCATCTTTCATTAATCTTACGAGCGGTCATGTAGGTGGTGTTTGGACAGCATCTAACGCCAATGCTACAGTTTCTTCTACCGGTATGGTATCTGGCGTTACTGCAGGTTTAGATACTATTACTAATACTTACACTAATACTTGTGGTACTGATGTAGCTTCAATGGTGGTTACTGTTGAGTCTCCGATAACTGCAGGTACAATATCCGGCCCTACTGTGGTTTGTGCAGGTTCACTTGCTCCATTCACTGCAACAGTTCCTGGTGGTGTTTGGTTGAGCAATGACGCATCTGTAGCTACTGTAGATCTTACAGGTATGGTAACAGGCAGAGGTCAGGGTATTGCTATTATTTCTTACCTCTTCAGTAATGCTTGCGGTTCTTTTAGTGCAATGGATACCTTACAGGTTGATCGTACTGCTTCTATGATAACAGGTAGTGACAGCGTAGGTGTTGCCGGAAATACAACATTGGCTGATAGTGTTATGGGTGGCGTTTGGACATCAAATGATGCTTCTATCGCAACTGTGAATGCAGTTACCGGTGTTGTAACAGGTGTTGCGACGGGTGCTACAAATATTGTTTACACTGTAACTAACAGCTGTGGAGTATCTTCAAACTTCATCGTGATGAATGTTGGTGTTCCGGGTGCTGCAGGTGTACTTACAGGTTCTGACAGCGTTTGCGTAGGTAGCGATATCACTATCACTTCTACAGTAGCTAATGGTGTATGGACAGTAACTAATCCAAGTGCTTCAGTTTCTGCTACAGGTGTAGTTACAGGCTTGATAGGTGGTATGCGTGATACAGTTGTTTATACGGTTACTGACGGTTTCGGCAGCACTACTGTAAAGAAAGCTATTTATGTAAATCAACCTCCTGTTATTCATGTTGGTTTCCCTGCATCTTATACACTGGGTACTGCATATACACTTATCGATACGCCATCTACAGGTACTTGGATGAGTACTGTTGATTCTATCGCTACTTTTATCAGCGGACATACATTTATCCTCACTCGTAAAGGTCTTGTTGATCTGATCTATACTGCAACTAATACATGTGGTACTACAAGAGATACTTTCTCTGTAGGAATTAATAATGTTGGTGTTAATGAGATCGCTAGTAACAATTCAATCGTTACTATTTTCCCTAACCCTAACAATGGTGCATTTACTATGAACATTGAGTCTAATGTAAATGAAATGGTGAATGTAGTTGTAACCAACATGGTAGGTGAAGTTGTTAAGGAGATCAAGGTTCCTACTAATACTCCTTCGAATGTTACTCTGTCTCAGCCGGCAGGAGTTTATATGGTAAGTGCTTCTACCGGAAATGGCAGATATACAGCCAGAGTAGTTGTGGCTAAATAAGGTATTAATTTACTTTTTATAATTGTTAAGGGAGGCTCTGATAGAGCCTCCCTTATTGTTTTTGTGCTATTGACGCGTATAGTTATCGTCTGAATAATATTCAGTAATACCCTAAGAGCAAGTCTTATGTCATTGCTTTGTTTGGTGGCATTAGCTGTCACCAATACCACAGGGCGCGTCACACAGGGTCGTAACCCGTCTCTAAATTGGTGGTGGGACCCAATTCCGGTAGTATCAGTATTTTATTGCTAAACGGTATTAAAAATGTAACTAGAGTTGAGATTCACAGAATAGAAGAATGTTCATAAAACAAAACGGGTGCTTCTTGTGAAGCACCCGTTTCAATATGATCGACTTGATAAATTATAGTTCGAGAAGAGCCTTAACAGGATCTTTACCTATCAGCATCAATTCCGGACTTTCCAATAGTTCCTTTACTCTTACCAGGAATCCAACAGACTCACGACCATCAATGATGCGGTGGTCATAGCTCAGGGCCAGATACATCATAGGGCGGATCTCTACCTTACCATTCACTGCCATAGGGCGATCCTGGATCTTGTGCATACCTAAGATAGCTGACTGAGGAATATTGATAATTGGAGTTGACATCAATGAGCCGAATACACCACCATTGGTGATCGTGAATGTACCACCTGCCATTTCATCAGGAGTTAATTTGTTGTCGCGTGCTTTCTTGGCCAGTTCTACGACTTTCTGTTCAATACCTGCCATGCTGAGGCTCTCTGCATTTCTGATAACAGGAACAACAAGACCCTTAGGTGCAGAAACTGCTATAGAAATATCGCAATAGTCGTGGTAAAGAATGGCGTCTCCGTCAATGTAGGCATTTACTGCAGGCCATTCCAATAAAGCCATGCTACATGCTCTTGTAAAGAAAGACATAAAGCCCAGGTTGACACCATGAGATTCCTTGAAAGAGTCTTTATACTGCTTACGCACTTCCATGATGCGGGTCATATCCACTTCATTGAAGGTAGTCAGCATTGCAGTGCTGTTCTTAGCTTCTACCAATCTGCGACTGATGGTCTTACGCAGGTTGCTCATCTTTTCGCGTTTGTCTTCGCGGCTGAATGCTGCTGCACCACCACGTTTACCTGCGTTATTGATAGCTTCCAATACGTCTTGCTTCATGATCCTGCCTTGTGAGCCTGATCCTTTCACATCTGCAGCATTTACCTGCTTATCGCTCATAATAGCGTTAGCTACCGGAGTTGCTTTTACATCAGATTGTGGTGCAGGCTTTGCAACTTCTGCCGCCTTTTCTGCTTTTGGAGCAGCGGGCGCAGCCGCCGGAGCACCTGCAGGTTTAGCTGCGGTCTCATCAATGGTACATGCCAGATCACCGATCTTCAAAGTGGCATTTTCTTCGGCCACGATATGCAGTGTACCTGCTTGTTCTGCTGTCAGTTCAAAAGTAGCTTTCTCAGATTCCAGTTCACATAATACTTCATCTCTGTTTGCATAATCCCCTTCCTTTTTCAGCCATTTGACAAGGGTAACTTCACTTATTGATTCACCTACTGTAGGAACTTTAATTTCTATCATGAGAAAACTATTATT
>CANFKE010000066.1 GCA_947447465.1 Chitinophagaceae bacterium | reverse complement strand
TCTTTTCAATGCGATTCAATTGATGACGAGCATCAAAATTTCATACAAATGGTAAGACATCAAAAACTGAGTGAAGATTTAGGCATTGAATAAATGGGGATATTTATTAAGTTAAACGCCACCAAATTTGGTGGCGTTTTCACATTCATTGAATTATTTGAACTTAATAGATAACTCGAATTTATCTGAGCCATACATAACACCATCAAAGTCTTCATTTTCTTTATTAGCTTTCTTAATCAACTTACTAATTTTTTCTTGGAACGGAGGACATGTGCCTAATATAACTTGTTGACCAGCACCAGATACGTTGTATTTACCAACCATGTTATAGTTAGAGATAGGTTCACATTGAACAAATATGAACTTGCCTTCGACTTTTTTCACTCTTGCTATTGCATTGTCTTTAGATTTATCTTTCCAAATAATAGCCATATCTCTGCCGGCAGGATTCAAAATTATTGCATCATATAACTTGCTTTGATTGGCAGCTTCAATATTTGCATTTTTTATTGTCGCTGCAAAAACTTCATTGGGAGTTAGGCAATAAAGATTTTCGATTTTATTTTCAAATGTAAAAGCCTGCTCATAGTCATTAATTGGTTCGTTGTAAAAAAACACTAATTTGGTATTGTTTTTTTCAACTCTTGCCAATGCGTTATCAGTCTGAGCATGTAATACGCTAAAAGTCGAGATAGTAAATAAGAAAATTAAAAGCCTTTTCATGTTTTAGTTTTATAAATTTCTTTTAATGTATAAAGGTAGATACGAAACTCGGGATTTACAATTATTATTACATGAACAAACTTGAAACCAACTACTTATTAACGGGAAAGTCTAAAAAAAGGGATAAAAAGTGTGTATTAAATGGCGCGCATTGGGCATGTACGTTGTTGTTTCTACTAATAATTCACTTCTACTTGCTTTTCGCTGCTAATTTTTTTTAAATAGTCTAATATATACCCTGAGTAGGAAAAAATAATAATACAACACGCAATCACCCAAAAATACATTCTATATTTAGGCCACGTGTCTACCTTGTACTTACTGAATTTATTCACGTTGCCTTCTGCTTCTCTCTTTAAGTTGTCGTTTGGATTGAAAGTTAAATATCCCCTTAACGAAGTACAAATTTCAATTCCACCTTTGGCATTACTCATTTTAAAACTTTTCTCTGCATCGTCTAAAAGACCCCTATCTGTCTTGCCTGACAGATAGTGTTCAGAAAATAAAAGAAGGCTGTACACCCCATCGGCCGTGGCTATGTCTTCTTGTTTTAGTTCTCTCTTTCCATTTATGTTTTCAATGAAAATAAACCGGTTTTCTGATTGCACTATGGCATCAAAAATGAACCACAATATTGCAATTAGAATAACAGCTATTACCGACTTCTTTATTACTTTTCCCATAGCTGAGTCGGCTTAGTATTCCCCTTCGTAATAATTTCGTCTATTTCCTGATGGTCTATGCCTGAATGGATTAAGTCCTTTTTAGATAGCCTGATGAGAGAAAGTAATCTTTCGTTTTGCGTCTCGGCCTTGTTCTCTAAAATGCCAGACGCGTATAAAACTGATCCTACTAGGCAAACAAAACAGGACAAAAGGACAAAATTAGATTTCTGATTAAGAAGACCGATATTATAAGTCCTGTCCCCGTCATTGGCCGGTACAGTTGCGTCATAATTTATTGATAGACATACAGCAACAACTCCGATAACAAAAATTATTATTCCATTTCTCTTCATAATATGATGTTTTATTAAATTATACTAATACTTTGTTTACTTCATCTTTAACATGCGTAACACAACACTATCTCGATTCGTTCGATGATGAATATTTGATGGAACTGAATTAGATGTTACCTTAATAAACATACGACAAATTAGTTCAAACAGAAAAAAGCCACTCAATAATGGGAAGGCAAAAATATATCTACTGAATCGAACCCTGATTGAAATTCAAGTTTTTCTATTCTCCCTTTGTCTCGCAAGGAAGTCAGAACTTCTATCATTAGGTCCTTATCGAATTTTCCCATAAAACTAGCCAGTGTGGAGCTATAGTCTTTCCAGTATATTCCGACTTTTGCATTGTTTTTCCGAAAAACTTTGCGTTTTTATTGCATAAAAAAAGGGTTTCAGAGATTGAATCTTCTGAAACCCTTGTCTGTATTGTGGTCCCACTCGGGTTTGAACCAAGGACCCCCTGATTATGAGTCAGGTGAATGATTATAATTGGGCAGTAGTCATCTCGGATCAAGCAGTTCGAGAGTTGTCATAATATTTGTTACTCCACCGTTACTTAGCAAGTAACAAAAAAGCCCACAAGTTAGAACTGGCGGGCTTTTCAGCTGATTGAAAATGTAGCATGTACGGGAGTCGAACCCGTCATTCCTCCGTGAAAGGGAGGCGTCTTAACCGATTGACCAACACGCCATTTCCCGTTTTGGGAGTGCAAAGATACGCAAGTATTTTACTCTACCAAATCTAATTCGGGATATTCTTAAATATTTTTCATTGCTTCTATGATACCCAGAAACTCATCTGCTTTCAGTGATGCACCACCTATAAGACCACCATCTACATCGGGGCAGGCAAATAGTTCAGCAGCGTTAGATGGTTTGCAACTGCCGCCATACAATATCGCTATGTTATTAGCAGCTTCTGCACCATATTGTGCGGCTACTACGCCACGTATGTGCGCATGAATTTCCTGTGCCTGTGCTGATGTTGCTGTACGGCCTGTACCTATCGCCCATATCGGTTCGTAAGCAATGGTCACGTTCTTCAGCTGTTCAGCGCTCAGGTGGAAGATACCTTCTTTTATCTGCTGCTCCACATGTGCGTTCTGTGTACCTGCATCACGCACTTCAAGCGCTTCGCCGCAGCAGAAGAGTATATGCAGACCATTGGCAAGTGCCTGGTTCACTTTCTTGGCCAGCATTGCGTTGGTTTCGTTAAAGTATTCTCTGCGCTCAGAGTGGCCAATGATCACATGGCTCACACCGGCATCCTTCAGCATAGCGGCAGATACCTCACCTGTATATGCACCTGATGTTTCTGTAGAGCAGTTTTGTGCACCTGTGTGTATGTTGCTCTTACCTGCCAATTGTGCAGCAGTCTGTGCTATATGCACAAAAGGAGAGGCTATTACTACCTGCTTATTGGCAGCCAGTGCAGGCATGCCAGCTAATATGCCTTCTACAAGATGCTTACCTTCTGCAAGGTTCAGGTTCATTTTCCAGTTGGCTGCTACTATTTTGTTACGCATAATTCAGTTTTTTATAGTTAGTTGAAGTGTGTGTTATATATATAATAAAGAGGTCCTTGCAGACCATATGCTTAGTTTCTCCCGTGTTCGAACAGGTGCTTATACATGGCCATTTCAGCATCACTCAATTTGGTGTTGCGTCGCGCCATCATACGGTTGGCGGTATCCATTGCTTTGGTAAAGTCATAGGTGACCATGCCTTCACTACCCCCCCAGCTAAATGATGGGACATACTTTTCGGGGAAGTTTCCGCCATATATATTGCACGATACGCCTACTACTGTACCGGTGTTGAACATGGTATTGATGCCACATTTAGAATGATCGCCCATCAGCAATCCGCAGAAGGTGAGCCCTGTTCTTATCAGCTTATTTTCCAGTTCGCTCCATATCTTCACCTCATCATAATTGTTCTTAAGGTTAGAGCAGTTGGTATCGGCACCCAGGTTACACCATTCGCCTATCACCGCATTACCCAAAAAGCCATCATGGCCTTTATTACTATTGGCAAAAAATACTACGTTGCTCACTTCACCACCTACCTTGCAGCCCGGGCCTATAGTGGTAGCGCTATATACTTTGGTGCCCATCTTCAGGGTGCCGTGGTCACATACTGCTATTGGTCCGCGCAGCATACAGCCTTCCATTATTTCGGCATCTTTGCCTATATATACGGGGCCGCCGGTAGCGTTGATGATGACGCCTGCAGCTATCTTGGCGCCGTCTTCTATGAACAGGTTCTCTTTGCCGGTCACAGTCACATATTCAGGTATCTGTCCGCCGGTGCGGCCATCGGTCAGTAGTTTGTAGTCTTCACGTATGGCGCGGTCATTATGAGAAAAGATATCCCATACATTCTGTATCCCGAAGCAATTACCTACATACTCTTTTGATGACAAGGTGGATAAAGAGGAGTGGAGCTCCGCCAATGAGTTCATTGCTGCTGTGCGTGCTGCTACTACAGTTGTGCCCATCATTAGCTTTTCTCCTGCTTGTAGTTGGTCAATGGCTTCGACCAGAGAGCAGTTGCCGGCTATGCCACCATTTATATAGATATTATCATCCATAATGGTGCTGCTGTGCAATGGCTGCAGATAGGCTGTCGTTAGGGTCCCGGTCTTATCTTCCAGATACTTTTCCCAACGCTCACGCATAGTAAGTACACCGCAACGGATATCTGCTACCGGTCTGGTATGTGTGAAGGGGAACAGCTTTTCTCTATCCTGATCAAAGAGTATATAATTCATATGTAAGTATCTTATTTCATTGTAGTTAGCTGTAGGTACACTTCTGTTCACACCGCTGCCGGGCCACAATTAAAAAATCCCGACAAAAGTCGGGATTTTTTGTGCTTTATGCAAGTAATGTACTGTATTACTATGATTATGCTTTCTTTGCGTAACGCTGTTTGAACTTTTCGATACGACCTGCTGTATCGATGAACATTGACTTACCAGTGTAGAAAGGGTGTGAAGTATTTGAAATTTCGACCTTAACTACAGGGTATTCGTTACCGTCTTCCCAAATGATCGTTTCCTTGCTGTTTGCAGTAGAACGAGTTAAGAATGTTGTTTCGTTAGATGTATCCTTGAATACTACCAAACGATAAGCTGGAGGATGAATGCCTTTTTTCATTGTTTTTGTTTTTAAAACATGGGTTTTGCCATGTGTTGAATAAGGGTGCAAAAGTAAGGGAAAATCCTATATCAACCAAACAAAATCTGAATTATGTATAGTTGTGCGCAAATTTAAGCATGTAATTGACATATTTTTGATTTTCAGCAGGTATTGAATGGGGCAAATGTCAGCCGTCCGCAAGCTATCCGAATTCCACACACTTATCCGGATTGGCAGTGGCGTGTTTATATACCAGATTGCGGATGAAGTCATTGTCCTGCAGTGGCTCCAGATGGCTTTTCAGTATCTCCGGGGTGATCATCTGTTCTTTTTTGTCGGTGATGTAGCCCATGCCTACGAAATTGCCTTCCATTATCAGTATGCAGCTATGCTCATTTTCTTCTATGCCTTTATCTACATAGGCAAATGTGGGCAATAGCTTACGCATCCATTCTATGGCATCGGCTACACGAGCATTATATTCGTCTGCATCTGCATGTATGGTACATTCGCAGTCGGGCGATATATTGCATAGCCGGTTGCACAGGTTAAATTCACTGATCAGTTCCCGCAGTCGCATTTGTCCCTCTACTACAGTATTGAAGGTGTAGAGTGGTTTGGCCGCCTGCCTGTTCTTTTCTATGGCCAGTCTCATAAATCCGTTCCGGTCTTCGTAAGAGAACAAGCCAAACTGTGGCAGGTAACCCCGTTGGCTGCGGTTGTGAATAGGCCATAGTCTGCGTATCTCGGTGCTTTCCAGTATGTGGGCCATCAGTTCGGTGGCACATTGCTTATAGCTGATGCGTGCGGTCTCCCGCAGAAAATCCTGTTTCTGGCGATTCACCTTATTGTTAGAGAAGTGGCTCTTTACCCGCTTGCGCAGGTTAATGGCCTTGCCCACATAGATGACCTTGCCTTCGGCATTGTAGAAGTAATAAACACCGGGTGTGCCGGGTAGCTGCGCTATCTGCTCTACCGGCAGATGGGGTGGTATGTAAGATTCCGCCGTTTTCCCTTTCAGTGCCGCTTTTATAGCGCCATGCTCATCTTTGGCCACTATCATGGCCAGCAGGTCGGCAGTTGCCAGTGCATCGCCGCCGGCACGGTGCCTTGCGCCATGGTGTATGCCCAGTTGCTGTGTGAGCTTACCCAGGCTGTAACCATTTAGTCCCGGCAATACCTTACGTGCCAGCCTTACGGTACATAGCTTCTTTTCATCGAGTTGATACCCTGCGGCATCAAGATGGTATTTTACAAATGAATAGTCGAAATTGACGTTGTGGGCAACAAATACTTTGTCTTGCAGCAACTCATACACTTGTCCGGCTATTTCTTCAAATGATGGCGCATTGGCCACCATATTATTATCTATTCCGGTAAGTCGTTCTATAAAATAGGGGATAGGCACATGGGGATTGACCAGGCTTTCATAAAAATTAAGCACCTTTTCGCCATCGTGTATCACAATGGCGATCTCCGTAATGCCATTGGCTGCGGCAAAACTTCCTGTTGTTTCAATATCTACTACGGCATACAGCATCTTCACTACAACTTGTGCTTAAAATTAAGGGAATTTGTTGTCTGAAACTTGTTTTACGTTATTTAATAATGGATGTGGTCATAGTTTATTTTTATGTTGTCTTGCAGTGTCATGCCCGACCGGGGGAATAAAAACAATCGGGCATTGGTTTTGTCTATCTGTTTGGTTTTTAATTGTTTGTGATTTTTTGTCATGCCCGACTATGCCCGATTTTTGTATTCATTTGCTTTGTCGGGTCAGAGACCCGTTAAACTGTGCAGTCACGAGAGCGTCCCATACGGGACTAACTCTCGCGACAGTGGAAATTTGTTGTCTTGCTGTGTCATGCCCGACCGGGGGAATTAATACAATCGGGCATTGGTTTTATGTATCTGTTTGGTTTTTAGTTGTTTGTAAATTTTTGTCATGCCCGACTATGCCCGATTTTTGTATTCATTTGTTTTGTCGGGTCAGAGACCCGTTAAACTGTGCAGTCACGAGAGCGTCATATACGGGACTAACTCTCGCGACAGTGGGTTTTATATTGTCTTGCAGTGTCATGCCCGACCGGGGAATAAATACAATCGGGCATTGGTTTTGTGTATCTGTTTGGTTTTTAATTGTTTGTGATTTTTTGTCATGCCCGACCATGCCCGATTTTTGTATTCATTTGCTTTGTCGGGTCAGAGACCCGTTAAACTGTGCAGTCACGAGAGCGTCCCATACGGGACTAACTCTCGCGACAGTGG
>CANFKE010000065.1 GCA_947447465.1 Chitinophagaceae bacterium | reverse complement strand
GGGTATCTTTTGGAATGTGTTTTAATATCAAATCCCCATTTCGTGTTTGAAGCGGTGCCTGAAAAGTTGCTTTGAATCAGGTAGTTATATTCAATACCTATACTTACAAATGAGTGAAATAAGTCAGTTTTCCCTGCCAGTGTATATTGCTCGGTTCCGGCTCGGGACAATGGCAACGTGCTGTTTTCAAATTGTTTTCCTGTCTTGTCATAAGATCCCGTCAGGCTCACAGATGTGTTGGGTATGTTTCCATCGCTGTTGATATGCCAGGCCATATTATCTCCCGTTCTACCAGCTACGTTAGTTTGCCCTTCAACCTGAAAAGTTTTCTTAATGCTTATCGCGCTCTCCGCCTCAATGGTTACATATTTTGACGCTGTACCGCTGTAATTTACAGACAGAATATGCACCGGCCGGGAAAACGTAGGTGTCGCGATATTTACATTCTTGAAAAAGCCATCACCTGCAAATGCTGTTTTATCTATAGTATATCCATAATAAACAACCCCTGCTTTCTGGGTTTTTAAAAAATTGAATATCGCCCGGCCCGAATAGCATGTGTATTTATCAGGTGTACCGTCTCGGCCAACGTATTCGGTTTTGCCAACCGTCCCGCCTACTTCACAAAAGCCTAAATCGTATCCGAGATCCAGGCCCTTCATCATCTGGCCTGACATTGTATATTTAGAAGAATACTTAGAGAAGATTCCCACGTCCACGTTCGTCAGACCGGATACAAATTTTTTGGCCGAACCATCAGGTAAAATATCACTGCTTTTTTTGACGAGCTGCTTGTAAGATTCCGAGCCAGTATAATTCTGGGTATGTATCTTGCTATACGCTACTGCCGAATCAAAATAATTATTATTTCGATTCTGCTCCAGCAATGCCTTGTACTTTTCTATCTTTTTATCCAGCACCTCCAATTCCTGATATTTCTTTTCTATCTGCTCTTTTTTCTTCAAAGCTTTGGCATTCTTTTCTGCTACATCTTTGGTCAGTTCTCCAACTTTATTACCTGAATCAACCATTTTTAATGCATGCTGTCTAATCGCTCCGGTATCCACAATATCATCCACTTGTATTGATGCAAGCTCTTTACCATCTGCTAAGCTATGTTCCGCTTTCAACTCATTCTCTAACCTCGTTTTCTGGCTTTCCAGCATACCTATCATCTTTCCGTACACTTGCTCCATTCCAATACCTTTCGACTTTGTCTCCGCAAACTTCTGGTTATACGACCCAATGAATTGTTGTAATTCATCCTTAACCTTGCTCACATCATAATGAACCCTGAGGTAGCTGGATTTTACAGCGCGGTGCGCATCCTGTGAAGTATACATACCATCTATTTCAACAGGCAAGCCAAATACTGGGACTTCCACCATTCCCCTAACTTCATAATAGTTGTTGTCCATGCCGGAACCTTGATCAGGATTGCTGGCAACATTTGTTGTTGTGACGATCTCGCCCTTAATTTCTTTGTTGTCGTCTTTTCGTTTCTTAAAGCTCTTGAATTGGGAGAATAGTGTAGGATGTGGAGTAAGGTCGTTTTGCGTTAACTGGTTAAGGTTTACAGCCGCCGATAATTTGTCCTGGTTTTCAAGTTGATTTTTTAGCGACTTCTTTTCATCTACTTCATATCTCCCGGCAAACCACCCTTGAAAATAATAATCTATGTAACTTTTGCCATTCTTGTGATAGGTAATTTTGTCAAGGCCTCGTCCTTTTGCTTTTTCATTAATATCTTTCTCGAATCTTAACATGGCACTACCTGACTTATAGGCCTTGACACTCTCCAACTTCTTATTGATTGAACTACCGAAAAAAGACTTATGTTTTGGCCTTAAACTGTTATTTACGTCAGAACGTACTGCCGATGCAGCATACAGATTACTGTCAATTTCTCCTGAAACACAAATGTTATATTGTTTTTGGGTTAGAGTGTTTATCAATTGAACATTCGTTTTATAAATACCAGGAGCAATTCCACCAACTCGTTTCAATATTTCATAATATTTTGGATGTAAGAAGGTTGATGTATCTTCTCTGCTGTAATTGATAGATATTTTATTGGTACTCGTCTTGAAAAAATGCTTCTGCCCAATTTTCTGAAAAACAAGTTGACTATCTGTACTGGAATTGTAATGATAACAAGCAATGTTAATTAACCCTCTAAATGACGAATCTGAATGAAAATAAATATCTTGTATTAGCTTTTGGGGCTTATTTAGATGGGGGTGTTCAATGTAGAATCTTAATGAATCGGCCGAAGTTTTACCGTGACACACCGCAGAAAGCAGCAATGTTGCACAAATAACAATATATATAATACTGCGATTATTCATAGTAACATGGTGAGGGAAATCCAGAAATCATTGCAAAGACGTCAACAACTCCTTTAATAACAATATAAAAATATAACGTAATTTTGAATTATGCAAGCTACTTATAGCAATTTCATTAAAACAAATAAATATTTTATATTTATTTGTAAATTTGATTGATTACTAATATTTTATTCTTGGGAATTTAAAATGACAATTCGAAAAATTACTATTGAGAACAATAAATTTATTTTCAATGTTAAATCAAGTGCATTGCACATAAGCTGATTTCGAATAGGTAATTTTGTTAGAAGAATTGTTATCAGAAACAATCACAAACAGAAATCTGAAATGTGCTATCATACTAATACACCTAAGAAAGAAAATCTGAGTAAAATACTCAAACCTTCTGTTGAGATATTACCGTACCCAGAACTAGAATTTGCAAATGGATTTGAACAACCGGAAGTACCGGTAATGAAAAATGACAATTCTAACGTAGTAGTTCCATGGCCATGGAGTGGATTCATTATACCCGGGCAAAAGTTTGGATATACCACACTAAATGCTAAAAGCGAAACGATATTTGAAAGTAAATTATATGGGAGTAGCATCAGAGAGCGCCGGTGCTTAATGTTTGTACAGGGCTTTTATGAGTGGAGTGAAGTAGGAGTAGATAAACGGGGAAAGAAGAAACCGTATTACATAACCCGAAAAGACGGCATGCCATTTGCAATGGCCGGAATATGGAAAGATTGGGGTATGGTTGGAGGTCAACCTCATAGATCGATGTCAATAATAACTACTGATGCAGATGAATTGATGTCTTCTTTACGACCAGAGACCCCAAGGGCAACATTAGTACTCGATGCAAACTGTTGGGATCAGTGGTTAGACCCACATGCAACAGAGAATCAAATAAAAGAATTATTCCGAGTTTATCCGGATCATGTATTTCAAACTATAGAACTGGAGCATAGTCCTTTAATAAAGAAAAAAGATCAAGTATTAAAAAATGACCAGCAGGGCAGCTTATTCTAGCTTATATTTATCTGTCTGAACGGGTCGGAAATCGAAAAAAGGCGAAAGTGTTGTTTGCGGGTCAGGTGGGGTGAGCGACTAAGCAGGTAAAAGTAGCTACTACCAATTTATCGGAGCGTGGGTTGAGGGCATTGGTGGCAACTGAAAGAGCCGGGCACAAATGCGTTTGCTATGTGTCGGTGGCTGTGAGCCGTCGAAAGAAGGCGCCACTGATGCCGCGCGGTGCTATGAGGCTGGTGCTTTCATGGGACGCGAAGTGTACGAGCTTCCCATGAAAGCATCCTGCCGGAAGCACATTGCCAAATCTATCTAAAAAATCCAATTTAGTATTAAAGTAACTTTAAAAAAGAATAAAACATTAATCAAATTTAGCAAATCAAAATACATAGTATATAAAAATACTATTAATCAACTTTATCTGACTTTAACCGGTTAAAGTCAGATAAAGTTGATTAAAATCAGCTAGATCGAAAGCAACTATTAAATACAACGATATACCAAATGCAGTAAGGGCGGGTAAAGATATTAAGTACTTGATAATTCATTGAATGTTTACAGAAAAGCAATTCCCGAAACACGGGTTACGGGAATTATCTACGGAGATTTTATTGCCTTGCTTAATTCCCAAAATGTAGTTAATCCCACATAACCAAATATTAATTTAGGTTTTGCGATAACATTACCATGCAAGTAACTGATGTTACTAGTCATGCGAAGAGATCGAAGGTCAAAAACTTCCTATCGGTAGCGGTTGCGGAGGAATTAATTAGTCCGTTTGCAACTCAAACTGCGATATTCCTTGGTGCAAATTTAAACATTCTTGAACTGTCCAATTTTAAACGAATAATTCCAATTTATTTAGAAAAATAAGCTGCTAATCGCCAAATAAGTTGACTTTTTAGCTTTTAATTGATAAATGGCACCTCTCCTGTTTTTATGAAATTATCGGTCACTAAGACAAATTCAATCATATTTGAGACCATAATCGGATAGTTTTTGGAAGCTGCTGCATTAAGAGATGAATTAAATTTACCCGTTATATATATTTTGATGTTAGGGTCAAATACGGTTCTGCCAGTTTTCTTATATAAGAACCTTATCGTAGTATTTACTGCATTGTTGATGTTTTCATCTATAATGTCTGGCAGAATTTGGTTTACCAATAAGATGATATCATTATCGACTTTTGAAGCAGATAATCCTAAGTCTATAAGAGATAATCCGATAGGAGTGTATTCTTTAGCTTCTCTAAGAATCTCTTGTCTTGACTGCGCTAATAAGGCATTGTGGGATGCCAACAATATGAA
Source organism: Chitinophagaceae bacterium (assembly GCA_947447465.1). Lineage (GTDB taxonomy): Bacteria > Bacteroidota > Bacteroidia > Chitinophagales > Chitinophagaceae > Flavipsychrobacter. The sequence continues at coordinate 3,642 of CANFKE010000065.1, read as the reverse complement.
GCAGAACGAAAATTTGAAAATCATGCTATTCATTTGGAGTTAGTTTATGGGGTGTTATTTAGCAATTAAAATCATTTTGACTACTTCAAGTTCTCCTGATTTTATTTTGGCATAATACATACCTGATGGCTCGTTTGATAAATCAGCTATTATGGTATTCTCCTCTGAATTATTGTACCAAACTAGTTGACCAATAGTATTGTAAACACTGATTTGTGTCCCTTTATTCACCTTTGTGAAACTGAATGTGAATTTCCCCGTGCTAGGGTTAGGGAATATATTCATGTCGCTATTTACATCAACATTTGCGATCCCTGTATGGTCTACTAAAGTAGTAAATGAGCCGATTGTAGTTCCATATACACTAACACTTGATGGGCAAATTGTTTGAACCTGAAATACATAATGCGTGTTAGGGGTTAGCCCTGTTATTAGCCGACTGTTTGTTGACGAGAAAATTGTAGTCCATGACCCTGCGCCAACAACCTTGTATTGCAAGTTATAGCTTGACCCACCTGATATTGCCGTCCAACTAAGCAGGGCAGACGTTGTAGTAACGCTTGTTGCAGTCAGTCCTGTTGGCATATCGCATGAATATTGTGCGTTGTAAACAGCACAAAAGCCACATATCATGCCATAACCATAGTACATATCCCATCCAGTAGTTCCTAAATCAAATACGCTTTGTTGCAGAATTACTCTTGCCTGAGAGTTGGTAAGAGTAGGTCTTACATCAAACATTAATGAAGCTAGTCCAGACACCATGGGTGTTGCCATTGATGTACCTGACATATATCCATAGCTGTTAGAGGGGAGTGTGCTATATATCTCCCACATGCTGCCGTCTGCATTGCCTCCTGGTGCGCTTATTTCTTGCTTAGAACCGTAATTAGAATAAGCGGATGCAAATGTGTTATTATATGGAGGAGACGGGTTAACCCCAGTTGCCCCTACGGCAATAACGTTTGAGTAATTGGCAGGGTAAAGTGTTACATTAAGCCCATTGTTGCCAGAAGCGGCAATTAGCAATTTATTGTGTGCCCACGCATTATCGCAGGCAGATTGAATTGTTGCGGTAGGGACATTAGCGCCAAAACTCATACTGATTACCCTAAGCTTTGGACAATTTATTGCCATATCATTTATGGCATTTACTATAGCTACATTATCAAATAAAACTAACCCATCTTTAACAGCTTTTGCGAAATACACCGTGTCATTAGATACTCCCGCTATGCCTATCCCATTGTTTGTTTTCCCTCCTGCTATGCCTGTTACATGTGTGCCGTGGGTTTGTGTTCCTGTAGCATCTGGCATAACATCTGGGTCGCTATCCGCAAAATCATACTCATAAATAACTCCTATATCAGGATGAGTATAATCACATGCGTTGTCAATAATGCCTATCCATTGTCCCCACCCGCCACTTAGCACTGTGCACCATGCGGAATCAATACCTGTATTATGATTAGCCCATTGCTTCCATCCAGAGTTGGGATAATTATATGGGTCGTTGGGGCTGCATACCTCTGACTTTATAATTGCTTCTGGTTCTATATATTCGACATATTTATTGCCCTTTGCTTCGTGAATTAACATCATCAATTTATCTTTTTTCCCGTTTGGGAATTCATATTCAAAGAAGTTGATGATTTCAGGATGTAGGCAATCGTGATGGGTTGGGATAAGCCCATATTTACTTACTAGTCTTTTTATTCTTTTCGGGGATTGCCCTTTTTTAAGGCATATAAGCAATTTAGTAGCATCAACATTTTGCCAATAAACAGGATTGTTTTCATTTTCTATTGCATACCAATTTGGGGTAGTTGTTGGTGTCGCCTGAAATTGAGGAAGTGGCTTCCATATTTCTTTAGTGGCAGGAGTTGGGACTTGTTGTGCATACGATGTTGCACTCATGGCGATAGCACATGCAATTAATAGCTTTTTCATTTTTGGAGATTTAGAATGGTAAAAAAAATAGCGTAACTGAAATTCTTATGCCATTCAAGGCTCTCCAAAGCCTACTACGCAAAAGACACAGCTACGCCATTGTTGGCGTACCGTAGTCATTTGTTGCGTAGTATTGTTCTTAAATTTTGGAGATTTAGAATGGCAACTCATGATACAATACAAAAATTGTATGTTATGTTTGGTTTGTTTTATTTATCCATAAGCAAGTTAAATTGGTTAGTATCATAGATGGCAATTGTCATGCCATTTATCAGTTCGTAAAAGTAGAAATAATATTGAAGTTATTTATGAACAGTGCTTGTATTTATAAAATAAATGTAGATTTTTTATGTAGTGATAACTTATATCTTTACCCTAGTACAAAAGAAAGTAACGGAATAAAAAAGACCGCAATTTGCGGTCTTAAAAGTTATTTAGAAAGTATTTACTGTTTTGTCAATTCCACTTTCTAAAAACATGCCCTTGCTTTTTCTAGTTTTTAAGGAAATAATACTCGGTCTTTTAGTTAGCTTACCACTATTAGTAAACCCTTTTATGGCACTTCTACCAATTTTTCAGTGTTATTTACTTTAGTTCTCATGTTATAAGTGTATTCTCTTTTACAAAAAACAGTATCGTATTTTTTTCTTAATGTAATAATTGATGATAAAGCGACCAAAGTTAGAGCCCAATTTGCTTGAGAGTATCTGTAAAACTATAGCAGATACTAATGACGGTTTAACTGGGTGTAGTAACCTTCAAAAAAATGATTGCAAAGAGAATATCGGTTCATCGCTTCTTACTTTTCGAGCACACACTGCAGCTGCCACCTTCCTTTGAGCAATTCTTACAGTATTTACAGTTCTTACATGCAGTACAGTTCTTTCCTCCCGAACATTTACCTGCAAAAGAGATTGTGCTCGTCATCAGAAGCAGCAGCAGAAATACAATTTTAGTTTTCATCTCTATTCGATTATATACTACAGCTGAACAATAACCTTCTCCGTGGTGCGACCATGCGCGGTTAAAATTGACAGCAAATACACTCCCGACTGATTAAGTTCAACACTTACCGTGCTGTTTGTTTTGATTTCCCTCTTCAATACTTCCCGGCCTAAAAGATCTGTGACGATAAACTGTCCATTTTCTGTAAAGTCCGATGTCAACTTCACGTTAAATTGTCCATTGTTGGGGTTAGGTGATATTACCATTTTACCGACCTTGCCTGAAGTAATGTCATTAACTATTGTTGGCACTTTTAAATAGGTCTTCTGCATACAATCCTTATAGGTGGTGATGACCCAATAGTACTTGTTTGTAAAGTCAGGATTCTCATTATAATAGTTCTGATTAGTTTCACCAACCAAAAGGGATGAATCTAATGTACCAACATCATCATACCCCCACTGATAGGTCCACTCTGGATTGAACAAACAAACAAAATCTGGATGATGGTAAATCACTTCAGGGGACATTGACGTGTAATCACCTACAAGTACTACAAACGAATCCCTTGTTTTACAGGTGTATCCAGTGTATGATGAAGAAAGGGTAACCCAGGTAAAGCCAGGATACTTAAAGTTAACCAGGCAATATTGATCATCAATACCGGTAGCCCATACTTCTGCACCAGTTGCTGTCCAGGTATATTTTATTCCGGATGGAGGAATTGAAGCCGCACCAAAATTTTGG
>CANFKE010000064.1 GCA_947447465.1 Chitinophagaceae bacterium | reverse complement strand
CTGGCAGGTGCACCCACGCATGGAATAACAATAGTGGCAAAACGCGTGTCACCGCCACAGGCTGAATATATTTTTACACGGACATGAAAAGTGCCGGCTAATGTATATCCATGAGTGGGGCTAAACACCGTAGAAGTAGTACCATCACCAAAATACCATCTTACGCTATCAATACCTGCAGTTGTGCCTGTATATGTGAAGGTAACAACAGGAGAACCGCTATAGGTAAAAGATGCAACTGGCATAGACGTGCAGCTACAATCAACTCCATACTTGATTACGAAGAAATCTGTATTACCGCCAACAGAGGTATAAGGAGAAATACTACCACCCCATATTGAAGGGCCACCACAACCTCCGATGTATATATTACCTACTTTGTCTGAGGCAATACACCACGAGCCATCATCATTACTGCCACTGTGTATTTGCTGTATAGTTTGAACGTTACCCCCTGTATCAAGTACTGCAAAATAATTGTTTATACCCTCTCCTGCATATGCTATCATGGTATCTGTGCCACAATAAATATTGCCAACAGCACTACCTGTAGCTGCTATTTTACCATTAGGCATAGTAATTATGCCGTCAAAATAATCTATACCTACACTGTTTGAAAAGCCCTTTAACCATTTTGGATTTCCAAACGTATCCGTCTTTATTACAAATGCAAATTGAGTAGAACTAACGGAGTTGTAAATGGTATCGCCTTTATAAGCCACAGAACCAGAACTTCCCCCTACATAATAAATACTACCTGTATGGTCGGTGGTGATGCCCCCAAAAGCTGCGCTTCCAGCTATCATAGAGGATTGCACAGTATCTTGCCACAATAGGTTTCTAGTTACAGTAAATCCCGCAGCAAAACATGGATATGAGCCTGTTGGCGATAAACCATAGTTATTTTCACCATAGACGTATAATTTGTTATTAGAAGTATCTATAGATGCACCTTTTACAGCTAACGTAGAATCTAATTGTAATCGTGTAGCACTTAACAAATTCCCTGATTGATCATAGGAAATATCATATGTTCCAAATATACTAAGTACTGTCGGCGTTATCTGTGAGCCATTTTTACACATTTTGACAAAATGTATATTTTGTTGCTTGTCCAATGCTAACGCGCCATACGTTGGCAAGGTTGCAAGTCGATTTGCAACGGTATTAGGCCCTATAAATCTTATCCAATTCATGTGCCCGTTAGTATCAAACTGTATGGTAGCTGCAGTGAGATAATTGCTAGCTATAGTTGTGTCGTACCCAATTTTCAAGTTGCCATGGGGAAATATACCGGCAATGTAAACATGTCCAGATTGGTCAACAGTTAACCCTAACGGAAAAACATCTGACAGAGAAGACGCGATTAGTTTTGCCCAGCGCATTTGTCCTGTGCATGAGTAGCTTGTAATCAAAATATTGTTGGGTGCGCCTAACGCACTGCTTGCATGAAAAGTATCGGCTGTCATAGCTGAATTACCGACAATATTTAGAGAGTAAATGTTACGATTCTGATCAACACTCATAAAGTAAGAACCTTCATTTTTTTCAGATGAGCCAACAGAGACAGCGTCACTGCCTCCTCCTCCTTTTACCCACTGGAAATCTTGTGCAAAAGCATTGCTGCTCAGCATAACCAAAAGGAAGTAAAGGAAAAATTGAAAATGTCTTTTCATAGAAACATCATAAATATATTCAATTAATTGGTGCGGAGGGTGGTTTTTGGTGAAAGCCCCGGTCTTGCCCCCTACTAAGGAGATGGAAAGAGTTGGTTACTCAACAAATCAAACCTCTCTGAAAAGCAGTTCATAGATATTCCTTCCGCAGTAAGAGGTAAGTAAGCCACCCGGTATTTAAAAACCACAAAACAGGCCGATCATCGCTGACCGGCCTGTTGTTATATGTATCAATAAATAAACTTTCTATTAATTTACCTTCTTCCGCCACCGCGTTGTTCCTGCTGTTGTTGCTGAGGACGAGGTGCCGGCGCAGGAGCTGGTGCCGGTTGAGGGCGTGGCTGCTGCATCTGCGGCTGCGGTCTTGGCTGCTCCGGAGCACGCTGTGGCTGTGGCGGAGGGTTATAACGCTGTGGTTCAGGGTTACGCTGCGGCTGTGGTGGCGGCGGATTGTAACGCTGTGGCTCAGGATTACGTTGCGGCTGTGGTGGCTCAGGGTTGCGTTGCGGAGTAAAGTGCTGTGGCTCCGGACGTGGCTGCTGAGGTTGTTGTGTCTGTGGCTGCTGTCTTACCGGATCAGGGTTACGCTGTGGCTGTGGCTCGTAACGCTGTGGTTCAGGATTACGCTGCGGCTGCGGCTGTTGCATCTGCGGACTCTGTCTTACCGGCTCAGGATTACGCTGTGGCTCATAACGCTGTGGCTCAGGATTGCGCTGTGTCTGCGGAGCCTGCCTTACAGGTTCCGGATTGCGCTGATCGTATCTGCTACCCGGTGCACTTTGCTGCGGATTTCTCTGATCAAAACGACCCTGATCTTGCTGCGGATTGTTACGACCCGGCTGTTGTTGATTAGGATAATTATTGTTTCTGGGACCAACTACTCCGGTATTACCGTTAAAGTTATTTCTCTGTATCTCCTGTCTGAATACTGGCTGTCTGCCTGTAGTTGGTGTTGCGGCTTCAGGACGGCCAATATTACGAGGAGCCTGCATTACATTGTTAGGGCGAGCGCTGGTGTATGTATTTCTATCTACTACCGGACGGTAAATGTTGACAGTGCGCTGCTGAATAGCTGCGGCTCCGGGTCTTGTGCTCTGAGACACCCTGTACACCTGCACCGGTGCATTGGTAGTAGCCTGAATAGTAGATGCACGCGGACCATAGTTGTACTGCACATGAGTATGATTATCTACATATACATTGTTGATAATAGTGGTCCTGTTGAGGTATGTCCTGTTGTAAGCAGGACCTCTCCAGTAATTGTAGTAATCGTGCCTGTAAAGGTATTGCGGGCCAACGAATACCCACCATGAATCGGGGCAACCATAGCTTATACCAACCCCATATCCCGGTGCCAGCGGTGCCCAACCGGCATAACCGCCACCATATCTCCAGCTTACCCAGGCCGGTGCCCATTCATAGCCCGGCACCCATATCCAGCCATAATAGCCGTTGTAGGTCCAGCGGCCGTAGTGATAGCAAGCCCATCCCCACGGATCATCAGACACCCAGGTGTTACCATAATCGGTCATCACCCATTGTCCGCGACTACCATACGGACGGAAATCACCGTCTTCATTGGGAACCCATACATTGCCATATTCGGGGTCATAGACCCACTGTCCGTAGGGAGACAGCTCATCATAAAAAGTCTGATAAGAGACCGAAACATCCTGAGCCTGAGATCTGCTTACTGAAGCAACGACCAGTAACATACTCAAAACAGAGATGTACAGCAGGCTATTGAATACTTTTTTCATGTTATTATTTTTTAAAAATGTTGTTTTTCAGATACCGGCGACCTTAAATATCATTGTTTGAAGTGTATAGTTCAATAATGATGCCAATATTTCGCAGCAAGTCAAAAAAAATCCCCGGGAGTACCGGGGATCAACAAATATAATAAGAATTATTAAGCAACTACTTCACCCTTAAGCACTTTGGCCATAGTAGCGCCAATGTTTGCAGGGCTGGCAACAACGTGGATACCACATTCTGCCATGATCTTCATCTTAGCTGCTGCAGTATCATCAGCACCACCAATGATAGCACCCGCATGACCCATACGGCGACCAGCAGGAGCGGTCTGACCGGCGATGAAACCTACAACCGGCTTACGCATGTTGTCTTTCAGCCAGGCGGCAGCTTCAGCTTCCATGTTACCGCCGATCTCACCTATCATGATGATACCATCAGTTTCAGGATCGTTCATCAGCAATTCTACCGCTTCGCGGGTAGTAGTACCAATGATAGGATCGCCACCTATACCAATAGCGGTAGAGATACCCAATCCTGCTTTTACTGTCTGATCAGCAGCTTCGTAAGTCAAAGTTCCTGACTTAGATACGATACCTATACGACCTGGAACGAAGATAAAGCCCGGCATGATACCTACCTTAGCCTCACCCGCAGTGATAACACCAGGGCAGTTAGGTCCTATCAAACGGCAATCGCGGCTTCTGATGAATTCACGTGCCTTCACCATATCCTGAACTGGAATGCCCTCAGTAATACAGATGATCACCTTAACACCTGCGTCAGCAGCTTCCATAATAGCATCCGCTGCAAATGCAGGCGGTACGAATATGATAGATACATCAGCACCTGTAGCGTCAACAGCATCTTTAACAGTGTTGAAAACAGGTCTGTCGAGGTGAGTAGTACCACCCTTTGCAGGTGTAACACCACCAACCACGTTGGTACCATATTCTATCATCTGGGTAGCATGGAAAGTACCTTCAGTACCGGTAAAACCCTGTACAATGATCTTTGAATCTTTATTTACGAGAACAGCCATGAGCCTTTATTTTTTTGAATTTGATGGCGAAATTAATCAATTTGCTTGCAAAAGCAATATTAGTGGGTGAAAAAACTATGCTAAGTAATTATAGAGGGACCACAACAAGATACATAAAAATAAAATAACATAAAAAATATCTCATTGATTACTTATACTATACAGACTTTATCAGCACTACAACTCCACAAAACCATGTTTGATGGCAAACATCACCAATCCGGTTTTTGATTTGATATTGAATTTATCGAAAAGGGATTCCCTGTAGCCATCTACAGTTCGGCGATGCACCTGCATGATATCGGCCATATTATCGTAGGTATATTCATTCTTATCGCATACCAACTTCAGGAACATCATTTCCCTTTCAGTAATACGCAGCTCCGCAGCACTTGTTTCATTGTCATTACCAATGTTCTTCATAATGGCCGACTGTAACAGCTCGCTATGGTAGTAGCCGGTAGTATAGGTATCGTTGATAGCTTTTTGCAGCACATCAGCAGTGCAGCTTTTGAGCAGGTATCCTCTTACACCGAGTCTGAAAAGGTCTATGATCTTCTTTTCACCGGCATCCCAGGTAAGTATGAGCACTTTTAGTTGCGGCACCTTTTTCTGCAACCACATCATCGTAGCCTCCCCATCCATCACCGGCATCTCCAGATCCATGATCACAATGTCGGGAAGCGGCTCACCGGCCTTTATTGCGTCGGTAAGCTCTCTGCCATCAGAGTATTCTTTTACTACTTCATAATTGCCCAATACTTCTATCAATGAACGCAGGCCGCTTCTCACTATTACATGATCATCTACCAATACTATTCTTACTTTGTTTTCCATGAGATACGATTAGTTACTAAACTTGTGTAAATCTACATACTGTCCCCTTCCCTACCTCACTTTCTATAGTTCCTTTTATGTTGGCTATTGCCGCTCGCCTGATCATATTATTCAGTCCGGCGCCATTGCCTGTGGTCATCTGAGTGGCTACATCAAAACCTTTACCGTCATCCCTTACTTCCAGCATGAACCGCTCACCTCCCTGCAGTAATATGTAAATATTCTTGCCGTTGGCATGCTTCAGTATATTATTCAAGGTCTCCTGAAAGATGCGGAACATCATTACCCGCTGATCTTTCTCCAATACAGGTTCATCTGAAGCGGTAAAATGTATCACATAGGAATTGAGTTGGCGTATGCGCTCTATCTCGTCTTGCATTGCGGCCATGATGCCTCCCTTTTCCAAAAAATCACTGTTAAGGCTTCTACTGATCTGCCTGAGTTCGCCGATTGTGGTATCTATATCGGCTGTTATAGGCTCTATCTCCTCTTTCAGATCCTTATGAATGATCTTGTGCCGCTCAACATGCATCTTAAGTACAGTAAGCCGCTGACCCAGATTATCATGCAACTCTCTCGCCACATTGGCCATCACCCGTTCCTGCACTTCATGTTCGGCAATACGCAATTCTTTTTCGTAATCTGCCTCCAGACGGGCAATTTTCATTTGCTGGTTGATGTGGCGGCGGTTAGCAATAAATACAATGATGATCACAGCGCAAAAAAGCAACAGCAATGCAAGCGTAGCAAATAGAACGGTAAGATCCATAGTACATTAGTTTAAGGCCACATCGCCTTTTCGGCGACCAATGAGAATAAAGCTAAATACGACCATAGCATTGGACACAAAATTCAATACATTATTGATGTCGAACGAGGGCATATTAATTGTTTTATGCATGTAGGTATTTACGGTATCGGCAATTACGGTCATCTGTGGTATATCACACACATAATACAAAATTACTGAGCCGCTCAGCCAGAACAACGAATTTTTCAGCAAGCTGCCGGTAGCTTGCATAGCATTAAGTATAAAAACAGACAAATACAGCACATCAATGATCAATGACCCTGAGATGAGTGCTACTATAGAAAAATTAAAGATAGAATGTCTGACCATTTGATATATCCATACTATCCACCCCAATAAAGCCCCGGGTAATGCAAGCCTGCTTACTCCGGCAGGCAAGAAAAAATAACCTGTAACGCAATAGAGACTGAACTCTATGATCATATATATATTGAAGACCCACGCATTCGAAACATGGTAGCGCAGCTGTATGAAAGCTCCCGCCGACTCAACAATGATACCTAATAACATGATCAGCATGATTAACCGATATGGCACTGGCAGGTAACGAAAATAATACCCTCCTATCAGCATACCGAGTATCTTAGGTATAATGGCTATCAGAAGTGTGGTCAGCAAGGTCTTTGATTTTAAGTTGCAAATCTATCTTATGCATTGCGTTAAAAAAGCATTAGCGAATAAGTTGTAAAACTTATTCGCTATGTAGCTCGCTCTTGTACCTGCTATACTTTAGGCAGTACATATACATTACATCTTGAAGGACATAAAGTACCATAATCTACCCCTTTATTGTGAAATACAGAGATAGTATCATAATTATCGAGATAAGGCTGCCCTGCACTGCTTCTGAGGTATAGTACCAGACCATGTGGGTATGCTATATTAGACTCTCCACTATTGGCATGAACATAAGAAGTAGCACCGAAACAAAGTTTGGCCCCTGTAGGTGATCCATTATCTATATACATCTGCAACACTTCTTCTGTCCACGGAAAGGTAATGGTACGTGCATATAAATTTGCTGATGTATCGGTTGCCAGCTGCTGCACATTAGTGCCGGTGCATGGTGGATTGGCACAATAATAAAAACTGGTCAGGTAGGCTGCGTTAGAAAGTGATGTATCAGGCGTGGCTATGAGCGTACCATTCCACACTTTATACCATAGGCAATTGATATTAACGAGCGCAAATGTGCCCGGACTGGCTTCCAGCTCATTCATGGCACATATCTGTATGCGCAGGTAGAGCGCATTAGTGGCCCCATCAAAACAATATACCATCCTTAACCCTACCTCTGTAGTACCATTATTGGCTATAAAATTATTGACATTGGTCTGTAATGTATCCCATGGTATCTGTAGGTCCTGTCCTCCGAAATTGGTATTACAAGATGATCTGTAATAATGAGAAGTAAAATTGGTGCGTCCCTGATTGTATTCGTCTAAAGAAATACTCATAGCATCCTGAGCATTGCTCTCAGGTTGAAGTCTTACCGGCATAGTAGTTTGTTTTGATGATAGAAGGTAAATATAGCATCCCCCCGACCATTCGACCAAATATTTATACCCCGTGAATAATACCCTCTTACGTCTTCACCATTTCACCTTGTTCAGCAGCCAGGTCTTACCAAACTTTACATCAGATTACAACGCTCTCTTTTTACCATCATTAAAACCCCGTCGGCTGATACGGGCATACAACATCAGCACCAAAATGAACGCGATATGCATCGAGTATTCCGGCATGCGGCCCATAGTACAGGAAGCCGTATCTAAGACCAACAGATTACTTCAGGACCCACGTTTTTATGATAACGTAGCAAAGCATAGCTGGTTCGACCTCTCTACCCTATCTCCTTCAGAAATTGCCTCACGCATGCGCAACGCTGCGATAAAAATGGAGGTAGATCTGTATTACGCAATAAGCCCGGTAAAGAACATTGATCTTTACGACGATGATCGGAATCCGGATATCATCCATATGAACATATGGAAACTGGAGCGGCCGGTTGCCAGCATTTGTAATACCTTATTACATAGCTGCGTACATGCGGTAAATGCCCGATGTGGCAATCATTACTTCGGACATGGAGATGCCACCCTAGCCGGCAAAGAATTGACAGCACCCTACCTCATAGGCGCTATTGGCGAAGAAATGCTGGATGGCAAGAACAGATATTCTGTCCCGTTGGAACATGATGTCATTCTGCCGGGCACCCGCATTATCAAAGACCACCTTAAGACATATGAATATTGAGGATGTACTCAGACTAGAATGAGTAGTTTTGATCAGACACACAAACAGTAATCATTGACCATATCTGATGACCGACTACTTTGAATACATCATAAAATCATTACCAAAACCAGATTTGGCGCTGATAATGTTAAAAAACACACAAAAGCGAACATATTCCCCTCTGTGGAAAAATATAATTTTGAGAATTGAAGATTATATAACTCATATTTTATACTTTTGCAGTCCGTAAATAAAGAAGCGGTAGTAAAATAAAAAAGCTGAGAAAATATTTTTCTACTTTTTGTTTTTGCTATTGAAATTTTTATTTACCTTTGCACTCCGTTTTAATTTTTTACTTAAAGCTAACAATGCCTACAATACAACAACTAGTACGCAAGGGCCGCGAACAAAT
>CANFKE010000063.1 GCA_947447465.1 Chitinophagaceae bacterium | reverse complement strand
GCATGTGACCATGACCCCTAACCCGGCGACCGACGATGTGAATATAACCTTCACTACAGGTAATCAGCAGCAGGTAAGCGTAAGGGTTACAGACATATCGGGTGTAAGTGTTTATAGCAAAGATCTGGGCGTATTGCAAAGTGGTAAAGTGAACATATCACTCAACAGCCTTGCAGCCGGCATCTACATGGTAGAGCTGAAAGCAGGTGATAAAAAAGCAGTACATAGGTTGGTGAAAGAATAAGGTTAAGCGGGCAGAGAACAGAATGTTACCTGCCCGCTTAATTAAACCACCTAAGATAATATTCCGATAATATTATACTATGACATTTGTGTAAAATAGTATTATTAAACCTTTAATGAGAACTACCCTGATAGCTTTATCTATTTTATTTATTATTTCAATTGATTACAGTTGGGCATCAGTTAAAATAAAACATAGTGGATTTAAACTTTTAGGTAAGATTCCCGAGCCATCTGATATTGTATTTGATAGTATCAACAACCATTATTTTATAGTCAGCGATCATGGCTATTTATTTGAATGCGATTCGTCATTTGATGTAATAAGAAGAGCCACGGAAACCGGACTTGATTTTGAAGGTATAGATATTGTTGACAGCTTTATTTATGTGTCAGACGAAACTCCACGAGAGATTTATAAGTACAGAAGAAGTGATCTTTCTTTAGTTCAAAAATATCATGTTTCCTGGGGAGGGGCAATAAACAGGGCATTTGAGTCAATAAGCTTCAATTACACAAAGAAATGCTTTGTTTTAATAGCTCAGCAACCTGCTGTGATTGTTGAATATGATACAAATTTTAAAGAAATAGGTAAATACAAATTCCCTGATGCGCGAAATATATCAGGAGCTCGCTGGCACAACAGCAAGTTGTATCTTTTGAGTAGTATGGATGCCGCAATATTTGAATGCGACCCCTTAACATATAATGTGAAGGCCGTTTTTAGTATTAATGTCCTAAATCCGGAAGGACTCACTTTTGACGAGAATGATCGAATAAAGATTGTTTCCGATGATACTCGAAGGGTTTATTATTTCAACCATTTACCAACAATAGTACAATGATAAAACAACTTATAACAATATTTTTCCTTGTAACAGGAAGTGTGATTACAGCACAAGCTCAATATTCAGAGTTTGATGGCAACCCAGCGGCAAGCCAATTTACGCTTAGTTCAGACGGAAATACCTTACAGATTGGTGGGCGTATATCAGGATACTATGAGAATAGATTTTTAAAAAATGATACGAATTATCAGAAGAGATCTCACAATGGCTGGGCTGTAAAAGATTTTGATCTGGATATATTGGGGAAAACGTCAAACAAATTTGTCTATGAATTCCATGCCAGCTTAATAGATCTGGTTACTGCCGCGGCCACAGGTAATACTGCTGCACCTCAAAACTCAGGTATAAAGTCAGCATATATACAATATAAAGGTTTCCCAGTTAAAATAAAATTTGGATATGATAAGCTGCCTTATTCGCAAGGGTCGATGAGCGATGTTTGGGGTACACCTTTTTGGAGTCATGCTAATTTGTATGGAGGTGATTTGTTTTCTCGCAGAGACTTTGGGCTTACTTTGAATTATCGCTTCCTCAATGATCGTTTCAATGCTTACGCAGGTGCATACAGTGGAATGGGAGAAAACTTTTTTGAATATGGAAATGATGCAAGCGGTCGTTTTGAATATGTGGGAAGAATTGAATATGCTTATCCAGCTAAGATGAAATATAACATTATTGATGAAGAAAACAGTAGTGTGCCGGTTTTCAGAGTTGCTGCGAATGCCAGATATGCAGATAAGACACAACCCAAAGGCAGTTCAATATATGTTGATGCACCTGATGCTCCCGGTGCTTATGGAATAAAAATAATTGATGGTAAAAAACTGGGATATGGCGCTGATGCCATAGTAAAATATAAAGGGTTTTCAGTAACAGCTGAAGTACATTATATGAAATTAAATCCAACAAATATTACTGACGGACTTTATAATGGCACAGATGTTACAAAAAACAATAAGGTTGTAAATTCCGGAGGCTTTTGTCTCGGTGGGAACTATAACTGGGAAAAGAAGCATTCAGCATTTTCTGTGATGTATGAGGAAATTAATGCCAATGATCTTTATGTTGGTATTCAGGATTGGTTATACATGGCCTATGCATATAAATTCAGTGGTTTTAATTCTGTTGCAAAAATTGAATATTATATACCGGTGACAGAAGATAAAGTGCAAGCACCTTTACACTATACTGGTCAGTTACGAATAGGTTATCAGATAGTATTTTAATTTTTTAAAAAACTGAATAATATGAAGCAAATTATATTTTTTCTTACAGCGGTTGTGATTTGTCTGTCCTCTTGTGTTAAAGATAGGGTTAGCAATGCATCAACCGGACCGGTGGTAATTGGTGATCGTAAATTGATACATTATTGGAGTTTTAATAATGGAAGTGACTCTTCCTCTTTATCTATCCCGGACACAACCATCGGAGGTGGCACCATAACATTTTCTTTTGCAAGCGCAGGAACAGTAGATAATGTCAATCCTGGTTCTGGTCTGAATTTAAGGAAAAATCAGGATACGGGATCTGGACTAAGAGTACGAAATCCTTTTTATTCATGGGTATTACATGCACCTACAACAGGATTCAAACAACCAATCGTTCAGTTTGCAGTTCAAAAATCGAATAGTGGTCCAGCCACCAATACCATAACTTATACAATAGATGGAAACAATTATACGTCTGCTGGTTTGAATGCGACTTCAATAACTATCACTACAGACTGGACACTATATTCTCTCGATTTTTCTTCGATTTCTTCTGTGAACGATAATCCTCATTTTGCTATTAAGTTTTCAAACTCTATCGCAGATACTTCAGGTGGAAATGATCGTTATGACAATATTTCTGTAGATGCATTTGTAAAATAGATAGATTGAGTAAGACGATATTTTATTACATAGAACATTGCAGTAAAATCATAAAGAAAACGCCCTTGGTTGTTTTCTTTATGATTTTTTCATTGTCAGCAAAAGGTCAATCAGATACGATTCGTATAATGGCATATAATGTTCTTTATTATGGTGATCGTCCTGCTTGTCAGGGTGGTCATAACATCTATCACAACTATTTGAAAACAATAGTTGCTTATTGCAATCCCGATATACTTGGGCTGGAAAAAGTAGCAGCGATACCAATGTTCACAGGAGACAATTCAGGAACAGCACCAAAAGGTTTTGCTGATTCTATTCTCAAATTCTCATTAGATTCAGCCTATGTGAATAGGTATAACTATTGTGGTTTTTCAAATAACTCAGGAGCTGATAATATATCGTTATTATTTTATAATAAGAACAAATTTGGCTTCTCTGGTATAGTTGCATCTTACAGTAATGTAACTGACTTTAATACATACAAGCTATTCTATAAAACATCAAAACTATTATCCGGAGATACGATCTTTCTTTATGTAGTACTGAATCACACACAATCGGGTAATTCAGCAACAGTGAGAAACGGACAAATACATGGCGAGATGAGCCAGTTATCAGGACTGTTCACTTCTTTGCCAAACATGGTAAACATGGGAGATTTTAATACTCATAACTCAAATGAAGGCTGTTATCAGACCCTTGTCGCACCATCAGATCCTGCTTTTGCTTTCAGTGATCCTCCTTTTCATCCCGATGCACTATATACATATCCTGCCGATTGGGATAATAACCCTTCTGATTATGCAGCAAATTTGACAACTTCAACAAGAATTTCCGCTTCTTTACCAAATTCTTGCGGCACAGGTGGTGGAGGTAAATCATGGTATGACCATTTATTTATTTCACCTTCACTAGTTAACGGTAGTAGGCGAATTAAGTACATCGCTAATTCCTATCATACCGTAGCCAATGATGGAAATCGAACTGGTATATCAGTAAATGACCTGCCTGCAAATACCTCTGCAACAACATCGGTCATACAAGCTATTTATCAAATGTCAAATAAATATCCAATCATTGCAAGTTTTGAGATAGATACATTATCAACAACTAATGTAGAAAATATAGGATCAAATTATTCATTTACTATTTGTTATCCGATAGCTCAGCAAATACTTAGGATAAAACTGAATGAGTTTCCAAAAGATCAGCTTATTCGTATTGTATGCACTGATATGCTTGGCCACATTGTAACGGAACAAACACAGTTGTCGTTAAATGATATTGTTCAGGTGCCTTTTAATGCAAGCAGTGGTCTTTATATACTTAATTTGTATTGTAACAATTCAATAGTAGGGAAAATGCTATTTACTCAATGATTTATAAAAAATATGAATACACCAAAATTTCTGTCACGATCTACGATATATTTTTTCATGGTATTGTTTCTGATCAATACCAATTTGTCCATTGCCTCAGTTGATACAGCAAAAGTGATGGCTTATAATGTACTTTATTATGGAAATGGTTGCCAAGGAGCTGATGCTGAATATCATGCTTACCTGGCTACAATTCTGAAATATACTTCACCGGATATTATCTCTCTTGAAAAAGCGGCTTCAATTAAATTGACTCCAACTGATGAGTATGGTGTTGCGCCATATGGATTCTCAGATTCGATCTTGAAGTATGCTTTTAACGCTGCATTTCCTAATAGATATGATTACTGTACTATTACAAATGAAGCCAAGGCCAACAATATTTCAATTGTTTTTTTTGACAAAACTAAATTCAGTTTCGCCAATATTGTCTCAACATATGTTAATGGCACAGATTATAATACGTATAAACTATACCTCAAAACAAATGGACATACTGATACCTCATACATATATATAACGCCTAATCATACAAAATCAGGAGATGATTTTTCTTTGGTAAGAGAGTTGCAGGTAGCTGGAAATTTGTCCGTATTAAAGCAACATTTTAATGAGTTGGGCAACCATCTATTTCTGGGAGATTTTAATTCCAGGTCATCTGAAGAAGGTTTCTATCAATTATTGACCAATAATAAGGATACTGATTTTCAGTTTTATGACCCGCCATTCTATCCTGATAGTAAAATAAATTATCCTGCTAAATGGGATCATAATTATGTATTTTCTCAATATTTTACAACTTCTACAAGGTCTACTGCAGGAATCCCTAATTCCTGCGGCTCAGTTGGTGGCGGAAAAAATTGGTATGATCACATTTTTATCTCAAAAAAACTAACAGATACTAATAACCGGATACATTATCTCGCCAGGTCATACCGCACTATAGGCAATGACGGACAGCGATATAAAATTTCAATTAACAACAATAATGCACACCTTAACAATAGTGCTCCGGCCAATGTAATTGATGCACTTTTCCACATGTCTAATAAATACCCGGTAATGATAGATCTCCTTCTTGACAATAAAAAAGAAGATCATGCAAGTCACAAAGAAAAATATTGTGCGAATAGGATAGAGAAACAGGAAATAACAATATTGTCAATTTCCAAAAGCGAAATTGACATTTATATCCCGTCAGAACTCATTGGTCAGGAATTATCAATAAACTGCAGCAATAACGATGGGTTAATTGTATTGACGAAAAAAAAGTTAATTCATGATAATGAGTTCAAAATAGAGCACGATCTTTCTCCGGGCCACTATGTTATCAAATTTAGTGGTCGACATAATCTCATCAATACAACATCGGTTGTAGTTGAATAATACTAGATTTCCTTAACCATTATTTAATCTTTTAATAATGATAGTTAGTTTCCTTTGCTGTTAAAATAATTTATATGAATAAACTATACTCTCGCCTGTTAGTAGCTAGCATATGCCTATGCAATTTTTCAGCGAACGCTCAGTCTCACCTGATTCACTATTGGCATTTCAATAGTTACACTGCTGTGCAGCATACAGATACAATACATGGAATAATGGCAGATTATTCTACTTTAGATGTAACTAAAGTACAGATACTTTATGCAAAAAAATCTGGTACATCCTCTGCCTATAGTACCTATATCGACTCAATTGTTGTTGCCCCTACTGATTATGATACGATCAATGCAAGGTTAGGTCAACCTGATGGTACGGCATTAAGGGTACGAAATCCTAGTGATAGTATGCGTTTGCTATTTTATATCCCTACTACTAATTACAAAAATATTGTCTTGAACTATGCTACGCAATCTTCCAGCGTTACAAAAGGACAACTGCATCAGGTATTTGATTATAGCATAGATAGCGGCGCTACATGGAGAACTTCAGGTTTATCTATTTCTTCTGATTCAGCATGGCTGGTATATAAAAGAAGCACAGTGTCTTTATCTACTGATCTGCAAGCGAATAATAACCCGAAGCTCGTATTCCGTATAACTTTTAATGGCAATGATACCGGAGTTAAAGGCAACAATCGATTTGATAATGTTACCGTAGAAGGAGATACATTGTCATCTGTTTCTATTAATCAAATGGAGAATAGACAAACTAACGTGATCGCTTATCCTAATCCTGCAAACGATCATCTTAATTTTGATATTTCTTACGGTCAGACAGCAGAAATTACTTTGATCAACTTACAAGGAAAAATACTATTGAATAGTGTTATCAATGACAAACAGAGAAGTCTCGATATTAGTCAGTTATCTCCTGGTATTTATTTCATTTTCGTCAAAATTGATGATCATGAACAAAAAATACAATTCACTAAACAGTAATATTATCTATCTGAATTTCTAAAAGGCTGTATCTAATACAGCCTTTTTTTATTTGAATTGTGATGATATCAATACAGAAATAGCCCGTTTATCTATGCTATTTTTCTTATCCTTACCTACATTGTATATCTCATCCGAATAAACCACTATCATTAAGCTTTTTGGATAAATGAGTATAAAGTACCTTATAAGAATCTTTATGAATAATTACCATGAACTCATACAATAAATGATACATTATTACTTATATACGGAATAAGGGAATTTGGACCTACAAAATATATAAACAGTAATCAATACTATCGATCATAAATAATTACGGGGAATAGTTTTTAAAACTATTCCCCGTAATTGTAGCTTGTAAAATACTATTGGATAACTGCTTTTGAAGTATAATTAATGTGTTGTGACTTCACCGTGATAAAATACAAACCTGATGGCTGATTTGAATGGAGGAGAATTGAAGAATTAGATTCAAAAGGAACAGAAATTATTGTTTTACCCAGAATATCGGTCATTGTGATGATGCCGGATTCTGTGATCTCAGAAGATATTTTCACAGACATATTCCCATCACTAGGATTGGGAGATATTAGTACAGCATAGTCTAAATGCTCATTAACATTAATTACGCTAACCGGCACCTTGTAATAGGTCTTTTGTTGACAAAGAAGATGGTTAGTGATCACCCAATAATATTTGCTTACAAGATCTGGTGATGGGTTAGAATAATTCTTTGATGTTTCACCCAATAGGTAAGTAGGCTCCAGAGTTGTTGCGTCATCATATCCCCACTGATATGTTGATTGGTCTGGTGTACAAGTGAATACTCCGGCTGAATAAGTCACAGATGGGTGATCGATAGGAGAATTGGCTACCTCTACTCTGAATGTGTCTTTAGCCGGACAAATGTTGCCGGTATTGTAGGTAGATAAATACACTGTCGCTTCACCAGTATAAGGGAAATTTACTAAACAATATTGAGCTCCTGCTCCGGTAGCATAGATCTGTGCATTGTTGACAGACCATGAATAATAAGCACCTGAAGGCGCAGGGCTTGAAGTGCCAAAATTTTGATACATGGTTCCATTACATAACCATGATGGCGATTGAACAGTTATTTGAGGTATTGCACCTAAAACAGGTGGAGCATTTACAGCTATTGATATAGTATCAAATGCACTACCGCAACTATTGGATACTGTATAGTAAATGATAGTATTACCGCTGTTCAGCCCATTCACAATTCCAGTGCCTAGAACAATGGCCACTGCAGGATTACTACTGGACCATGAGCCTCCGGGAATTGCATCCGTTAAAGTTATTGATGTTCCCTTACACAATACAGATCCGTTTGAGGCAATTATGGTACCCGCATATGGTAGTGGGTTTACCTGCACTGACTCAGTATCTGTTATCAGTCCGCAACTATTTAAAACTGTATAAGATATCAGCGTTGTACCTTGACTTATGCCGGTTACTACACCAGTGGCAGATATGCTTGCTACTGAACTATTAGCGCTTACCCATGTACCGCCGGCTGTGACATTGAATAGAGTAGTGATACCACCTACACAGACCGTATGAGTACCGGTAATAGGGGTAATAGTTGCAGGAGTGACTGTAACCGTAGCCGTAGCAACTGCTGTATTACATAAATTTGAAACGGAATAACTGATTATAGAACTACCGGTACTGATTCCGGTAACGACACCTCCTGAGACAGTGGCAATAGCTGGAACACTGCTTGACCAAATCCCTCCGGGTATTACATCTGCAAGGCTAAGTGAGAAACCTACGCATACACTACCTGCACCTGTTATCGTTCCCGCATTGGCCAAAGGTCTTACAAAGATAGAATATGTCGAACTATCAGATCCGCATGATGGTGTTGTAACTTTATATCTTACCATAGTAACTCCAGACGATACTGCAAAAACTGTTCCTGTAGCAGAAATAGTAGCTATAGTAAGGTTGTTTGTTGACCATACTCCACCTGTCATACCGCTTGTTGATAGTGTCGCGGAATTTCCCGGACAAAGTGTATCAATACCCGAAATTGTTCCTGAATATGGCAGCTGGTTGATGATGATAGGATAATTGACAATACTACTGCCACATGAATAAGTATAGGCAGTATAACTGATTATAGCGTTACCGGATGTACTTCCTGCAGTTACTGAGCCATTTGTAGGATTGACAGTTACTAACGAGGAAGATGAACTCCATGAACCTATTCCAAATGATCCTGAATTGCCAAGTGTAATTGTGCTACCTGCACATAAACTTGTTGGACCTGAAATTGATCCGGCAGAAGATACAGGATTCACAACTATAGTTTTAGCGGTGCTATCGTTACCACATGTTGGCGTAGATACGATATATCTGATGATAACACTACCCGCAGCTGATGCTGTTAAGACGCCGAATGAGTTTATAGTTGCTATTGAGATATTTGATGATGTCCATGCACCTCCTAGGTCACCTGATGAGGTTAAAGTAATACCCGTACCTACACATAAACTATCTGCTCCTGTAATAATACCCGGATTGGGTAGCGCATTGATATGTACATTAGTAGAAGTAGAAGCAATACCACAAGAATAAGTGCTTGCAGTAAAGGTGACTGTAGCAGTGCCGCTTATCGAACCGGCAATAAGCCTTCCCGAAGTATCATTTATTGATACTAATAATGATGTGCTGCTCCATCGTCCTACCCCGCTAAAAGTAGTATTAGTAAGCGTTATAGCGCTGCCTGAGCAAACAAATGAGCTGCCACCTATTGTTCCGGCAACAGGTAATGGATTGATATGAACAATTTTGTTTACACTATCTGAACCGCATGTTGGGGTGGTAACTTTATATTTTATACTAACGCTACCAGCCATCACACCACCTACGATGCCTGTTGCATTAACTGTAGCAATAGAAGGATTGGATGATATCCAGACTCCCCCTGAAGTGCCGGTACTGGTAAGTGAAATTGTACTGCTGACACAGAGACTGTCTGCCCCTGTAATTGATCCGGAATTAGGAAGAGGATTGATAGTTATATTTGTTGTAATTGTGGTGCTGCCGCAAGAAGCAGTTGTAGCGGTATAGGTAATGATAGCATTACCTGATGTAGATCCTGCAGTCAAACTTCCGGTAGAGTTGCTGATACTAGCCAAAGTAGAAGTGGTACTCCAACTACCTGCACCCACACCTGTAGTATTGGTAAGACTTATGGTTGATCCGGCACAGACTGAAGTAGGACCAACAATACTACCTGCATTGGGTAGAGGCTTTACTAAAATGATCTTTTGTGTACTGTCAGATCCGCAAGATGGGGTAGTGACCTTGTATCTGATCGTAACGCTGCCTGCCGATACTGCACTTACAATGCCTGTTACATTAACTGTAGCAACAGAAGGATTGGATGATATCCAGACTCCCCCTGAAGTGCCGGTACTGGTAAGTGAAATTGTACTGCTGACACAGAGACTGTCTGCCCCTGTAATTGATCCGGAATTAGGAAGAGGATTGATAGTTATATT
>CANFKE010000062.1 GCA_947447465.1 Chitinophagaceae bacterium | reverse complement strand
GTAGTAGCTTTCATATTCTTGCCAGTCCCCAAAGTAATAATTAGAGCATCTGCGTTGTGGATTGCTTTTAATAGGTCAGCTTTATTAGTTGCATCACCAAGTATTACTTTTAACGATTTTTTCTCTGCTATATCAATTTCAGATCGAGAAAGGGTGGTTAGAGAATGATTTCTATTTAATCCTCTTTTTACTGTTTCTAATCCAATTCCAGCCGAGGCTCCTATGACAGTTATATTCATTTTTTTCTATTGCTTTGTTTTTGAACTGATCGCCAACTTGTATATATCGGTTGAAGGACAACAACCTATTTAATTTGCAGATGTTTTGTATGTGATATAACAAGTGCCATGGACTAAAAGCTACATACTTTGTTCATCATTAATGCTTCATTCATCTTTAGCCCTTTAAAATAATACATCTGGCTGAAAGGTTCATTTATTTTCTTGCTCTGCCATATTTTCAATCAATCTTTAATGCTAAATAGTACTAGAACTATCTCTCGAACTATACCGCCTCACATTGCCGTCGGCCAGACTAACATTTAAGAAGTTGCCAGCCCAGACAGCATGTGTAATTGGCTTCCCAATGGATATTGCAAAGTACAGGGATCGAACCTTTTTTAAAGCAAATTTATTGTCTATCCCCAACTTTTAAACCAGAATTGCAAACTATACAATATGAATTAGTATTGATAATGCCGTGAGCGGGCATAAAAAAAGGAAATACAACATTTTAGCTGTATTTCCCTGTAGTGTAGCGAGAACAGGGATCGAACCTGTGACCTTCGGGTTATGAGCCCGACGAGCTACCGCTGCTCTATCTCGCGATGTGGGTGCAAAAGTAGGAAGAATATTCCATCACACCAAACTAAATTATTTTATTGCTAAATTTATTTATCTGCCATGTTTGAGATAGGGTAGTAGTGCCACTAAAACAAATCGGTGAGCCTACAATTAATGTACACTCACCGATGAAATAGATAATACGCTATCAGACGCTTGCTAGCCTTCGGCTACTTAATATATTTCTTCATCTGCTTAGCGAATCCCGTTGGGTAGTTCTTGGCTTCAAATGCGGTCACAATTTTTTGGATATCTTCTAATATGAAATAGCAAATGTTCGTTTGACCCAATAATATTCCTGTAGTGGTGTAAATTGGTTTCATATAACCTAGAGTGGTCATCGATTTTGTTGGTTGATGAACACTTAAGTGGGCTAAAGAATCTGGTTGAAAGGTTTTTGCTATAAGGCGTGTACCTGTCACCTCTCCTGTCTGCGCGTCAGTTAGTGATACAACTACACTATCAATAAGGTTTTTATTGAATTTTTCGAGTGACATAGGTTGCTTACACTCCATTGTCGAATAAATTTTCAGATCACCTTTGAGAATATTCGAAAATATAACGCCGGAAATGAACTGACTGTTTTTGACCTGGCTTGTGGTCTCAGGTAATGATATAGATTTCGTTTGCGCGAAAGCGGCTGAGCAAGATAGCATCACTATAGAGAAAACTATTTTTTTCATAATTATTGTTTTTAATTTTTGAGGTAAAACTATGTAATGTAGTAGTAATATTCTGTAAATTAGAATATTTATATATTGTATAATTGTTAATTGGGTAGGTTGTCATTAATAATTGTCTTGGTCCAACTTTCAATTCGTTTTACTGTTTATGTATTGAAAAGTTGCTTGTCACTACACTTTTTCAAATCACCCTTAGCAACATGTGTATAACAAATCGCTAGTGTTACTTTTTTACTGCTTTACTACTTTAAAAATCAATTAAACCAAGTATTTATAAATATTAATAATTGTTAATTTGTGTGGATTTCTTTTCGGGTTGGGGTAATATGGTTCAACTATATTTGCAAACTGACTTATGAAAACTTTCTCGTCCATACAACAGCTGTTGGCTACCCTCAGCAGGGAACAAAAGTTGCTTAGTGAATTGTTTGAAAAAAGGAAACTCCTTTCTTTCAACTATGACTATGCGCTGGAGTTGGTCGATTTCGATGCTGACAAGATATCGGCTCTGGTCGATTATTCGGTGGTGCGGCAGAATGGCAATAATCTGGAGCTCGATGATGTGTTCCTGCAGTTCTTTGAGCAGGTAATGGAGGTAAATGAGGACATCAACGCTTCTTACATCAATGAACACATACAGAACATCAGGCAGAATATTATTTACTATCTGCAGGAGAATAATGAAAGCCGCAAGTATAGTTATCTGCGCCAGGTAAAGCAGGCGCTGCGCAAAATAGGTGTCATTGCCTTGCGCAATGTGGTAGATCTGAACAGAAATGTTGATAACACATTCAAGAACGAGCCCAACTACAAGATAAAGAAGACCAAGCTGGAGCACCTTGATGATAAAAGAGCCACTGTGTACAAACTCATCAACGAGACAGATGCATTAGTGTCGGGTGAGGAAGAAGTGACTTTCTTCAAAGTTGCTGCTGATGAAGAATTGAACAGGCTGATCGTTGTACTAAAGCTGCAGTTGAATGAATGCAGACACAATCTCATAGACATTCAGCGGCAGATAATTGAATACCTCAACAGGATAAAACATCATAGCGGGGTAATAGAGAAGCTGCGCCAGATAAAATACCTCAAAGATCAGTTCGAGTTAAGGAGTAAGACAGATATAAAGACGATACTTGCCGAGAATACAGCCGTTATATTTGAACCCAATCCCACTTATCCGCTCAATATTCCGTTAGACCAGTTGCAGACAGACAGTGATGCGCTGAACATTATTAAGAAGGTTGCCAAAGGCAAGCACAGCAACATAAAGACCAATCAGCCTATGGCTGAAGGAATATCTGACGAGTATCTGGAGACGCAGGTGCAGGAGGAGATACAGATAAATCTGGACGAGGTGAAGAATGGCTTCCTGGCAAGCGGCAATAATCTCTTCGACTTTATCAATAACTATGATTACGGACGAGAGGTGACCTTTGATGAGTGCATTACTATCTATTGCCAGATGGTATCTCAATACGATACGCTATTTAAAATAACAGACGCTTATAACAGCAGGCAGGATGTGGAGTTTGCAATGATATACCCCAAATAGCAGGTGACCGTTATATATGGGTAAACACCCCCAAAAGGAACAGCTATGACAGCGAACTTTTGGGTTTTGACTTTTAACTTTTAATTGAATACAATGCCGGTACCTAAACAAACTTCCGACATATTTGAGATACTGAGTAAGGGACAGTTCATCTGCTCCAACAGTACCAAGGATAGTACAAGGAAACTGTATAATATTATTGACGAGAATTTTGAAGAATTGTATGACTATTTTAAGGCCATTAATCTGAGTCTTGAAAAAGGTGATGAGTATTATATGTTTACCAGGCTGGAGAATAAGACCGATCTGGAACGCAAAATACTGGCTGCCTACAAATGGATAGACATGCTGGATTTCTTTAAAACCTTCGATCATTCATTCGGGCCGGGTTACAGGTTCACACCATCTGATATACTTATACGATTATCGGTAGATGTGGATTTGAAAAATAAACTGGAAGGCTTGAAAAAATATGCCGGTGGCAAGGAAAAACACGCTGAGATATTAGAAAAGGTGCTGGAGCAGCTGGGGCGCGATTATTTCATAGAGTTGGAAAATGAAATATCTAACAGCTACAAAGTACTATCATCGTTTCAGTATATGGAGCGCCTGGTATTATCTATTAACATCCCTGATTCCGCACAGAAATGAGATATTTAAACAGAATAATTTTTATCAACAGTGCCAATGTGAAGTATGCCGAGGTGGCTATTGATGGCAATGTACATTTTATTGGTACTCAAGGTGTGGGTAAGAGCACAAGCCTGAGGGCCATTCTTTTCTTTTACAATGCCGATAAGTTAAAGCTGGGAATAGAGAAGGGTAAGAAAACATTTGACGAATACTATTTCCCTTTCGGCAATTCTTATGTGATCTATGAGGTGGTGCGCGAGACCGGCACCTATTGCATTATGGCTTTCAAGTCGCAGGGTAGGGCATGTTTCCGTTTCATTAACAGCGAGTATCTGCAGGAACATTACATAGACAGCGATGGCAAGGCTATGGCGTGGGATGGCATAAGAGAAGTGCTGGGTAAGAAAGTAGGTTATACCCGTAAGATAGAAAGGTATGAAGAATACCGGGATATACTCTATGGCAACAACCTTGGGTTAGATAAAGAATTCAGAAAATACGCTATTATAGAAAGCCGGCAATATCAGAACCTGCCGCGCACCATACAGAATGTATTCCTGAACAGTAAACTGGATGCGGAATTCATTAAGCAGACGATCATCATGTCTTTGAATGAAGAAGATGTGAAGATAGACTTGGATAAGTATGCACTGCACCTGAAAGATTTTGACACTCAGCTGGCAGACATCAACAAGTGGACAGAGGCTAATAAGAGTGGAGAAATACCTGTGCGCAAAATGGCTGAGACCATTGCCCGCGGACATGCCGCCATCATATCGCTCAACAAAGAGAAGAAGGAAACGGCGGTACAGCTGTTTCATGCAAGAGGTATAGCTGTAGATGAGCAGCCGAAAATAGAAAAGAAGCGCGATCAGCAGGATAAGCAGCGCCAGACCCTGCAACAAAAGGCCGATGAGCTGAAGGATAAGTTCAAAGCTAAGCGCGAGGACATTCAAAAGCAGATTAATATACTGGATAATGACCTGAAAAAAATAAAAGTAAGGGCAGAGTATTATGAAAGCATAGACATTGCCTCTATTATACAGCGCGTTGACAAAAAAGACAGAGTAGAGGAGGAGCGTGACAGGCTGAGGACCGAGCGCGAGTTGCTGAACACACGATTTACAGAGATCAACAGCCGTTATAAGGCGCTGATACAGCAGCAGCAAAATGAATTGGCTCGTTTTGAAAGCACAAATCTGGTGCGCAAGAACAAATTGAAAGAAGAGTTTTTGCAATTCAGAGACGATATAACTGAAGAGTATAAAATTGCGTTCGCGGAAATACGTACCCAGCACCAGGAAGCACTGGAGGTGGCCCGCAATACCATTGCCCAGAAGAAAGACAACATAAGCGATCTGAAGCTGAAGAAGCAGAAGATAGAATTGCAGCGCTACTTTGAGCAGGAGATAGAACTGGTGAAAGGCGAAATAGCAACACTGCAACAAAAGCTGAAGAACGGGGAAATAGAAATAGCCGATTCAAAGAAGCAGTCGGAGACCATGCAAAAGCAATGGGAACTTGATGCTGAAAAGAGTGCTGCCGCCTATGATCGTAAAATAGAAAAACTGCATGAAGACAATAAGCAGTTTGCAACAGCCATCGAGTCTATTGCCGCTAAGCTGGAGAAAAACAAAGATTCTCTTTATGGCTGGCTCAGCACCAATGTACAGGGATGGGAAAATAACATAGGAAAGATCATAGATGAGGAAACTGTCTTGTTTCAGCCCGACCTGTCGCCTTCTTTTACTGAGGGAGCAAACGATAGTGTTTATGGTCTGAAAATAAATCTGGAAGACATAGGCAAAAAAGTAAAGACCGTTGCTGACTATGAGCAGGAGCGTGGCGAGTGGCTACAAAAGGCGGAGGCCAACAGGGCGAATATTGCCAAATTGATAGAGGAACGTGATGATGAAGGCAACAAACTAAGATCTCGCTACCAGGGGAAAATAAAAGAGCTGAACAACAGTCGCAGACAGATGGAGTATGAATTGCAGCGCCATAAGGGGCAGTTGCAGACCAACGAAGTAAAGTATGCTGACCTGTTGCGGAAAACTGCTGAGGAAAAAGAACAATTGCTGGCGCAAGTAGCCGAAGAGATGATCACCGCAGCTGATGAACTTGCCAGGGAGGAAAAGGAACTGGAGCAGGTGAGAAGCAGCATGGAGAAACAGCTGGAGAATAAGGAACGTGAACAGAACCGTAAGATACGTGCAGAAGACACTCGTACCAAAGAGCTGATAACCGAAGTAGCAGAAGAACTTAAAACCCGTAAACAGGAAACTGCCGATAGAATAGCTGAAATAAAACAACAACAGACACAAAACCTGGAAAAGGAAGGTGCTGATGTGGTGCGTATGGCAGATATAGACAGGGAACTGGTGAGTTTACAAAGGGAGCTGGATTATATCAATGACAACAGAGATAAAGTAGCGGAGTATAATAAAGACAAACGCGAGTTATTAGATAACATCGATTCTTTCAAAACAGACAAGCGACTGAAAGAAACGCAGCTTGAAAATGAGCAGGAAAAATATAACCTGCAAAAACAAAAGCTGCAGCGAGAGATAGACTTGCTGGCTACCGAAATTAATGAACTGACCAGCCGACTGAATATCATAACCGATGGACTGGCTACTTTCGATAGTTTTAAACAGACAGATCACTACAAGCAGATAGCCGAATTTGAAGGTTTGCTGCCTGACAAGGTAGAGAACAACGCCGGCCTGAAAGCATTGATAGAGTCGCTGAACGGGAAGATCTATACGATCATAGAACGCTATAACGACCTCTACTCAGCTATCCGGAAGTTCAATGGTAATTTCTCTGAGCAGAACGTATTCCATTTTAAGACCAATCTGCAGGAGCCGAAAGACTTTATTGAGTTTGCCGAGATGCTCAGTGAGTTTCTTGAAGAGAATAAAATAGTACAATACGAAAAGCGTGTCAATGAACGTTTTGCTACGCTTATACGCCAGATAGGTAAGGAGACCAATGAGCTCACATCTAAAGGAGGTGAGATACAAAAGGTGATCACACAGATCAACCGCGACTTTGAGGAACGTAACTTTGCCGGTGTTATCAAGAGCATCAAGCTACAGTTATCTGAAAGCAAGAACAATGTTGTTGCACTGCTGCAGGCTATACGTCAGTTTAATGATGGTAGCGGACTGAGCCTTGGTGTGGTAGATCTTTTCTCATCAGGCGATAATGAAGCGCAGAACAAGAAAGCGATCACCTTGCTTAAAGATTTCGCCAAGGAGATTAGCTCCAGAAAGGAGAAGGAGATAGGCCTTGCCGACTCATTCGAGTTGCAGTTCAGGATAGTGGAGAACGATAATGACAGTGGATGGGTGGAGAAACTTGCCAATGTAGGTTCTGAAGGAACGGACATATTGGTGAAAGCTATGGTGAACATTATGCTGCTCAACGTGTTCAAAGACAGTGCATCCAAGCGCTTTAAAGACTTCCGTATGCACTGTATGATGGATGAAATAGGTAAGCTGCACCCTAACAATGTGAAGGGTATCCTGAAGTTTGCCAACGATAGGAATATACTGCTCATCAACAGTTCACCTACATCATTTAACGCTACTGATTACAGATATACTTATCTGCTCAGCAAGGATAGCAAGCATGTGACCACGATAAAGAAGTTGATCAAAAAAGGAAGTGAAATACCGTCATTAGCATGATGATCCGATTTTAATTTATGGATCAATTCAGACATTACAGGTCTGAATATAGATACCCAAGGTGACCACATTGATATCAATGTGGTCACCTTTTTTTATGAACATGCTTTGATATATTTCAATAAGTATGACCAACATCAAGCAGCCCTGATGTGGAGGTATCTCTCTATTTGTTTGATGGTTTGCTCATGGTCTATAAGTTTGTGATATTCGCCCGGATCGAGAATGAATTTGCGAGACTCTTCGGGTAGGGTGAACTGCAGCAGGTTATATTCCACACATTGCTTGTTGTATTCTTTATCTCCCAGACGGATAGTTGTGTCTCTGTTTCCGGAGCGATAATCTTCCAGCAGATATTTGTATTGGTCGAAATGACCATAGGAGTATGGGCGTATCTCAGTTTTCAAGGCATCTTCCGGCAGTGGTCCCGGTTCGGGCATAGGGTTCTTTACTGGTGTATCGGCAGGTTGTTGTTGTTGTTGTTGTTGTTGTTGTTGTTGTTGTTGTTGTTGTTGCTCTGTCATTGTTCCGCCAATAAAATCGGCAAACATAGCCGCAACGGTTTTAGCTTGCTCCTTATCGTTTTTACTAATGAACCTGCAGAATGTGGTCATGAACTTAGCGATGTGGTCTGTAGCGTTGAATTTTTTGATCTTGAGGATGTTCGAGATCAGTTTGGTCTGCATATTGATTTCCAGCGTAGTGGGCATTCTTTCCGCTTCGGGGCGGGCAAAGATGGCGTTTTGGTAGGTGAGCAATTGGGTGCAGAGATTGTCGGCAATGACAGACGGAATGGGGGAGGGGTTGAACTGTGTTTTCATATATAGTCGGGTTTTGAGGGTGTAAAACTACATCGGCAAAATAACATATGCAAATTGAGTTACAAATGTTATCCACATTTCTGAATGCCCAAAGTGGCTCAATTAATTGAACGCCAATGTCTCCGGCGATTTCAAAAAATGTGGATAAGTTGTGTTTTTAATAATATGTTTTACTCAGGTTTTGAATAATATGGTGATTATTTTGGTATGAACTGGCGGCTAATATTAAGTAAATACGACATGATCTATTAATTATTAGCTGTTAGTTTATAATATAACAGAAACAGCAGTTGGGGTAACAATTACTTTAAGTTAGGGTAATGATGACATGGCGTTCCGTTGATATTACAATTTGAGTTTTGTGTTCTTAAGAATATCAACATGAAACGTATTTACAACTTAGTGAAGACAGAGATTAGTGGTATAGGCATGCGCATTGTGAAGCCACTATTGTTTTGTGGTGTTTTGGTATTGTTACAAATAAGTGCCTACAACAGTACCGGGCAAACCGCCATATCGCCAACTACCTGGGGAGGCAGTACGACAGGAGGCACTGCGGGACCATCGACATTCTCTCCTCTACCCGGAAGTACTGCTCCCGGCTCATCTGCGGTCAATGTCTCACAATGGAACAGAGGAAGTGGCGCTACAGTAGGTACTGCGGGCACCAGGTATTCAGTATCCGGAATGACAAGTACTGACCTAGCCTCTGCATATGCTGCTAATAAGTATGTTTACTTTACTGTAACGAACAATACAACTACGGAGTTGAAAATTACCGGTGTAGCAATTGGTACCGGTCAGCTGAGTTCCGGCTCTCCTTCTTTTGGATTGATGTGTAAAGTGGGTAGCGGTACTGCTGCGCAATTCGGGTCAACTACCACAGCTACAAGCCCATCATTTACATCGACAGGAGTAGTACTTTGTGCAGGACAAACTGCAACCTTATCACTTTGTATCTGGGGATTGGCATCAACATCTACGTGGAGTATAAATAATAATGCTAGTATAACGGCGCAGTATGCGACCGCTGTCAGCGTTTCATTGACCAGCAATTCACCTGTGTCAGCCCCATCAGCACTTACATTTACCGGAACTGCAAGTGCGGGAGTTACTCCATATACTTATAGTTGGTCCGGACCAAGCACAGTAGGAAATACCAGCTCCTCAACAGGAACGGGAACAATTACCCCAAGTAGTACAAGTAATGCAGGTACCTATTCAATTACGGTAACAGACGCATGGGCATGTAGCGTTATGAGCACTACATCTGTTACTGTTGTATCTTCTCCACCTTGTTCCGGCACACCCAGCCAGGGAACAGTAGCCGTGGGTACTTCAACAATTTGTTCAGGTGCTACAACTACACTTACACTTGGCAGTGCAACAACAGGAAGCGGCATATCTTACAAGTGGCAACAATCGGCTAATGGAACAACTTGGTCGGACGTGAGTACAGGAAGCGGATTTACAGCACTCACCTACACCACTCCAGCATTATCAACCTCAACTTTTTATCGCTGCCAGACTACTTGTGCCAACTCTGCTACAACGGTAACATCTACTAATTCACCTTCAGTAACTGTAGTTCCTAACCCGTCTGCAGGAACTA
This sequence comes from Chitinophagaceae bacterium, assembly GCA_947447465.1. GTDB lineage: Bacteria > Bacteroidota > Bacteroidia > Chitinophagales > Chitinophagaceae > Flavipsychrobacter. Next base: position 832 of record CANFKE010000062.1, on the reverse strand, counting down.
TAACCGGTGGATCTTCTGTTTGTGTAGGATCAACTTTATCCCTCAGCACTACTGGCCTCACCGGTGGCGCATGGACACCAACTGCAGCCAGCGGTGCTGCTACAATTGGTGGTAGCACGGGTATTGTAACAGGTGTAAGTGCTGGCACAAAAGTATTTACTTATACTGCTCCGGTCGTTTGCGGTAGTCCTGCCACATTAACAGTAACTGTCAATGCATTACCTACTGTTGGTACTATTTACCCAACAACACCTGGTGTACAGGTCGGATCTTCTGTCTCTTTATATAACCCCACCGCTACAGGTATAGCATCATGGAGCACAGTGAACGGAACAGGTAGTGTTACAATAACTTCATCAACTGGTGTGGTTACGGGTGTTACACAAGGTATTGCAACTATAAGCTATGGTGCTACAAGTGCGGCAGGCTGCGGACCTCTATATACTACTCGTACGATCTACATCAATGGTCTTACTCCAACTATTTCATCTATATCACCTCTCTCAGGTACTCCGGGATCAACTGTAGTTATTAGTGGCACTAATTTCGATCCGGCTACAAGCACTGTTTATTTCGGTGCAACTAAAGCAACAATAAATGCAGGGTCATCTACAACATTGAGTTTGTCAGTTACAGTACCCGCAGGTGCGCTCTATGGTCCTGTTTCTGTTACTTCATCTAATAATTACACAGCTTATTCTCCTACTCCTTTTACTCCTATCTACAATAACTCCGGATTTGTATCTAATACGCTGAACTTCAATAATGCCTTGATACTGACCTCGGGTGCTACTCCCTTCTCGGGTGCTATGGGCGATCTTAATAATGATGG
>CANFKE010000061.1 GCA_947447465.1 Chitinophagaceae bacterium | reverse complement strand
GTTTTGTATCTTCACGCAGTTATGTCAAAGACTGTAAATAAACCAACAGCTGCCGCACAGGCATCTACCTTTTATCCGCAATCAACTGAGCAGGACAATAAGCTATGGGGCAATATTTTTATGGCCAGCCTGGCGCTTATCCTCATCCTCATGACCATTATGAGCTTTTCATACGGCCTGTCGGGCGATGAGGTGGATATGAACGAATATGGCAAGGCCATTCTTAAATACTTTACCACCTTTGGTAATGACCAGACCGTACTGAACATGCCCAAGGACTACAACCGAGATGGCGTGATGCAGTACTATGGCGGTTTCTTTGACCTGATCTGCGCCATAGTGAACAAATTCTCTCCACTGGGCGAATATGCTACCCGACATATGCTGAATGCATGGGCAGGGTTTCTGGCCATCCTGTTCGCAGCCAAAATAGCCGCCCGTTCTTTCAGTAAGCAGGCGGGTGTATTCTGCGCGTGGCTGATGTTTGCCTCACCTTTCTTTCTGGGTCATGCTATGAACAACCCTAAGGATGTGCCATTTGCAACTGCCTATATTGCGGCTATCTACTTCATCATCAAGCTGTTCGAAAGCTTTCCTAAGCCTACTATTAAAGCCTATGTACTGGCCATTCTTGGCATTGGCATTACCATAGATGTGCGTGTGGGTGGTATATTGCTCATACCTTATCTGTTCGTTTTCTCGGGCATCATCTATGTGGTCAAACAATGGTTCCAGGATGAGAAAGTTGATCTTAAAGCCTTCATCAAACCGATAGCTATCGTAGCCGTACTGGGCTATCTGGCGGGCAGTATTTTCTGGCCTTACGGACAGAAAAACCCGATATCTAACCCGCTTACCGCCCTGCATGAAATGAGCAATTTCAAGGTAACGATCGGTCAGTTGTTCGAGGGCAGCAAGATGCCATCCAACGAATTGCCCGGCAACTTCCTTACCAAGAGTTTTATCATCACCAACAGCTATGTATTGCTCATAGGCCTTGTACTGATGATCGGCTTCCTGTTCAGCATCCGCAAGCATCGGGCGGCAGCCAATATCTACTTTGTCATCTTCACCGGTGTTTTCCCCATCTTCTACATCATCTACTCTAAAGCCAATGTATATCATGGCTGGCGACATGTGATGTTTGCCTTTCCATCGCTGGCCATTGCGGCTACGGGAGGTTGGTATTGCCTGAACAATTATCTGACCCAAAAGAACTTCAAATACGGTATGGCCATTGCGGCACTGCTGCTGCTGGAGCCACTGGCATTTATCGTTACCTCTTTCCCCAATACCATCTGTTACTTCAATACCTTTGCAGGCGGGGTAAAGGGCGCTTATACCAATTACGAGATGGACTACTACTACAACAGCGTGAAACAGGATGTGGACTATTTCAAAAAGAACGAGCTACCCAAGCTGAAACCCGGCGACACGGTGACCATAGCCAGTAACTGCGCCCACCTGCTGCTGAAATATTTTGAAGGTGTGGGCAATGTAAAGATCTACTATGTGCGCTACCCGGAACGTAACCAGAAGCTTTGGGACTACTCCATCTATCATATAGCATTGATACCTGAAGAGGAGATAAAGGCCCGCACATGGTTGCCCAAGAGTACTTTGTTTACCGCTGCTGTAAATGATTGCCCGCTGAGTTCATTGGCCAAAAGACCATCTTATGATGATGCCAAAGGATTTGAAGCACTGAACCGCAACAGCGTGGATACCGCTCTTATGTATTTCAACAATTACATGAAGGCCGACCCTAACAATGTAGAGATGCTGAACCTGATGGCCAACATATACCACCAGTTGCACAGAGATGACCTTGCCAACCAGTATATGGGCCAGATGAAGAAGTTGCTGCAGGTAGCCGATGAATAGTGTGTGTTGATAGTTTGCATATATAAGCTTGCGCCACTACAGGGCTTTAGATTTTTTGATCATCGGGTAGGAAATTTCCTGCCCGTTTATAATACACATTCTCCTCCTTTTGAAGGAGGAGTACCGAGGAACAAGGGAAGGTGGTCAGCTCCAACCAACCCTTTAACTCATCACCTTTTAACTTTAATTACGCATCATGACTTTCGCCGATTTCAACCTCACTACCCCGCTGCTCAACGCACTAACCGAACGTGGCTATGTACGACCTACTACCATACAGGCCAAGGCTTTCTCGGTGGTGATGTCGGGCAAAGACGTATGCGGTATAGCCCAGACGGGTACCGGAAAAACATTTGCCTACCTTCTGCCCGCACTGCGCCAGTGGAAGTATGGCAAAGACCGTTATCCACAGATTCTGATACTGGTGCCTACCCGCGAACTGGTGGCACAGGTAGTAGAGTCGGTAAAAGAATTGACTCCCTACATGACCGTAGAGGTGGTAGGCGCCTATGGCGGCGTAAACATGAAGACGCAACTTGCGGCCATAGAGAATGGCTGCGATATAGTAGTAGCCACCCCCGGCCGACTGCTGGACCTCGCATACAACGGCGCCCTGAAGCTGAAGAACATTAAAAAGCTGGTGATAGATGAGATGGATGAGATGCTGAGCCTCGGCTTCCGCACACAGCTTAATAACATACTGGACCTGCTGCCAGTAAAGCGCCAGAACCTGCTCTTCTCGGCCACCATTACCGAAGATGTGGAGAAGCTGATGGACACCTACTTCAACGCACCGGTGATCATAGAAGCGGCACCCACGGGTACACCGCTCGATAACATCAGCCAGTATGACTATTCTGTACCCAACTTCTACACCAAGATAAACCTGCTGAAGCTACTGCTGACCGAAGACAAGGACATGACCAAGGTGCTGGTATTTGTAGCCACCAAGCGTATGGCCGATGATGTGTATGAGCAACTGGAACCGAAGTTTAACGAGGAGATGGGCGTGATACACAGCAACAAAGACCAGAACTTCAGGTTCAACACCGTCAACCAGTTTCAGGCGGGTACCTACAGGTTCATCATTGCTACCGATATCATAGCCCGCGGACTGGACATAAGCGAGGTAACGCATGTTATCAACTTCGACACGCCCGATATACCTGAGAATTATATACACCGTATAGGTCGTACCGGCCGTGCCGATAAAAAGGGTATCTCCATCACCTTTACCAACGAGAAAGAGGAAGCCTACAAAGCAGCCATTGAGGAGCTGATGAACTACAAGATACCCACTTTGCCGCTGCCCGACCATCTGGAAATATCTACAGAGCTGACCTATGATGAGCAGCCCAAGGGCAACCTGAAGGAGATACAGCTAAAGATACCCAAGCGCGAAAATGTAGGTGCCGCTTTCCACGAACGATCGGCCAAGCGCATGAAAAACCCAACCAAGATGAAGCACTCTGACAAGATGAAGCTAAAGTATAAGAAGCCGATCAAGAGGAAGCCGAAGAAGTAGGTGTGGGGTGATGCCCGATCATGCCCGATTGGGTTTGGGTGTTATCTTCTTTTTTATAGCCGTCTTCAGCCCTTCCTCTCCTTACTTTTCTTTGTCCCCGATACATCGGGATGTTCCAGCTGCCGTCCCGCATGAAGGGCGGGACAGACGCCGAAAAGTAACAAAAGAAAGCGGCACTTTTGCGAATCGCTCCGCGCGCAAAAGGAGCTATGCGGCGTGTTAATGCGGTTGGCTATACCGCTTTTCGCAAGCTCAGCCAGCGCTTCTTGTTTGCTTTTTATGAAAAGTGGAAGTTTTGTGGTAGGTGGTTTGAGTGTAATGCTTTGTGGGTGTGGCTTTGAGGGTGGTTTAACAAATTTCATAAAACTTCCACTTTCTTCCACTTTTTTCCGGTTTCTTCCATTTTTTCTTCCACTTTTTAGTCTGCCTAGTCCCTAAATTGGGTTACAGGTTTGGTGGGTGATCCCGGGGTTTGTTACCGGCCGCTGTGGAGACGCACCCTTCGGTAAAAACTCAGGATGACAATGCGTCTCTACCAGAGCATAATCTACTTGCTTTTATAAAAGTGGCAGTTTTTCGTAAAAGTGGCAGTTTTTTTGGGGAGTTTCTTGTGTATGGTGCTGTGGGTGTGGGTTTTGGTGGTTTTTGAAAACTGCTACTTTCTGCCACTTTCTGCCACTTTTTGCCACATACTGCTACTTTTTCTGCCACTTTTTTGGCGTTTTTTTTGCAGCACTATCCAGCCGCTGTGGAGACGCAAGATCTTGCGTCTCTACGAACATGTGTGGTGCGCAGATTTCACAGATTCGGATTTTGATGGGTATAGCATTTTATTACCGATTTGCGTTTTGGTGTAGTGATAGGATCATATGTCAAAGAACGCACACCCTTCACTTCGATAAACTCAGTGTAAACTTCGGCTCAGGATGACAGTTTATAATTCGGGTGTAATTTAATATGGGAATTTGAGATGGTAAAATAAACATATCCACTTTTTTCAACGCGCAATCGGCTGTATGGCGCTGTGGGTAAGGGTTTGGATGGGATGAGTTTGCGTGGATATGTTTTTTTTTTGGGGGGGGGGGGCTCTTTTTTTGACGGGCGTTACAAAAGCCATGCCGGTGGATCCTCGTTACAAACGAGGACCAGTATATAAAACGTAGAAAATACCTGCGCTAAAAAACTATCTTTATACATTCTAAATACATACACACCATAAATGGCTAAGGCAACAAAACCAGAAGCAGAAGAGAGCCTGGAGAAAAAACTATGGAAAGCCGCAGATAAGTTGCGCAAAAATATGGACGCCGCAGAATATAAGCATGTAGCGCTGGGTCTTATATTTTTGAAGTACATATCGGACGCATTTGAAGAGTTATACAATAAGCTGGTAGCGGAAGTAAGTGAAGGCGCCAACCCTGAAGACAAGAATGAATATATAGCCGAAAAGGTATTTTACGTGCCACCATCGGCACGGTGGCGGTGGATACAGGGACGCGCAGCACTGCCTACCATAGGCAAGGATATTGATGATGCCATGGAAGCGATAGAGAAGGATAATGTGTCGCTGAAGGGTGTGCTACCTAAGGTGTATGCACAGGAAAAGCTGGACAAGCAGAGCCTGGGCGGACTGATAAACCTGATAGGTACCGCTACTCTGGGGACTAAAGAAGCACAGAGTAAAGATCTGCTGGGGCAGGTATATGAATATTTTTTGGGTGAGTTTGCACTGGCAGAGGGCAAGCAGGGCGGACAGTTTTATACACCGGCAAGTATAGTAAAGCTGCTGGTAGAAATGCTGGAGCCATACGAGGGGCGCGTGTTTGACCCGTGCTGCGGCAGCGGCGGGATGTTTGTGCAGAGCGAAAAATTTATACGCAGCCACCAGGACCATTATAAAACTAAGGGCGGCAAGGGCGTTGGTGGTATGCTGAACCCATCGGACAGAATATCGATATACGGACAGGAAAGCAACCAGACCACGTGGCGACTGGCCCGCATGAACCTGGCTATACGCGGTATAGACAGCAGCAATGTGAAGTGGAACAATGAGGGCAGCTTTCTGAATGATGCCCACAAGGACCTGAAGGCTGATTATATAATAGCCAATCCGCCATTTAACGACAGCGACTGGAGCGGCGAGCTGCTGCGCGATGATGCCCGCTGGCAGGTATTGGGGCAGAAGCTACCGCCCTCTACCGGTAATGCCAACTACGCATGGATACAGCACTTTATATACCACCTGGCACCTAACGGGCAGGCAGGATTTGTACTGAGCAAGGGATCGCTGACGAGCAATGCCAATAATGAGGGCGAGATAAGAAAGGTGCTGGTAGAGAATGACCTGGTAGACTGCATTGTGAACATGCCTGCAAAGCTGTTTCTGAATACACAGATACCGGCGTGCCTATGGTTCCTGAGCAGGAAGAAGCAGCACCGCAAGGGGCAGATACTGTTTATAGATGCCCGCAACCTGGGCTTTCTGAAGAACAGGAAAAATAAAGACCTGGCAGATACGGATATAGAGCTGATAGCTAGTACTTACCACGCATGGAGAAACCCTGAGATGGTAAGAATGAGCAGTGCGATGGGTCATGTAAGTACCGCTAACCTTGATGGCTATGCTGATGTGCAGGGCTTCTGTAAATCGGTCACGATAGCAGGGGTACGCGAAATGAACTACACACTTACTCCCGGCCGCTATGTGGGCCTGGCCGATGATGAGGAAGAGTTTAACTTTGTTGAACGCTTTAACGCGCTGAAAGCCGACCTCGAAGCACAAATAGAAGAAGAAGAAGAACTAAACAACAAAATCAAATTCAATCTCTCAAAAATTAAAACAGAATTACAATGAGCGGATGGAAAAGAACGTTGCTTGGTGAATTAATTTCTATACGAGGTGGATTTTCCTATCAGGGGAAGTACATTGGAAGTGGTAAGAGCTTTTTGTTGGGCATGGGTTGCGTTTCATACAGCGACAAATTTCTTCTTTCAGGAGCTCGAGCGTACGCAGGAGACTGTCCTCGGTCCTATTTGGTTAATCCTGGAGATATTGTTTTGGCAACTCGCCAACAGTCAGACAACTTACCAATTCTTGGCCTTCCTGCTTTAATACCCAAAGATTTAGGAGGTAAAAATGTAATAGCTGGAGCCAATTTATATGTGGTGAAGAATGATTCGGAGGTCGATAATAAGTTTCTCTATTGGCTCTTAAAAACTCCGAACTACCGCAATCATATTTCAGCTTGCTCAAAAGGTACAACCGTTAGGATGATTACAAAAGATGCAGTTGAGTCCTTTGAGTTTGACTGTCCAGCTAAAGTAGAACGAGAAAATATCTCTAACACCTTATGGAGTATAGAAAATAAAATAGACCTACTTCACCTCCAAAACAAAACGATTGAATCACTTGCAGAAACATTGTTCAGGCAGTGGTTTGTGGAGGAAGCAAAGCAGGATTGGGAAATTATTAAGATTGCTGACGTCGCTGAAATAAATTCAAGAACAATCACAAAAAAATACCCATTTAATGAAATAGAGTATCTCGATACAGGATCAATCACTAATGGTACGATAGAAGAATTTAAGCCCTGTGCACTAAACAATGCCCCGAGCAGAGCACAAAGAATAATAGTAGACAATGATATTGTTTATTCATTGGTACGCCCTATCCAAAGGCATTACGGGTTGCTAAATGGACTTAAGCCTAATGCAATTGCATCAACAGGTTTTTGTGTAATTTCTTGTCGTGATTTTAGCCCTCATTTCTTATATCTATTATTAACGAGGACTGAAAACGTCGAATATTTCGACATGATCGCGGAAGGATCTACAAGTACATATCCTTCACTAAAACCTTCCGATATTGCAAATTTTGAATTTCAAAAGCCGCCCAATGAAAAACTAATCGAATTTACAAAGTTGGTCAGTGTTTCATGGGAAAAGATAAATTCAAACCGAGCCCAAATTCAAACCCTCACCCAACTGCGCGATGACTTATTGCCTAAGTTGATGAGCGGGGAGGTGAGGGTGGAAATATAAAACCAATAATTGTAAACTACATTCTAAAACTACTACATTATGGCCTCTTGTTGTCTTCTTATTTCGACTCATTCTCAAAATTTATGGCGTTATGTTTCCCGCTTATATTCCTACCAGGGTATGCGTTTATCTGAGATAGGCGTGACCAACGATCTTATTTTCAGGATAGTTGATTTTTATGCGGGCTACCCCGGCACGTGCGATGTCTATGTTAATCATGCCAGGCTGGAAAAACATCGCGGGGCGGATATAGACCTGACCATATTTGATGCTGCGGGAAAGGGCGCAAGGTTTTGTATACAGAGCAAAATAATGAATAGTAAGGGTTTATTCTACGACATAAAAAAATGGAATACCCGTGGTGCCCAATACGTAAAACTGATCAATTGGGCGATATCTCAGAAAGCTATGCCGCTATACTTATTATATTGCGGCACCACTCCTGCCAGTACTCGTGGCAGTGCCGACTACGGGTTGTCCATCATCGACGCAAATGTAATAAGCAATTACAGACGTCAACAGTCTGTGGCGAGCCAATTACCTAATACCACAGGAATTCCCCGGCCGGCTATACCAGATCTATCTTTCGATATGCTGTTCCCGTTGGGTATGGATCCATTCCAGGTATTGTTCTGTCCCGGTACTCCTGCAAAATACATTCCTGATGAGTTCATTACATTAAATGACCCGACCCTAGAGATAGGGCTGCCCTATATTAAAGTCATCCGGTCAGAAAATGAACGCCCTGTGCCACTGAATGAGAGTGAAGTGAAAAAATATGAAGCTATGCCCATGTATAAGATCGTGATCAAAAACGATCAACTAATGTGGACAGAACATGAACAAATTAATTAGTCTATCAGAATGAAACCCATATCCGAAAATCACATAGAGACGCTGGCTATCGAGATCCTGCAACAGAAGGGGTGGGAATATGTGCATGGGCTATCCATAGCGCCTGGTGCGGAGTATGCAGAGCGGGCGACTTATGAGGATATTGTTTTAAAGGCACGCCTGCGGCAGGCCATAGCAAAGATCAATCCACACATACCGGAGCATATACAGGAGCAGGCCGTGCAAAAGGCGATCAATATCTATTCTCCTGTATTGCTGCACAACAATGAAACGTTTCATGAACTGCTGGTAGAAAAAATAAAGATACCCTATCAGCTTGATGGTTATGAACGCAGCCATGAGGTGGCATTGTTTGACTTTGAGCAGCCGCTGAACAATGAGTTTCTTGTGGTGAACCAATACACCATAACAGAGAACGGCAATAACAAACGGCCAGATGTATTGCTGTTTGTAAACGGGATACCACTAGTGGTTATAGAGCTGAAGAATGCAGCCGATGAAAATGCCACACTACAGAAAGCATGGAACCAGCTACAGACCTATAAGGCTACCATACCGTCATTGTTTACCTACAATGCTATTTGTGTAATATCGGACGGGCACGAATGTAAGGCCGGCAGCTTGTCGGCGGGCATTACCCGCTATATGGCGTGGAAAACGGCTGATGGCCGGAAGGAGGCTTCGCGCTTTGCGCCACAGCTGGAAACCATGCTGAAGGGAATGCTTAACCCCACTACCCTGCTGGACCTTGTAAGGAATTTTATAGTTTTTGAAAAGACGAGTAAAACTGATGCCGATGGCCTGATACAGATAGAAACGGAAAAGAAACTGGCGGCTTACCACCAATACTATGCGGTTAATAAAGCTGTAGAGTCGACCATATTGGCATCGGGCGCTGGCGGCGATAAGCGCGGCGGCGTGGTGTGGCATACGCAGGGATCGGGCAAGAGCCTGAGCATGGTTTTTTATGCCGGTAAGCTCATTACTGCTGCACAGATGCAGAACCCCACCATTCTTGTAATTACGGACAGAAATGATCTTGACGACCAGCTGTTTGATACGTTTGCATCATCGCGCCAGTTGCTGCGGCAGGAGCCGGTTCAGGCCACCACCCGGGAAGACCTAAAAGACCTACTGAAGGTGGCCAGTGGCGGTATAGTGTTTACAACCATACAGAAGTTTTCGCCGGAAGGTAATTTATCGGTTTACGATATGTTGTCGGACAGGTCGAACATAGTAGTGATAGCCGATGAAGCTCACCGTACCCAATATGGCTTTGAATCGGTAACGCGGGTAGTACGAAACAAAGAAACCAAAGAAGTAATAGGAAGCAGGCTGGCCTATGGCTTTGCCAAGTATCTGCGCGATGCCCTGCCGGCAGCCACCTACATTGGTTTTACGGGCACACCTATAGAAGGTACGGATGTAAATACGCCGCAGGTATTTGGCCATTATGTAGACATCTATGATATAGCACAGGCGGTAGCCGATGGTGCGACAGTGAAGATCTATTATGAAAGCAGGCTGGCCAGGATAAAAATATCGGAAGAGGGCAGGCAATTAATACAAGCCCATGATGAAGAACTGGAAGAAGATGAAGAAGTAACTGAGCGGCAGAAAGCCAAAGCCAAGTGGACGAAGCTGGAAGCTATAATAGGACACCCGGAGCGTATACAAAACCTTGCTGGTGATATTGTGAGTCACTTTGAACAGCGGCAAAAAGTGTTTAATGGCAAGGTGATGATTGTAGCCATGAGCCGCAGGATAGCGGTGGAATTATATAATGCTATTATTGCCTTGCGGCCCGAGTGGCACGACGATGATATTACCAGGGGCATGATAAAGGTAGTAATGACGTCGACCAGTGATGACGGAGCCGTTATTGCAAAACATCATTCTACAAAGGCACAACGGAAGAATCTTGCGTTGCGGATGAAAGATGAGGCTGACCCGTTAAAACTGGTGATAGTGCGGGATATGTGGCTGACCGGCTTTGATGCGCCCTGCCTGCATACCCTGTACATAGATAAACCAATGCGCGGCCACAACCTGATGCAGGCAATAGCACGGGTGAACCGTGTGTTTGGCGATAAGCCCGGAGGCAATGTTGTAGACTACCTGGGCATAGCATCTGATCTTAAAGAAGCGCTATCATTTTATTCAGACGCCGGTGGTAAGGGTGATCCTGCTGAAACGCAGGCCCAGGCGGTGGCACTGATGATGGAAAAATATGAGGTGGTTCGTCAGCTGTTTAATGAAGATAGCAGAACCCAAAAAGATATTTTAGTAGAAGAACCTGAAGCATATTATGAAAATAGCCTGAAATTTAATTACAAGCGGTTCTTCGCTGTAGACTCACGGGAAAAATTGTCGATCATTCTGCAGGCCGAAGAACATATACTGGGACTACTGGATGGTAAGGAGCGGTTTATAAAAGAAGTGACTTTGCTAAGCCAGTCGTTTGCATTAAGCGTACCGCATGACTCTGCATTAAAGATGGCTGATGACCTGGCATTTTTCCAAGCGATAAAAGCCAGGTTGGTGAAATTTGACCGCCCGGGAACAGGTAGGACAGATGCAGAAATAGAAAGCACGATAAAACGAATAATTGATAGTGCAGTTACCAGTGATGGGATTGTGGATATTTTTGATGCGGCAGGTATTCAAAAACCGGAGTTATCTATTTTATCAGATGAGTTCATGCTGGAAGTGCAAGGCATGAAACATAAAAACCTTGCTTTCGAACTACTGAAGAAAATACTTAATGATGAAATAAAAAACCGTGCAAAAACCAATATAGTAAAGAGTCGGGCACTATTGGAAATGCTGGAAACAGCGATAAAAAAGTATCAGAATAACCTGATTACCACAGCCGAGATCATACAGCACCTGATAGATATTGCCAAAGAAATAAAGGCAGCCGATAAAAGAGGGGAAGAATTGAACCTAACTGTAGATGAGTTAGCCTTTTATGATGCGCTTGAGGTAAATGACAGCGCGGTGAAGGTATTGGGCGATGAGCAACTGCGATTTATAGCAAGGGAAATAGCAGAGAAAATAAGAACCAATGCTACCATAGACTGGACGATAAGAGAAAGTGCCAGGGCAAAGTTGATGGTGTTGGTAAGACGTACGCTTACCCGCTATGGCTATCCACCCGATATGCAGCAAAAAGCAATAGAAACAGTACTAAAACAGGCTGAAAGATTAGCGGATTACTGGACAGAAGAATAATCTGTGCGATCTGCGTAATCACCGAAATCTGTGATTCAAACAAGAGGCATCATGTCTATCATTCTATCATGTGAATCATGTTTCAGACAATTATTTCGCCCCTACAGGCTTCTTCAGTTAATATATATCCTCCATTTCCTATAATCGTGACCATCCTGATTCAGACAATTTCATGCACAGGGCGTCATAGTCGATCAATTAATCAGCGTAATCACAGTTCAGACAAGCACGGTGGCATGGGTACAAAAGCAAATAACCCTTAGCAAGTTAATGCTAAGGGTTATTAAATAAATATGGCAACTACCTACTCTCCCACATTGTTGTGTAGTACCATCGGCCATGGGGGGCTTAACTTCTCTGTTCGGAATGGGAAGAGGTGAACAC
>CANFKE010000060.1 GCA_947447465.1 Chitinophagaceae bacterium | reverse complement strand
TTATTTCACTCATTTGTAAGTATAGGTATTGAATATAACTACCTGATTCAAAGCAACTTTTCAGGCACCGCTTCAAACACGAAATGGGGATTTGATATTAAAACACATTCCAAAAGATACCCGGCGGTATCTGTATCATATAAGCCATTTGCAACGTTCAGATCTTACTCTGATACGCTCAATATTCCACAGAGGCCATTATTAGGTTCTGTATGGACGAGCAAGGCATCATATCAGTTAAAAGAAAACGGGAGAGTATGGCGCTTCAATCTGCTGTATAACAAGTGCAGTACTGTTCTTGATACGACAGCATATGGCAATACGCTGATGCAATTGATGTGTATGTACACAGAAAAACAATTGTCGGTTGCAACTACTATGGGCTATACCAGCCAGACAGGAGGAAATTCGACAACTGCAATTGTCACTACGCCCGACCGCATGAGTTTTCTCAGTCTTACGCAAAGCTATACGATCAGCAAGCAATATAGTATAACCGGCAGCCAGGATATAGGACGTGCAAAATTCGGATTGTGTAAATATGGCTTGTCTGCCGGGGTAATGTGCAATTTTAAAAAGAGCCCGATAACAGCAAGAATGAATTTTCGATACAGCAATTATAAGTTGAATGAAATAGGGAACTGGAAACAGTTATACAGCGGCAATATGGAAGTGGCATACAGATTCAAGACAAAAAAGAAAGGAAAACAGTTTTAAATAAACGGACTATGAAACGAACAACCAATTCATTAGGGCAAGATCTCTTGTTATTACTGTGTTGTCTCCTGTTTACAGTATGCGCTAGTGCGCAGCAGAACCTTGTCATTGATCTTTCCCCCGTAGATGGTATCAATCTCACGCCGGAAAACATATTGAATTTCAGGCTGCAGGCAATAGGTGCCAGCGTTGGTAAGGTGCAGATAACAGGAGCCATCAGGTTCCGGAATTCTCCTCAAAACTTCAGTTATTCATTTAAGTACGACCTGCATGCCGGGATGAACACCATTGATGCAGGGCAGGTGCATCCACAGTGGCAGTTTTCGTCATCTGCACTGAAAGAGCTGTTTTTCAATTATAAAACCCTGCCAGAAGGGACGTATGAATACTGTGTTTCTGTAGCACCGATATCATCTTTCGGGGAAGTATCTGCGACTCCGTTTGACGAGTGCCTTTATCACAGATCAGAAGAAGCATTCCTGATCAATTTATTGGAGCCTGAGAATAAAGCAAAGCTACATGAGTATACGCCGATGCTATCGTGGGTAGCTAACTATTCATTTTCGAATGAGCTGACATACCGGCTGAGAATTGCAGAAATAAAACAAGGACAGAATCCTGTTAATGCGGTGATGCGCAACCGGCCTGTGTATGACGAAAGGAATCTGATGCAGAACAGCAAGGTATATCCTATCTATGCAAGACCTTTAGTTAAGAACCAGCCCTACGCGTGGACAGTTGACGCGTACTACAAGGGAATACTATTAGGTGGTGCAGAAACGTGGCAGTTTACCATAAAAGATGATAGCTTAAACAATGCAAATGAAGGGAGCAGGTCCTATGTCGATATTAAAAAAGAGAATGGAAAAACAAGCCAGTATGCATTGGGCGCATTGAAAATAAAGTATGTTTTAGATAAGAAAAAAACCGACACGTTATTTCTGAAAATATTAGATGAAAAAGATCAGGAGATTTCATTAAATAATAACAAACTCTCTGCGGTATATGGAGATAACAGATATATAGTTGTATTTAAAGATCGGGTTAATTTAAAACACCATCATCTGTACACTTTAATGGTTAGTACAAAAACCAATGAAAAATACCGGATCCCGTTTGAATACCTGAACCCTGAATTTGAAAAATAAACATCACAAATATGACGACAATAAAGATCCTAGCAGCATGCATGTTAATGTGTATCCTGACCGGCATATCGGTTTTTCTGAAATTAAAGACAGATAACACAAAAATTGCTGTAGTTGACGCGACAAAATTATTCAGCCAATATAACATGACGAAGGAGCTGGAAGGTAAAGCGAAAATTAAATTACTGGCAATGGGAAAACAAATGGATAGTGTTGAGACATTATTAAATACAGTAAAGGCGCTAAAAAATGAAAACGAGATAAACAGACTCTCCAATGTATATGCATATTATAAAGACAAATTAGAGGATCAGTATACACAAAGCAATCGGGAAATAAATGAATTGGTGTGGAAGCGACTGAATAAAGTAATTGACGACTACGGGAAAAAGAAAGGGCTACACCTTATAATTGGAGCAAACGGAATGGGCTCTGTCCTTTACAATGATGATTATTACGATTTAACTAACGATGCGGTCATTTACGTAAATAAAAACTATGAAGAAGGTAACTAACTATATGCTGTTAATCATTATAGTAATATTCCTCGGATGCAAGGAAAAATTAAAACCGCTGCAATATGCACAATTTGTGCAAGGCAAGGAAAGTGGGCTGATGAAGGTTATTACTGTAGATAATTGGGATTTTGTATTTCAGTATAAGCCTTATGATTATATTTTATTAATGGAACAGAGAACTAAAGACCCTGATTTCAATTTTAAAAAGAGGATGGAAAATCTAAAAGGAACCGCATGGTTTAACATATCTGTCAGACGATCTGATGGCAATATCTCACCGATGAGATACAACTTAGGATCAAATGAGGAGTATAACCAAAGATTAAATTATTTTCTTAATGAGGCCGTTAAGAATATAAGGTTGATATATGACAAAAAAGATACGCTTATGCCAATGGCATATGAATTTGAAAATAACTACAACCTTAGTCCGCAGGAAACTATGCTTGTTGGATTTAAGTTGCCCAAAGATGAATATTATCCGAAAAAGGCAATGCAACTCACTTATGATGACCAGATATTCGGGAACGGCACTATCAAGGCTATGTTTTCAACAGATAATCTAAAAAAAATCCCTGCGCTAATTGACTAATATCAAACATCTTGACCTATGAAGCGATATAAAAAAATCATAAAGAAGACATCATGGATGTTATTGTTGGTATTGACCGCCGAACTGGTTGTGCCGTGCTGCTCATTTGCTCTGACTACGGGACCAACACAGCCGGAAGTTTTGTCTTTTGAGCCAGTGGGGACAACAGACATGGTTGACATGTTTAGTGGTGATTTCAATTACAACATACCCTTGCTTGATGTTGAAGGTTATCCTGTGAACATTGCATATCACGGTGGTATTAATATGGAGCAGGAAGCTAGTTGGGTAGGCCTCGGCTGGAATATTAATCCCGGCGAAATAAACAGAAATGTAAGGGGAGTACCAGATGATTTTGATGGTGATGTACTGTCAAAACAATTGCACATCAAGAAGGAAACTAATACCAAATTGGGACTGGGATATGGTGCGGAAGCTTTCGGGAAGGGCGATCCTAAAAAAAAGGACACTGGTTTTTTTCATGTGTCTTTATCGGCAGATATAAATGCATATATTAATTTCAACAACTATAGAGGCGTAAGTTGCGATCTTATATTGGGCGGTGGCTTACGTGTAGGGAAGTTTGCATCGGCGGGCGTAAACATAGGTGTGGGATCACAAACAGGTGCCGATATTGATTATAACGCCGATCTTCATTATCAGTCGTCTAAAATATTAGGCTCAGACTTCTCCTGTGGCGGTGGCATTGGTGTAAGCAATGGGTGGTCTTCGCGTTCGGGTTTGAAAGACATGAACGTGGCATTTCACATGACAGGGACATATGGAAGCCAAGAAAGAAATGAGGCTAAATATAAACATGAGGATAGGAAGCATAGAAGCAACTTTAGTAGTGTCACTTTTTCAAATACTCACACAATACCGATCGGGTTAAAAAACTATGTGCCAGTAATAACAAACAGTACTACTATGAACTCGTTTTTTGGCCGTGTAAAAATAGGCTGGGAAGCAAAGTGGCTGTTGCCCTATGTGAATGGAAGCTATATGCAAAGTACACTTAAATTTGGTGAAGACGGTTCAAGGTCGGCATATGGTTATCTATATCTTCAGGATGCTCCCCATATTAGTGGCGCAAATACAGTGCCAGATTGCCCTTCTATTCTTGATTTTACGAGGGATAAAGACGGTAATTTCAACAGATCGATGCAATATCTCCCACCAGCAAATATGACTTATGACATATATACTGCTTCGGGGCACGGAACAGGAGGTATGTTCAGGGCATTTAGAAATGACTATGGTAGTGTATACGACCCAACGAACAGTAGTGAAGCCACGTCCCATTCGCTTGGTCTGGAGGCCGGGCTTGGCGATATTTTAGAAATAGGAGGGGATTATACGTACGCACAGACACAGATAGATTCAAAGCCATGGACTGATTATCTCAGGAAGTTTCATAAAAGAACCAGTGGCAGTGTATACGAAGAGGTTTATCTGAAATCAGGTGGTGAGTTAACAACCGTTGACCCCAAGTATGTTGATGAAATAGGTGGTGAAAGTGCAATAACGCCAGATCAAGCAAATGGCTTAAAATCGATAAGAGTGAATTCAAATAAAAGAAGGAGTACACGGGCAAACCTCATTTATTATTTTACAGCTGAAGAAGCGTCTGTTTCCGGAATTGGCACCGACCCCAATATATTCAGTTACACTTCCCTCGACGGGTTTGCTTCTGGTCCAGAACCTGCTAAAGATACCATAAGAAGAATCGGATCAAATCCACTGGAGCGTAAGAAGAGACAGTTGTCAGAGATCATCCAGTTACAGCGGGATGGCAAAAGATTCGTTTACGGAATACCTGCACTAAATCATGTTGAAAAAGAGGTGACATTCAGCGTAACCGGACCGACAAGTGCCACAAGTCCTGATGGATTAATAGCGTATGGCCCTGCTGATGATGGTGTGACAAATACAAAAGGAATAGATCAATATTTCAGCAGCACGATTACCCCATCTTATGCGCATAGTTATTTATTAACCTCAGTATTATCTACAGATTATGTTGATGTTACGGGTAATGGTATTTCTGACGATGATCTCGGGTCTTACACTAAGCTCAATTATACTTTAAAGCAAAATGACTACAGGTGGAGATTCCCGTTTGAGAGCGGGAAAGCCCAGTATAACCCTTGTTTCAGAAGTGATGCCAAAGACGACAAAGCAAGCTATGTTACCGGGTCGAGGGAAGAATGGATGTTACATTCAATAGAAACAAGAAATTTTATTGCAGAATTTTATACATCTGAGAGAGATGATGCATGTGGAAGTAAAGATCCGATAGTTACCACGGGAGCATATAATATTGCGCCTTACAATACTGCGACGGCACCGGCACCATCATATAAGTTAGATTCAATAAAGTTATTCAATAAGCACGACAGGTTCATAAACGGTGCTTCGGCGATTCCAATCAAAACGGTCTATTTCAAATTCGATTATTCGTTATGCAAGGGCATTCCAAATTCAATAAGTGGGAGTTCGAGTGCAGGCAAACTGACGTTAACCAAAATATATTTCAGCTACGGGACATCCCAAAAAAGCATGATGAGTCCTTACCAATTTAAGTACGGATTTAACCCAAACTACAATACAGGAGAAAAAGACAGGTGGGGGGGCTATAAACCAACAACACCTGATGGGAATTTTGAATTTCCATTTGTAAACCAAAATGATATTTATAACGATCAGTATGCCGAAGCCTGGTCTTTGACAGGTATATCACTTCCATCAGGTGGGATGATAATAGCAAATTATGAAGCCGATGACTATGCATTTGTTCAGGACCAGCAGGCGGATGAAATGTTTATTATTAATGGAGTTGGCCGAAGTCCGGTCTTCAATCCTTCGATGCGGCTATATGAGGATAAGTATTCGCCTAATTTATTTGTATATTTCACAAGGCGACCTTCTTCTGAGAAAGGCCTTGATCCGCGATCAAACTATTGTGCTGGTATGGATTTGTTGTACTATAACTTTTTTGTCGATTTGGTTTGGGGGAAAATGAAATTTGAGCAGATAAAAGGGTATGCAAAGATTGTTGCGGTTGGTTATTGCCCCGGAGATTCATTGCATGGCTACGTTCAGCTGAAAGATGTAGATCCCGTTGGGGCGAGAACGTTCCATTTAAACCCTGTAACCTATCTTGCGATCAATAATGGGAGGTATAATTTACCACAAGTGATGTATCCCGGGTCAGATCCGGATATTAGTATAGATGGAGCCATAGCAGCAATGTTTAGTTCATTTGCGGAACTTGTAAACCTGTTCAGGAATCCAATTGTTCATTTTCTTAATAAGAAGGCTGCGCAAATAGTCATACCTCAGAGATCGTACATAAGATTAACGAGTCCGGGTGGGCATAAAAAAGGTGGAGGACACCGCATAAAATCATTGCTATTCTATGATGCATGGAATACCTTGAGCGGAGGCAGCGAGCAAAGTGCTACCTACGGGAAAAACTACAATTATGTAAATGATGAGGGGGTAAGTAGTGGAGTAGCCAGCTATGAGCCGGCAATAGGAAATGATGAAAATCCCCTAAGAATGCCCGTTGCTTACCAGGGGGCGTCGGGCCGGCAATGGCCGCCAATGGACCCCGTTGACCTTTATCAGGAAACCCCAATCGGCGAATCTTTCTATCCTGCTCCGTCTGTTGGGTATAGTAAGATAACAGTGAGCAGTATTCATAATGATATAGGCAAGTCAGCACAAGGAGAGGATGTTTACAGATACTATACAGCTCGAGATTTCCCTATCAGATTTTTACATACTGCGATAAATAGCGTTAATGACTACAGGTTCAGTTTACTAGGTCAGAAAAATACCATGAGTGCAACTCAGGGATATTCATTGATCATGAACGATATGCATGGTAAACTTAGAAGTACTGAGCATTATTTGAGGAAACCAATAACAAATGACAGGACTTTAATTAGCTCACAGACATATAATTATCTCCGGTCAGGGCCGAACGATCTTGGAAATGATGTATCATGTCTCGTTTATAACCCTGAACAAGGTGAAATGGAGTTGGTTAAACGTCGTTTAGGAGTTGAAGAAGACCTGACCCTAGATTCAAGAGAAAAACACGAAAATACGTGGACAATAAACCTGAATTTAAATCTGAATGTCTCTGAAATAGGACCATTGATATTGCCGATATTTTTTGCTTTCCCATGGGCATCAAATGCCCAGAATAAATTTAGATCGGCAACAGTGACTAAAGTTGTGCAGAAATATGGAATTCTTGACAATGTGGAAACCTATATAGATGGGGCCACCGTAAAACAGAAAAATGAAGTGTACGACCCTGAAACGGGACAGGTAATAATTACATCAGTAAATAATGAGTATCATGATAAAGAATACTCAGTAAATATACCTGCATACTGGTGTTATTCTGGTATGGCGCCCGCGTATTCTAATATTAAGTATGAAACAAATATCGACAACATAGATATTGATACAACCCATCTTGGTGCTTTTGTTCTTGATGATAATTTGCGCACCGGAGATGAGATCCTGCTTGAGTTTAAAGACGGAACCAAAACTGTTGTCTGGCTCATGAGTAGTAAAAGTATAACTGATCCGCGAAACCCTAAATTCAATATATGCACTGGTTACCTGTT
Organism: Chitinophagaceae bacterium; assembly: GCA_947447465.1. Taxonomy (GTDB): domain Bacteria; phylum Bacteroidota; class Bacteroidia; order Chitinophagales; family Chitinophagaceae; genus Flavipsychrobacter. The sequence goes on along the minus strand of CANFKE010000060.1, from coordinate 4,504 downwards.
GCCGAGATACCCTACATCTACGCCCGGCTGGGTTGACAATACTACCTTAAGTAATGTGCACGCAACTGTAATAAGATCGGGCAATAGAAATATGCTGAATGAGGTGATAGAGTCATATTCTACTCTTGAGTTTCCTATCACCGATGTCAGAGGAAATCCGGTCGATCCATCTGATGTATCAAGCAGTTCAATGACGCTTGCAACAGGAACACATTCCTCTGAAGGTAGCGATGAACATTCGTTTTTGAATCATAAACTTAGGGAAGTAATAAATATAAAGGCCAATACGTTTTGCGATTCTAATACACGCCTTTTGAATACATTCCTTGCAAGTATCGCAAAATACAACCCATATATAACAGGTGAGCGAGGGATATTCAGACCATTGGGCGAATATGCGTTTGTTGTGGATAGAAACTATTCAGGCACTACAAATCGCAATGCCGGTCTGTTTACTGCAATAACGCTTTTTGGCGAACAGCCGAAAAATTTGTGCCTGAAATTTCCCTATAATTATATGGCTCCGTTTTTTGATGCCGGATCAGGTTGGAGACTAGCTAGAACAATTACAAAATTCTCTCCTTTTGGTGCGGAAGTTGAAAATATGGATGCATTGGGTAATTATTCAACAGTTGTATTTGGATACAACGATGACCTACCTGTTGCAGTTGCATCCAATGCAAGACAGGGAGAAGTAATGGCGGAGGGTTTCGAAGACTATTCATTATTACGCATGTTTGCAACCTTTACAGGTTTTGACTATTCGTTTTTAAAGTCTTATTTTTCTTTAACACCATTGGCAGGATCAACTACCTATGGGCTATTTAGTCTTGCCAATTCGACTACCCCTTCAGTTAGCTCACATACGTCACATACTGGACTATATTCATTATTTATACCTACCGCATCAAGTGGCGCAAGCCCTAACTACGACGTGGATATTCCAATCAATACTAATTCCTATTCAGGTATTTATACTCATTACGACGACTATCTTGACCCAGCAACATATAATTTCACTTCAGATAATGAGTATCTGCCTTTCAAACTTACTCCTGGTAAAAAATATTTATTGTCTTTTTGGGTAAAAGAAAATAACCCTTCGGCCAATGTAACGGATTATAGTATTAACAGTCACTGTGGAATTTATGTAGGCGCAACCCACTATCAACTTGTGAAGAAATCAAATATTATAGAAGGGTGGCAGCAGGTAGAGGTAGTGTTTGATGTGCCTGTTTCATCAACGAGTGTAAAAATGATTTTACCGGTTCAGTTCTATTTTGATGATATGAGATTCCTGCCCACAGATGCCAATTTGAAGTCATTTGTTTACCATCCGGTCAATGAAAAGCTAATGGCGACGCTTGACGAAAATAATTTCGCAAAAATGTATGAATATGATCAGGAAGGAAACCTTGTGCGAGTGAAATCAGAAACCGAAAAAGGAGTTATGACTGTATCAGAATCAAGAAGCAGTAACCCAAAACAATAAGAAAATGATCAATCAGCTTAGGTATCTCATTTTTATTCTTTTGTGCACACCTCTAGTCTGCTCTGGTCAGGGAAATGCTGATGGAACAGCCGCCTTGAAACGTGTTATGAATACAATCAAAAACACGCAGAATATCAGTTATAAATATGATCTTTCCGTTCTCTATCCTAATGGCCAATCGGATAGAATGAAAGGCGACCTGTTCATTGATAACATTGGTATGATTATGTACAACTCCAGCAATTATTCGACTATTTTATATACTGGCAAATGGACTTATAAAGCGGATCACAGTACTAAGGAGATAACTCTTGTTGATAATGAAAAACATCTGAGTAAGGAAAATAAGATGCAAACAGAAAAAGAGATATTTCAAAATGTTACTGCGTCAATTTTCATTGATTCTGTAATCCTGCGAAAAGCGATTGTCAAAAAATATTTGAATTCGAATGATACGACTTTTATAGAAGTGGGGTTTCCGGATGAAATGTTCATAAAGAGTATAATTCTAAAATTCAATGATCGCGAGGGAAAACTCATAAGCTACAATATGATCACTTTCAGACCATGGGAGGATAATACATTTGGTAAGAACAAAGGAACCAGAAACACAATCAATTGCTCAAATTTTATCAAGGGTATAGAAAAAAACGCCTATAAAACGGATAAATTCTTTTTGATTGAAAATGGAAAAGTAATATTAAAAAAGTATGCTAATTATAAAGTGATCGCCAAAATATAAAACGATTTACTATGAAAATAAATGAATTTTTGCAGCTTATCAAAAGCGCAGTGCTGTTTTGCTTGTTCTTTACATGCGCTCTAATTACAGGGTTTGCGCAGACGTTTACGTTTAAATCTAGCGAGGAATCTAACTTGCATACAGCAAGGCATATATATCAGCATACTCTTCCTGATACGATCACGACTTGGTGCCATGATTGGACGGACATATCGAACAATCCCACAACCTGGACCAACGAATTTAAATATAAAAGCAATCACTCTTTGATAAAGATGTCGATAGACAATCTTTATCCGAAGCTACAGTACGAATATACGTACCAGATAACATATAAAATATACGGCTATCCCGACCCGGCAGATACCGTCACACATTTTACGATTATTTACGATACTCTTACTGTAAGTAACGTTCACTACACTGACTGTCATAATGCCTACCAGGATGTCAACGTGGCAAAATACAGTAACTTTTATAAAACAATGGTTATTATTACCGGGGTATGGGATGTTTCATCCCCGATACCTTCGGCCGCGATTCTTGGAGATAGTATGCGTTGGAATTATACCATCGAAAACACCATACTCACGCAAAAATACGATAAGCGGCATTTGGGCACCACTTATTACGGTTCGGGAGCATCAAGCACGCTGGAAATAACGGAAGACGATCATCATACTGAAAATTATCTTGGGTTGTATTTTGGTTTTACTGCTCCAAGCACAGCTCCACTGGTGCTTACCCCGGTTAATTATGAATTGGAGTGGACATATGTAGATGATTACAAAAGAGATGTTGCTACAGGAGCAGCCTCTCATGCATCAATATCTGACTTGAATTATGACTTTACACATAATTGCACAAGAGTATGGCTCACCGAAAACAACTATAAAATACCTCTTTTGTATCCGAATGGATATTTACTATATAGGGTAAGAATGGTACGCCCCGATTCTAATCAGTATAAATATCCTATTTATGGTGACTGGTCATATTCAATGGCTGATGCTGGACCAATAGGAGCTGCCCACAGCAATTCCTACTACTACATTGGAGATGCATACATGCATGATAGTATTAACTGGCAATACACAATTAATTTTGCTGAAGGCGGGAAATATAAGCAGGTAGTCAGTTTTTATGACGGGATGCTCAAAAACAGGGAAAGTGTAACGAGGTTCAACAGCGATCTTAGTAAGCTTATTGTAGGCAAAAGCATTTATGACTTTGAAGGACATCCTGCTATAAATATATTGCCAACACCGGTACCATCTTCGTCTTTTAACTTTGTGCACGATATAGATAATAATTCTGTTACAGGGTTGCCGTATAAGGCGGATGACTTTGATACTGGCTGCTTGTCTTGCCCGGTCGATGCCCGGTTATCTCCTTTGGCACCTGCTGCGCTGGCCAATGTTTATTATTCCGGCCTTAATCCTGATACTACCGGTTTCCAGAAATACGTGCCGGACGCTGAAGGGTTTCCCATGACGCAAACTGTATTTAGCCCGGCTTATAGCAATCGAATTGACAAACAAGGCGGAGCGGGCCCCAGGCTACAGATAGCAGATAGTAATATTATCACTAATTTTTATGCCGGGATTGAGCAAAAACCTCTGGATGTATTGTTTGGACTAAATATTGGCCGACGCCCCTTTTACAGAAGGGTAATTACTAAAGATCCCAATATGCAACTGTCAATGTCAATATCAGACTACAAAGGCAGGCAGGTTGTATCCGGGCTTATAGGCAGGGGAGGAAATCCTGTGACTCATCCCATTGTTCCGATCGATGCCCCAGATTCGACGTGTTATAATGAAGATATTTTAAAAGCATTGACCCAGCTGCACCTGGGCAACAAAACTATTGCTGACTACCCATTGTTTAATCCGGCTGATGGGAATGTAACGTTACAATATTTATATCATTTCAGACCTTATCCTGTCTGCGATCAGTTCCTAGGACTTGCGGCGCACTATTTCTATACACTTACTGATAAGTGTGGGGATACGGTAATAGCACAGGACAGTACAATTGGGGTGAGCGGCCTGGTGACAACACCTTATGACTATACGGGCAGTGTGGAAACAGCTAACCTGACCCTGGGCAACTATGACCTTCATAAAGAACTCTCCATTGATTTTGGGGATGTTGAAAATGTCCTTGACAGTTTTTTCAATGGCGACAATTGTTTGTTAACTCAGCCAACATTCTTAAGGAACAGAACCGAAGCAGAACAGTTCCCATGCGAGGCGCCGACAAGAAAT
>CANFKE010000059.1 GCA_947447465.1 Chitinophagaceae bacterium | reverse complement strand
TCAGGGGAAAAAGAAAAGAGGGAACTGCAATTTGAATTGCATGTTCCCTCTTTGGTAGCGAGAACAGGGATCGAACCTGTGACCTTCGGGTTATGAGCCCGACGAGCTACCGCTGCTCTATCTCGCGATCTGAATGCAATAGTAGGCATGCAAAACCACTCTACCAAAACTAAATGGATATTAATTAACTACAATTGAAAAATAGATATAAATTAGATACATATTACTTGACAGTAACTAAATAATAATCTTGCATACTTTTAATAAAAATAACATAGATATATTTCAGGCAATTTAACGATGTGCTTTCGAACAGCGCTTATCATAGGATGAAAATACTACTTTCAGAAATAGTAATTTCATAATTAATGAAATATGAATCTAAACAAAAAAAAAGTACTTTTGTCTCCTCAAAAATCAATAAAATAGATGCAATTAGCGATAATAGGAACGGGCTATGTAGGCTTGGTCACAGGTACATGTTTTGCTGAAACAGGAAACAATGTTATATGTATCGACATTGACGAAAATAAAGTTAACAAACTAAAGCAAGGAAAAACTCCTATCTACGAGCCAGGGCTCGAAGTATTGTTGGAGCGAAATATTAAAGAAAACAGACTCCATTTTACTACGGATATCAATGCGGGTATTGTTGGTGCTAAGGTGATCTTTCTGGCATTGCCAACACCTCCCGGCAAAGACGGATCAGCTGATCTTCAATATGTATTAGATGTTGCCGCTACATTGAGTAAGATCATTACTACTTATACTGTAATAGTTAACAAAAGTACAGTTCCGGTTGGTACTGCTGAAAAAGTTCACGCAGTACTTGCTCAACACCTTGATCCATCATTATTCGATGTTGTCTCTAACCCAGAGTTCCTTCGCGAAGGAGTAGCGGTGGAAGACTTCCTGAAACCTGACCGTATTGTAATAGGTACTGAATCAGAGAAGGCCAGAAAGGTAATGGATGAATTATACCAACCATATATCCGTCAGGGAAATCCTATATACTTCATGGATGCTCGTTCATCTGAAATGACCAAATATGCAGCCAACTCATATCTGGCAATGCGTATTTCATTCATGAATGAAATGGCCAATCTCTGTGAGCGTACAGGAGCCAATGTTGATTGGGTACGTATTGGCATGGGTAGCGATAGCCGTATCGGCAAGCGCTTCCTTTTCCCGGGTATCGGATATGGAGGCAGCTGCTTCCCGAAGGATGTAAAAGCCTTGGCATTTACTGCACAGGAAATGGAGTATGACTATGCGATCATCAATACGGTAATGAAGGTCAACGACCGCCAAAAACTCATACTTGGTCAGAAAGTAAGGAACTATTTCGGTAGTGATCTGTCAGGATTCAAGTTTGCATTATGGGGTCTTGCTTTCAAACCTGAAACAGATGATATTCGTGATGCTCCGGCACTGGATCTTATCAGTGAATTGCTTGAAGCAGGTGCATCTCTAACTGTTTTCGACCCTGAAGCAATGGAAAATGTTAAACAGATATTTGGCGATAAAATAAAGTATGCCTCAGGTCAATATGAAACATTAGAAGGAGCTCATGCACTTATTGTAGTGACAGAATGGAGTGAGTTCCGTAACCCTGACTTCGATCGTATTGCCAACTCTCTTGTACATCCTTGCATCTTTGATGGTCGTAATGTTTATTCATTAGATAAGATGGCAGAACTGGGATTCTACTACGAAAGTATTGGTCGCAAAACAATTCATAAACAAGTGCGTGATACATTAGTAGCTCCTACAAAATAGGTATTGAACTAGTGTTGATACTCAAGCAATAATCATACAATCTTTTATCCCTGATAAAACAAAATATTAAATGAGCAAACGCATACTGATTACAGGAGCAGCAGGATTCTTAGGTTCACACCTTTGCGATCGTTTTTTAAAGGAAGGATACCAAGTTGTTGGTATGGATAACCTGCTAACAGGTAACATCAAAAACATTGAACATCTTTTCCCGGTAAAGGAATTTGAATTTTTCCACCATGACGTTACAAAATTTGTACACGTAGCGGGAAATATTGATTATATCCTTCATTTCGCATCACCGGCCAGTCCTATCGACTATTTGAAAATGCCTATTCAGACATTGAAAGTAGGTGCTATGGGAACTCATCATCTGCTGGGCCTTGCAAAAGCAAAAGGATCAAGGATATTGATAGCCTCTACTTCTGAGATATATGGAGATCCGTTGGTTCACCCGCAAACAGAAGAGTACTGGGGTAATGTAAACTCAGTAGGACCTCGTGGTGTTTATGACGAAGCCAAGAGATATATGGAGAGCATTACAATGGCCTACCATACATTCCACAAGCTTGAAACACGCATCATCCGTATATTCAATACTTACGGTCCTAAAATGCGTCTGGATGATGGTCGTGCACTTCCTACATTTATGAGTCAGGCACTCAGAGGAGAAGATATCACTATGTTTGGCGATGGCTCTCAGACACGTTCATTCTGCTATGTTGATGATCTGGTAGAAGGTATCTACAGATTATTATTGTCAGACTATGCCAGTCCGGTAAATATTGGCAATCCATCAGAGATCACATTGATGCAGTTTGCAGAAGAAGTACTGGCACTGACAGGCTCAAAATCTAAAATAGTATTCAAACCTCTGCCTCAGGATGATCCTAAACAGCGTCAGCCAGACATTACAAAGGCAAGAAACATTCTTGGATGGGAACCTAAAATTGACCGCCACGAAGGTTTGAAGCGTACATTAGAATACTTTAAGCTACACGTTTAAGTAAACAACTAATTTAATAACATTAAAAATGGGTTTCGAAAATATCGAAACCCATTTTTAATTTACCGAATTAATGAGGCATTATATGACTGTGTACTTCTCTATAAGTCTATGTTACCAAACTTTTCCTCAGGCAAAAAATCATATCACCTGAAACCAGGTGCCATACGAGAATTGGTATTACGCTTACCTATATTACGCATGTGGGCAGGCCTGTAATACAATGTGCATGAAGCAAAGAAGCTTGTAATGAGCACTACAGCAAGTATTTTTTTAATGAGTTTCATCGTAGCTATTTATGAATGTATGAAAATGAATCCGAACAAATCTTAAGACTTGTTTGGTAAAATTAATCATTCATTCTTAAATTTCTAATCATTTAATGACTATCTGTAGTAGTGATGTCGGTGAAGCCTGTGACGAGGAGCCGGATAAACAATTATGCATGAGGCAAATGATATGGTCAAAAGCAGAATAACCGCAGCCTGAAATATTTTTTTCATATTTTATGTTTACCCTTGGAGTTTTATTTTAAGCTATAGTTTAATTGACAGTACAAATACAAGTAATAAAATTGTGTGAAAATATTTTTCAGAAATTGAGACAAACACTATTCATTTTTCAGAAGGGAGCATTATCTTTGTGACAACTTAAAACATACATAATGCCAACTAAAATAACGCCAACCGGTAAACAGAAATCAATGCTAGCGCTTCATTTTGTTATTTTCCTTCTGGGTTCGGCTGCTATGTTATATTTGTACGATCCTAATCACGGTAAAGGCAAATGGGCTTACCCATGGCCGGCATGGACTGTAGCTGCATGGGCTTTGTGCTTTGTAGGACACTTTTGTCTGGTATTTACAAGTGCTGAAGACAAAGGCTATGACGAATACCGTCGCCAGCAAGACAAACCTCTCAACTAGTCAATTTATTTTACTATAATATTTGAAACGCCTCTGCTTGCAGGGGCGTTTTTATTATTATGTAATTGCAGGATATTGTCGGAAAAAGTAGATTGTAATCAGCTGATCTTCGCCCAATGCGATTGCGATGCATGGTTCCTGAGCGTTGTTTTCAATGCCTGATGTTGTGGCAGATCAAGACGAGGATCTTGAGAAAGTATTGCTAAAGCTGCATGACGTGTTTCTTCTAATATTGCACTATCATGAACAATATCAGCTAATTTAAATTTCAGTACCCCACTCTGCTTTGTTCCATACATATCACCGGGGCCTCTCATAGCCAGGTCCTCTTCGGCGATCTTGAATCCATCCGTTGTTGAGACCATGATATTGATCCTCTTTACACTCTCATCGCTTACTTTACTTCCTGTCATCAAAATACAGTAAGACTGTTCGGCGCCCCTTCCCACACGCCCGCGCAACTGATGCATCTGCGACAGACCGAACCGCTCTGCGCTCTCAAGCAGCATTACAGATGCATTGGGTACATTCACACCTACTTCAATTACAGTTGTCGCCACCAGTATCTGTGCTTCCCCTTTTACGAAACGAGCCATGTTTCGCTCCTTCACATCTGCTTCCATTCGTCCATGCACCATTGCTATTCTATACCTGTCTTCGCTAAACCACATTTTCACTTGCTCATATCCCGCCATCAAGCTTTCGTAATCCAGTTTTTCTGATTCCTCAATTAATGGATATACTATGTAAGCCTGCCTACCTTTATCTATTTCATGCCGCATGAATTCCATTACCTTGGCACGTGCACTATCCGGTCTGTGAACAGTCTTAATTTCCTGTCTGCCGGGGGGCAACTCATCTATGACAGACACTTCAAGATCGCCATAAAGCGTCATTGCCAGCGTTCTTGGAATAGGAGTCGCTGTCATCACTAATACATGAGGTGGCAATTCATTTTTCTTCCACAATTTAGCACGCTGTCCTACTCCAAATCTGTGCTGTTCGTCAATTACAGCAAGCCCAAGATTTTTAAATATTACCGGATCCTCTATCAACGCATGTGTACCTGCAACAAAAGATAATGAACCATCAGCAAGTCCTGCCAATATAGCTTTACGCTCTTTACCTTTAATATTCCCGGTAAGTAATTTTATGGTTATCCCCATCTCCTCCAGTAATGCTGAGATACTGTTATAATGTTGGGTTGCCAATATTTCTGTCGGGGCCATTATACAAGCCTGAAAGCCATTATCCAGCGCCAAAAGCATAGACATCAAAGCAACTATGGTCTTTCCGCTACCTACGTCGCCCTGCAAAAGCCTGTTCATCTGTCTGCCGGTAACCGTATCCTGACGAATTTCCTTTACTACTCTTTTCTGAGCCCCTGTAAGCTGGAAGGGAAGATGATTACTGAAAAAGGTGTTGAATGCGTCGCCTACCTTATCAAAGATCCATCCACGCTGTATTGTGTGTTGCAACCGCAACCGGCCTATCAATATTTGTGAAATGAAGAGTTCTTCCCACTTCATCCGATACCTGGCGATCTCTTCATGATGTTCCGTATCCGGATAATGCAACCAACGAATGGCGCTGTATCTGTTACACAACTTGTATTCAGTTAATATAGCAGAAGGCAGTATCTCAGGAATATCATACTGCTTCACCTTCTCAAACAGGCTTTGCGTGATCTTTGCAAATGACCTGTTGGTGATGCCACGTAATCTTAATTTCTCAGTAGTGCTATAGACCGGCTGTCTGCCGGGTATGTTCGTATCACTGTTCCACGCTTCAATCTCGGGATGACTGATGTTGTAATAGCCTCCGTAATGAGCAACTTTACCAAATACAATGTAGCGCTCACCTTCAGTAATACTTTTCTTAACCCAATTGATATTCTGAAACCACACGAGCTCGATCCGTCCGGTATCATCATACAAAGTTGCAGTCAACCGCTTTTTACGACCATCTCCTTCCTCACCAATATTAATGAGGATACCTGCAAACTGAGCAAATTCAGTTAAGCCATTTACTGCATTGATCTTGGTGATCTGACTACGATCAAAATATCGATAGGGAAAATGATACAGCAGATCTTCGAATGTTGCAATGCCTAATTCCGTACGCAACAATTCGCCACGTTGCGGACCAACGCCTTTTAAAAATTCTATTGGCGAATCTAATATGGATGTACCGTTATTGATACGGCAAATTTAATAGATAGTGAGGTATGAACAACATCCATTGCTATATTCATGGTTTACAAAAAGGCAACCGAACTTCCTGAAATAAGTGATCACTTATTCATACTTATCTTCAACACAAACGATCTTACTTTTAAACAGACGCAATTCAAAGAAATCCAGTACACTCATCATTCTGGCATGTTCTCCATCAGATAGGTCAACTTGATATTTTGCAAACTCTTTCTTTAGATCATTATACTTTATTGCAAACAAAGTTCGATAAGCCAAACTCACGCAATGTATTTTGTTTTTGCCTACCCGAAAATCTTGCTTTGCACTCTTACTTCTTTTCTTTTCATCTTCAATTTCTATCCCTGATATATACGGCCCGATCCATTTTATGAACACGACCATCTTACCCATATCCCTGTCAAACATCCATTCTTCAAGCACAATATATTTGCTTATACTGGTGCTATCATCTCGCCTTATATCTTTTGTTAAAAATGCTAATGTACTATCACTCACTGTAATAGTGTGTCCTGCAGGTTCATAGGTAGCCATCTGCAACCCTTTTACCATTTTATAAAACAGTTGATTGATCGATAAATTATTCCCTGCAGTGTCTTTCATCTCCTGCAATGGGGTATTGAAAGCATTCGTGAGATCTATTTCGCGCATGACTACTTTGGTCCACAACTTAGCTCCTCTTAAATCATTCGCATCAACCACAGTCAACTCTCTTTGTTGCGCACAGAGGGTAGAACCGTTAAAAAGAAAAAGTACCAGGCATAGTATTGTTAAACGTATCATAGTCATTAAGTCAGGAATAAATATTGAATTATTGCCAAAATATACCCAGGCCATACCAGGTCAAAATTCACAAATGCCACCAATTTAGTGGTTCTCTTTTATAATCTTCATTTTTTCTTCCTATCAGCTAACGGCTGATCCTCTACTTGAAACAAAAAGAATTATCAGACTTACCTTTATGAAAGGTCGTTCTTTTTCACCAGCGGACACCATACCCATGAATGAATCAACAAAACGTTCCTAAGGAGTAATTTTAACACATATCGCACTACACTATTATTAAAAGATATGGGTCCTAAATATTACCTTTGGCAACGGTGAAATATCACCACTTATCAAAAGATGAAAAAAAATATTGCACTACTTGCAGGGGGGTATTCGGGAGAGTTCGTTATATCTATAAAGACAGCCGAAACCATTGAAAAAAATCTGGATACAAACTTGTATAATGTTTATAAGATCATCGTAACAAAAGATGAATGGTATCATGAACATGGCAATAAGATCCTGGTCGATAAAAATGATTTTTCACTGCTTATAGATGGCAAGAAGATCACATTCGATTGTGTTTTCATAGCCATGCATGGATCACCCGGAGAGGATGGCCGCATTCAGGGTTATCTTGACATGCTGCAGATCCCATACACTACCTGCAATGCCATCGTATCTGCACTCACCTTCAATAAAAGCTATTGCAACAAGGTTGTAAAGGCCTTTAATGTTGTCAATATTGCTAATTCAGTTCATTTAATAAAGGGTGAGCCATATTCAATGGGTGCAATATTGGATGAATTGAAACTCCCTGTGTTCGTTAAACCCAATGAAAGTGGCAGCAGCTTAGGAGTGAGTAAAGTAAAAAATGTTGCTGAATTACTACCGGCTATTGAAAAAGCCTTTGGTGAGGACAATCAGGTATTGATAGAAGAATTTATTGAAGGTCGCGAACTTACAATCGGCGTTTACAAGATAAATGGTGTACTAACAGCATTACCAGCAACCGAGATACTTAGCCAGAATGAATTTTTTGACTATGAAGCTAAATATACCCCGGGTGTTACCAAGGAAATTACCCCTGCTCAAATAAACCCACAGGTAAAAGAGCAATTAGAAACTAAGGCCATGTATATCTATCGCCATCTTAATTGCCGTGGTATAGTACGTATGGACTTTATCCTTGAAACAAAGACCAATAAATTATTCTTCCTTGAAGTCAATACTATGCCGGGACAAAGTGAGAATAGTATAGTTCCTCAACAAGTAAGAGCGACTGGTATGGAACTCAAGAAATTCTATGGAGAGCTGCTAGAAGATTGCCTGAAAAATCATAATTTATAATCCATATATTTATACTCTGATCCATATCCTTTATGAAGGAAGACGTAAAAAGGTCATTCTGGTTTAACTTTCTTATGGTAGCGGCTACGTTCTCTACCATATATATTATTTTCTTTTGGGCATTAGGCTGTCTTACACATCACGGCGAGATAGTGAAAATACCCAACCTGAAGGGTAAACATATGAATGAGGCTATCGCACAATTGCGCGATATGCATTTTGATGTGCATATTGACTCTACATTCGACCCTTTGGCCAAACCCCTGACAGTACTCAAACAAGTTCCGGATACCGGATCTACAGTTAAATCAGGGCGTATAGTTATGATCACTGTGAATAGTGTAACACCAATGAGGGTGCCAATGCCTAACCTCATTAGTTTGTCTTACAGAAGTGCTGAGATGTTACTGAAAAACAATAAAATGTTCGTAGGTGACACTACTTATGTTCCTGATATTGCTCGTGGTGCGATTAAGGAACAGCGATATAAAGGCCACAGCATAAGACCGGGTGAAATGATACCACAAGGTAGCCGTATAGATCTTGTAATAGGCAATGGATTGGGCAATACAGACTTAAATGTTCCTGACCTTACCCGTATGACGGTTGACGAAGCGACAGCTATAGTTAATGCGAATAACCTTATTCTTAATCTGGTTGTGGAACAAGGTAGCGGTGAGATATTCGATACTCCTAATGCCTACATCATTCGGCAAGTTCAGAAACCACTCAATGATGCAGGTCAGCCTAATAAAATAAAGATGGGCGATATGATCGATGTTTACATCAAGCAGAAACCAGACCCTGAAGACTATGATGGAGGCAATAAACCACCCATAGAAGCCGTTAAAGACAAAAATTTCGACCCCGAGGATCAGTAGCAGTGAAAAAAATAACATTAGTCATATTATCGGGCTTACTAATCATATTTAATCAGGCTTTCCCGGTCTATGGTCAGGAACATGCAGGCTCATTAGGTGCTAATTCTATATTGCACGGGCAGCACCCATTAGTTAATGTAGCTAAAAAAACAACCACAGTTACCCTTCCGTTCTTTGAAGATTTTACCGGATATGGACTCTACCCCGATAACGCGAAGTGGGTGGAGAATCAAGTATATATCAACAATACGATGTGCGTAAGTCCTATTAGCAGAGGGGTTGCCACATTTGATGCACTCAACGAATTAGGACATCCGTGGGATCCGACAAGCAATAATAATTTCAGGTATGCTGATAGTCTTACCTCACGTCCGTTTGATCTTACAGGCTATACCCCCGGAGATAGTATTTATCTTAGTTTCTTCTACCAACCTCAGGGTTTAGGATTCTATCCACTTATTCCTGACTCATTCGTTCTGTTTATGAGGATAAGATACGGAGATTGGTTACCGGTATGGAAAACTGCAGGTACTGCTTTACAACCTTTTAAACAGGTAATGATCCCTATTACTGATACGCTATATTTTTATGATGCATTTCAATTCAGATTTGCCAATATAGCTGCACTGAATTATTCTGATGCCATCTGGAATCTGGACTATATTCGTTTTGATGCCCATCGCAATATGAATGATACGTTGGTAAACGATATTGCCTATTCAGGCAATCCCACTCCACTCCTTAACGATTATACATCCATGCCATACAGGCAATTTATTGCCAATACCGCCGTAGAACGAGCTATTACGTACAGAGACAGCATACACAATAATTATGATAGTCCGCAGCCCATTACCTACGGATTCACAGCCAAAGATCAAACATCGGGTACTGTTCTACAATCAGTTGTTACCAATACTGCAACACTTAATGCCGGCAGTATTCAGCAATTGACCAACAACGCATATACAACAACAGTTACTGCGGGCATATATGACAAAGTAGTTTTTGAAAATAAACACTATATTCAAAGTTCTACTGCCACAGGCCCATTGAACAATGACACGATCATCAAAGAGCAGGTTTTTGATAATTATCTGGCCTATGATGACGGATCAGCAGAACAGAGTTATTACTTAAGTTTATTCCCTTCTTTACCGGGCAAAATTGAAATAGAGCATCACCTCAATATACCTGATACACTTAGAGGTATGGCGATATATTTTGGTAAAACAGCCCCTTCACAGTCATACAAGGCTTTTTCAATTGAAGTATATTCTGAGTTAGCAGGTATCAATGGTGCAGTTGCTGATCATCTGTTATATGCACAAGACCCATGTTATCCAGGATATGCAGATACAATAAATAATTTCTGGATATATAAATTTGATACTCCGATCCCATTACCTGCAGGTACGTTTTACACAGGTGTGATGATGCCAGCTGAAAGTAGCAGTGACAGTCTGTATTTTGGATTTGACCTCAATAGAATAGGCAATAATCATGTGTACTACAATGTACTATCTACATGGAATCCTTCTTTGCTTCATGGCGCTGTAATGATGCGTCCATTATTAGGACAGGAAATTAAACCTAGCCTTATCAGTAATGTTTCTACGAATGAAGAACCTTGGGGTATTTTCCCTAACCCAGCTGACAACACTATCAGTATTTCATTCAACCACAGCGGAAATACTGAATATAACATCAGTAATATTCAAGGACAGTCAATAAAGACCGGCACTATTATTAAAGACAATATCATAGATATATCATCATTGAGTAGCGGCCTATATTTCATGAATATTTCAAATAATGGAATACTCAATACACCAAAGAAATTTATTAAATTATAACTAATGAAAAACATAACAGCTGAAGAACTGAAAAGCAGGCTGAATAACGGCGAAAAACTGAATATCGTAGATGTTCGCGAACCATCTGAATACGCAGAATTCAATATTAATGGCAAATTGGTGCCACTAGGAAAAATAATGGGTATGCAGTTCGACGAAATAGAAGACCTTAAAGATGAAGAGGTAATCGTTCATTGCAAAGCAGGCATGCGTAGCATGCAGGCTTGTATGTTTTTAGAGCAAGCCGGCTTTTCCAACGTAGTGAACCTTACAGGTGGCATGGACGCATGGAAGAAGCTAGCATAGCATTTTGACTATCAGAATCAGAACATATATCTGTTCAGCAGAAATCACAATTCATATTAATCAACAAGCTACCTTTTATACAAAAGGGATCAAGAGGAGATGCACGAAATAGAACCGTTCTATAACTGGAGACATTTATATAATGCAGAGGAAGATGAACAATCACCATTCTATGGAATTGAACACAGCGAATTTGAATTTTCTAATACTGTTTATAACTACTACATTCATCCGCAATGGGATGAGTTTGGATCTCGAACCTTGTATTTGAAAGTACTCTTTGTTGATTATGAGTTGAACTATGCAATAATTGAAATGATTGGCGAATGGAATGATGCTGTAGAAAATGATATCATGCAGCTGAAACGATCGGTTATAGACCTGATGATAGCTGATCACATTTCCAAGTTCATTCTCATTACTGAAAACGTTCTCAACTTTCATAGTAGCGATAGAGAATATTATGAAGAGTGGATAGAAGATATTAAGGATGATGGTGGATGGGTGGTATCCATCAACATGCCTGATCAAACACAATATGACTTTCACAAATCTAAGATAGACCGATACATTACCTTTATGGAGGAGCCAAACTGGCGTACTTACAAACCTGATCTATTCTTTCAGGTGGTGGACAATAGAATTCTTAGATTATTAGATTAATAATACTGTATAATGAGAAAGGGATCGACTGAGTCGATCCCTTTCTCATTATACTATAGCTAAGTTTACTACACGCATGATCTGATTCAGTTAAACTTCAACTATCTGGTAAATCATTTATGGATTTATATCCTACCCGTGATCATTGTTCATACAATTACGGGATAGTACTAAAAGTAAATAACCCTTAGCAAGTTGATGCTAAGGGTTATTTAATAAATATGCGTGTCCCAACCGCAGGTAGGGAGCAACTACCTACTCTGTTCTCGACCTTCGGTTGGGATAGTACCATCGCGATGAGGCGGATAAACTGCTCTTTTCAGAATGGGTATCTTGTAAAAGCAAATAACCCTTAGCAAGTTAATGCTAAGGGTTATTAAATAAATATGGCAACTACCTACTCTCCCACATTGTTGTGTAGTACCATCGGCCATGGGGGGCTTAACTTCTCTGTTCGGAATGGGAAGAGGTGAACACCCCCGGTAAAATCACCATAAGATCTTACCAGTTTTACTGGATCAATATCGAGACATATCGGGAATAACAACTTATAAGTAAGGTAATTTAAAAAAAGATTAAAGCTTACGGGCAATTAGTACTACTCGGCTTTGATGTTACCACCTTTACACCTGTAGCCTATCGACGTCATAGTCTCTGACGGCCCTTAAAAG
>CANFKE010000058.1 GCA_947447465.1 Chitinophagaceae bacterium | reverse complement strand
TAATCCCCTTCCTTTTTCAGCCATTTGACAAGGGTAACTTCACTTATTGATTCACCTACTGTAGGAACTTTAATTTCTATCATGAGAAAACTATTATTTACGAAATGCAAAATTAGCAAACCATTGCCTATTAATCAACAGGCATCTATTATCGTTTAGCAAGAAAAGCGAAATAAAATGGCTTATTTATGCTACGCAATGTTATTTTATTGTATATGTAAGAGCTGTTATTGTGAAAATGTTACTTATGTTCCAGTATTCTCTGCTTGGCTGCTTCATATAATATCATACCTGTGGCCACAGAAACATTAAGTGAATCGAAAGCGGTGACCATAGGGATGCGGATCAGCACATCGGCACGTTTCAGTACATCTTTACTGATACCGGTATCTTCTGCACCCATAACGATACATGATGGTATGGTCATGTCGGCATCATATACAGGAACGCTGCCTTTCATTTGTGTACCCAATATCTGAATACCATTCAGCTTTAAAACATCTATTGCCTGAGGAACGGACGGTATGCGGCACAACAAGATCTTGTGTAATGCACCTGCAGATGCTTTTACTGCTTCTTCGGTAAGTGATGCTGCGTGTGATGTAGGCAAGATCAATGCTTGTGCACCACAGCATAATGCGCTGCGTGCTATAGCACCCACATTGCGAACATCTGTAATACCATCGAGCAATACGAACAAAGGTGTCTGGCCTTGCTCAACTATGTGTGAGATACCTGCCTGCAGATCAATATAATGAAGTAGGGAAGCCCATGCTACCACACCCTGATGCTGGGATTTGGTAAGATGATCGAGTTTTTCTACCGGCACCTGACTTACAGGTATATTCAGATTTCTTGCAAGGTTCTTGATCGTATTGATCTCGGGACCGGATGCACTGCGGAGCATAAATATCTTCTCGATGGCCGCACCTGATTCCAGTGCTTCCATAATAGGTTTACGCCCTATGAGCAGGGGTAATGATTTTACGGCCGGTCTGTTTTTTCTTTCCATCTAATAAGCCAAAAGTGAAAAGCAGTTATCTTGTAGTATAGCCGCTTTTCACTTTGGATGGTTTTATTGTCAATTAAATATTTGTTCCTTATACCAACATGGTAACCGGATTCTCTAAATGTGATTTCAATGTCTGCATGAACTTAGCACCTACAGCACCATCCACCACTCGGTGGTCGCAACTGAGGGTGAGTTTCAATATTTGTCTGATGACCACCTGATTGTTCTCAACTACCGGAGTAGGTGCTATCTTACCTACTGCCAGTATGCATGCATCAGGCGGATTGATGATGGCAGTGAACTCGTCCATATCCATCATACCAAGGTTAGATATTGTAAAGGTATTGCCGGTAAATTCCTGTGGTTGTATCTTCTTGTTACGTGCTTTGTCTATCAGGCTATTCGCTTCCTCAGATATCTGTGAAAGTGTTTTCTGGTCTGCAAACTTGATCACAGGAACTATCAGCCCCTCATCAACTGCAACTGCAGTACCAATATTGATATGATGATTCTGGCGAATGAAGTCTCCCATCCATGAGCTGTTGACAGCAGGATGTTTGCGGAGTGCCATAGCGCAAGCCTTAATGATAAGATCATTGAAAGAAACCTTGACAGGAGCAACATCATTGATGGCTTTGCGGGCTTCTATAGCCTTGTCCATAGTGATACTCATGCGCAGGTAGAAGTGAGGAGCACTGAACTTGCTTTCTGCCAGACGCTGAGCAATGATGCGGCGCATCTGAGAGACAGGAGTATCTGTATAGCTTTCGGTCCCCTGAACAGAAGGTACGAACGGAGCTGCTGCAGCTTTTGGCGCTGCGGCGGTCTGTGTGCCGGCAGTAGCGCCTGTAACAGCAGGTTTAGGTGCAGCGACCTGAGCGGCAGGCGCTTTGAATGTGTCTATGTCGCGCTTGATGATGCGGCCATTATCGCCGCTACCAACCAGCTGATGAATATCTATTCCTTTATCTGACGCGAGTTTTTTGGCTAGCGGAGAAGCGATGATACGACCTCCGTTATTATCGTGGTTCGACGAACTCACCATGGCAGGCTGTGCTACAGGTGCAGCAGGAGTATTTGCGGCAACCGGAGCAGCAGGGGCACTGTTGGCAATGCTTGCTGCGGCAGCAGGAGTTGCTGAATCGAGGTAAGGAGTGATGTCCGTACCTGCTTTACCAACTATAGCAATGATCTCATTGATCTTGGCAGCATCACCTTCCTTTACGCCTACGTACAAGAGTACACCATCTGCGTAAGGCATTACTTCCATTGTAGCCTTATCGGTCTCAACATCGGCAATTGCATCGTCGCTCTTTACTATATCACCTACCTGTTTGTGCCATGCTACAATCTTACCTTCCTTCATCGTATCACTGAGCAGTGGCATACGAACAACAGTAGCATTAGCATCGCCGGGATTGGGTGTATGAGCAGCCGGAGCAGCGGCAACAGGAGCGGCCGGAGCAGCTGCTACAGGTTCAGCCGGAGCTGCTGTAGCTTGAGGAGCAGGTGCAGTTGACGCCGCGGCGGCAGGTGCTGCATTCTTTTCATTGTCCAGAATGGCCTGAAAATCTTCTCCCGGTTTGCCAATAATGGCCATGATACCATTAATAGGTACTCCCTGACCTTTATCAACAGCTATATATAATAATGTTCCGTCAACATAAGGAGTCACTTCCATGGTAGCCTTATCGGTCTCCACATCAGCAATTACATCGTCGGACTTAACTTCATCACCTACTTTTTTGTGCCACTCGGCTATAACGCCTTCCTTCATTGTATCACTCAGCAACGGCATACGTATTGCTTCCGCCATAATATTATTCAGTATTTTAGAATCCAAAAGTAATTAAACTCAGTTGATTAGTGGAGGAAATTTCCAGTATCAACACTTCAAAAGTCAATTTATTTTCTCACAAATCAATTTATTTATTTCGCAAACGATTACAACATATTTGTGCCGTTGTCATACTTGGCCGAATGGACGCTGTATTTCAATTGTTAGCGGTCATAACTGCGAAATATTGATCTGTAAAGAAAGTGCCAATCAGTTGTTATTAATATTCTATCTGCATGTTGAGCGACTCCTTGAGCCGGGCAACAAACGGGTTTTTCATTGCCATAGCCTCATACATTTCCTGCTTGCTGAGTACGGTATTCTTTCGTTGTTCCGCTTTTGCAGCATCGTCCTCTCTGAGCTCTGTGGTGATACGAACCAATATTCTTGTCTTTTCCCTGTAGAAATCCAGCAATGCACTACGCGATTCTTTGGCATACATATCAGCCAGTTGCACAGGAGATACGATCTTGATCTCGTCGGGAGGATAGAATTCCAGTTTCATTTGCATGAACTGAGCATGAACTGTTCCTTTACTTTCTGATAACAGATATTGTTTGTATTCCTCAAAAAGCTGATCACACTCTTCCTGTGTAAGTGGGGTAGTACGCGTCTCAATCTTATCGAGCATATCGTCCATGTCGTCCAACAGGCTCATGCTTAGTTTTTTGCCACCTGAGGATGGAGTAGAAGTGCGGGGAGCTGTTTGCTGCGAGTTCTCTACTACGGGATGTGTATGTGTGGCGGTAGCTATGTTTTGCTGATCCGCTATGACCGGCGCCGGTGCAGGTTCACTTCTTACAGTTGCTGCAGGAGGCTGTTGGTATGTCTGCACCGGTTCACTGACCATTACAGGTGCAGCCTGAGTCGGTTGGCTCACCTTGACAGGAGCAGGTGGCGGAGGGGCCACTGCTACAGGTGCCTGATAAGCAATATTGGGAACCGCAACCGAGGTCGCAGCTATTGGACTAGAGTTTTTTTTTACATCAGCACTATCGGCCACCAGGTTTGCAGACTGTCCATCAACAGCATGGAGCACATAACACAGGCGAATGAGGCACATTTCTACATGCAATCGCTTGTTATTGGTGTTCTTATATTCCAGTTCGCACTGGTTAAGTACGTTGAGTGATGACAGTAAGAACGACGCAGGTGCCTGATTGGCTTTCTCGTAAAAGACAGGTTTGTGATCGTTAGGTACATCGAGCAGCTTGGCCATACGCATATCTTTACACAACAACAGATTGCGGAAGTGTTCAGCAGTACCGTTGATGACCACATCACCTTCAAATCCTTTCTCCATGGCCCTATCCAACATCAACAGAGTGCCTGCTACATCCTGACTGAGAATGTTGTCGGTCAATCCGAAGTAGAAGTCTGCATCGAGCAGGTTGAGGTGCTCCATAGTGCCGTTGTAGGTGAGCATGCCATTGGTGAAGCTGGCAATACGATCGAGCATAGAGAGGGCATCACGCATACAGCCTTCGCTCTTCTGAGCTATGATGTGCAGCGCGGCTTCCTGTGCCACCATGCTTTCTTTAACAGCTATTCCCTGCAGATGTACAACAATATCATTGGTAGTGATACGCTTGAAATCGAATATCTGACAGCGGCTGAGTATGGTAGGTAATATCTTATGTTTTTCGGTAGTGGCCAGTATGAATATGGCATAGGGTGGTGGTTCTTCCAATGTCTTCAGGAAGGCATTGAACGCCGATGCACTGAGCATATGTACCTCATCTATGATATAGATCTTGTACTTGCCTTGTTGCGGTGCGAAGCGCACCTGGTTGACCAATTCTCTTATATCATCGACCGAGTTATTACTGGCAGCATCGAGCTCAAATACATTGAAGGTAGTATTGTTGCTGAAGCTGACGCAGGTATTGCATACACCACATGCTTCCATGTCGGGTGTAGGATTTTCGCAATTGATGGTCTTAGCCAATATACGCGCACAGGTGGTCTTACCTACGCCGCGGGGTCCGCAGAACAGGTAGGCGTGTGCCAGATGCTGATTGCGAATGGCATTTTTTAATGTGGTAGTAATATGTTCTTGTCCCACAACCGTATCAAAGGTTTGGGGACGGTATTTTCTGGCTGAAACTATATAGTCACTCATTCGTAAATCCTCGTTCTTCAAAGGTAATCATTTTAATGGCTGAATTGCTTAATGGTAGAATTGCTCAATGGTGGAATGTGGAAAGGATGTGATTTAATCACGTAAGTTCAACAAATTGCAATTGTTATGTTGTAGCTCTGAAAGGGCGACATAACTGTATATGCGGATAACTAAATATCGAGAGTTCGACCAATTATAATTGATCAATTCGCCGAACGTTCATTAAAATTAGCTGCCAAAATTAAAAACAGAAGAAACTGTAGTATTTTTATAGTGCGTTAAATACGAGATAATATGTCAACTCCCGCAAAAGAGTCCTTGCACCCCAAAGATCATGAGCATTTACCTGACCCCGAACTGGAGCGTTTGAAGCGCGATATTTACAGGAGTGATAAAGAGAAATTTTTGTTATTTACCCAAATGCTGCGCCGTGGAATTATGTTAAAGCAGGCTAAAGTAACTCATAAGCAATAATTATGGATATTCTGGATGAGGAGTTATTGGGCTTATGGAAGTGTCTTAATCAATGTAACGTAAAATACATCATGGTAGGTGGATTTGCTACAACATTACATGGTTTTAATAGAACTACAGAAGATGTTGATATTTGGTTGGAGGACACGCTTATAAACAGACAAAGGATGAGGGCAGCATTTAATTGTATAGGTTATGGTGATGTTGCAGCTATTGAAACAATGCAATTTTTGCCGGGTTGGACCAGCTTTCATCTTTCAAATGGTTTAGAGCTAGATATAATGACTAATATGAAGGGGCTTGAAGATCTGACTTTTACAGCGTGTCTGGAACTTGCATCATTAGCAGAAATAGAAGGTATTCAAATACCTTTTTTGCATATTAATCAACTTATAGCCAATAAAAAAGCGGTGAACCGCCCTAAGGATCAGATTGATGTAGTAGAGTTGGAGAAGATAAAGAAAATCAGGGAGGGCGAGTGAGTGTTATTTGTCTGAATCACTCTCGCAATTCTGCAGGACAGGTGCTCTTAAATGATTGCTCAGATTTTACAGATTTATCCTGCTTATGCTTTTTTCTGGAAGCTGGAAATGGTCTGTCGATAGGTCACTGAATGATCGGGATAAACTCAGTCAAAGACTGAGTACAGGGGATAAGTTGTCTAATAAAGATCACACCACCTCCCCATTCACATCAGTCGTCAATACATTGCTCATATAGTCAAAGAATGGGCGCATAGCTTTGAAGGTTTGGTTGGCCAGGTGGACGAAGGTGGGGGAGAGGATTTCTTTGTCGGTGAAGGGGCGGATGAGCAGGTATTGTTTGTAGCGGAGCAGGTCTATGGCTTCGTTGGTGGTATCATAGCCTTTTGGCGCGGTCTTTAGTTGTTCGCCTTGCAGGGAGCCAAAGGTTTCCTTAAATGTTTTGCTGTTGAGGATCTTACGGAGTGGGGAAGGGTCGTAGCTGATGTCGTCGCGTACACGTTTCAGGTCTTGGGTGTTTGGTCCCCAGAAGCCACCTGCAATAAAGCTGTTGCCGGGTTCTATATGGAAGTAATATCCTCCGCGGCGTTGTTTGGTGGCACGAGTGAAGCTGCCGCTCCAATTGCTTTTATAGGGTGTCTTATCTTTTGAGAAGCGGGTGTCTTTATAGATGCGGTGCAGGCTTTTTTTGCCTGTAGGTGTCTCTATAAGATCGTGTTGGTTCATCTCCGCGAGGAGTATGCCGGCAAATGTCTCGATATGTGCCAGTTGTTCTGTGTACAGGTCTTTATGTGCGTTGAACCAGTCGCGGTGATTGTTTTGTTTGAGTTGTGTAAGGAAGGTGAGGGCAGAAGCGGGGATTGGCATGGATCGCAGATTTAATGAATTACTCAGTTTGCGCTGTTTTTAGCTCGAAGTTAAGTGTTTGGGGTATATGTAAGTGTGTATGGTCCGGTTCAAAATGTGTGAAAGTAATGTCGGCATCCCCCAAAGAACTATTTTGTTTCCTGACTGTGAGCTGCCTGCATTGTAAACACGTTTTCGGAGCATGCAGTTGCTATTCACTGGCGACTGCAAAATATAAAAGCTGCCCGAAGGCAGCTTTTATACTGAATATGTACATC
Source organism: Chitinophagaceae bacterium (assembly GCA_947447465.1). GTDB lineage: Bacteria > Bacteroidota > Bacteroidia > Chitinophagales > Chitinophagaceae > Flavipsychrobacter. The sequence goes on along the minus strand of CANFKE010000058.1, from coordinate 7,320 downwards.
CCTTTTTCGGGACTGTTTACTATCTATTACAGATGTATTGCTTCGCCCAAAGCTACTTCAATAGCATCTTTCACGCTTTCGCTCATTGTTGGGTGCGGGTGGATGCTATCCAGCACTTCGTGCCATGTAGTTTCCAGCTTGCGTGCAACAACTGTTTCAGTGATCATTTCTGTAACGTTAGATCCGATCATGTGTGTACCTAACCACTCGCCATACTTAGCGTCGAAGATAACCTTAACGAAACCTTCTGTAGCGCCTGATGCACTTGCCTTACCAGATGCAGAGAACGGGAATTTACCCACCTTGATCTCATAACCTGCTTCCTTAGCCTGCTTTTCGGTCATACCAACGCTGGCAACCTCAGGAGAGCAATAAGTACATCCCGGTACGTTGCCATAATCCAATGGCTCCGGCATGTGCTTGTATTTACCTTCGCCGAATGCGATAGCTTCTACGCAGATGATAGCACCCTTAGATGCTACGTGTGCCAAAGCCTGACCCGGAGTGATATCGCCGATGGCATAGATGCCTGCAGCGGTTGTTTTGTAGAATTTATCAACAGTTACCTTACCCTTATCGGTAGCAACGCCAGCAGCTTCCAAGCCAATGTTCTCGATGTTGGCAACAATACCTGCAGCACTCAATACGATGTCTGCTTCCAATGTTACTTCACCATCAGCGGTCTTAACTGTAGCTTTTACGCCTGCGCCGGTAGTATCTACCTTCTCCACTGAAGAGTTGGTCATGATAGTGATACCTTTCTTCTTCAGGCTCTTTTCCAATTCCTTAGAGATATCTTCATCTTCAACTGGAACGATACGTGGCATGAACTCAACGATAGTTACCTTGCAACCCATAGCATTGTAGAAGTAAGCGAACTCAACGCCTATAGCGCCTGAACCTACCACTATCATTGTCTTTGGTGTTTCAGGCAATACCATTGCTTCGCGGTAGCCTATTACTTTTTTGCCATCTATTGGCAGGTTAGGCAATTGACGGCTGCGTGCACCTGTAGCCAGGATAGTATGTTTAGCCTGATAAACGGTCATTTTACCATCTGCGCCTGTTACTTCAACTTCTTTCTTAGCATTCAGCTTACCCATACCCATGATCACATCAATCTTGTTCTTCTTCATGAGGAACTGAACGCCCTTGCTCATTTTATCGGCAACACCACGGCTGCGCTTAACTACAGCAGGGAAGTCCACCTTAAAATCAGAGGCCTGGATACCGTAATCGGCAGCATGGTTAAAGCTCTCGATAACGCTGGCACTCTTCAGGAGCGCCTTAGTAGGAATGCAACCCCAGTTGAGGCAAATGCCACCCAGGCTTTCTTTTTCTACTACTGCAGTTTTGAAACCTAATTGTGATGCACGGATCGCGGCTACATATCCGCCCGGTCCGCTGCCTATTACGATAATATCGTATGCCATAAAAGGAAGTATTTAAGTGTTCTGTTTTTTACTGGCGCAAAGGTAGTAAAAGTTTGCTTTGGGTATATTATTTGTCATCAGGAGATTAAATGAAATGGCGGCATTAGAAAAAATGCCGCCATTTCAGGCTTTTGCACAACGGGTAAAGACTTGTTGTATGTAGGAATATGTTAAAGTGATGTTGGGGGTATGCAGTCATTAATAGTTATCTTTTAGCTTTTCAATTATATTATGAACAGATCATACACCCCCGAAAGCAATGTTTATTTATTAGTAGCAATGGAAAACTTAGCGGTATGACTAAATATTCCTCCCGATATTATTTTGAAACTGTAGATGTTCAGTGTATTTGTATCTGCAGATCATCATAAATCTTCCGATCATGCGATAGAAATATTATTTTGAAAGATAGATTTACCGAATTATGAAATTGAGCAACATAGTCTAATTGCCAAATTGCCGAATTGAATTATCTTTGTCATTCATTGAATACCCCCATTTTTTATATGCCGAAATTAGCTACTGTATCAAAGTCTGAAAGGTTATCGTTTGAAGAGTTTAAAAAAGAAGCATTAGCAGATTACCGCATGGCGGTAGCCAGTCGTGAAGCCAGCCTGATCGGCAGGCGCGAAGTCCTGACAGGTAAAGCTAAATTCGGGATATTTGGTGATGGTAAAGAGTTGGCGCAGATAGCTGCTGCCAAGTGTTTTTTGCCGGGTGACATTCGCAGTGGTTATTACCGCGACCAAACGCTCATGTTTGCTACAGGCATGAGTGATATACAGAAATTTTTTGCACAATTATATGCCGATCCGGATGTGACCAATGAGCCTGCTACATCAGGTCGTATGATGAACGGACACTATGGTACACGTTGGTTGGATGAAAAGGGCGACTGGAAGGATCTTACCAAAGAACCGCAATCGAGCAGCGATATTTCGCCTACGGCAGGTCAGATGGTACGTGCATTGGGGTTGGCGCAGGCATCTAAGATGTACCGCAATGTAGATGTATTGCAAGAGGGCTTTGAAAAATTCACCAATAAGGGTAATGAAGTGATCTTCTGCACCATTGGTGACGCCTCTACCTCAGAAGGGTTGTTCTGGGAGACCATCAACGCGGCAGGTGTATTGCAAGTGCCGTTGGCCGTATTTGTTTGGGATGATGGTTATGGTATCTCTGTTCCTCGTAAATACCAGACCACTAAAAATTCTATCTCTGATGCCCTTGCAGGTATGCAATGGGATGATAATAAAGGTGGTATCAATATCTATACAGTGAAGGGCTGGGATTATGCCGGCCTTATGGAAACAGTGCAGAAGGGTATAGACAGAGTACGCAACACACATATCCCTGCTATATTCCACGTTCAGGAAGTAACACAGCCACAGGGCCATTCTACTTCAGGATCGCATGAGCGTTATAAGAACAAAGAGCGCCTGGAATGGGAAAAGGAAATGGACTGTATCGTAAAGATGAAACAGTTCATGCTGGAGAACAATATCAGTAATGAAGAGGAACTGGCAGCGATTGAAGAAGAGGCTAAGAGTGAGGCCCGTGCGGCCAAGCAGAGAGCATGGGATGCGTTTTTGGCACCTATAAAGGAGCAGATACAGACTGCTACATCTCTATGCAATCAGGTAGTTTTTGATGGCGGAGATAATGCGCCGGCCATTGCTACTGCTGTAAAAGAACTGAATGCTATCAAAGAACCAATCCGCAAGGATGTAATGCAGACCGTACGTAAGGTATTGGCACTGTGTCTGCACAATAGTGAGGCGGTAAGGGCACTCAATAATTTCTACGATCAGATAAAGACCGATAATAAAGAAAAGTTCTCATCACACCTTTACAGCCAGTCTGATAAGAGTGCGATGAAGGTAACAGAGGTGCCTGCGCAATATGAAGGTGAATCGGTATCACTGAATGGTTATGAGGTACTCAACAAGTTCTTCGATCACACATTTGCCAACAATCCTGCGGTCGTGGCCTTTGGAGAGGACCTGGGTAAGATAGGTGATGTTAATCAGGGCTTTGCCGGATTGCAGGATAAGTATGGTGATATGCGTATATCAGATACCGGTATCCGCGAGGCTACTATCATTGGTCAGGGTCTGGGAATGGCAATGCGCGGATTACGTCCGATAGCTGAGATACAGTACCTTGATTATCTGCTTTATGGTCTGCAGCCATTGAGTGATGATGTATCTACCATGCAGTATCGTACACGTGGCGGACAGAAATGTCCGATCATAGTTCGTACGCGTGGTCACAGATTGGAGGGCGTGTGGCATAGCGGATCGCCTATGGGCATGATCCTTAATTCAATAAGAGGTATGTATCTGTGTGTGCCGCGTAATATGACGCAGGCTGCAGGTATGTACAATACTTTATTGCGCAGCGATGAACCGGCCATTGTTATTGAATGTCTCAATGGATACCGTTTAAAGGAAAGAGTACCAAGCAATCTCACAGAATTCTCAGTACCATTTGGTATCCCTGAAGTGATCCGTGAGGGTAGCGATATAACTATTGTATCTTATGGTTCTACTTTAAGAGTGATAGAAGAGGCAATAGTTAACTACATGGAACCAAAGGGAATAAGTTGTGAGGTCATTGACGTTCGCACCTTGCTGCCATTCGATATCAATCACATGATCGTTGAGTCGCTAAAAAAGACCAATCGTATTGTATTCATAGATGAAGATGTGCCGGGTGGTGCAAGTGCCTATATGTTCCAACATGTAATGGAGAAACAAGGTGGTTTCCGTTGGTTAGATGTGTCTCCGCGCACTATTACTGCACAGGCACATCGTCCTGCATATGCAACCGATGGCGACTATTTCTCTAAACCAAATGCTGAAGATATAGCAGCTGTGCTGGAAGACATGATGAGAGAATAAGGACTATCAATTATATAAGATACTATAACCCACGGCAAAGTCCGTGGGTTATAAAATTAAGGGCCTTTCCTGAATTTATTTGTGAACAGGTTTCCGATGAATTCATTTTTACACGACTTTTTGCCAACATATGATCCACCATATTGATATAGAAGAATTCATAGAGCTGGCGAAGACTTCACCCATCTTTGATGTGCGCAGCCCGGGAGAATACATGCATGCGCATATCCCCGGCGCCTATAGTTTGCCCCTGTTCAATGATGAGGAACGAAAGATTGTAGGAACTGCCTACAAACAGCAGAGCAGGGAAGACGCTATAAAAATTGGTCTGGACCTATATGGTGTAAAGATGCGGGATATGGTAGAAGAGGTGGAGCGTATTATAGCGGAAAGAAACCCTGATACCAATGATTATACCCGAAGGAAAGATCATAAAGTGCTCGTTCATTGCTGGCGTGGCGGTATGCGTAGTGCGGGCGTCTCGTGGTTATTGGATCTTTACGGTTTCAAGGTCTATATGCTTAATGGCGGATATAAGGCCTACCGCAATTGGGCTTTACAACAGTTCTCGAAAGAATATCCTCTGACCATAATAGGTGGATATACAGGTTCGGGCAAGACAGAGTTACTACAAGAGCTGGAATGGAACAATGAGCAGGTAATAGATCTTGAAGCGATAGCCAAACATAAAGGTTCCGCATTTGGCGGGTTCGACGCAGTACAGCCATCGCAGGAGATGTTTGAGAACGAGTTGGCGCTAGCCTTGAGTAATCTATCTAAAGAGAACACAGGCAATAAGCGGATATGGGTAGAAGATGAGAGTCAGCGGGTAGGTTTGATCAATCTTCCTAATGCTTTCTATAAGTCATTAATCTCCGCACCTTTATTCTTTCTGGATGTACCATTTGAAGAGCGGCTGAATTGGATAGTGCAAGGGTATGGAAAGTATTCTACCGAACAACTGATCAATGCAATAGTAAGGATAAAGAAAAGACTTGGCGGACAGGATACCAAGAACGCCATTTACGCACTGGTGGAAAACGACCATAGTTCCTGTTTTGCCATACTCCTGAAGTATTATGACAAGTATTACAGTAAAGGGTTAGTTGAAAGACAAAAAGCAGGTGTTCCGGTTTGTACTATTAAGACGAATAGTGTTGATGCCGTTGTTAATTGTGGTCTGTTGTTATCAAGTCATATGGAGGATAGGATCCTTACCAATGAATAAATAGAAATTTATGGAATCAACTGAAGAGATAAGGCTTACCCAGTTTTCAAAAGGGGCAGGGTGTGGGTGTAAGATAGCCCCTGCTGTACTACAGGAAATATTGAAGACCGACATTAACTATGCTGTTCATGATCAGCTATTGGTAGGAAACACTACCAATGATGATGCTGCGGCCTACGACATGGGTAATGGTACTGCTTTGATAGCGACCAATGACTTTTTTACTCCTATTGTTGATGATGCATTTGACTTTGGTCGAATAGCCGCTGCTAATGCTATTAGTGATGTATATGCCATGGGTGGCCAACCAATAATGGCTACGGCTATATTGGGATGGCCTGTGGAGAAGCTGCCTGTAGCGCTGGCGCAAAAAGTATTGGAGGGTGCCAGAACTATCTGCCAAGAAGCAGGTATCCCACTTGCAGGTGGCCACAGCATTGATGTAAGTGAGCCTATATTTGGTCTGTCGGTAAATGGTATCTGTGACGTAGCAACGCTAAAGCGCAATAATACCGCTCAGGAAGGAGATGTGCTCTTTCTTACCAAGCCTATAGGTGTGGGCATTTTGGCTACAGCGCAAAAGAAGGGGATTTTGCTAGCGGAGCATAGATCAGTACTCATTGATCAATTGACCCGACTCAATAAGATAGGGCAGGAATTAGGTAAGATCAGCGGAATAACGGCTATGACCGATGTTACCGGTTTTGGGTTAGGGGGTCATTTAATTGAAATGGCAGATGGAGCAGGATTGTCGGCGGAACTCTACTATAGTAAGATCGGTATCGTATCGGGGGCAAAAGAATACATTGGACAAAGAGCAATACCTGATGCTACTTACCGCAATTGGAATGGATATGGCAGTAAGATCAATTTTGAGGGTGGGGTAGATGTAATGGAGGCTTTCAGCATTTTACCCGATCCACAGACAAATGGTGGTTTGCTGGTAGCTGTTGCTGCCGCTTCAGTAAATGATGTTACCGCATTATTTAGTGCATATGGATATACAGACCATTTACAGCCTGTTGGACGTATGATAGCCAAGCAAGATAAAGTGGTAATTGTAAAGGCTTGATTTTAGCTATCTAATATAATAAGAGAGCGGCATAATTATGCCGCTCTCTTATTATAAATCAGTACTATCAGTGATTATTCTTTCACCAACCTATGTACTGCTTTTTTATCACCTGCTTTCAGCTCTACCATGTAGATGCCGGCCGCAAGGCTGTTGAGTGATATATTCACTTTACCACTTTGCAATACACCCAGATCTTTGCTATAAACACTTACACCCGATATGTCTGTAACCCTTACGCTTACCTGCTGCTGATTACCTGTAGTGAAGGTTATATTCACATCGTCGGTCGCCGGGTTAGGGGTCATGGTCACATGCAGACCATTGTCAACAGCCTTTGTTGCAGGCTTCAGGCTCAGCTCAAATCTGTTGTCGCCCTGTGTCGCTTTGTCTTTACTGATAGTGAATGCATATTCTGCGCCTGCGTTCAGATCAACATACTTTTCAAGTAGTTTATCATGCAGTACTAACTTGCCACCAGCAGGAATAGCTACATTGTCTGCACGGATAATGAAGTTTTGCTGATAATTACTTGTTACACCCAATGGTATCACCTTTTCAGCAGCAAACGGACGACTGTCTATAGCCAGCTTGCGATCGTCGGCAGAGGTACTGTAGAAGTTGAAGTCTGCTATACCCATTGGCTTAGCTGCATCATGCAACCTATCCTCGTTGTCTGTAGCC
>CANFKE010000057.1 GCA_947447465.1 Chitinophagaceae bacterium | reverse complement strand
CCTGATTCCTGATTAGGTAGATTACTCATTTCTATAATTAAGTTTTAACTGAACTGCCAAAATAAAGAAAAATATTCACCGAAGTCCTGCAATTTTTAGTTTTTTTGCAGTGGAATGAAAAATATACTCCTGTTAGGGGGAGGTGGACGTGAGTGCACTCTTGCCTGGAAGATAAGACAGAGCCCTTTGTGTGGCGACTTTTACATTGCTCCCGGTAATGCCGGAACTTCTGAATACGGTACCAACTTGCCTATCGGCGTTACCGACTTTGATGCCATAAAGAAGGTTTGTCTGGAGAAAAATATAGATGTCGTTATGGTCGGTCCCGAAGATCCGTTAGTTGCCGGTATCTATGATTTTTTTAAAACCGACGCTGCGCTGAAAGATATTATAGTAGTCGGTCCATCAAAAGACGGGGCACAACTGGAAGGTAGTAAGGCATTCTCCAAAAAATTTATGGAGCGACATAACATACCTACTGCCGCATATCGAGAGTTTACTAAAGATAGTTTTGAAGAAGGGGTAGCTTACATAAGGCAGGCGCAGCCACCTATTGTTTTAAAGGCAGATGGATTGGCAGCCGGTAAGGGAGTGGTCATTACAGCTGATATAGACGAAGCAGTAGATGCCTTTAAGGCAATGGTAATGGATGCACAGTTTGGTAAGAGCAGTGAAAAAGTGGTGATAGAGCAGTTTTTAGACGGTATCGAATTATCTGTTTTTGCATTGAGCGATGGTGATCATTATGTATTACTGCCTGAAGCTAAGGATTATAAGAGAATTGGTGAGGGTGATACAGGACTGAATACAGGAGGTATGGGGTCTATTTCACCTGTACTGTTTGCCGACAAAACTTTTATGGATAAGGTAATTGCTCGTGTAGTAGAACCAACTGTAAATGGATTGAAAGCTGAAAATATTGTTTATAAAGGATTTATTTTCTTTGGTCTGATAAAGGTGGGTGACGATCCTTATGTTATAGAGTACAACTGCCGCATGGGCGATCCTGAGACCGAGGTGGTGATTCCAAGGCTGAAGAATGATATCGTAGATCTGTTCCTGAAAATGGATGAAGGCAAGTTGAGCGAAATAACAATAGAACATGATAGCCGGGCAGCAGGTGCTGTAATGATGGTGGCAGGTGGCTATCCGGGAGATTATGTAAAGGGTAAAGTAATGACCGGGTTCGAAAAGGTCTCTGGCAGTATGTTGTTTCATGCAGGCACAACTACCAAAGACGGCAGTGTAATTACTAACGGCGGCAGGGTATTGGCCATTACATCATATGGTTCTGACATTAAGGCTGCATTAGCAAAGTCATATGAGAATGCTGCTTTGATTCAATACGAGGATAAATATTACAGGAAGGATATTGGGTGGGAGTTTTAGTACTCAAAAGTAGCAACTAGTTGATGGCAAGCAGAGATGTTCTGTTTGCCATTTTTTATATAGCGTATTTTCCTTTGGGATTTCTCTTGTTGTGGAATATTGAAGTTATAACAACCAAATGCTTCTTTTCATCGATCTTGTATACTATTGTGAATGGGAAAACTTTAAGATTTGCTTCTCTGAAGTTTTTCACTGTATTCCTATATAATGTTGGATGCAAGCATATTTCTCTTATTTTTCCATTCAACTCAATATCAAAATTTCGGCCTGCTAAAATGCTTTTATCTATGTACCAAAGAACAGCTTCCCGATATTGAGTCGCAGCTCGTTGGGAAAAAGTGAAACTATAAATCATTTTTGTTTGGCCTTAGCAAAAATTTCTTCTATTGATTCCCTTAGCTCTTCCGGAGAAACCATTTTACCCCCATTCAGGTAATAATTATATTCATTTTCCATTTCAGCCACAAAACTCTCATCCTTCCATTTATCATATTCCTTATGTCCTTCTTCCGAAAAGCCATCAACAAAGGCTAGCACCTCTTGCTTTTGCTCATCATTAAGCTTATTAATTGCCGCGAATAATTCCCTATCTATTCCCAGTGACATATACTTTAATTTATAAGCGAATTTACAATTTTCCGTCCTAACAAAACACTAACTTTTGGATTAGCTTTTTCCTCATTTTAACCATTTATCTTTACCCTTGGTTTTAGTAGCTTTTCTTTCATACTATTCAATTGTTTAACATGAAGATCATTAAGAAGATATTTATAGGGTTGGGTGTTTTTGTCGGGTTGTTTTTATTGGCAGCCATTCTGATACCTATTATGTTCAAGGGAAAGATCCTGAATCTGGTAAAGTCGCAAATGAACGAAAAGCTTGTTGCTACAACAGATTTTAAGGATGTGAATATTTCCTTATTCCGCCATTTCCCTCACTTGTCTGTAGGAATTGAAGAAATAACTATTGTGGGAAAAGAGGAGTTTAAGAACGACACCTTGATTGCCGCTAAGAGCATTGATGTATCTCTCGATCTGATGAAGGCGATAGGAGGCAGTTATGATATCCTGAACGTTGGGTTGATATCACCTCGCATTCATGCTATCGTGCATGAAAACGGTGCGGCCAACTGGAATATTACCAAGCCTGACAGTGCTGCTAAGCCTGCAGAGCCATCTGCTCCGTTTGCATTCAAATTGAGGAAGTATGGAATTGAAAATGCTTATATAGAATACAGGGATGAACAGGCTAAAATGAGTGCTGTGCTGAATAATTTCACTCATGAAGGCTCAGGCGACTTCTCCAGCGATGCATTTACGCTATCTACCAAAACCACTGCAGATGCCATCACCTTTGTTTACGCAGGTATTCCTTATCTGAGTAAGGTAAAGACAATATTGGATATGGAGCTACAGGTTGACAACAAATCCGGCAAGTATAGCTTCAACACAGAAAAGATACAGTTGAATGGCTTGAAGTTGTCCACTAAGGGCTTTGTGCAGATGCCGGATACTACCAATATCGTAATGGATGTTCAGTTCAGTACACCATCTAATGATTTCAAGGATATACTCTCTCTGGTTCCGGGTATCTACCAGAATAATTTTAAAGATATCAAAACAACAGGTAAAGCTACATTGAACGGATATGTGAAGGGGACATATAATAGTAAGCAAATGCCTGCTTATGCCTTGAATCTTCTGGTTGAAAATGGGTCATTCCAGTACCCCGACCTGCCACAAAAAGTATCTGACATTCAAGTGAAGATGGCGGTCAATAATCCTGATGGCATTACAGACCATACAATTGTCAATATTGAGCGTGGTCACATTCAATTCGGTTCCGATCCTTTTGATTTCAAACTTTTATTAAAAACGCCGATCAGTAATCAGTGGATCGATGCAACTATGAAAGGTAAGATCGATCTCGGGCAAATGCAGAAGTTCGTAAAGCTGGAAGCAGGCACTAAGTTGTCAGGTCTGGTTTCAGCCGATGCAACGGTAAGGGGCGCTATTGCTGCAGCTCAGAAGGGAAAGTATGATGAGCTGTATGCCGCAGGAACTATTTTCCTCAGCAATATCGCTTATGCTTCCAAAGATTATCCTGATGGTGTGAACGTTAACAGTATGTTGCTCACTTTCAATCCAAAGAATGTTACCATGAGTGGATTGAAAGGTCAGTATATGCAGATCAATTTTACAGGTGATGGTAGCATCGATAACCTGTTAGGTTACTACCTTCACAACGAGCCGTTGGTTGCTGCTATGCATTTCACTGCCGATAAGGTAGATGTGAATAAATTCATGAGTGCCACTTCAGCTGCTCCGGCCACACCTGCTGCGCCCACTCCGGTGTTCCTGGTGCCTGATAATCTGGATGTGACAGTGAAGGTAGAAGTCGGATCTGTGAAATATGACAAGATAGTCCTCACTGATGTTAAGGGTGGATTACAAGTGCGCAATCAGGTTGTGGCATTGCAAAATGTGTCCGGTAAGGGTATGGATGGTTTGATCACTATGAATGGGTTCTATGGAACAAAGGTCGATAAAAAGAATCCTGATATTCAATTCGACTACAGTCTGGATAATATAGATGTTCAGAAAATATACAGCTCTGTAGATATGGTTGAAAAGATGATGCCTGCAGCTAAATATGTATCGGGTAAGATGAACTCTCACCTCTCTATGACCGGTAAAATGGGTTCTGACATGACTCCGGATATGAAAACGTTGACCGGTAAAGGCGATATTTTTATGCTGAGTGGTATGTTAAGTGGTTTCCCTGTCACCGATCAGTTAGGTACAAAATTGAATATGCCGCAACTCAAATCTATGTCTCTGAAGGATATGAAACTGTTCTACAGCTTTGCTAACGGCAGGGTTGTAGTAGAGCCATACAAGTTCAAGGTGGCTGGTATGGATGGAGAGGTTGCCGGTAGTCATGGTTTCGATCAGACCATTCAATACGGAGTAAATATGGCAGTGCCTACCTCCATGATGGGTGCTCAGGGTACTGCTATGGTCAATAATTTGGTGAGTCAGGCTGCAAGCAAGGGCGTAAATGTTAAGGTGAGTGATAAAGTAAACCTTACTGTCAATATTACGGGCACAGTTAAGGCTCCCAAAATAGAGACCAACCTGAAGAATGTAGCGGGAAGCGCAGTTGATGATGTAAAGAAACAATTACAGGATGCTGCACAGAAAAAGCTGGATAGTGTAAAACATGTTGTCAAGGATACGGTTAAAGCGATAAAAACACAGGTGCTCAATGCCGCTAAAGACGAGCTGAAGAATCAATTTCTGGGTAACAAAGGCGATACTTCTAAGAAAGGGAATACAGTAGATGCTGTAAAAAATGCAGCCGATAAAGCTAAAGACGGATTGAAAGATCTGTTTGGCAGAAAGAAGAAATAGTATCACAATACATTAATATTTATACACCGTAATGGTCGCAAACAATCGTGACCATTGCGGTGTTTTGTCTTATGCTTCATTCATTATCGTTTTTCCCCATTAATGATCTCAATTTATTTTTGACCAGATCCAATAGTTCGTTTTTCAGATATCTGTTACATGCCTTTTTGAGTTGTTTGTCATAATTGGGTATGTATCTATAGTTATTATTGCTATTCATTATCCATTTTAATAGCCCGCTAATATCTTTGTTGATGATACACCTGTAAACGTCTTTTTTGTACAGGCTAATGGTCACTTGTTGATTAATGTACTTTGTGTCAGGTTTGATAAGTGTAAGATCATTTTTAATTACCCTTTTTATCGCTTCTGAAAAATCATTACCGGTAAATTTGCCATAATACATCCAGGCATTAGGCCGCATGTCTATTTCGATAAGATAGTGTTCATTTTTTGTTTCGTCATACATGAAAACTACATTGCCAAATCCGTTCAATCCCAGTGTCTCACCTGCTTTTATCAAAATGTCTTCTATCGATGTGTTTTGGTAAAATAGTCGCTGTGTGGATACGCCGAACTGTCCCATCACTTTTGTAGTTCTGGAATAGTTGTAAACCATTAGTACCCCGTTTTTATACAGTACTTCGGCATTTACATCATATCCTCTGATCATTTGTTGTATGACCAGATTATTTTTGTCAGTTATCCTTTGCAGATTTTCAATAATGTCTTGTTCGGTTGAGCAAAGAAAAACGCCATATCCGCCTTCACTTTTATCTATTTTTATAAGTGCAGGTAACCCAACCTTGTTGATTATGTCTTTTGTGGTCAGACCATCCTCATAGATTACATATCCCGGTGTTTTTATGTGGTATTGCCGGCATAGATTAGAAAAGCCTGCTTTTGAACCTAGTAATGCTCTGTTCTCTATTTTAGTGAGTGGCATTATTTTGTAAAAAAGTTCCTCATCTGTAATTCGGTCATTGAGAAGCCTGATGATGACATCGTCACCGGGAATGATCCAGTTATACTGGGTACTGTGCTCTCTGATATGATCCAAGAGTTTATCTACAAATGCAGACTTTTCTTCTGGAGCTTCGATCCAATGGTCATAAAAGCTGTTTTGTAATACCCATGATTCTTTGGGGCAGAAGATATCAACGGAACAACCGCCATTGGCTAATACTGCCGGAATTTCAATTAATGAATCCCAGTTTACTAATGAGATGAGTAAGGTCTTATACATGGTGATATAGAGAGGGAAAAGAGTTTTTTCACTGCTAAAATACCATAAATAAACCCTGTATTATGGCTTTTTTAGTAATAATTTATAATAATATAGATATCCACATTAATAGTAGTTTTTTACATCTTGTATAGGGTTGAAAACAACCTAATTATTATCCCGAAAAATTATTTTACAGTTATTATTAAACTGCATTGTTAAAATAAAATACAATGGTGTACATTGTGTAATATTTCAGTTTATACCCCTAAAATATAACACATAACATGAGTGCTGCCGAGCCGATTTTGCCAAAAGTATTGGTAGTTGAGGATGACCCTACGATACAGTTGATTGTCAGAAGGTCGCTGGAAAAGAGGTTCAGTGTTTTTACTTACACCGATGGTATAGACGCATTGTCATTCCTGCATGAGGGTAATCTTCCTGATATTATTATTGCCGATCTCAATACACCTGTTATGGGTGGTCTGGAGCTGATAGAACAGCTAAAAGCAAGTGGGTATTTCAGTGCTATTCCCGTACTTGTTCTTTCGGGTGAGGAAAGTACTGAAAGTCGTATCAAATGTCTCGATTCCGGTGCAGATGATTACGTGGTAAAGCCATTCAATCCGCGCGAGTTGGAAGCTCGTATCAACGCGATTTTGAGAAGGACAGGAAAAATATTGTTAAACTAAAAGTAACTATGAATAGTAGTATGCCAGTGAATGAAAATGGTATCATAGCGTTACTTAATGTTGATGAAGCAACCTACGAAGCGATCAGTAAATGTGATTTTGGTGGAGCAAAGTTGCTTGTATTAAAGAATGGTATTGAATTGAGTCATAGATGGGAGCGGGAACAGTTAAATCTGCTGGCCATCATTTCTCAGAGCGAGGTCATTGCTCCTTCAGGTGTTTATTTGCTGGAAACATTACAGAAGATAGCCAATTTTCCCAATGTTCCCTTTTTCCTTCTTGCTAATAAGGTCACTGAAAATACTAATCGTGTTTGCCTTAAAACGGGTGTTGCAGACGTGTTTCGTTTGCCGCTGAGACCGTTGAGATTTCAGACGAGGGTCAATTTTCTTATTAATAATTGGAAGACCATCAGAGAGAGGTCAACTACCGAAAAGGTAAAGGAATATAAGACTCCTTTGATCAAAAGGATCTTCGATATCATCTTCTCGGGTACTGTTTTGCTTTGTTTGTCTCCGTTCTTGCTCATACTTATCATCATTATGAAGCTGGAGTCTAAGGGACCCATCTTCTACTATTCATTAAGAGTGGGTACAGGTTATAAGGTGTTCAAATTCTACAAGATCAGGTCTATGTATGTAAATGCAGACAAGAAGCTGAAGGATCTGAAACATCTGAACCAATATGCAGGTGGCGAGGGTGGTGAATCTAAGGCTGAAATTGATGTGAACATGCTATGCGACCATTGTGTGAAAAATGGTACCAGTTGTCAGCGACTTTTGTATGCTGATGATGTATCCTGGTGCGAGAAGAACTACATCAAGACCAGAAAGGCCATGAGTGAGAATGCGTTCATCAAGTTGAAGAACGACCCTCGTGTGACCAAGGTAGGTAAGATCTTGCGCAATACCAGTATCGATGAATTGCCACAGCTCTGGAATGTCTTCATAGGCGATATGAGTATTGTAGGTAATCGTCCTTTACCATTGTATGAAGCAGAAAAACTGACTACAGATAAGTATGCGATGCGCTTTATGGCTCCGGCTGGAATTACCGGTCTGTGGCAGGTAGAGAAGCGTGGTAAGGGTGAAATGTCTTCAGAAGAGCGCATGATGCTGGATAACTCTTATGCAGAGAACCACAGTTTTGCTAACGACATCAAGCTGATACTGAAAACCATTCCCGCACTCTTCCAGAAGGAGAACGTATAATAAAGCGTTTATTCAGCAAATAATATAAGAGATCATTTGTTACTTTTAACTTACTTATGAGGCCAGCTTCATTGCCATCTTATGTTACCAGAATACTTCAATACAGCAATGCTGAGAAGTCGGTATTGGCTACTGCTGCATATAAGTCACTGTTGAAGGGTAAACCGCTCGTGTCAGTGGTCATTCCGGCCTATAATGAAGAGCTGAATGTACTAAATTCTATTCTTTCAATTAGTCAGAATATCACTGACTATTCGGTTGAGATCATTGTGGTCAATAACAATTCTACAGACCGAACTCAGGAGGTAGCTGCGGCTACCGGTGTTACTTGTATCCTGGAAAAAAAGAAGGGAGTCACAAATGCACGTACTGCCGGCCTTATGGCTGCACAGGGTAAGTATATCATCAATGCAGATGCGGACTCTATTTATCCTGTCGGTTGGGTCAATGAGATGATCACGCCTATGGAAAAGGATCCGGGTATTACATTAGCCTATGGTCGTTTCGCATTCATTCCCGGTAAGAGCACATCCAGGTTCAGCTTCTTCCTTTATGAAAATATGGCCGATTGTATGCGCTTTGTTCATCGCAATTTTAAGGAGGAGGCAGTAAATGTTTACGGTTGCAGTTCTGCTTTTAAGAAAGAAGAGTGTCTGCAGGTAGATGCTTATGATCATCCACCAGGAACGGGTGAAGATGGTTGGTTGGCATTAAAGCTGCGTAACAAGGGTTTTGGTAAACTGCATTATGTAGCTACCATGAAGGCACTTGTATGGACCGTAGATAGGCATATACAGGAAGATGGGGGATTGTGGAAAGCCTTATTTATGCGTGTTAAGGGGGCTATCTTCGGTCACGATCCTGCCAAATATCATGTAAAAGGATAGTATGATTATCAATAACAGCACAGTACTGTATTAGTGCAATACGGTCATTTTGCTGTAGTATCTTTTTGCTCCGCTATTCACTACACACACATAAATGCCCGCCGGAAATGCAGATACATTTACCGTTGTGTGCTGCGCATTGGATGGCACATCGCCGCTATATACTATCTGGCCCGTCATATTCACAACAGACACTTGTACACTTGGTTGCAATATGCCGCTCCAGTTGATGTTCACATATCCCGATACCGGATTAGGGAATACATGAATGATGCCATTCTCAGGTATATTAATGACTTCGGTGTGGTCTTCTATTTTACGTTTGTAGAAATTCAGTCCGCCATAAATGGTGCCGGTGATCATCTCATAGTCTCCATCGCCATCTACATCGCCTACTGTAACTGAACTGCGCAAGTTACCGTACACCCCAAGCGGGCTGGCAGGGTGGTTGTAGATAAGGTAAGCAGAGTCTATAAAAGAGTATTGAGATTCCAGCAAAGGATAGGTAAGAGTAGTGTCTCCACTGGCTATACTATCGAACCTGTAAATATTGCCAGAGTTGCTGCCCATTAGCAGGTAATCACGTCCTGAGCTGTCTATACGACCTATAAAGGGCGTGCTGAAGCAGCCAAATAGTTGGTTAGGATCTGCTTTTATATGTCCCAGCTTTGCGTTGATCAGCTTAAGTTTAATGGTTCCCGGGGTAGTAGTGATATTTTGATAATACTGTATAGTGCCATACAGATTGCCTATCACCAGATCGTTCTTGCCATCTTTATCTATGTCGTAGATAAAAGGTGCTGCTCGTCCGCCAACATTGATAACACCACCTGTATCGTCCGTCAATGTTGTCATTGTGGGTTGCCAGTCTGGTTGAACGGCATTGGTGGCTGCCATGTTCTTGTAATACGATAGCGTACCATTGCCATGTCCTAAGATCATATCCGCTTTGCCATCATTATCAATATCACCGAATGCAGGTGCCGCGCCCTGAAAGTTGAAGGTATCCAGATCGAGGAAGTTAAGGTTGTCTAATGTGAAAGAAGGATTGCCTGCGGTGCTGGTATTGCGGTAATAAAGTATGCGGCTTTTCATAAGTCCTGTAGGTTGCATATACCCTTCTGAGCCTACAAACAAATCGGGTTTGCCATCCTTGTTATAGTCGAATAGCATAGGGTAGGCTGCAGTGCCGGCATCTATAGTTTTGTCCATCAGGAATGTGTCTGACTTATATTGCCAGTCCGGTACCCCGGCGGTAGATTGGTTCTTGTAGAACCATACACACTTATAGTTTTCAGAAGTGTTGCCGCCATTGGGGGCTATCAGCAGGTCTTTTTTACCATCCTGGTCTATGTCTATATTGAACGCTGCAGGCCATGTAGCCAGTGATATTCTCTTGCCTCCCGTCTGCCACATTGTGTCTTGTGATATCATGGTGTCAACAGGGTAGCTTGTTTCCAGTTTGCCATTTTTCAAAAAGGTCATTTCATTGAATGATACGCTGCCGTCGAGGTAGTCATAATCGCCATCCATGTCCCAGTCGAACAGGCATGGAGTATTACCTGAGTGTGTTTGTTTGCCACCTGTGTCTATTGCTTCTTTCAGACCTGTATTGTTACAAGACATCCCAAGATAATGTCCTCTGTAAAATCCCTGATACACTTTGCCCCAACACTTGTCTTTAAGTGCCACCCTAATAGAGTCGCAGGGTAGTCCGTCTTCTACGCGCATGTTCTTATAGAGATTCAGGTAGCCACCATTGATGTCATAAGATACAAAGTCGAGGTCCCCGTCATTGTCCAGATCTACTATGGCCGGAATATCCTGAGGATTGTTGAATGCATTCACCGGGCTACCTGTATTGGTATAGTAGAGGTCTTTATAGAAGGCGAAGCAAAGCATATTGGCTGCATTGTAATACCCTCTGTAAACCGAAAAACCCGTTCCGCCTTCATGAAACAGGTCCGGTATATTGTCGCAGTTATAGTCGGCCAAAACGAGATAGTTATATACCGGAGGGAATTTAAGTGCATATTGAGGTGCATAAGTATATACAGGATTGCCAGCAATGCCGCTATTGATAAAGGTCTTTACCCCTTTCCCTGGTTCATAGACCACGAGGTCCTGCTTGCCATCGTTATTGAGATCGCCCATAGTGAACTGAGGGTTGTTGAACCCACCACACCATGCCAAAGTCAGCTCGTTAGTGCCTGAATATACTTTTACACTATTGTCGGGATAATACAATTTGGTCTGTGCATTGGCGGTGCAACAAAGGAATAGGGCGCAGATAAACAATAAAGGCTTCATCATTAGCATGATATGGGTTATAAAGTTACGCAATTAGCAATTACATGTCCTTTTTTTGCAAAGTCAGGCATTTACTTCTTATCTTTGCTTTGGTGCCAAACCTCGAGGTTATTGTGGGAATTAACATTCCTTTACAGTAACACAATCTAGCCCCTTCGCAAGTTGGGGCTATTTTTATTAATGGCTGATTCTCTTCAAATTACCTATGTTTATTATTTTAAATTATTATAATAAACAAATGTTAGTAGTATTTACGGGCATGTTTTATATAAATGATTAACTTTATCATTTGTTGTTTGTTTGTTATAATACCTATACCTTTACATTATGATCGATTTGTCTAGTCCGGCAAGTGTACTTGCGCAAGAGTGGATTGATAGTATAAGAACTGAGGCTGTTTTGGCAGAGAAACATGGTAAGCTTACTAAGAAACAGTTGAACCTGATCTATGAACAGGGGTGGTTCAAGCTATTGATACCCGCTGCATATGGTGGAAAACAATTACCCCTGCATGAAGTTTTGGCTATTGAAGAAGCGCTTGCCTATGCTGATGGCAGCCTGGGGTGGGCTGTTACCTTGTGTGCCGGTGCCGGTTGGTTTGGCGGGTTTATGGACCAGGGTGTTTCCCGAGAATTGCTTCAAGCGCCAAACGTATGTATGGCAGGCAGCGGAGCCTCTAATGGTAGAGCAGAAATTACGAATAGCGGTTATGTGATCACCGGAAAGTGGCCTTATGCCAGTGGATCGCCTGATGCGACCGTATTTACTGCCAATTGCAAGGTGACCCAAAACGGTGTACCTGTAAAAAATGAGAACGGGAGCGATAAGATCATAGCCATTGTCATGCTGAGAAGTGAAGTGACGATCACCGATGAATGGAATGGTTTTGGAATGAGATCTACAGGCAGCCATTCTTATGAGGTCAACGATCTTAAAATAGACAGTAACAGAGCATTTGATATACATTCGGCACCGGTAATTGAAGCCCCGTTGTATTATTTCCCCTTCCATCAGTTTGCTGAGGCCACGCTTACAGTGAATATGACAGGTATGGGTATCCATTTTATGGAGTTGTGTGGTAAAATGCTGGCCGATAGATATAGTGACACAGTAACAGGGCATGTGAATTATGAGGTTTTATTGGATAGGTATAATATGTTGCAACAGAAGCTGACCGTGGCTCGCCAAAAGCTGTTCTATGCTGTTGATATGTCATGGCAGGTATGCTCTGCCAATAAGGAAATAAGCCAGTCTTTGCTGTACAAGATAAGTGCGGCATCGCTGACAGCGGTCAATGTAGTAAGAGATTGTGTAGATACATTATATCCTTATTGCGGATTGAAAGCAGCTGATAAAGACAGCGAAATAAACCGTGTGTGGCGCGATATTCATACTGCAGGACAGCACAATATGCTGGTGGGTGATGGAAAGTGATCATAGATAATAGTTAATTTATAATATTCATCGGGCTGCCCTTTCGGAACTACCTTGATGACAGAGGTAAAAGGAATGGGAGCAGCGGTCGTTATTTAGCTACTGTCGGTAACCTAATTTTGGTTAATGCAATTTAAAGTTGAACATCGCTATTATCATTTTGTAAGTTGTTGGTCTATCTCTGACAGCGTTTCTTTATTTCTTCTTCGGCTTCGACACAGCCCAAGGCTTTAGCTCGTTCCAGATCGGAGCAGCCTTCTTCTATACGGTTCAATTCCATTTTGGCAGCACCTCTGTAATAGTATGCTAATGAATATTTAGGGTCCAGGTCTATTATTTTCTCCATATCGACCAAAACGGCTTCGTAGCGGTGCAGAAAGAACTTAGTTTTGCCCCTCATATAGAACGCTTCTATTTGTTTGGGAGCCATATCGGTGGCTATGGTGAAGTCTTTTAATGCGGCTTCGTAATTACCCGCATCAAATTTCACAGAACCACGTGCATAGTAGTTGTAGGCAGAATCGGGACTTTTACGAATGGCAATATCGCAATCGGCCAATGCGCCCTTGGTGTCTTCATTCATGAATTTGCTGAGTGCCCTTTCCAGATAGTACTTGGTAATAGTGGTGTCAATAAGAATGGCCATATTATAGTCTTTGACAGCCCCCGCAAAGTCATCCATATCATGCCTCAGCATTCCGCGATTGTAGTAGTATTCTGCTTTTTCAGGATCTAACTCAATGCTTTTGCTGTAGTCGGCCAATGCTCCGTCAATTATCTCCAGCTCTTCTTTCAGCAATGCTCTTTGTTGAAAATAATCGGCTGAGGTAGCGTCCATCTTAATGGCTTTATTCATGTCTGCAAGGGCTTCTCGCTTTTTATTGGCAGACCATAGAGATAGTCCTCTTTCGTAAAAGAAATCGGGGTCTTTCGCATCCAGTTTTATGGCTTTATTGTAGTCTTCAATTGCACCGGTGTGGTCGTCGAGGCCTTCTTTGCTATTGCCTCTGCCATAGTAGTAATAGGCATCATTGGGGTTAAGCTCTATTGCCTTGTTATAGTCTATGATAGATCCGGTATAGTCGTTATACAGGTCTGATCTGGCGATGGCCCTATAGTCGTAATAATCGCCTACTTTGGGATCGAGCTCTATGCCGCGTGTATAGTCGGCCATAGCAGCAGCCGAGTCTTCGAGTCGCTTTTCGGCAAGTCCGCGGTTGATGTAGTACACAGCGGTCTTGGGGGATAATGCTATAGCCCGGGTATAATAGGGGATTGCTCCCTTATAATCTTCGGCATCTGCCCTTTTCAGTCCTTCTTTATTGAGTATTTCGGCGCTATCGGCCTGTGCGCGGCAGATGGTCATTGAGCAGCAGGTGATGAGCAGTAATAGTATATTTTTCATGATTGATGGTTATAGTTTGCAGGGTAAAGTTAGTTAATAGATTTTGAGTTATGCCCGATGGTCGATGAAATTTTAATCGGGTATGGGTTGGGTGTAATGTTTTGGTTTTCATGTGGTTGTGGTTTTAGGTCATGCCCGATGGGGTGGTTGTTTTGCTTGTTTGCTTTGCCCAGCCGCTTATTTTCTTTCTTTGTGCTGCCGCAAAGAAAGAAACAAAGAAAGCGGCACTTTTTCGCAACGCTCCGCGCGAAAAAGGAGCCGGGCTGCGTGTTGTTGTGGTTGGCTCGACCGCTCTTCGCTAGCTCAGCCAACGCTTCTTGCTCTTGTCGTTCATTGTTTTTTTAGGAGATGCCCGATGGCCGATGAAATTTTCATCGGGTATGGGTTGGGTGTAATGTTTTGGTTTTCATTTGGTTGTGGTTTTAGGTCATGCCCGATAGTGCCCGATTTTGTGCCCGATGGGGTGTCGGGTTGGTTGTTTCGGCGGGTCAGAGACCCGTTAAATTGTGTCGTCACGAGAGCGTCCCAGTCGGGACAACTCTCGCGACAGTGTTGTAATTGATTTTTGGGAGATGCCCGATGGTCGATGAAATTTTCATCGGGTATGGGTTGGGTATAATGTTTTGATTTTCATGTGGTTGTGGTTTTAGGTCATGCCCGATCGTGCCCGATTTTGTGCCCGATGGGGTGTCGGGTTGGTTGTTTCGGCGGGTCAGAGACCCGTTAAATTGT
>CANFKE010000056.1 GCA_947447465.1 Chitinophagaceae bacterium | reverse complement strand
GCCTTATCTGTTGGCAGCAGGTCCAGGCGGTGCGCCACTCTGGCCACATGCACATCCAGCGGACAGATCAGCTGTTCCGGCCTTATCTTCTTCCACAACCCGAAGTCAACACCACATTTGTCTTTGCGCACCATCCACCGCAGGTACATATTCAACCGCTTGCAGGCCGAATTTCTGGACGGCGTGGCAATATGCTTTTTCGTACGCTCCGGATGCTCAATTGAGAAGAAGTAATTATGGAAATGGATCAGTGCATCCTTCACATCTGCTCCTTTATATATGGTCTCGGGCACGAACGCATCTTCCAGCGATGGATGCCTTTTATAATGGTAGCTGAGAAAATGGATAAAGTAGAGCAGATCGGTAGTATTGAAGGTGCGGTGCGCAAAATGCAGAAAGCGTTTCAGATCTGTTTCCTGATGGTGCACAATAAAGTCGTGCGGCGCATTATCCATCCAGCCCATTATTTTATTGCTGCTGTTGATGATAGACGTACGGTTGCCCCAGGCCAGCACTGCAGCAAAAAGCCCCGATATCTCTATATCCTGTCTTAATGTATAGCCGTGCGGAATACAAACAGGGTCTTTCTCTATAAAAGAGGGCCTGTTGTATAGCTTTACCTTCTCATCCAGAAAACCCTTCAGTTCTTTTATATCCGCCATCGGCACAAAAATACCAATTTACAGCGCGCATATTACTTGCTCATCATCGCTGACCCCGATACGCTGCGCACACAATTATATTTATATATTTTAACATGCAATAAATTTCTGTATCTTACTTTGACCACATTGCCCCGCCCGATACTATGATAAGCCGCAGAAATCACTACTTTTACATGGTTTTTACCGCTTATTATGAACGACAAACAAAAACGCCCGGTTAGGGTCTTGGTAGCCAAGGTAGGTCTTGACGGACACGACAGAGGGGCCAAGGTCATTGCTACTTCGCTTCGCGATGCAGGTATGGAAGTAATATATACAGGATTGCGCCAAACTCCCGAAATGGTGGTCAACGCTGCCCTGCAGGAGGATGTTGATGCTATCGGCATCAGTATTCTCAGCGGTGCGCACATGACCGTTTTCCCTCGTATCATGAACCTGATGAAGGAAAAAGGCCTTACCGACATTCTGGTAACAGGCGGTGGTATCATTCCTGCCGAAGATATGGACGAGCTCAGCAAAATGGGCGTAGGCAAATTATTCGCGCCGGGTGCCAATACCGCTGATGTAAGCGATTACATCTACAAATGGGTAGAGGAGAACAGACGATAATACAGACACTATAACACTACAATTTACCAATATGTACAGTACAATATTGACAGCCCTTGAAAACGGCATATTTACCATTACCGTCAATCGCCCCGACAAAATGAACGCCCTTAACAAGGACGTTGTTGCCGAAATAGGTCTGGCTATGGAAGAGGTCTATACCAACCCCGAGATCAGATCGGCGATCATCACAGGTGCAGGCGAAAAAGCATTCGTTGCCGGTGCCGATATCTCAGAATTCACTGCTCTGGCTAAAGATGGCGGCATGGCATTGGCGCGCAGAGGCGCCGAACTTGTATTCAATAAGATAGAAAATTGTCCTAAGCCTGTTGTAGCAGCAGTAAACGGCTTTTCGCTGGGCGGCGGTTGCGAATTGGCTATGGCCTGCCACTTCCGCGTAGCTTCAGAAAATGCTAAGTTCGGTCAGCCGGAAGTTAATCTGGGTCTTATACCGGGTTATGGCGGCACTCAACGTCTTACACAGCTTATAGGCAAAGGCAAGGCAATGGAACTGATGATGACCGCAGACATGATCGGCGCTGAAGAAGCTCGCTCACTGGGGCTCGTCAACCACGTGTTTCCTCTGGCCGACCTTCTGACAAAGACCAAAGAGATACTGACTAAGATACAGACAAAGGCTCCTTTGGCCATAGGTCATATCATTGCGCTGGTCAATCAGGCGGCAAAGTGCGATCCTGCCGGTTTCAATAATGAAATTGAAGCTTTTGGCGATTGCTTCGATTCTGAAGACAAAAAAGAAGGAACAGATGCTTTTCTCGAAAAAAGAAAACCTGTATTTAAAGGAAAATAATTTATATCTTCAACCTTCAAAATCAATATTCATGCGGGCAAGGTCTATCCGTAATTTCTTCATACTGATCATAGCTTCGTGCGCTACGGCTACTTCTTCTTATGCGCAGGATGCGTCAAGAATATTCATTGAGCCCGATGGCTGGTCTATCGGCACCAACATTGGTCTTACTGATCTGTGGGGCGATGTAGGCACTAAAGTATTTCTTGATCACTATACCAACAGCAAGTACTTTGATAAGGTAGCTGCTATGGGGGGCATGTTCGGTCGCTATACCATACACCCATGTCTGGGCCTTAAGTTTGGCGTCAACTATGGTGTTCTGTATGCTACTGACGAATGGAACTACGACAAAGCACAGTACGCTCCTACGCAGGGATCCGATTATTATCAGAGATACGCACGCCAGCAGAAAGCTCGCGCCAGCGTATTCGAAGGTAACTTCATGGTAGAGTTCACTCCACTGCGTTTCAACCCGGAAAAAGAGAGAGCTAACAAAAGAGGTCAGGTAGTTTTCGGCCTGGGTATAGGATATTTCCACTTCACTCCGCAAAATACAGTTGCGCTTGGCAACAAGTTCATCAATACTTACGACCTGCACATCGAAGGAGATGGTTTCGGTCCCGGCTTTCCGCCATCTTACTCGCTGTGGCAGTTCTGCATACCTATGAGTATCGCATACCGTTGGGATATAGGTAAGCACCTCAATCTTGGTTTCGAATTCATGTACCGCAAAACTTTCACCGACTATCTTGATGGTGTAAGCGGAAAGTATATCGATCCGGCAGAATACAAGAAGCACTTGTCTGCTTCAGAAGCAGCAACAGCCGCTCTTATTCAGGATAAAGAATACTACCACAACCTTGGCCAACCCAATGTGGCAGGCAACATCAGAGGCAACTCCAGCAACAATGATGCTTACTCTTCATTCAGCGTTACCCTCTATTACAAATTACTGGCTCGCGAAGGCAAGTGGTGGACAAGATTCTGATCCGTCAATTGCATACCAATAAAAAAGCAGCAACCAAGGTTGCTGCTTTTTTATTGGCGCTCATGCATCAGGCTATTATATTCTGGCCCTCCACGGTGTTTCCGGCGCATTGTTTATATGACTGATGTAGCGGCTCAGCACGAACAGATAGTCTGAAAGTCTGTTGAGGTACGACAATATCTGTTGCGGCATAAATTCGCCTTCCTCCTGCATGGCTACGCATATACGCTCTGCCCTGCGGCACACACATCTGGCCACATGGCACGTACTCGATGCCAGATTACCTCCCGGCAATATGAACGAACGCATCTCCGGCAATACCTCATTCATCTCATCTATCCTTTCCTCCAGCCACGTCACATCACTATCATGCAGATCGGGCAATTTCATTTTCACCTCCTTATCCGGATTCGTAGCCAGCGCCGCGCCCAATGTGAACAGTCTGTCCTGTATCTCTCTCAGCTGCGCTATGACACCTTCATGATTCACCATATCGCTCACCATACCTATGTATGAGTTCAACTCATCTACCGTACCATAGCTCTCTATGCGTATATGGCTCTTCGGCACTCTCACGCCGCCTATCAGGCTCGTACCACCTTTGTCTCCTGTCTTTGTATATATCTTGAACATTACGGATAATTTTTTGATCATTACTTTAACACACCCTCAGTGAACAACTCCGCTATCACAACATTGCAATGGTCAACTGTTAATTGAGTCGCATTGCGGGGAGCCATTGCACTATTATTTCGTTACATCCGTCTCTACCAGTCCATCCTTTATCCTGATGACCCTTCTGGTATAATTGGCAATATCCTCTTCGTGAGTGACCAATACCACTGTATTGCCCTGCGCATGAATAGAACCAAACAACTCCATGATCTCGTCCGATGTTTTGGAGTCAAGGTTACCTGTAGGCTCATCGGCCAGTAATAAAGATGGATTATTGATAAGTGCACGGGCTATGGCCACACGCTGACTCTGGCCGCCACTCAGTTCATTGGGTTTGTGGTGGGCACGCTCTCCGAGGCCTACCTTATTCAGCATGGCTCTGGCGCGTTCTTCTCGGTCAGATCTTTTTAAACCCGCATAGATCAGCGGCAGCGCCACATTCTCCCATGCGGTAAGTCGGGGCAACAGATTGAATTGCTGGAATACAAATCCTATTTCTACATTCCTTACATCGGCTAACTGGTCATCCTGCATATGGCTCACATCCTTGCCATTCAGTATGTAGGTGCCACTGGTAGGCGAGTCCAGACAACCCAGTATGTTCATTAATGTAGATTTACCCGAGCCCGATGGCCCCATCAATGCCACATATTCATTGTCACTGATCAGCAGATCGATGCCCTTCAGCACAGGCAAGGCCTGCTTCCCGAGGAAATAACTTTTGCGTATATCTTTTAACCTGATTACTTCTTTCATTATTTTGTATCGATCTTTATGGGCAACAGGTGTTTTTCTTAGTCCTTACTTTGTACATTTAGACTGTAGAAATTATTTACCCGTTCCAAAAATACGTATAATTTCACCTGCTGTATGCTGTGTTTTCCAAATTCTAAGATCAACCTCGGACTATATGTCACCCGTCGCCGTGAAGATGGCTACCACGACATTGAAACTATCTTCTATCCGCTCTCTTTTCATGATTCGCTGGAGATAGTTCCCGCTACCGAGACGCAACTACATCTCAGCGGACTAAAAGTAGGCAGCAACCTGCAGGAAAATCTGGTATGGAAGGCATATAAAATGCTGGAGGAACGTTATCCCGGTAAGATACCCGCACTTAATATTTATCTGCACAAGGCCATACCTATGGGTGCCGGTCTGGGTGGCGGATCCGCCGATGGCGCCTTTATGCTGAAGCTCATCAACGACTTCTGCAACCTGCATATAGATAAGCCCACTCTGGCAGCAATGGCCTTAGAGCTCGGCAGCGATTGTCCGTTCTTCATTTATAATACACCGCAACTGGCTACAGGCCGTGGCGAACTAATGACCAATATCTCTGTCGATCTATCGGCATATAGCCTGCAGCTCATCTGCCCTAAGGTGCATGTTTCTACCCGCGATGCTTTCGGAATGATGATCCCCAAATCTGCCTCTTTCGACCTACGCCATTTAGGCACACTACCCGTAAGCAGGTGGAAGGGCAACATCAGCAACGACTTTGAAACACCGGTCTTCAGTCACCATCCCGTATTGGCAACCATAAAGCAACAACTATATGATCAGGGTGCTATCTATGCCTCTATGAGCGGTAGCGGCTCTGCCCTCTATGGTATATTCCCCAAAGGTCAGCGTGCGGTCATTACTGCCGATGTGGTTTTTAAAGATGTATTTATGGAGTAGGTAGCTCACCTGCCTCCCTTATTGATCAGTTCTATCGCCTCCGCCCTCGTCAATGTATCAGCGTCAATGATGTTTTTCAGTGAGTCGCTGTATGGCTGCGGCAGGCTACTATCTACTATCGTAAATGATGTTGCCGGCGTCCCCACAAACACAGGGTTACTATGGTTGAATACAGTTGCAACATGCATAAAGCGAAATATCAAGACCACTATCCCCGCAAAGCCGGTGATACCGATCACATTTTTCCCTTTGGCCTTTTTCACTTCAGTCTTGGGTAGCGATGCGCGATGATCTTCCTTTATTGTAGTCTGGTATAAAGGCAGGTATTCGGGCATACCAAATTCTGCACGCACCAATGTATCGTCGTCCACCTCCTCCAGTAGCTCCGCTACCTCCAGAGGACCTAGTATCTGTCCGTCCTTTTTATAGTAATACTTCATAGCGCCGGTATTGTTGTATCATCAGATATAGATAGCCCTTTTGTAAAAGTATTAAATATTAGCGCAGCAAGTCGCTCTTAGATTGTTAGGTGTATGCCTACTATAATGATCTGTTGGTAATTGCTGTCTTATCTGGTCATTTACAAGAAAAACCATCCTATTAATGATGACAATTACGGGTTTTAAAATTAAATTGTATAATATTGATACAACGTTTTAAATATATACCACGATGAAAAAGACATTTTTATCATTGAGCCTGCTGTTGACCATCGGTGCATCGCACTCATTCGCACAGACATCCGCACCTCAACCTCCTATGACTGCCATGACCGGTCAGGAAAAGTCACAGGCACAAAGTCTGGACGTTAGCCCTAAAGAAGCCATTATCAATGTCAGCTATAAAATGGAAGGTGGTAAAATGTTAGTGTTCATCAAAGACAATGGCGCAAAGCATGTTTTTGTAGAAACTACCGAATCTACACTTAGCGAAGACACCTATAAAATATACAGTGCTGATGGCAAGAGACTGATAGCCACATATACAGCAGGCAGAAAAGCTACTGATATCAAACTAATGATCGAAAACCCAAAAGACAGCAAAGCATTTGTGCTGGGTGAATATCTTGCCCGTGCTACCAGCGACCTGGAAAAAGATGCGATGAAGCGTAAAATTCCGGTATATTGGCTATACAAAAATGGCTATGCCAAATAACCTTACATATTGATCCCGCATCTTTTTAAGATGCGGGATTTTTTATTGACCCATCACCTTAAAATGATACTGACTAATGCATAAGGTCATACATCTGTTACTTTGTCTGTTGTCTGTCAGCAGCCTTTGCCAGGCGCAACCCGCTACCATTGATGGCTTCTTTGATAAAGATCTGAAACCCGACAACATCAGTATTGAAGATCATGACGACAGAGCGTTCTCGTCTTTCCATATCACCTGCAGGTTCTCGACCCTGAAGGACCCTATAGTTTTCGACTGCACCTACTATTATTCCGATTTTCTTTTTGTATGCCCCATACCCGCAGTAGTTACCAACGAAGAGGGGTTTACCGATAAGCTGGCACGTGTGATGATCCCTGCCGCGAAAACACCTATAGACACCAACGGCTTCAGATGGATAACACAAGTATGCAAGAACAGCACCGGTGGTACTACCTTGCCTCCTGCTGTCAATTTCAAAAGTACCTTCACCCTCCACTGGCATTACGGCATGCCCGATATCAAGCGTCCGTCATTCACCATGGTACCCAACGGATTTCCAATCTGTATGGGCCATAACTACAGCACCCCTGTTATCCGATCAAACAAACTCATAGTTGGTTATATCGGCAACAACCACAATGCTATAGCCTCAACATTCAGCATACTAGGCTACGAGGTCATTACAACCCGTCATGGCGTATTACTGAAGAAAGGCGAACTATATGCATGGGTATTTGTCAATGATAAGAACGTCTTTGGCATTGGCAACGAAAAGCTACGCTGGCCATCCATAACAAGCGTCACCTTTCACAACAACTGCCTCCTCATTAAAACAGTAGCCACCCCATCCGACATCAAAAGCGCCTATGTAGTCTGTATGGACTCATGGGATGTTTTCCGCCTCAAGAACTATAACGACACATCAGATCTTACATTGCATAGTTTGTGTAATTGACACACTCATTTCATCTTAACTAACATACCACATTCGCCGCTGTTGGTCTTCCAACCTACAGCCATCAGGACGTATTCGTTTTTTACCCAAAAAAAACACAAAGGCCCGTTGCAACAGCAACGGGCCTTTTAAATTTCTTTTGTCAATCACAGATCATTTAGAGCTTGATCATGTCATTGGTATGGGCATCATAAAAATTGTATTCTGTAAGCGGTGAATTATTATCTACCACTACCTTCATTTTTACTTTCGCTGCCTTAGCCCATTTCTTTACTATCGATGGTTTCAGCAATGTTCCCTTGGTAAGGTAACCTTCTACTATCGGGTGCACATGCAGTACCAGATCTTTATGTCCCTGATTCACCAGGTATTTAAAGTCCTTCTCTATATCATCTGCCAACAGTATCGATGGACCGATCTTGCCTGTACCCTTGCAGGTAGGGCAGTTCTCAGCTGTAGATATGTTCAGCTCGGGGCGCAGGCGCTGGCGCGTTATCTGCATCAGTCCGAACTTAGATATCGGCAATACCGTATGCTTTGCCCTGTCGGTAGCCATCAGCTCTTCCATGGCCTCTGCCAGTTGCTTCTTATGCTCCGGCAGCTTCATGTCTATGAAGTCAATGATGATGATACCACCCAGATCCCTCAACCTCATCTGGCGGGCTATTTCTGCTGCCGCTTCCAGGTTGGTCATAATCGCATTCTGTTCCTGTCCTGCTTCCGCATGGCGGGTACCACTGTTCACGTCTATTACGTGCAGCGCCTCAGTATGCTCTATGATCAGGTAGGCTCCGCTGCTCAGGTTCACCGTTTTACCGAATGCTGCCTTCACCTGCTTGGCTATACCATAGGTCTCAAAAATAGGTTGTGGTGCCGTATGCAAGCTCACTATCTCGGCCTGCTCGGGAGCAATGCGCGAAATATAGTCCTTCATCTCGGTCATGATCTTCTTATCGTTGATCACCACCTTCTGAAAACTTACACTCAGCAGATCCCTTAATATAGATGTGGTCTTATCCTGCTCGCTCAGTATCATCTGCGGCGCTTTCGCTCCTTTCAGATTACGCTGTATCGTCTTCCACATTTTCTCCAGTTCCAGTATATCGGCATGCAGCTCGGCGGTATTCTTACCTTCAGCGGCAGTACGCACTATCACACCAAAATTTTTGGGTTTAATGCTTTCTACTATCCGCTGCAGGCGCTTACGCTCATCTGCCGAATGTATCTTTCTGGATATGGCCACCACATCATTGAATGGCGTGACCACAACAAAGCGACCCGGTAATGATATCTCGCAGCTCAGACGAGGTCCTTTAGAAGAGATAGGCTCCTTGAATATCTGTACCAGTATCTCCGGCTTACCGTTGAATACCTCAGTTATTTTGCCATTCTTCTGTATTTCGGCCTCATTCTTAAAACTGCCGAAGTGTTCACCCCAACTGGGATTACCATCTACCGATTGCTTACTGAATTTTATAAGAGAACGCAGGTATGGACTCAGATCTGTATAGGAGAGAAATGCGTCTTTTTCATACCCCACATCTACAAATACCGCATTGAGCTGTGGCATCAGTTTTTTTATCCTGCCCAGGTAAAGATCACCTACGGCAAACTGATTAGTTCCACGCTCATAGTGAAGTTCGACCAGCTTCTTGTCTTCCAATAAAGCTATCTCTACACCCTCACCAGATGCATTAATAATTAATTCTTTGTTCATTCTGCCGTCGTTTAACCAAATATCATCCCGTTAGCACCCCGGTTTGCATGGGGGAGGGATGGGACAGCCGCAAATATGAATATGTGGAGACCTCTGATAAATCCTGCAATAATACATTCACACACCTTGCTTATGCACATAGTGCAGCGGCAAGGCGTGTGAATGCAATTAAAGGCTTTGGGAAGATAATTTGGTAGTGAGTACTACTTATTCTTCTTATGACGGTTTTTTCTCAGGCGCTTCTTACGTTTGTGGGTAGCGATTTTATGTCTTTTTCTTTTTTTACCGCAAGGCATAATTGTATAATTTTAAAGTTTACTTCAATGAATTTATCTTTCTGTCGATCTCCTTACTGAATTCCGGCTTATTCACCATTGTCTTACAACGCTCCAGCAATTCTATCGTTTTACTCTTGTTTCCTAAACCCTCATATGCCTGTGCCAGAAAATAGGTGGCCTCAGAATTATCAGGTTGCACTTTCAATACAGTCTCAAAACGTTTTACAGCTTTGTCGAACTGGCCCGACTGTATCGACATCCTTCCCAACAACATGTTGGCCGGAATATCCTCGGGCTTCTCTGCGGTTATTGCTCGTAAAATTGCAACTCCCTTCATCGGTTCTCCCGAACCCTCAATGTATGCTGTAGCAAGTGCCAGTTTAGTATCTTCGTTATTAGGATCTATTTGCTGCGACTGCTCCAGGCAACTTACTGCCTCTCCCGCTTCCCACAACTGCACAGACGGTGAATGTTCGTCTTGCATTAGCTGCAAAAATATTTGGCCTGCAAAAGTAAGGTCTTTTGCTGACTTCTCCAACTTTCCTGCTTTTCCCGAATAATATGCTGCGATCGGCAACTGTTTATTACGTTCATAGATACCGGACAGCCGTATAAAAACAGCAGCCATACGCGAAGAGTCACGTATGGCCGTAAGTTCATTTCCAATGGTCTTCACCGAATCAGCTGCCGTTTTCGGGAGCAGCTTATTTGACGCGGTTAATAAAGAGTCGAAAGAGGCGGGCTTCATGGTGTTAGGACCCTGGGCCATGCCACCTTGCTGAGGCTTATGATCATGATCATGTTTCTTCAGCGGCGGAATGGTATTACCTCCCCAGTATAAAAGAGCGATCAATGTTGTTGCTGACGCAATCGTGATATAATGTGCTGCCTTCAATGGAATTTTTTTCTTGTTTCCGCAAAGGTAGCGAAATCACGCTTGTATTATTTTGTTGCTGACTATAGTTCTATTGCATCCTTCTCACTGCTCTCCACAAGATCATGCTTGCTATCCTTCACTGCCATAGAAAATTCTTTCGCCGGCTTGAACGCAGGTATAAAATGCTCGGGGATCTCTACAGCTACATTCTTCTTGATGTTACGACCCACTTTCGCGGCACGCTTTTTCAATATGAAGCTACCAAATCCACGTACATATACAGGCTCACCCTCTATAAGCGAGGTCTTCACCTCCTTAAAGAATGTTTCCAATGCCACAAGAATATCCACCTTTGGTATTCCTGTCTTTTCTGCTATGCTCCCTACTATATCTGCCTTTCTCATGCTTTAAAAAATATAATATGATAATTAATACTTAGCTCGATAGCTATTTTCACAACCTTATCTTTCAATAATTGAACCAAAATTGTCAATAATTACAAATTTACCCAACTAATTGATAATCGGTTAAAAACCAAACAATTATAACATTTCAATAACTACTAAATCAATACATTATACAATGTTTATTTATCTATTTAATATTTATTTTCAATTATTAATATTAATTCTATGTTATCTGTTGCTTACAATACTACTAATGTGGGGAAATAGTTGGGGAAATTTTTCTACAATTTCAATATTATTTATGCATTGAACTGTGATTGTGAAGACATAATCCATTGACATAAAATACTTATATATATGTCTGGTACACCAATATCTAAATTGAAATAATCAACTGCTTTAACCAATACACTGCATTAACTTTGTTCCAAATTCTACTGTTTTGGAACAGAAAAAGAAAAATGCAGTGGCCTGGTGGCTCGTAGCCGGCGTCATCATGATCATCATTCAAACTCTCCTCGGAGGGGTAACCCGCCTCACAGGTTCAGGCCTCTCCATCACCGAGTGGAAACCGATAATGGGCGCACTGCCTCCTATGAACGAGCAGGAATGGAACAAAGCTTTTGATGGCTATAAACAAATAGGCCAATACAAATTTCTCAACAGCGACTTCACCCTTCACGATTTCAAACTCATTTTCTTCTGGGAATGGTTCCACCGCCTGTGGGCTCGCCTGCTGGGTGTGGTATTCCTCATAGGTTTTGTTTATTTCCTGGTCAGGCAATATTTCAGCAAAGAGATGATCAAGCCTTTTATCATACTCTTCCTGCTGGGCGCTATGCAGGGTCTTATAGGTTGGATAATGGTGGCCAGCGGACTGAACGACGAAAATCTGTATGTCAACCACATCAAACTTTCTGCCCACTTCGTATCGGCTATGATACTGGCTTGCTATACACTATGGTTCGCCCTCCGATTGCTCATACCCGAAGAAAAGCGCGTGGTCGATAAAAAGCTGCAGAACTTCACCATAGCGGTCATACTCATTCTATTTGTACAGCTCACCTATGGTGCATTCATGGCCGGACTAAAGGCCGCAATGGCCGCACCTACCTGGCCCACCATTAATGGTATGTGGTTGCCCGATACCCTCTCCGCCAACAGTTGGATCAATGACAAAATAAACGTCCATTTCATTCACCGCGGACTGGCTTATGTGCTCCTTACCGTCATTATTATCTGGTTCATAAGATCATCGGCTACAGCACGCTTCAACCATCTGTTCCGCAGCACACGTCTGTGGCCTGTGGCTCTTGTTGCAGTTCAGGTTATATTGGGCATCATCACTGTTATCAGTGCTCCGCATATTGTCCTCGGCAAGTTCGGCCTGTTCGAATCTCTTGCCGAGCTGCACCAACTGGTAGCCATGTTTTTATTGATGTCTCTGGTGGTGAATTTGTATGTGGTGAAGAGGAAATAAAAGTTTGCTCGGGGTTGATTATCTTTAATGAAGCAAAACGCCAGCTACAGGTTGGCAACATTTCTTGTTGACCACTATGAGCACATACTCCAGACCTGTTATAATACTGTCCGCATTATTGCTGATCCTATCCTCATCTGCATGCCTCAAACGCAAGAACAATCTCATCAGTGTTACCCCTGCATTGCTGGAACGATATAGCTACAAGCCCGGCACTTATTGGATCATGCGCGACTCTATATCTGCGCGTACAGACAGTTTCTTTATTACCTCATCGGTCAGTGAGAATACTACCCTGAGACAGGGACTGGATGTACAGAATGTGGTTGCGCAAATGGCACAGATCAGTGCAGATAGAACAGATACTTCTTTTTGGGAATGGCGCTACGTAAGAAACCAACTCTCTCTCAAAGTACAAAGCAAGACCTACCCGGGCACCTCATACCCTTGCGGACTTATGTTATACCCTCCGGTCATCACCTTTACCTCTTTCCCGCTCAACAGTCGCTACTATGCCGATGTCAACGTAAGCAACACTACCGACGACTCTACCCTCCGATACAACAACTGGCTCTATATCAATGAGTCTGACGGCATAGTAAAAATGCGGCTCAACCACCCCACCGACACACAAAAACATTTTGTCTGGGAATTGCTCAGAAAAAATATTGTACTGTAAAAAACCTGACTGATTCAGACCTTATTGAGCCATTTCAAAAGACACATTCGCTCTGGCGCTTACCTCATACTTATCAAAGAAGTAAGCGGTCTTAAATATCCGCTCCATTTTCAGAAACTGACTTAGCGCCCTTTTGCGGCCCGGATTATACAGCAGATCCGGGTAAATACCATATTCCTTACGCACCTGTTGTGCATATATAATATAGGTCTCTCTGTCGCGGCCCACAATACTCATGTCTGCGTCTATGAACAGGTCTATAAGGTCATTACCTGTCGTTTCATGGGTCTTCGTAGCCAGTATGCAGTCTTTCGTAGCCACTATTATAGGCTCAGGCACACCAAGTATGCTCATTTCCTTTACTGCAAGTTCTGCGCTCTGCTCTTCATTATCGTGGCGCAGCACATTATACATTATATCATGGTAAAAGGTAGTGAACAGCAGCACATCCCACCCATCATCATCCTTAAATGCATGCAACTCGGTAATGATATCCGCCAGATGATTGAGATTATGGTAATGCCTGCCCCTTTCGGTGTGGTGCGCCTCTATCATTCGCCATGCCCTCTGCACCGCAATATTATCCAACGAGTACTTCCCCGCCAACTCCTTAAACACTCCCTCCAACTCTGTTATTTGCATTCCGGACATAAGAAATGAATTATATTTATATCAATTTAGCATTAAATTCGGTGATTCATGCAGGTCATTGCACCATAGGTACAAAAAGGTCTGTAGTAATAGATATCTTCTACACTCGCCGAACACATTAATTTTCATTCAATATCACCCATTGATCCATGTAACAATTAGGCACTTAAACCATTCCTTTGACCCACATTCAGCCATCTAGAAATTCGGCAATTGGACCATTATCACCTAATATTTATTTATGTGACGTTTTTTAAAATTAATTCATATCTTTGCGCATTCAAAAAGTGTCGTTTATTTAAAAATTTTGATGCAAATGTCTCATTTTACTACTGAAAAGAAAGCAAACATCTTTAAAACCTTTGGTGGAGCGGAAACTAATACAGGTTCTATCGAAGCGCAGATTGCCATGCTCACAGAGCGTATTAACCATATCTCTGGCCATATGAAAGGAAATAAGAAAGATTTCTCTTCTAATCGTGGATTGATCGTGATGGTAGGCCGCCGCAAACGCTTGTTACAATATCTTAGCGCTAACAACCTTACTTCTTATCGCTCACTGATCGAGAAGCTGGGTATACGCAAGTAATAGCTTTACCGTATTTACTGTTCCCAACTATCCGGTTGGGAATTGTTTTTTTATGACAACCTAAATTTCGATGTATGACCCCAAGTCCTATTTCCGCGTCCTACTCTTTAGCTGACGGACGGGAAATTTCAATTGAGACGGGCAGAATGGCTCGTCAGGCAGATGGTGCTGTGGTAGTACGCATGGGTGACTGTATGATCCTTGCTACCGTTGTGGCTACCAAAGAGCCTAAACCAGGACAATCTTTCTTCCCGCTGACTGTTGACTATCAGGAAAAATTCGCTTCCGCAGGCCGTATCCCCGGTTCTTTCTTCAAAAGAGAAGCTCGCTTGAATGATTATGAAATTCTTACCTCACGTCTTATAGACCGTGCCCTACGTCCTTTGTTCCCGGATGATTATCTGTGCGAAGTTCAGGTACTGGTTTCTCTTATATCTTCAGATAAAGAAGTAATGCCCGATGCACTGGCTTGCCTGGCTGCATCTGCTGCGCTGGCAGTATCTGATGTGCCTATCCTCGAAGTGATCTCTGAGGTACGTGTAGCACGCATCAATGGCGAATTCGTTGTTAACCCGTCGCGCACTCAGCTCGATTCGGCTGACATGAACATTGTTGTAGCAGCTACCCAAACCAACATCATGATGGTGGAAGGTGAAGCTAAGGAGTGCGACGAAGCAAGCCTGCTGAAAGCTATACAGATCGGTCACGACGCTATCAAGGAGCAGGTAAAACTGCAGTTGGACCTACGCGCTAAGCTGGGCCTCACTACCAAACGCGAATACACCAAGCCTTATACTAATCCTGAGCTGCAAGCTAAGATCACAGAATTCGGTAAGGAAAAAATATACAATGTAGCTAAGGCTGCATTGGGCAAGCACGAACGTGGCGACGCGTTCAAAGCTATCCGCAAAGAGTACGAAGCTCAGTTCACAGAAGAAAATGCTTTACCTGCTGCCGATGCTGCATTGGTAGGCACTTACTTCCACGACCTCGAAAAAGACGTTATCCGCAAGATGATGATCGAAGAGCGCGTACGCCTGGATGGCCGTAAGCTGGATGAAGTTCGTCCGTTGACAATGGAAACAGACGTATTGCCTTCTCCACACGGTTCTTCACTGTTTACTCGTGGCGAAACACAGTCACTTACTACAGTTACCCTCGGTACTACCGATGATGAACTGTTGAGCGAAACTGCCGCTACTTCAGACTACGTTAAATTCATTCTCCATTACAACTTCCCTCCGTTCTCTACAGGCGAGGTGAAGATGATGAGAGGCCAGAGCCGCCGCGAGGTAGGTCATGGTAACCTGGCTATGCGCTCTCTGAAG
>CANFKE010000055.1 GCA_947447465.1 Chitinophagaceae bacterium | reverse complement strand
CATACAAGTATGGAAAAGAATAAAATCCTCTTAGTAGAAGATGACACGAACTTCGGGCAGGTTTTGAAGAACTACCTTGAACTTCATGATTTTGTTGTAGAACTGGCCCGCGATGGTATTCTGGGTCTGGCAGCATTTCGCAGGGAGAAATATGACATATGCCTTCTTGACGTGATGATGCCTAACATGGATGGCTTTACTTTGGCCGAAGAAATAAGAAATAATGACCCTGATGTGCCATTGTTCTTCTTATCGGCAAAAAGCATGAAAGAAGATATTCTTTCGGGTTATAAGCTGGGTGCAGATGACTACATCACCAAGCCATTTGACAGCGATGTATTGCTATTGAAAATAAAAGCAGTATTGAAGCGCAACCAGGAATTGCAGGACAAGCAGCATGCAATGGTGGAATTCAACATTGGCAGCTATCACTTCAACAGCAAATTGCGCACATTGAAACATGGTAATGATTCGCACACACTTTCTCCTAAAGAGAATGAGTTGCTGCTGATGCTGTGTGAATACAAGAACGACCTGTTGCCACGCGAACTGGCCCTGAAGCGAATTTGGGGTAGCGACACATACTTCAATGGTCGCAGCATGGACGTGTACATAGCTAAGCTGCGTAAGTATCTGAAAGAAGACAGCGCGGTGGAGATCGTAAATATCCACGGTAATGGCTTCAGACTTGTAGCAGGTGAATAATTGAATCTAAATGAATAATTTGTGACCCCTTACGATTTTCGTGAGGGGTTTTATTTTTACAGTACTTGTAGTTTACCGACTTCTAACCCTGCGCTTGCAAGGTTATATCTTGGGAGTCATTTGTTACGTTGTAGTCATCTACAGGGTAACTTACTATTAGTGACCGGTCTCTTTTCTTTTCATAGACCATGTACCATTGCCAATACTGCGTTTATAAGGAAACAATCGCATAAATCGCATATTCCATTTTATATCCCAAGTGCCGGTGATCATACCGGTGTCTGGATTATATAGACCGGTATAATATATTTCCGGACCAGATTGAGCATCATCGATCAATACATTATTATCGGAGGTAAGCGCATGAAAAACAACATATTGCTTTACAAAATTGAGTTTACCACCTGTAAATGTACCCGATAATGTAGCTGGATGAGGATTCATACCCCAACCACTGGTATCAATAGCATGACCATTAATTTGATCACTCACTTGCGTGATTATCGCATCGAAATATAACATTTGCCCCATCTGATCTCCATAGGTATCTCCGTAGATGATTTTGCCTGTCCAATACCCGCTGATGCTGTTTACTTCCATTGGCAACAAGATACAAAATATTTTACCCTGTAATTTCACCCATGATAATGCTGATAGGATATTATCTTTATCCTTTCTACAACAAAGACTTATGCGAAAACAATTATCTATAGCATTGATGTTGGCATTACCACTGGTAGTGCAGGCGCAAGACAAGAAGAAGTGGGATGTGAACAAACCGGGCGGGCCGGGTAAGGATGTGAACTTTACCGTGAACGAAGGTACATGGATGGATCTGGATGTTAGTCCGGACGGGAAGGAAATAGCCTTTGATTTGCTGGGGGATATCTATACCCTACCTATTACGGGTGGTGAAGCGAAAGTACTGCGGCAGGGAATGGCTATGGAGGTGCAACCGCGCTATTCGCCCGATGGCAGACAGATGCTCTTCACCAGCGATGCTGGCGGCGGAGATAATATATGGATAATGAACCGCGATGGCAGTAATGCCCATCAGATAACCAAAGAGAACTTCAGGCTCTTGAATAATGGCACCTGGACACCTGATGGAAAATATATAATAGCACGCAAACACTTTACTTCAGGAAGATCATTGGGTGCGGGTGAACTGTGGATGTATTATGTAAATGGCGGCAATGGCCTGCAACTGACCAGCCGCAAGAACGACCAGCAAGACCTGAACGAACCTACAGTAAGCCCTGACGGCAGGTATGTGTATTATAGTGAAGACATGTATCCGGGGGGATTCTTTCAGTATAATAAAGATCCGAACAATCAGATATTTGTCATCAAAAGGTTTGACAGAGAGAAGGGAATAAATGAGACCGTGACAGGTGGCCCCGGAGGCGCCGTTCGTCCGCAGATAAGCCATGATGGCAAGACCATGGCCTTTGTAAAACGTGTAAGGACCAAGACCGTTCTCTTCCTCCGAAATCTGGAAACAGGCGAAGAGTGGCCGATATATGACCACCTGAGTAAAGACCAGCAGGAAGCATGGACCGTATTTGGCATTTATACCGGTTATGCCTGGATGCCCGACGATAAGAATATAGTAATATGGAGCGAGGGTAAGATAAAGAAGGTGAATGTAAACGGCATGAATGATGCAACAGACATACCTTTTACCTGCAATGTAAAACAACACATAACCGATGCGGTACGCTTTAAGCAAAACCTTGACCAGAAAGAGTTTACAGCCAATGTGATCCGTAATGCGGTAACATCGCCCAATGGAAAGTGGCTGGTATTTAATGCTGTAGGACACCTATGGAAGAAGACCCTGCCCGATGGTAAACCTGAGCGATTGACCACAGGCAACCAGCAGGAATTTGAACCGCATTTCTCTCCTTCCGGCAATGAGGTAGTATATGTGACCTGGGATGATTCATTGACAGGATCTATACGTAGAACACTCATAAAAGGCGGTAAACCAACCATAATAATAACCAGCAAAAAGGGCATGTATCGAACACCTGTGTATAGTGCCGATGGTAATACCATAGCTTACAGTAAAGACGGCAGTGACAATATAATGGGGAATACTTACACCATAAAGCCGGGCATCTACACCATGCCTGTTACAGGCGGTAACGAAACATTTATTACCGACAAAGGAGACAACCCGACATTCAGCAGCGATGGTAAGCGTATCTACTACCAGACGGGTGGCTGGCCGGATAAGCAGTTGGGCAGTTGCGACCTGCAGGGCAATGATGAGCGTACTATATTCAAGAGCACCTATGCGGGGCAGTTTACAGTATCTCCCGACAATGAATGGGTGGCGTATGTAAATCTGCATCAAGTATATGTAGCACCATTCCAGCACACAGGTAAACCTATCAATCTGAGTAATGATTCATCCGACTTCCCTGTAAGAAAAGTATCACGAGATGCAGGTCTGAACCTTCAATGGAGCGGTGATGGCAAGCAACTGCATTACACGCTTGGTGAGCAATATTACACCATCAGCCTGAAAGACAGATTTGAACAACCCGACAGCGCATTTGTAATTCCTGACAAAGGCATAAGTGTAGGATTGACGGTAAAGACCGACATACCCGAAGGCAAACTGGCATTTACCCATGCCCGCATCATTACCATGAAGGGCGATGAGGTTATAGAGGATGGCACTGTTATGACAGACGGCAATAAAATAGTAGCCGTTGGTAAAACAGGCAACGTAACCATACCCGCAGGCACTAAGGAAATAGACTGCAAGGGCAAGACCATAATGCCGGGCTTTATAGATGCACACGCACACGGAGCACACTTCCGCGACGGACTGACACCGGGCAAGCAGTGGCCATATTATACCAACCTTGCCTATGGTGTGACTACGATGCACGATCCGTCGGCCAACAGTGAAATGGTATTTGCACAAAGTGAACTAGTAAAGGCGGGGCTGATGGTGGGCCCGCGCATATTCTCTACAGGCACAATTCTATATGGTGCTGATGGTGACTTTAAAGCTGTGATCAATAATTATGAAGATGCCAAAAGTGCACTGAGAAGGACCAAGGCTTTTGGCGCATTTAGTGTAAAGAGCTATAACCAGCCACGCCGTGAGCAGCGGCAGATGGTGATAGAAGCTGCACGTGAACTGGGCATGGAAGTAGTACCAGAGGGCGGGTCGTTCTTCAACCATAATCTGAGCATGATAATGGATGGGCATACCACCATAGAGCATAACATACCTGTGGCTACTTTATATGACGATGTGGTGCAGTTCTGGAAGCGGGCACAAACAGCTAATACGCCAACTCTTATAGTATCTTATGGTGCGCTGAGTGGTGAGTATTACTGGTATCAGCATACCGATGTATGGGCGAAGGAAAGGCTGATGCGTTTTACTCCGCGCGCAGTATTGGACACCCGCAGCCGACACAGAACAATGGCACCCGAAGAGGAATATGAGAATGGCCATATGCAGGTATCGCGCAGCTTGAAGAAACTGACAGATGCAGGTGTGACCATAAATATGGGCGCGCACGGTCAGATACAGGGAATAGGCGCACACTGGGAGATATGGATGCTGGCACAAGGAGGTATGACGCCAATGCAGGCATTGCACTGCGCTACCATCAACCCTGCCACCAGCCTTGGGTTAGACAATTGGATAGGTTCGCTGCAGGTGGGTAAGTTTGCCGACCTGATCATTATGGATAAGAACCCTTTAGAGAATATCTATAATACAGAGAGTGTTCACTATACCATGATCAATGGTCGCTTGTATGATTGTGAGACCATGAATGAGATAGGCAATTACAATAAGCCCCGCACCCCATTCTACTGGGAGAATAGCCGCAATGCCAGCAGTATGCCGTGGTATGCGGAGGAAAGAGAGATCGGGGAATAAGTAGATGGTCGATAGTATTCCGAACAATTTTGGGAAAGCGATATTAACCAAATGGTTCATATCGCTTTCTTTTTAAACAATGCTCCTAAAAATCTCTATATAACAAATATTTTTTACGAATAGCTTTGAAGGCTTTCAGATCTTTTTGCCAGCTTTTGCGGATGGTGGCTTCGGTCTCACCTTTTTGTATTTGGATTTTTAGTTCGTCCGAGCCGGTGAGTTTTTTAAAGAAATCGGTGAAGAACTGGTCTTTGGTGGGGTATGCATTGTATGCGTCTATCAACCATTTCAATTGTAGCTTGCCATTTATTTGTTTGAGTATCTCACCGGGTGTTTCGCCTACCAATACGCCGTAGCATTTTTTATGCTCAAATGGTGGTGTTTTAGCACCTTCACCACTTTGAGGGGTAAAAGTATATTTACCACTCAGTTCTGGGCTACCAAACTGCTGAAACGGAAAGGCTGTACCCCTACCTACACTTATATTAGTCCCCTCAAACAAACAAATTGATGGGTAAGCATATATAGCACCCATATTTCTCAGGTTGGGAGATGGAGCTATGGGTAATTCGTACTTTTTGCTGTGGTCGTAGTTAATGCATTTGATCACTTGCAGGTCCAGCTTATCGGCATCGGTAAATAGGCGCTCCCCTACCAGCATCGTAGCATATTCTGCGGCCGTCATACCATAGACTATGGGTATTGCCTGCATACCCACAAATGAGCGGTTCTCTTTTTTAAGTACAGGACCATCTATATAAAAGCCATTGGGGTTGGGGCGGTCGAGCACTACAAATTGTTTTTTTTGTTCTGCACAGGCTTCCATACCATATTCCAAAGTAGATATGTAGGTATAGAAGCGAACGCCTACATCCTGCAGGTCATAGACCAGCACGTCTATATTTTTAAGGTCTTCGGGTGTAGGCTTTTTATGGTTGCCGTAGAGCGATACTACCGGCAGGTGTGTGGCCTCGTCTATGGTATTGTCCACGTGCGCTCCGGCATCGGCCTTACCACGAAAACCATGTTCGGGAGTAAATATTTTGGTCACCTTTATACCGCGAGCCAAAAGCATATCCAGCAAAGAAGAGTCACCCACACAGGAGGTCTGGTTAATGATAAGCCCCACCTTTTTACCCTTCAGCAGTGGTATGTAACTTGCGGTGAACGAGGCGGCAGGCTTAACAGATGTATCAAACAAAGAACGGGAAGTACCTGTAAATGAAGCAAATAATAGTGATAACCAGATTCCGGCAAATAGCAATAGCCGCATAATTCTTATATTTTTCATAAAGGTAACCTTGCATTCCACATATTAATGTAAATTGCGCCCTAAATTAATTCAAAAATATATTTATGCAACAAGTACAAAAGGGTGACGTGGTTAACGTTCATTATCATGGCAAGCTGACCGATGGCTCAACATTTGACAGTTCTGAAGGCCGCGAACCTTTGAAATTTACTGCCGGCAGCGGACAGGTGATCAAGGGATTTGACGATGCAGTAATGGGCATGACAGCAGGCGATAA
The DNA here is from genome assembly GCA_947447465.1 of Chitinophagaceae bacterium. Lineage (GTDB taxonomy): Bacteria > Bacteroidota > Bacteroidia > Chitinophagales > Chitinophagaceae > Flavipsychrobacter. Next base: position 11,287 of record CANFKE010000055.1, on the reverse strand, counting down.
GAAGACTGTAAATATACCTGTTGCTGAGGCTTATGGCCCACGCAACGAAGATATGATCATGGAATACCCTACCAGCGATTTTCCTGCTGATATGAAGCCGGAAGTAGGTATGGAATTACAGATGGGAGATGATTCAGGTAATGTTTTCCCTGTAGTGATCGTAGAAGTAAATGCTGAGACAGTTTTGTTGGATGCTAACCATCCGCTTGCTGGTCAGGATCTTATCTTTGATGTAGAATTGGTATCAATAGGATAATTTCAACCTATTATCATAGTTATTGCAAAGGCTCCCCACTGGGAGCCTTTGTTGGTTTTTAGGCAGTTCAAAAGCGATCAGTTGCAATGACCTCTATGCCAAACCTGTGATAAAATTAAGCCCCCCTTAAACAGATAAAGGTTCCCCGATGGGGAACCTTTATCCGTAATTATCTTATCAATATATTAGCTGCTATTTGATCATTTTAGCTGTGATACGGTTATTACCTGCAGCATCATTTACCTGAAGCAGATAGATACCCTGAGCAATATCACCGATCTCAAATGTCTTCGCACCTGCGACAACAGTAACCTGCTGCATTACCGGACGACCCATAAGGTCATAAAGGCATACTACATCGTTATTGTGCAAACCTGCAACTGTGATATTATTATTGAACGGATTAGGATAGATGGTCAATCCTGCAGCAGGGTCAACATTATTCACACCCACAGTAGCGCTGTAAACCCTGCGGACACGCTGATTGTTGGCATCTGCAATGTATATAGCTCCTGTTGAATCAACACAGATACCATATGGCGCCCAAAGGTTAGCTCCCAATGCATCACCAAGATCTCCACCAAAACCAGGGAAACCATTTGCAACGATAGTAGAGATAACACCCGTGGCATCTACCATACGGATAACATTATTATGTGAATCTGAAATATAGACATTATAATCGCTATCTACCGCAACACCTGTAGGGAAGTTCAACTGTGCATTGATCGCCAGTCCTAAGTCACCGCTGTTACCAAAAACGCCGGTAGTACCTGCAACTCTATCGATGTTACCGGAAAGGTCAACCATTCTAATAGTGCTGTTATTGTGATCTGCGATATATACCTTACCCTTACGATCAACAGCTACAGCATAAGGAGAATCCAAACGGGCAGTCAAAGCACCGAATCCATCACCGCTTGAACCGAGGTTACCGTCACCGGCAATAGTAGAGATAACACCAAAAGTATCCACCTTACATACTACATGATTACCAGCATCTGCAAAATAAAGGTTACCCTCATTATCGCATGCCATACCCCACGGAGCACCAATTTTAGTTGTTTTAGCATTAGTATTGGATGGTGTATAACCATATATACCTGTACCAACATAAGTAGAGATGATATTCAATGTATTCACCTTACGGATAACACTGTGAACAGGATCAGAGATATACACGTTACCACGATAGTCAACTGCCACACCCTTAGGGTTCATTCTGGCATTGGTAGCAGCAGTACCATCGCCTGAGTAACCGGTAATACCATTACCTGCGAATGTTACGATGCTACCATTGGTCTTGATCTTACGTACACGGAAATTGTAGAAATCTACGATATAAACTTCACCTTTATTACTAACTGCCACATTATGGGGGCCGTTGAGTACACCGGCGGTAGCCACAAATCCGTCGCCGCCATAGCCGCCAATACCACCGGTACCTGCTATGGTAGTTATCTTCCTGTACTGCGCTTCCGCATTAAGGGAACAAATAGAAAGGGTAAAGAAAAAAAGAGAAAAAATGCGTTTCATAAGCAATCTTTGCCCAAATGTAATGTAATAAGGGTATATTTCAAAAGCCCTGAAACGACATAAGTACAAATAAATCGTACAATTATATCAGTTCTGAAAGGAATCTCTCATCTTTTTAGAAAGTTTGGCAGCAATAAGCATGTAGGAGTGTTTCACAAAATGTTCCCACTCCTTGCGTTTCAGTAAATGAAAAGCCTCTATCCTCACCCACTTATTGTGGGCCATATATGCCTGTGGAATGATCCCTTCACGCTCTGTCAGCTCATCAAACTCATCCGGTGTCACCTTCAGCGATGCTCCACCCTGCTCTCCGGTAATACAGAACATTTTTCCGCCTACCATGAAGCAGATATGATCTTCCCACTTTATGCCCTCGGTTGCGCCCGGCAGAGACATACATAGATCACGAAGTTCGTCGAGTGTCATGAAATTGGGTGATTACAAAACAAACTTTATGTAATTAGTCATTCCTATCCATTTATTTTTTCAATTGACTTTCTATCTCTGCAGCCAATTGTTCCGCCCATATCGCATACTCCTTACCCGATGGATGTAAACGATCTTCGACCAGATATTCCTCGTCAGCACCATTCTTACGAGTACTTTCTGTAATATCTATATAATGACATTTATGTGCCAGCACTATCTCTTTCTTAGCTGCATTATAAGCATCTATTTCCAAGGCTATTTTGTGTCGGTCTCTATCTTCTGCAAACGGAGTTACCCCCCAATCAGGTATAGACAGAACAAATACGTGCTCCGGATGCCCGTCAGCAAATCCAATTGCCTGATTGACCAATTGCTCCAACTCTTCACGATAATTCTCTACACTGCGCCCTCTGTACTGATTGTTGACTCCTATTAGCAAAGACACTATAGAAAATTTATCCACAATATTGTGCTCCCTGATAGAAGCCGCAAGTTCATCGGTTGTCCAACCGGTAGTTGCTATGATAACGGGCGTCCCAACTTCAACATGCTTTTTTTTCAATAAGCTGACCGTCTGATTTGGAAAATTATCTTGTGATGATACCTGTTCTCCAATAGTATAAGAATCGCCAAGTGCAAGATATGAATACATATGTTTGTCTTTTTTAAGGGATTTTTGTGGCAGGGCTAGTAAGACCGATGTGCAAATCAACACAATGGTAATGCCTGCAATAACCTTACCCGAAAATAGTGATTTTATCCAGTTCATATAATAAGTCATAAAAAAGGTATGCGTGAAAGCATACCTAAGAAACGACTATTTTATGTAAATGGTTTTAATGTTCACAAATTCTTTAATACCGAACGAACCTATTTCCCTGCCATATCCACTATTCTTTACTCCGCCGAAAGGTAATCTCTGGTCTGAATGAACAAAATCATTGATGAATATACTACCTGCTTCCATCTCTTCTACCGCCATCTTCTCTGCCTTAGCTACATTTTTGCCAATTATAGCTCCACCCAATCCATATTCATTGTCATTTGCTATGCGCAGGGCATCAGCCTCATTTCTAGCAACAATGATGGCTGCGACCGGGCCAAATAATTCTTCATCATGTGCAGGCATTCCTTTTACCACATCGGTGAGTACAGTGGTAGGGTAATACGCCCCTTTATCTTTCGGGATATAGCCACCACAAAGCAGTTTGGCTCCCATCTCAATGCTCCTGACCACCTGTTGGTGCAATTGATCGCGCAGATCATGACGAGCCATTGGCCCCACCTTGTTGGCTTCATTCAAAGGGTCTCCCCATGCCGTAGCTTCCATCTTACGGGTCATAGCTGTTTCAAATGCCTTTTTGGTCTTCTTGGTTACTATAAACCGTTTGGCAGCCACACAACTTTGTCCGCTGTTCTTTAATCTTCCGTCAGTGCATATTTGTGCAGCGGTCTCAATGTCTGCGTCATCCAGTATAATGTACGCATCACTACCACCCAGTTCCAGCACTTGTTTCTTCAGGTTGCGGCCTGCAGCTTCAGCTACTTTACGTCCTGCAGCAGTACTGCCGGTAAGCGTTACCGCCGCAATAGCCGGATGTTCAATGATCTTTTCTATACGTGAAGATGGCAGTAACAATGTTTGTAACAATCCTTTTGGTGCTCCAGCTTTGGTGATGAGCTCCTCTATTGCAAGTGCACATCCACTTACATTAGATGCATGCTTCAACACCATCACGTTACCGGCCATAATAGTAGGTGCAAATGCACGAAATACCTGCCAGAATGGAAAATTCCATGGCATGATAGCCAAAATAACACCTAATGGCTGATAGGTAACATAACTTTTAGCAGCATCAGTAGTGACATGTATATCCGACAGAAAACCCTCTCCTTCATTAGCATAATATTCCAGAGTCACGGCACATTTTTCTACCTCTTCTCTACCCTGCTGAATGGGCTTACCCATCTCTAAGGTAGCCAGTTTGGCCAATCGCTCTTTTTCTTTGCGTAATTGCCTGGCTATATTAATGAGCACTTTGGCCCTTTTGCTATATGGTTGTTTTCTCCACATGGCAAATGCATCAGTAGCCACAGTAAGGGCAGCAGCTACTTTTTTTTCATTATCTATTGCATATGCTGCTATTTTCTTTCCGTTGGAAGGATCTACGGAAATGAGTTTATCGGCCATCAGAGATCATTTTTAGGGCATAAAAGTACCGTAAAAAGAAAACAGGAAATGCTAAAAAATGTTGGTGTATAGCCAAACCAACATTAATTATAGTTAATAACAATAACCCGAAAACAAATGAATGACCTAGTTGAACAAATAGCGCTTCTTTTTGTTTATCCAGCCGGCTTCAGCACTATTATTAGTAAAATACACCAATACATCAGCCTCTTCTTTGTGTTTGATAAAATATATCTTCTTATTGGCCTCTCCCGCTATTTTAGAAAAGTACCAGACACCCTTATTACCTATTGAGTTTTTAAGAAATGGGGTCTTGAATACTACTACATCCGCATTCATTTTATAAGGTGTCACAAATACCTTTACATTCGCTTGTTTCACATAATCAGTAGTAGTTACAATTTGTCCGTCAGCCTTTACAGATGCTGATAATACTGTAACGCAGGTAGCCAAAGCCAGTACATACTTTTGAATTGACATAAGAAAACCGTTTTTTTGTGTCTGATTAGTTTAAGCGGACAAAATGAATCCGGCTGTTAAAATAGTAAGTATGAATGAGATAAAGAAATTTGCGGTATTGGTAGCAGGAGGAAAAGGCATGAGAATGGGCAGCGCATTACCCAAACAATTTCTACCACTGAAGGGCAAGCCTGTACTTGCTCATTCTGTTATTGCTTTCATGAATGCTTTTCCGGATATTCAGATCATTATCGTACTCCCGGCCGACCAATTAAGTTATGCTCAAATGATATTGAGCGCCCTTCCTGACCCAATTGAGGCGATAATTGTGAGTGGCGGGGAAACCCGTTTTCATAGCGTACAAAATGGATTAAAAGCCATTGACGGGAATGGAATAGTATTTGTACATGATGGTGCTAGACCAATGATAACTGCAGATCTCATAAGGAGATGTTATGCAGAAGCCCTGACCAATGGCAGTGCTATTCCGGCTATTCCGGTTACAGATAGTATGAGGATATTAGACGGTAATACTTCAAAACCACTTAACAGAGACCATATGCGAGTGATACAAACACCGCAAACATTCAGAACCGAATTGATCATTGCTGCTTTTCAACAACCATATACCGATGCATTTACCGATGAGTCTACAGTAGTTGAAGCTGCTGGCACATCTGTATCCCTTGTTGCCGGCGAAAAGAGTAATATAAAAGTTACCACTCCTGAAGATATGATCATTGCAGAAGCATTGATGAGTGAATCATTAGATAATTAGAATTTATTCTCCTTCAATAATTGTTTTACAATGTGTTCTTTTTGTTTGTGCTTTTCAATAAGCCAGTCAGTCTGAACTCTTTCCAATATTGTTCTGAGCTCAAAAGCATCAATATTCGCTAATTGATGCTTTGACCTCATCAATTTTGTACAAGTATCAATGTAATCACCCAATTCAACCGTTATTACTTCAAGCATCTTTCTACAGCCTATATATTGTTTGTTTTTCTCCCTTACATGCAGATAAGGTATGCTGTACAATATATTTTTGTAGTGTTTTCTTACTTTATGCAGGGCGTCATAATTTAACAGATCATCAGAAATTTCAGCAATTGCAGCATACTGCTTGTCTATGAATCTGCGAATCTCCTGTTGCCTTATTTGGGGTACCATCACACCATTAATTAAAGCATAGAACTTATTTGCATCAAATTCACCTAAAGCAACATTGAGACCATGTTCCAAATGCAACGTAAATGCATTGTTTGGATTGGCATTATCCACAACTGGACCTTGCATATATTTTGAAACGGCTTCCTCATAGATCTGCTGATCGCGCAATTCCCCTGCAGCATCATAGATCATTTTGAACGACATGAAAGGCTTTTTGTTCTTTACATCTGCCAATCTGTTATCAATGCGCAATAATGTTCGAAGCTTCTTGAATGCAACACGCATGTCATGGTTGGCAATACTATCATATTGCTTCTTCAGCACCATGATGTTTTCATCTATTGCACGCAGGTATTTTTTCGCATTCTTACGAGTTGTTTCATGTTTCATGGTGTTTATTAATTAGGATGTAATTGTTGTTTCCCGATCATCAATGAAGTACCATAATTGGTAATGGTAAATGTTGAACAATATCTTTAGAGATACTCTTGTGGAAGATAGATCCGACAAAACCGTGCTTCTTAGGTATGATCAGCAACATATCTATTTTACTGTCTTTTACAAAAGTAGTAACTGCCATTTCTATATTCTGATTGTCCACAAAATGAAATTCGGGATGAATATCCATCAGTTGCGATTGCAATGTTTTTGATTCTGCCAAAACACTACCCGGCATATCAGTACCCTTTGTGTTTACATATAATACATCCAAATGCCCCTTGAACAGAGCTATAACATTTTTGATAGCAGAAAAAGGTAATTCTTTGTTCACATCCTTCATGTCTGAGCATAGGCCAATATTGTTGATGACCTGATAAGAAACATGCTCCGGTATCAACATAACTTTACATGGCAGGTCTTTCATAGCATCAATAGCAGTGCTACCAAACATGAATACATCGCTGTTTCCGGCTCCTTTTGTACCCATCACTACAGCAAAAACTTCCATCTCAGCTACTATCTCCTTCAACTCGCTGATGACCCAACCGGTGATAACACTTGTAGAAATGGATAGCTTGTTATTACAATGAGTTGTCAGCTTGTTTCTGAGCACGATCATATTGTGCTCCGATTCGCTTGTCATTTCATCGAGCATACCAAGCGGCAATGGCACTTCAGACAATGTTACAGGCAAAGCAACACAATTGATCAACACAAGTTTTGCATCAATTACTACTGCAAGGTCAGTAGCATAAATAGCAGCATTTTCAGATGCATTGGAAAAATCCACAGGAACAACGATCGTTTTCATTTAATATGTCATTTATAAGTCAGAGAAATAGCTGATCAACTTTAAACAAAGGTAGAAGCGCTCCTAAACCAAATAAATGACTCATATCATCAATATGAGTGACATTAAAAAAATAACATTGAGCTGTTATCGCATAGCTGATCTTGGCTTTTTATTGATCATATATACCGCTGCCATACCCAATGCACCACCTATAATAGTGTGTGGCAGAATACGTTCGCTCAGTAACAACCAGGAAGAAACTGCTGCAGCCATTGGCACAAGAAAGATAAAGCTACTTGCCTTTTCTGCGCCTAGCCAGGTTGTAGCATAAAAATACATGGTAGTAGCAAGTGTGGTGACAATTGCAGAACTAAAAAACAGATTGAACCAGAACACGGTATCTTTTATACCTAATGCAAGACGCATTTCGTGAAAATCTGTCATAGGTAGCAAGCAGAGTAATGTTGTTACATATTGCCACAAACTGAATCCGGCAGATGAACCATATTGAGCACCTTTTGAGGTAAATTTGCTCATCACGGCCCAGGTGGTTGCAGCCAGAAGAAAATAGATATTTCCACTATCGAATATAGAGCTTGTTGCACTCCACAGTTGCAATAATATACTACCTGCCAATATACCTAACCCAAGTCCCACAGCCTCATTCCTACCCGGCAATTTCCTGTCAATGATGACACCCAAAGTATAGGCCATAATAGGGTTCAGAATAGTGACCAATACCCCTCCGGCTCCGGGAGAACCATTTTTCAACCCCATAAAGAACAGATAACTATAACCACACAACAAAATACCTGCAAGTACTACGATCGGCGCACCATTCTTGCTGATTCTTAATTTACCTCCGGAACATACCAGCAATAGAAAAAGTGATACTACAACTATAATATACCGATAAACAACAAAGTTGATAGCAGAACTGTAATGGGTCAGAACTTTTGCCGATGGCCAACTAAGCCCCCACAAAAACATACTGGCAACAATTGCAATGATCATTAACTTTTCTGAAACCTGTCGATCCTTCATGGTATATCTTATGGATGCAAATGTGGGGAGGTTTTTTGAATGTTTATCAATAATATGATCTTATATACCAACCCAAATAACAAAAAAAGCCCTGCAAGTAATACTTGCAGGGCTTTTGAGGTCGAAAGCGGGTTCGAACCGCTGTAGCAGCTTTTGCAGAGCTGTGCCTAACCACTCGGCCATCCGACCAATCAGGATGCAAATGTAATAAAATTTCGTTTCTTTACAAATCAATTCAAGTATAAAAAAATGAATCATAGCATCAACCCTTTAGGAAGCTCAGAACTGATCATTACACCCCGTGGAACAATTTACCATTTAGACCTTGCTCCAGAGCATCTGGCACCAACTGTTATTACTGTTGGCGACCCCGACCGTGTAAAAGAAGTATCGAAGTATTTCGACCGTATAACGCACAAAGCGCAACATCGAGAATTTGTGACACACACAGGTTATATCGGTAATAAACATATCAGCTGCGTAAGCACCGGTATTGGACCGGATAATATTGATATTGTATTCAATGAACTGGATGCTCTGGTAAATATTGACTTTGCAACGCGAACAGTAAAAGACCAACACACATCACTTTCTATAATAAGAATGGGTACATGTGGTTGTCTGCAAGGTGAAGTACCGGTGGAAAGTTTGATTGTATCTTCTCATGCAATAGGACTAGACAACCTGATGCACTATTATAAAATGGACAATAACCCCGATGAAAGTTATATAATAAATGAGTTCAATCGCCATACTGGGTTAGAAAATAAAAACATAAGACCCTACATTGCCGAGGGATCTATCAATCTTCGCAAGCACTTCGGAGCAGGGTATGTACATGGCATTACTGTTACTTGTCCGGGCTTTTACGGCCCGCAAGGTCGTGTTCTTCGAGGACCACTGGCATTCCCTCATCTCATAGACGCATTGACCACATTCAGAGCACAAGATCTTAGGGTGACCAATTTTGAAATGGAAACATCTGCAATGTATGGACTGGGTAAGGTATTAGGTCATAAAAGCCTATCCATCAGCACAGCAGTTGCCAACAGAGTAACTAAAACCTTCTGTAATGATGGTAATGCTGCAGTTGATAACATGATCAGAAAATCTTTAGAGATCATAGCAGGTATATAATAAAGCATACAAAACAGATGTCAACTAGTTGACATCTGTTTTGTATTAACGGTTTTTATATTTCCAATTTCTGGTCTTTCCTTCTGCTATCCATTCTATAGCCTGTGCCACTCTTTTATCTCTGGTAACTTCTGTTTTAGCGTCTTCAAACCATTCTATATATTCCTTACGATTAGAATAACTGAAAGTATCGAATACTGCTTTTGCATCAGGATTATCTGCTAAGGCATCTACAAAATAAGAGGGGGTGATAATTTCCTTCTTTTCGATAGGTTTAACTATAGGAGCTTTTTTTATTCCTTCCTCATTCAGCAGCATCGCAGACTTAATATATTTTTTCAATATCGCATCTTTAGGCAAGTCTTTTAAACTGGTGATCTTACCCAGATTACCCATTCCACTATCGCCCTGAGCCAGAAGTATTCCATCCGGGTCATCCATAAGTGATGCTTTCCAGAATCCGAACGAACAATGCTGCTTAAATGCAGCCATACTGCATAAAATAGCGCCCTTGTATGTAAAATTTGGGAAACTCCATTTCCATGTCTCCTCTACATCCGGACAAGTAGTGTGTACCAACTTGCGCAAATGCGATAATATAGGTTTAGCAAAATCTGCTGAATTATTAACATACTCCTCGACTTTAGGGTGTATTTGCGCCATATGTCAAATTTTTAAATTATATTTGCTAGTAATATCTATCAAATTCTACCTAATAATATACCATGAAATGATCCAATCTGCAATTAATATTTTTTCAAGAACTACATAGAAAGTATTAATTAAATCATAATCGTTTTTACATTTTATTAACAATTATTTTACTCAATTTTGCACCCCGAAATAAAAATACTGAATGGAAATTAGAACCCTTAATAATTGTAATTCCTATAATAAAAATACCACTCACAGTGAAAATGACACTTATATGAAAAAAAGTAAAAATCGAATACAAGCTATTATATTTTGCCTGATAATTTTAGTATTACCAAAGTTTTCTTCTGGTCAGATAATCAGCTGGAATCCTTCCACTTTGACAGGTGGAGCAGGAAATTATGGTCCGAGCCCATGGACACCTGCAACAATCAATGCTAATCTTTCATTTACAGGTAGCACCACGGGAATAATTAGAGGTGCTTCTCTAACTACATCAGGTTCAGGAGCTGCAAGTTGTTATGGGGCTGCAGGTGGATGGGTAAGCAGCGCTCCTGCAGCAGGAGAAGGAAATAGTTTTTACTTCGAGTTTACCTGCGCATCAGGCTATACAGTATCATTAACAACATTGAGTGGATCGACCAGAAAATCTAGTTCGGTAAATAGTGTTGATATTTCTTACTCAGTTGGTGGTAGTGCCTACACATCAGCCGGTACTTGGACAACAACATCAACAAGTGGTACTACAGGTACTCCGGGATCAACAACATTATCAGGAATATCAGCATTACAAAATGTAGCGGCAGGTACTGTAATAAAAATAAGGTTGACTCCACTTGGTGGTACAGGTACCTGGTATTTTACAAATACCAGTCTGGCATTAGCGGGAACAGTTGCTCCCATTTGTTCCGGCACTCCTAATCAAGGAACAGTTGCAGCGGGAGCTTCAACAATTTGTTCAGGTGCCACAACTACACTTACACTTGGCAGTGCAACAACAGGAAGCGGCATATCTTACAAATGGCAACAATCGGCTAATGGAACAACTTGGTCGGACGTGAGCACCGGAAGCGGATTTACGGCTATCACCTATACCACTCCAGCATTATCAACCTCAACTTTTTATCGCTGCCAGACTACTTGTGCCAACTCTGCTACAACGGTAACATCTACTAAT
>CANFKE010000054.1 GCA_947447465.1 Chitinophagaceae bacterium | reverse complement strand
CTTGCGAAGATGAGGGCCTCAACGTGCGGCATTAATTGTTCAATATCCATGCTCTGCTTTACTTTTCTCAACCGAAATTAATACTCTCTTCAAAGTTACACCTTTAAAGTAATGCACATTTGTGAATAACTTGGTTTGCAATTGTGGAATGGGGTGCGGGTATTGGATCATAGCATAGACCTGTTCATTTGGGTGTAGGGAGAGAGGGGCGAAATTCGCTTAAATATTGTGAAAAATGCCCATATATTTAAATTATCAGACATTATGTTGCCCTTTCAAGGCTAGGTAGTTGGGGGGCGTACCCGGGGTTAAAACCCCGGGCTATTGATGGCGCCCTTTCAGGGCTTGGTTATCTCATAATCAAATTAATTAGGAATCGGACATTTCTTGGGGATTTTATTCATTTCGGATATGTGTGGAGATCCGCCATATAGGTGGCAACAAGAATGCCGGACTAACTCTTGGCCTGCCTGCAAATGGGGGATTTCCAATCTTCGCTTATTGAGCCTCAACCCAACCCTCTCCAAAGGAGAGGGAGATCAATGTCCGCGCAGTTGCGCGGGTAAAATGATCAATTTTTATCTGCAAAGATTTGAAATGCGCCTCCACAAACACAGATAAACAAATCACCTAAACATTTCATACATTTATACAATATTTAATTTACTATTATGAAGGCATTACGTCTGTTACTGGTATTTATATTTTCTGTAAGCATTGCTTTTGCTCAAAAGCAGGAAAGGTATTCGCGTGCGAAGGTCTATCTGAATGCGAAGGACCATACTATTCGCGACCTGGCAACTCTGGGTGTAGCGGTAGATCATGGTGAATACAAAAAGAATACTTTTTTTGTGACAGACTTTTCCGCCTCAGAGCTGAAAGCTATCCGCAAGGCAGGTTTCAAGGTGCAGATCATCATCAAAGATGTATCCAAGTACTACCGTGAGCAGAACAAACCGGGCAAAGCACAAAAAACGACTACGACCACTGATTGTAACATGGGCCCCACGCTTGACGTACCGGCCCATTTTCATTTAGGCACTTATGGCGGTTATTTTACCTATACAGAAATGCTTGACATTCTGGATTCAATGGCGCTACTCTACCCCGGTCTTATCAGTGCCAGAGCGCCGATCGATACCTTCCATTCTATAGAAGGTCGCCCTATCTATTGGGTAAGGGTATCTAACAATCCTAATGTAGATCAGCCAGCCAAACCACAGATGCTGTATAATGCACTACACCATGCGCGTGAACCCGGCACTATATCTTCTACAATCTACTATCTGTGGTACCTGCTGGAACATTACAATACTGACCCGCAGATAAAAGCTATCATAGATAATACAGAACTCTACTTTGTGCCTTGCGTGAACCCCGACGGATTGCTCTACAATATATCTACCAACCCGGGCGGAGGTGGTATGTGGCGCAAGAACAGAAGACACAACACTACAGGGACCATAGGCGTTGACCTGAACAGAAATTACGGCTTCAACTGGGGATATGACAATGTTGGCTCCAGCCCTACCTCTTCGAGCGACACCTATCGCGGAACAGGCGCGTTTTCTGAGCCGGAGACACAGGCTATGAAATACATTGCGGAACATCACCACTTTAAGACAACACTTAACTACCATACTTATGGTAATGACCTTATCTACCCTTGGGGTTATATAGGCTCACTGCTTACGCCTGACTCTTCACAGTTTGTGGCCATAGGCAGCTATCTGACTGAGCATACCCCCTACCGCTATGGCACCGGCGACCAGACCGTAGGTTATGTGACCAATGGCGACAGTGATGACTGGGGCTATGGCGAGCAGACCACGAAGAACAAGATATTCAGCATGACACCAGAGACCGGCAAATCTGACTTCGGCTTCTATACTCCGATCGCCAACATCATACCCGATTGTCAGAACAACCTGAGAACGAATATCAACGCGGCAACATTGTTACTGCCGTTCTCTGAGATCCATACAGACGACCAGAAGATCATTACAGCCAATACCGGCTACCTGCATTATGAAATGCAACGGATAGGCTACCCCGATACGGCTACATTCACTGTTACCATGACATCGCTCGACAGCAGACTGACCATTACCGGAGCACCACAGACCTACATTAACCCTACGATACTGCAAAAGTTCAAAGACTCGATGGCCTATTCTATAGCCTCTGCTACGCCTAACGGCGCATTGCTGAAGTATGAACTGACGCTGTACAATGGCATGTATTATCAGCACGACACTGTGCAGTTCTACTACGGTAAGTACAATACCAATACAGTGCCTAATACCAATACCCTTACCGACTGGAGCGCAAGCGACTGGAATACCTGCAATAGTATCTACTATACCGCGCCTGCATCTATAGGCAGCAGTGCCGCAGGCTGCAGCAATTATGCTGATAATACAACGGCAGAACTGCAACTGATAGATACGATAGACCTTACCCACTCAGTGCAGGCCTACATGTATTTCTATTGCCGCTGGGGTATAGAATCATCGTATGACTATATGGTGATAGAGGCTACACCTGTAGGCTTTACCAATTGGCAGCCACTCTGTGGCCGCTACACAAAGCCCGGCACCACGAATCAATTGTCTAATGAGCCGATCTATGATGGGCAGCACCCTGACTGGGTTCAGGAAGAACTGAACCTCAGCAATTATCTGGGTGGCCTGATCAATATCCGCTTCACTATGGTAGGCGATGGTGCGGTCAATTACTCCGGTTTTTACCTTGACGACATGAATGTGATCACTGTGGAGGATTCGGCAGCAGCCAGCCACACCGGCGTGACCGGCATACATGCCGAAACGGCAAATATGTCTGTATTCCCCAATCCAGCCCGCGAACAACTCAATATCGCGATCAACGGATACTCGTTCAACAACCCGATACAAGCCGGACTATATGACGGACTGGGCAGAAAGGTTATGAGTTGCACACTTAATAGCACACTCTCAGTAATAGATGTTCAAAACCTGCCGACAGGCCTCTACTACCTGAAAACAGATAGTAAAGACGTGCAGTTGCCGGTGTGTAAGGTGCAGGTAATGAGGTAAGAAATGAGAGCGGGAAAGAGAGCGGAGAGCGATGAAGAAAAACATAGCATTGTGGATCGTGTTGCTCATTTTTATGATGTTTTCCGTGGCAGTTTATCTTTGTGTATCCCCGGATAAATATGAATAGGAGCCCCAACTTCGTTTGGCGTAATCTCTGATTACGTCATGTCGGCAGCCAATCTCTGATTGGCGTAACCAACATAAAATAAGAAATTACAGACAAGATGAGTTCAGGCTATCAAATCGATGATCAGTATGGCACATACTTTATTACACCCACTATAGTTGATTGGGTCGATCTCTTTTCGAGGCAGGTTTATCGAGATATTATCATTGATAGCCTTAAATATTGCATTGAACAGAAAGGATTGGTAGTCTACGGATATGTACTCATGACGAATCATCTACATCTTATTGTAAGAAGTCAATCGGTAAAATTATCAAGAACCATTCAGGACTTTAAGAAGTTTACAGCATCAAGTATGATAGATGCGATTAAAACCGAACCTGAGAGCAGAAAAGATTGGCTGTTACATAGATTTCAATGGAATGCCACGCTGCATCAGCGCGGAAGCGATCATCAGGTATGGACACATGAGAATCATGCAGAAGCCATATTTTCCGAAAAGTTTTTTAACCAGAAGCTGAATTATATACACAACAACCCGGTGAGAGCTGGCTGGGTAGAACATCCTGAAGAATATATTTACAGTAGCGCAAAAGCATTGCTGAAAGGTATTCCCGGAAAACTGCCTGTGAATACATGGGGCCTTTGAGGTTTCGGCAATCAGAGATTGCCTGCCGGAGTGACGTAATCGGAGATTACGCCAAACTTTGCTTTGACATCTGCTTTTGATAACAATTACCCCACTCCCGCTAATTTGCTATATTTACACCTCGTAAACAATACAATTATATGGCTCACCAACTGCTGAAAGGAAAAAAAGGTATCATATTCGGAGCGCTAGATGAGCGTTCAATTGCTTGGAAAACTGCCCTGGCCTGTGTTGCCGAGGGTGCTGAAATCACACTTTCTAACGCACCGATAGCCCTGCGTATGGGAAAGATCAATGAACTGGCGAAGTTGTGCAATGCGGAAGTTATTCCTGCTGACGCTACTTCTACTGCCGATCTGGACAACCTGATGCAGAAGACCATGGAAATACATGGTGGTAAGATCGACTTTATGCTGCACTCCATAGGCATGTCTCCTAATGTGCGTAAAAACTTCTCTTATACAGAGACCAACTACGAAAATTTCTTAAAGACGCTTGATATATCTGCTCTTTCCCTGCACCGTGTATTGCAGTCGGCTAAAAAGGCCGATGCTCTGAACGAGTGGGGTTCTGTAGTAGCATTGACCTACATTGCTGCACAGCGCGCATTCCCGGGTTATAATGATATGGCTGATGCGAAAGCCATGCTGGAAAGCATTGCGCGCAGCTTTGGTTATCACTACGGCTTTGCCAAGAAAGTAAGGGTAAACACTGTATCACAGTCACCAACAGTTACTACTGCAGGTTCAGGTGTTGCCGGTTTCGATGTATTCCTGGACTATGCAGAGAAAATGTCTCCATTGGGTAATGCCAGCGCAGAATCTTGCGCGGACTATTGCGTATCTCTGTTCAGTGACTATACCCGTATGGTTACTATGCAGAACCTCTTCCATGATGGTGGTTTCTCCTTTACCGGCGTAAGTACACCGATAGTAGAAGACATTACCAAGGCAAATACTTTGTAAGGTAATATGTGGGCGTTACGAACGCCCATTCGTTGCATCCGCGTTACAAACATGGACGAGACAGGCATACTTGTTAAGCCTCACCCCGACCCTCTCCAAGGGAGAGGGAGATGACATAGGGCGTTACAAATGCAGACGAATTACTTAACTTTATAAAAATACACCACATGGGCTCTGTCAATGTGGTGTATTCATTTAGTCATCAAAGGCAGACCAATATTTTTGCTTTTATTGCAATAATCAGGATGAAGACACGTTTTAGAACCATGAGAGGGATGAAATACGCATTAATATTTGCCGGTCTGCTGTCTTGCCGGCCGGCTACCGCACAGGTAGTTGGCGGTCAGTCTTCTTTCGAATATCTTAATTTGTCCAATTCTCCGCATGTTTCGGCATTAGGAGGCATCAGTATAGCCAATCCGGAAAACGATATTTCACTGGCATTGCAAAATCCGGCAATGATGCGTCCGGGACTGCACAATCAGCTGGGGCTCAATTATAATAGTTTTTATGGCGATATCAAGGTGATGAACCTGCAGTATGGCTACTATGCGCCCAAAACACAAACATCATTTTTTGCCGGCGTACAATATCTTAATTACGGCGCTTTTGCTAATACCGATGATCTGGGCAATGTCTATGGTGACTTTCATGCCGTTGACTATGCGATAACTCTGGGGGCATCGCGCAGCTACCTGCAGCACTGGCGCTATGGCGCTGCTGTAAAGTATGCCAATTCAACACTCTACACATCGACCGCATCTGCAGTATTAATGGACGTGGGTGTTAACTACTACGACACCGCCTCTCTGATAGACTTTGGCATAGTAGCCAAAAACATGGGTGCTACCCTGAAGAAATATAACCCCAACAATCCTGCTGAGCCATTGCCATTTGACCTGCAACTGGGTGTTTCTAAAAGGTTCAAACACTTACCATTAAGGATATATACGACCATTCACCACCTATATGAATGGGATGTACAGTATAATAACCCCGCTGACAATACCGGCACCGGACTGCTGGGCACTAATGATACAGCCTCATCTAAAGGCTCATTCGGAGAAAAGCTATTCAGGCATTTTATCTTTGGCGCAGAGCTGAGCCTTGGCAAGCGACTGATGGTGACCGTATCTTATAATGACCTTCGCCGCCGCGAGATGGTGATCAAGACCAAAACAGGATCGGCAGGCTTTGCATTTGGTGTTGCTATGAATCTCAATAAATTCCAGGTACACTATGGCCGATCATACTATCACATAGCCGGCGCATATAATGAGATAGGCATCAACTTCGCGCTCAATAAACTAATGGGCCTGGGCAAGACAGGAGAGAAGATCAAATGGAATGCCGAGTATCCGGACTGGGAGTAGGTGGGGAAAGTGATATTTTGTTTGTCTGAACTGTCTGAACTGTGATGGCAGTGATTAATTGTTTGTCTGAACCTGGATTACGCTGATTAAATGAGGGCTATGATTCCCGATGCAAAATTCCATTATCTACTTTTTCTTATCAGGCGCTTTGTTTGCAGGCTTTTACTTCCAAAATTGAATAGCAAGCCAATATCCATTTTGTATGCTTCAAGATAATTGATAGCTTGTGCAAGGTGAACGTCTTCGAGGGCTGTAATTGCTTTTAGCTCCACCATTATTCTGCCCTCTACAAAAAAATCAACTCTTCTTGTTCCTACAATTGCCCCCTTGTAATAAATATCCATTTCATGTTCCCGGCTAAATGATAAGCCTTTCTGCTCCATTTCGAGTTCCAGAGATCTTTGGTAAATTACTTCCTGAAATCCATTACCAAGATACTTATGCACTTCCATAGCACAACCTATTATTCTGCCTGTTAATTCGCTATCTTCATATTGACCATTAATTATATTGCACATTCTACAAATGTAAAGCTGTTATCCCAATCAATTGGGTCACCAAAATGCGATAAAACACATAAAAAATCTAATGGCAATCATAGTATTCAGTTAATCAGTGTAATCCAGGTTCAGATAAACAACAAAATACCACTATAGAAATCAATAATACGCTTACTGGGTTACAAGAGCCTAACTTTATGTTGTGATCAATTCCGGTGAATTGCCGGATCTGTATGTGCTTTTGAATTGATAATTATGGAAGGATTTTTGTTCTCGAAGTTTACGCCTGAAGACGCTAATAAGACGCCGTTCGATAAGTTGCTGGGGGTATTCACTGAGATGCTACAATATACTAATGGCGATGCCGGTGAGGCATTGAGCTGGCTGAGTCAGTTGGATAAGCAATATGGGCTGACCAACAAGGACTATGGCATAGGTGACTTTATAGAAGACCTTAAAGAGAATGGCTACCTGAAGGAGAATGAACAGAACGGTACTTTCAAGATAACATCCAAGACAGAACAGGTGATCCGTAAGCGGTCGCTAGAGGACATATTCGGGAAGCTGAAGAAGTCTAAAAGTGGCAGCCACCGCACCTTTAAGACCGGACAGGGTGACGAGCCCAATCCTGAAACAAGAGCATACGAATTTGGTGATGCTCCTGAAAGTATCAACTATACGGGCAGTCTCAATAATGCATTCATTAATCATGGTATAGATAAACTGACCATGCACCAGAGCGATCTGGAGATACATGAGACCGATTTTAAAGCACAGACATCTACGGTGTTGATGATAGACATCAGTCACTCTATGATACTATATGGAGAGGACAGAATAACACCCGCCAAGCGCGTAGCCATGGCACTGAGTGAGCTGATCACCACCCGCTATCCGAAAGACACACTGGACATAGTAGTATTTGGCAATGATGCCTGGCAGATAGAAATGAAAGACCTGCCTTATCTGGAGGTTGGTCCGTATCACACCAATACAGTAGCGGGGCTGGAGCTGGCTATGGAATTACTGCGCCGGAGGAAGAACCCCAACAAGCAGATCTTCATGATAACAGATGGTAAGCCTACCTGCCTGAAGATAGGCAACAAGTACTACAAGAACAGCTTTGGTATAGACAGTAAGATATTGAACCGCACGCTGAATCTGGCAGGACAGCTGAGGAAGCTGAAGATACCTGTGATCACCTTCATGATAGCTCAAGACCCTTACCTGCAGGATTTTGTACGCAATTTCACAGAAGTGAATGGCGGCAAGGCTTTTTATTCTTCTCTCGACGGACTAGGCAGTTTTGTATTTGAGGATTATGAAAGGAATAAGAAAAAGACGGTGAGGTAACTCTTTTACTGACTTACTTCAAAAACGGATTGTGCTTTTTCTCTTCGCCAATTTCTGTGGCCGGGCCGTGGCCGGAGAGCACTTTGGTCTCTGATGGCAGGGTGAAAAGATGGGTGCGGATGCTGCTGACCAAGGTATCGAAATTGCCGCCGGGAAGGTCTGTGCGGCCAATGCTGCCGGAGAAAAGTACATCGCCGGATATTACCCAACTACCGGGTTCATAATAGAACGATATGCTACCGGGTGAGTGACCGGGTGTAAGGAATACCTTCAGGGTATCATCACCCAACTTTAATGGTTCGAGCTCGGAAATGTAATGCGTTTGTTTCGGTGCATTCTTAAATTCAAAGCCAAACATAGCTGCAGTTGCCTCTGCACGATCGAGCACGACCTGCTCCTCTTTATGAATTCCGAAAGGTATTTGGTACTCGTCTATAAGCGTTTGTACACCCAGTATATGATCAATGTGCGCATGGGTATTAATGATACCCTGCGGCTGTAATTGCTTGCTGCTGATGTAGTCTTTCAGTTGCTTGACCTCTCTGTCGTCATACATGCCAGGATCAACGATCCAGCATTGCTTTTTTTCATTGGCAATGATGTATGTATTCTCTTCGAAAGGGTTGAACGTAAAAAAAACAACATTTAACATATCTGTGCGGTATTATTTTAGTAATTTGTATTCAAAAGTGGCGCTGACCGTGATATACGGCAGGGCAATTTTATAGTGCAAAGTTACGTTTAATGGCAGTCCCTTTTTCTATAACATGGTAAAAAAAACCGGTCTCATATCTTTCCTTATCCCTGCACTGCTAGGTGCATGCTTACTTGTTGGTTCGACCGCGCATGCGCAATCTTATGTAGAGACCTTTGGACAAAACCGCATACAGGACCGCAAATTTGACTGGAAATTCTTTGATACCAAACACTTCAGGGTATATCACTACGACCGGAGCGGGAGGCAATTGGGCCGCTATGTTGCTGAAGAGGCAGAGAACAACATCAAGGTAATAGAAAAGAAAATGGGTGGTCAGTTTCCTGACCGCTTCAATATAGTACTCTACAATTCTTATGATGACTACCGACAGACCAACATTGGCTTGAAGGATGAGTCTCAGATAAGCCAGATGACCATATCGGGTACGTGGAATCTTGTGGGCGACAAACTGGTAGTATATCATACCGGCAAGCATACTGACCTGCAAAGGCAGATACAGGCGGGCATGGCACAGGTAGTGATGGAGCGCATGATCTATGGCGAAAGCTTTAAGAAGATGGCGAAGACCGAGCTGCTGATGAACCTGCCACCATGGGTAACGCAGGGCTTCATTGCCTATCTTGTAGATGGCTGGAACCCTGAAGCTAACAGCGAATGGAAACGTTTGCTGGATGCAAGACCTAATGCCGGATTCTATGCCCTATCGGAAGAATACCCTGAGGTAGCGGGAAAGGCTTTCTGGAAATTCATTGCTGATAATTACGGTAATGAAAAGATGAAAGCATTACTGGCCGCTATGCAGCAGAAGACCAGCCTGAACAAGACCATGAAGGACAAAGCCCATCTCGGCTTGAAGATCACGAAGGCCTATGATTCCTGCATGACCTACTATAAGAACACGTATGGTCTTGATCAGACACTTCAGGAACTTCCTGATAGTTCGAACGGATTGATCTCATTGAAAGTACCTAAAGACAATACTACCATTCGTGACATCATGGTATCACCAAGAGGCAGTGAAATAGCCTTTGTGGCCTGGCGAGACGGGGAGTTCAAGATATACACACAGAAGACCGCTTTTGATCAGGTGCAATCTGTGCTGCTGGAAGGCGGGCAAAAAGACATGACAGAAGCTGTTGACCCGAGCTACCCTTTGATGGCATGGTCGGCAGCAGGTAATAAGCTGGCCATTCTGTATAAAAAAGGTAAGAAGACCAATTTAAGGATATACAATTCGATAAAGGGAAGGATAGAGAACTATGTGATCCCTCCCAACCGATTTGACCGGGTACTGGGCATGTCATTCATGGAGGATGATGACAAGTTGGTATTATCCGCGATCAAGAAAAGCCAGACCGACCTTTATGAGTTTAAGATAAAGGGGTCTAAGATGACCAACATTACCGATGATGCCTGGGATGATATCAATCCGGTATTTGTGAATGGTGCATCACGCAAGGGGATACTGTTCATGTCTAACAGACCGCAACCCAATATGGAAGTGCCGGTGGGCGTCAATCAGTTGCCCAACGGCCCTATGCATGTATATTTCTACAACACAACTACCAAGCGTAAAGAATTATTACAATGTTCGAATTTCCCTACCGGGCATGTATCTCAGCCTATTCAATATGGCATTGAGAACTTTGCTTACCTGTATGATGGCAATGGCATTGTGAATAAATATGTGGTGATGTTTGGCAGAACGAAGAACAACATGGATTCGGCATATGCACTACCTGTGACCAACTACAATACCAGCATTATCAGTCATCAGTATAACGTAGCCAGTGGTGGAGTGGCCGATGTGGTGCAGGAAAAGAAGAAGTACATGGTCTATTTCCATAAGTTGGAAATGCCCGGAGACAGTGCACAACCAAAGGTACTTACACCAACTATCCTGTCGATAGAAAAGCCGGAATTCAATCCGAATATTGAGGGATCGAATGTAAAATTCGACTTCAGCGCAAAGCCTATAGACAAACCGATAGCACTACCTGAGGTAAAGAATGGTAATGCCTTCCAGACAGAGTTCACCGATACCATTTCAGGAGGGCTGAGGAGAAAGAAAGTCCGTAAACCTGATGCAATAAAAGTAGAAGATGGCAAGCCTCTTACAGAGGCTGACAGTTCGACACTTGCAGTGATCAATGACAGCGCTTATGTAAAAATGAAGCCATCGACCTACAGAGTCAGCTTTAAGCCTGATGGATTCAATGTGCGTGTAGATAATAGTACTTTATTCTCTCAATATCAGCCCTATGGTACGAGCGGGGGTACGTATCAGAATCCTGACCTTAGTCTGCTGACCACCATCAACATGATAGAGCTGATGGAGAACCATAAGATAACTGCAGGCTTCCAGTTGCCGATCAACTTGTCGAGCTCGGCATATTTTCTACAGTACAAGAACACCAAACGCAGGCTGGACTGGAGCGTATTATTCCTGCGCACCCAATCTAAACAAAACCAGTATGTGCTGTACACAGACTCAACAGGACAGTATGGTTTCATCAAAGCACAATTATTCAAGAATATCACCAACATGGTGCAGGCTGAGGCATCTTATCCGTTTGACAGATTGAGGAGCCTGCGCTTCCATACCGCATTCCGACAAGACAGGATGGTACAAAAGGCACAGGACACTCTGAGCCTGTCTTATGAGATACCGAATACCAATAAAAACTGGTCATTGAACAGACTGGAATATGTATTTGACAACACATTGAGTCCTATACTGAATATAAGAAAGGGGACTCGATACAAGCTCTATGCCGAGTATATGAATGAGATAGGCGGAGAGAAACAAACTGTCTATAACATAGGACTTGATTTCAGAACATACCAGAAGATCTATAAGAATGTTATCTGGGCAACCCGACTTGCGTATGCACATTCAGACGGTACCGGCAAGGTGCAATATCAATTGGGTGGAGTAGATAACTGGATAAGTCCGAAAACCGATAACGGAGCCAACAGCACCGGCAACTATGGTTTTGTAGCGCTGTCAACTTCGTTACGTGGTTACAAACAAGGTGCATTCAAAGGCAATAACTTTTCAGTACTGAGTACAGAATTCAGAGTGCCTTTGATGGCTACATTTGTAAAGAGACCGGTACAATCGCCGATACTGAAGAACCTGCAATTGGTATTGTTTGCTGATGCCGGCACAGCATGGCAGGGCTTCCTGCCATCGGGCGAGAACCTATCCACAACTTATCAGTTCCCTCAGTATGCATTGCCGGGAGCCAACAATAATGTGATACTTACCGTTACAGTACCCAATAAAGCCCAGTTGGGCATAGGTTATGGCGCAGGACTCAGGACCATGTTGTTCGGCTATTTCGTGCGCTTCGACTATGCTATGAATAGTGAAGGTACTTCTATGTATTATCTGGGATTAGGAACGGATTTTTGATGAAGATCGTCTGAATCGGAATAGTCCAAATGCGATTGGGAGGGTCTTCGTTTTGGTGATGGGCAATCATAAATATAAGCGTATTATTACCGGCCAACACGGATGAAAACACAGTCCCAATTCTACACTAGTATAATTTCATTATTCTTTGTCAACTCATTGATTTTATTACTTTTGCGATAAATATCGCTATGAAAAAACTACTGCTTATCACGTCTTTACTGACGATAGCATTAACCGGTACGGGACAAATAAAGATCGGCCCGGAAGGTGGGCTCAACATTTCCAATTATCATTTCCCTTCCATACAGAGACCATATGGGTCTTATCCGGTAATAGGATTCAGGTTGGGCATCATAGCAGATCTGGCCATAGCAGGCGACAATTGCTATTTGCAACCGGGTGTTCTATATGCTCACAATGGCACTACTCTGCAACAGAATTCTTATACCCTCACCGCAAGCGGTCACTATATGAGTGTAAAGACCATTGAAGTATCTATGAATGTGCTTTATAAATTCGGTAATCCCGGCAATAGCAGGTTTTTTATCGGTGGGGGCATATATGGCGGCAAGAACATCCACTCAGATGCTATCTACATTAATAGTTCCAGCTTTGATATAGGCGGTGGTATCAATGCAGGATTTGAATTAAAGCAGGGGCTATTGTTCCGCGCTACCGCACAGAAAGGCTTTCTCACTCCACGATCGTACAACATAACCGTGCAGAGCAGCAACATAGTCCTAACTGCCGGATATTTATTCAACCGCAACAGAGCTGGAGGAGTAAGCGGGAAGCTACCTGATAACCTAATGCAGTAATAGGCTGCATCAAACCACACTCATTCAAAAATAACTATGAAAAAAGCAATACTTTCAGCCGTTATATCGGCGATAGCCTTCACATCAAAAGGGGATGTAAAATTGGGGATTGAAGGGGGATTGAACATGGCCAATTACATTCAAAGATATGGCAACAATATCCGTATATCGGAATATGTAAGCGGCGTAAGGATAGGCATAATTATTGATGGATCATTGGGGCATCACTGCTACCTTCAATCCGGCCTTAGCTATGTGCAGAATGGAACTAAATTCTATCTCTATAATAATGCATCCTATCCCATTCCGCTAAACATGAGTGTCAATAGCCTTGTGCTACCGATCAACTTTATCTACAAGACAGGCAAAACATACCGCAATCATTTCTTTATTGGCGGAGGACTGTATTTTGGCGCCAATATCAACGGCGTTTCGACTACCATTCCCAAAACTATATTTAACAGAAACCTGAGCATTGGATCGGAGAGTAATAACGACCTAAAACGACTGGAGGCAGGAGGGTGTGTCAACATAGGTGTAGAGTTTAAGAGTGGATTATTATTCAGAGCGGGCTACCATACAGGTTTCACCAATCTTAATCCTATCAGTAATACTACAGATGCGATATTGGTAAAGAATAGGAATATCAGTCTCACGTTCGGGTTCTTAATCCACAAAACGATGCATCAACCAAAACACAGGAAGTGACCTTTCAATAAATAAGGTGGCTAAATAGCCACCTTATTTATTGGGAACAGCGTATTAGCCTACCTGCGTTAGAATAACAGGAAACGTTTTTTCTTCTTTACTACACGGACCTTCAGCATACGAATATCTTTATTCGGCCGATCGTTCTTATCACGAGCTTCGTTAGCGATCTTATCCACTATATCCATTCCTTCCACCACTTCACCAAATACGGTATAGTTTCCATCCAGGTGCGGAGTGCCGCCATCTTTCTTGTACACTTCTCTTTGTGCCGCTGTATAAACACGACCGGTACGTTTAGTCAGGTTATCCATATCCGCATCTGTGAAAGGCTTACCTACAACAATATAGAACTGACATGCTGAACCAGACTTATCGGGAGTCTGGTCTCTTGCCACACCGAGGGCTCCGCGTTTATGAAAATTCACATCGTTGATCTCTGCAGGCACTGTGTATCCGAGGCCACCTTCACCCAGCATTTGACCCGGTTGTGCATGCTTTGAAGTAGAATCTCCCCCCTGAATAACGAACTTAGGTATGCATCTGTGAAATATGGTGCTGTCATAATAATGCTCTTTTGCCAGCTTTACCATGTTATTTGTGTTGAGCGGTGTATTGTCGTACAGCATTAGTACGATACTGCCATATTCTGTTTCTATTCTGATCTTATTTTTCTGTGCCTGAGCAGTAACTGCCACAACCAGCAATACGACCAAAGTTGATATGATCCTCTTCATTGTTTGAAAATGTTTATTGGGGTCAAATGTATATAAAATAACAATCCCTCCGCCGACAAAGGGGAGGGATACAGATCAGCGGAAAGTCTTATTAAGAGTTAACTAAATCTATTATTATTTCTTTTGTTATAGGCTTGGCAAGATAAGTAACGATGTTTCTATCTGCATTAGCCTTTTCGATATCCCTGTCGTCGACCGAAGAAGATAGAATGTAAAGTTTGATGCTATTTTTTATGGAATCAGATAATATATCGTATTGCTCGAGGAATTCCCAACCATTCATGATGGGCATATTAATATCGAGAAAGAGAAAAGTAGGGCGATTATTGCTGATAGTTTCGGGATATTCGTTAGTAACATAAGCCAAACCTTCGAGCGGGTCTGTGAATGTCTTCACATCAGTAACACCCAGCGCTTTCTTAATGGTAAGTCTGCAAATGGTGTTATTTAGCGGATCGTCATCAATAACAATGAAACTTGCTAAATTAGTCATATCTATTTTTCCCGATAAATTATCTGCTATTAATACTTGCTCCACCCGACTAATTCTATACTGTCTAAAATACGAAAATAACCATCAATATCGAAAACACATGCTTTTTGTTAATTATTTTTTTGCTAATGACCGAATCACATAGGAAATTTTGAAGGGTCGTTCAAAAACAACAAATGTAAACAAAACACAATGTCATGAAAAATATCGAATTTCCTGTGTCAGGTCGATATGCGGAAACTGCTGTTGCAGCGATAAACATTTTTGCAAAGTGACCGATCTGAACTTCTGATGTGCTTCAGTATCGGGGAACCTTGGGCGATGCCGTGCCGCAGTAGTGATCTCGCTGAGTTGCTTCATCAGGGCAATGGTATGCTCTTCCATTGCGCACTCTACTACTCTCTCCCATACATATGATGTTGCCAGAAAATTGGGATGTACAAAATCAACATCATAATACCTGTAATCTCTTAAAATATCTATGAGCAATTCGTAAGCAGGAAAGTAGAAAGTACCTGTACATGACTCACAAAGCTGATGTACTGCTTCTATCAATCGGGCTTTGCTCCTGTTGTTCTCTACCACACCATCGCGGATATGCCGTACAGGGCTGATGGTAAAAATGATCTGAATATCAGGATTGATGGCCCTGAGCGACTGAATTGTTTGCAGCATTGCAGCGGTGATCTGCCCTATTGTCAATAACCGCTTTTCGAACCATTGAGCAGGTGCCCGATGATTGTTGGCTACCGGCTTGTTTCCATCTTTAAGATAATATTGAAATGCAGACCCTAATGTGATGATCAGGTGTTTTGCATTCCTGATCTGATCGTGGGCCTGTTGCTGAGATGAGTTGATATTTGCCAATGCAGTATCTGCATCAATATCAGAAAAACGGGTATGGTGATCCCAACTATTCCAGAGCTCATTGAGGTAAAACAGATCGGCTTTGGTGTACTGCTTATTGGCAATATATCCGTTAAGACTATCTGCAACGCTGAGAGGATTGAACAGAATGCCGTTGGGATTAGATACAACATTGAATTTGTGCTGTATGAGCCGGTCTGCAATATGCTCAGTGAAACATGAGCCTGTAAGCAATATAGCATCATCATAAGCTATAGGTACCGGCAGGCGGGGTATATCTATTTTGAGGGTATGCATGTTACAAAGTTAATGGCTTATGGCTCAAAGGGGAGAAAGAGTTAAACATGAACCCTGATCTGCACTCCAATAATCGCAGCCTTCTATTTAGCCCTCTTTATTTTGATCATAGACCGCTGGCCTTTGTTGTTATAAGCGACAATACTGTATTTGACGGTACCATCATATAACATAAGCGAGGCTGTATTAGGCGGGTCAGCACCTTCATCCTCTGCAACAATAGCAAAGGTGTGAATGCCAACCGGAGGCAATGGGATAGAGATCCGTTTTTTCTGTTTAAGGATAACATAATTGCTCAGAACAGATTTGCCATCGAACAGAATGGATATCTTATCTCCATCAAAGAAACCTCCATCCCATACATCAACAACAATACTGTCTGTTCTCCAATCATAACTTCTTTCTACACCTGCAGTAATTTTATCTGTGCCTACCTGCTCTTCCGGCGCTTTGGGCATAACGGGAGCTACTACAGCAGGTTCTTCTTTCTTCTTTTCTCCCATTCTTATTTCCACATCATAAGGATCGTGGCTGCTGAACAGATTCTCTATTTCTGCATTGTTGGCAAAAGTGAGCTTCCCCTCTGTGCAGGAAGTATTATCTAACTGCTTATTGGTAGCAGGTCCGGAAAGTTTGCCGTTTCTGTATTCTAATGAAGCCTGCAACAGACACATGAATGCCTTAGTAAAAACAGAGTGAGACGAAACGATCTCGGTCTCTTTGAACGTCAGTTTTTTGCTTTGCTTGTCAACCTTACCCTTAATGATCGTTTTAGCTTCATCGCGTTCATCATAAGTATAACTATAACCGGTGATGACATTATTGGCTTCAGTGAGCTCCAATCTGTAGGGAAACTCCTCACCGGTAGCCATTAACAGAGTGCCTTTAAGAATGACCTTGGTTGACTGAGCCTGAGCAATACCACATAACAATAATAAAGCAAGGAGGAAATTATACTTCATACAGGCGCAATAATAGCATTTTTATACATTTCAAAAGATAAAGTGAAGTTAAGGAGGGTAAATGAACCTAATTTTGTGTTGTGGCTAACAGTTTTTCAAAGCAGATAATATATAACCGGCAAACCCTACTGGCAGTGATAGTACCGCAGCTAAGAAAAGACGGGATGCATTATGAGGTGAACATCAACGGCTATCCCCGATTTGTAATGGGCTGGTCGGCACTAGGCCGTTATGACATAATAGACACTGATATTCAGCTGCCCTATGAGATCATATTGGCAGTAAGTGATGTGATTGAAAAAAATGTGAGTAAAAAAAGATAGAAATTTTGAGAGAAGATTGGCGGCGAACCGATTTTATCCCTATATTTGCAGTCTCAAAATTGCATGGAGGTTGTAGCTCAGTTGGTTAGAGCATCAGATTGTGGTTCTGAGGGTCGAGGGTTCGAGACCCTTCATCCTCCCCCGTGGAGTTAAAAAGTACCCTTTCAGGG
>CANFKE010000053.1 GCA_947447465.1 Chitinophagaceae bacterium | reverse complement strand
AATTTTGCAACAAAAATTTAAAAACACTATTATGTCTGAAATTGCAAATCGCGTTAAGAAAATCATCGTAGACAAACTGGGTGTAGATGAGTCTGAAGTAACTCCGGAAGCTAGTTTCACTAACGACCTTGGAGCAGATTCTCTGGATACAGTAGAATTGATCATGGAATTCGAAAAAGAATTCAACATATCTATCCCCGATGAGCAGGCTGAGACCATCACTACAGTAGGTCAGGCTGTTGCCTATCTTGAAGAACACGTAAAGTAATTTTCATCAACCAAGCAAAGAACTGAACACGTCAAAATGAATTTACCGTATAAACGAGTAGTGATTACGGGCCTCGGCGCCCTTACCCCATTAGGCAATACTATACCCACTTATTGGGAAGGTCTGATCAATGGAGTTGCGGGCGCCGATTTTATCAAACAATTCGACGTCACTAAGTTCAAAACAAAATTTGCTTGCGAACTGAAGGGTTTTAACCCGGAAGATTATTTTGAGCGCAAGGAAGCTCGTAAGCTCGACCGTTTCTCTCAGATCGCACTGGTGGCGGCTGATGAGGCGGTAAAGCACTCCGGCATCCTTGATAGCGACGTGAACAAAGACAGGGTTGGTGTTATCTGGGGATCTGGAATTGGTGGTATGATCACTTTCATTGAAGAAATGAAAAATTTCAATTCAGGTGATGGTACTCCCCGTTTCAACCCCTTCTTCATCCCGAAACTCATTTTAGATATTGCTCCCGGGCATATATCTATGAAGTACGGTTTCCGTGGTCCTAACTTTGCTACCGTAAGTGCTTGTGCCTCTTCTACCAACGCCATCATCGATGCGCTTAACTACATCCGCATGGGCAAAGCCGATGCTATTGTATGTGGCGGTTCAGAGGCTGTGGTCACAGAAGCAGGTATAGGTGGTTTCAATGCAATGAAAGCTCTTTCAGAGCGCAACGATGACCCTAAGACTGCCAGCAGACCTTTCGATCTTGATCGTGATGGTTTTGTATTGGGTGAAGGATCAGGTGCGTTGGTAATGGAAGAGTATGAGCATGCAAAAAGAAGAGGTGCCAACATCATTATTGAGGTTGCCGGTGGCGGTCTCAGTGCAGATGCGTACCATCTCACAGCTCCTCATCCCGAGGGCTTGGGTGCTTACAATGTAATGAAGTCGGCACTTGCTGATGCTGGTATGGTTCCGGAAGATATTGATTACATCAATGTTCATGGTACTTCTACTCCTTTGGGAGATATCAGTGAGATCGCGGCTATTCAGCGCGTTTTCGGTGAGCATGCTTACAACCTCAATATCAGTTCTACCAAGTCTATGACTGGTCATCTGTTAGGTGCTGCAGGAGCCATTGAAGCTATTGCAAGTATCCTTGCAGCTACTAACGATATTATCCCTCCTACTATTAATCACTTTACGGATGATCCTTCTTTCGATCCCCGTCTGAATTTCACCTTCCATAAGGCACAGAAGAAAACGGTAAGGGCTGCACTGAGCAACACTTTCGGTTTCGGTGGCCATAATGCATCAGTGATCTTCAAAAAATTCGTTGAATAACTGTGGGAAGGTTTTCCCGTATCCTCAATATTTTTTCGTCCGATAAGGAGTTATTGGCTCAGTTAGAGCAGGTACTTGGGTTTACGCCCAAGCGCATAGCTTTTTACAAACTGGCGTTGATGCACCGTTCTCGCCCTGAAGAAGCTACAGATAGCAATGAGCGTCTGGAGTTCCTGGGCGACGCCTTCTTGGGTGCCATCATTGCCGAATATCTCTTCAAAAAATATCCTTATGAGGATGAGGGTTATCTTACCGAGCTTCGCTCAAAGATAGTGCGCAGAGAAACCATGAATAATGTGGCATTGCGCATGGGGCTCAACAAGATGGTGGTCTATAATACTAACGATCGAAGCCTTAGTCGCAGCCATATTTTTGGCAATGCCCTTGAGGCACTCATTGGTGCTGTTTATCTGGATCGCGGACTTGAAGTTACCCGTAAGTTTATCATCAACCAGCTTATCCGCCCATATGTAGATCTCGATACTATGGAAAGTACGGATACCAATTTCAAAAACCAGCTACTCAGTTGGGCGCAAAGGAACAATCATACCCTTAGTTTCGATACGCTCGATGAGAAGATCGAGAATACAAGAAAACTCTTTACCGTAGGTATCATGGTAAATGGCGAAATGATAGCTAGCGGTACAGGTTACAATAAAAAGGATGCAGGCCAGGTAGCTGCAAAAAATGCCCTTGAAAAATTAGGAGTTGTGGCAGATAGATAGTTTTCTCCACTCAAAAAGCATCACGCAGGTTATTTGGTCTTTCCTCGAACCATCTATTCCAAAACAAACTTCTTCTTGGTCATCTGGTTCCTTACATCTATCATTTTGATGAAATAGACGCCGCGCGGCCACATAGCCACATCCAGGTCATAGATGCCGTTTATATCACCTCTCCACGCTACTCTGCCTGCTGCATTATAGATCACAGAGGCAACAGCCCCTTTATCACCCGTTACAATGGTGATCGTATTTTTGGCAGGTACAGGAAAGAGTAAGATATCACCATAGATACCGGGATTGCTGATCACGGAAAAGTCATATCCGTTAATATTGAAGAATACATTGCCCGTACCCTTCACCTTGATGCGTGCCTTGTTCGATGTGTTGGCAGGGTTGGGCAGGGTAACAATGGCCGAGCCATTATTAGGGAATCTGCCAAGATGGTAAGCCCATGTTTTACCTCCGTCCAGAGACAGATAAATATCTACTTCATTGGCGCTAATCGGGGCATCGGTAGTATTGGCCACATCCCATGTTACTGTTTGCACACTCGTACCTATGTATTTCAGCCCGTCTGTATTCTGGCTGGTCACTGTAAATCCTCTGCCAGTATTGATCACATCCAGATGGATACTATCATCCGGGAACAGGAAACAACCCAGACCGTTCAGTATGCTGCGTGTGGTAAGTCTGAAGGTAAGGAAACGAGCTACAGTAGGTAGTTTCTCGCCCTCTGCATTATTGTTGCCGGCATCGCTATGTATGCCCGCCAATACCATTTCAAGGCGAGGAAAGATGCGGGTTCGGTCTGTTGTAGGGGAGTAGGATCGGAATAATGGCCCGGCTTCCTCAGTGGTCTTCAGTGTTTTGCCGAAATCACCCAGATTGAATTGTTCCCAACAGTAGGTGGTCAGTGTATCTGCTGCCGAATCTACTGCAATTGGGGCGGTAAGTTCAAATGGTGTCTGAAACGGGATATAATAGGATGTGTCGAAAGCTGCCAGTGCAGGCGGCTTATTATTGGTAGTTGTTTTGCTTGCACACACACCGCCGGCATTCGAAATAAATGTATTGATCTGTAGCAAGCTGGCAGTGGTAAAGTAATCATCACTATGCAGTTGCACATTATCTCCGCCACATATACCTGCATACGCCATTAGTGTCGATCCGCTTCCCGGCTCCACAGCGGTCTCTGCATTCGCATTACCATAGCAACTGCCGCTTACATTGTTATTGAAGGTGTGGTCGGCGCCAAATTCATGCCCTATTTCATGGGCTACATAGTCTATATCAAATCCATCTCCGGTTGGCTGACTGTTACCGGTCACACTTTGCGCTTTTGATGTAGCATTGCATACACAGCCTATCTGTGAGAGTCCGCCGGCACCCGTACTAAAAATGTGTCCCAGATCATAATTAGCTGTGCCTATAAGAGAGTCACAATATTTCTGATTCAGGGTCATCAGTCCATATGGGTTAGAGTCACTGGCGCCAAATGGGTCTGTAGCCTCATCTAAGAATAACAGGGTATCATTGTTGTTGACCAATTGCATGGTGATAGACAGTTCTCTTTCATACACCCCGTTGATACGATTCAGTGTTGTTATTATTTTGTTGAGGGTTTGCAACTTATTGGGTGTTGCAGTGCCTACAGCAGCCTGTGCATATTGGTGGTCGCAGGCAATGGCTATTCTGTAGGTGCGCAGCTGATAGCCGTTTATAGTTTTATGTCCTGTCTCCTGTGTTGTATTTTGTAAACTCTTTATTGCCTGACATCCGTTGGCAATAGCCTTTCGCAGTTCATCTCTTTTATATTTGACCACATACGGGGATCCCGGTGTAAAACTAGTCCCGGGGTCTATGAAACAGGTATTAGGGCCGTTATAGATCATCGCATGAAACCCCGATGGACCGATATCGATTTTTGCGGTGATAGATGGCTGGTCAATAGCTACACCGTTATAAGTTTTAAGTTCAGGATATTTTCCGGCAAGATCTGTTGGCAATATGTGTGACTCGGTTATCTTGAATGACAGCATGCTGCCATCAGGCATAGGTAAAGTTATTACAGGTGAGGGCGATCCTGTCAATGTGGTATTGAGTAGGTCATGGTCTAGTGTATAGATCCTGTATGATGCATCTTCAGCAAGGTTGGAAGTCGTTTTCATTCCCTCACGGGCTGCTGCTGGATGCCACATTTCACCACCCGATGCAGGTAGTGAAAGTAGGCAGAGGATGATAAACGATAGTTGTTTCAGTTGGTTCATCGGTGTCTCAATTTATTTATCAATAGGGATGAAGGATTGCCTGCATATTCCCTGCTCTCTATATCTTAATTCCTTCTGTCGATACCCCAATACAATTTCTGTCGTATAGTATTCAGAAAGTTGTGTTCATCAGGTCTTACCAGCGATACGGTGAAATTCTCTTTCTTCACAGCCAGTTGCACATTGCTTTTTATGGTCTCAGTTCGGGCATCCAACGTACATAAGAACTGTTCTGATCGGCCTTCTATTTCAAATGATATTACGTTGTCATCCGGTACTACAATAGGACGTGTATTTAAGTTATGCGGCGCTACAGGTGTTATCACAAAACTTGATGTCTGAGGAAATACAACCGGCCCCCCGCAGCTAAGCGAATAACCTGTAGATCCTGTAGGTGTAGCCACTATAAGTCCGTCTGCCCAGTAGGTGTTCAGAAATTCGCCATTCAGATACGTATGTACCTTGATCATTGATGAAGTGTCTTGTCTGTGCAAGGTGAATTCATTGAGCGCGAATGGAGATCCGTTAAATAATGGGATATTCGAATCTAGGTGTATCAGTGTTCTTTTTTCCAGCGTATAAGAGCCTCTTACCAATGATAGTATCGCGCCCTCCACTTCTTCTTCCGGTATGGCTGCCAGAAATCCCAGCCTGCCAAGATTGATGCCGATCAGCGGTATGCCCGAATTACCGACAAAGCATATCGCATCAAGCATAGTACCATCTCCACCAAGACTGAAGAGCATATCTGTATTGTGGGGCAGGTCTATCTTTCCGCTGAAAAAGCGCACAGGGTTCGCCGGTGTATAGTGTGGTTGCAGGCGGTCGTAAAACTCTTTATAAAAGACAAGTTGCAACTTGTGCTCTTCCAACAGTTTAAGTATATGGAGCAAGACAGGTACATCCTGTTCATCAAATGTTCTGTTATATAGAGCTACTAGCATGTGTATTAATAATATGTTGCCATTAAATACCGGCAAAAGGAAATGTAAATATAATCTTTTTTCAAGGCTATTTACTTTTACTAACGTCACAGATGTTTCATTTTTAATACTATGTTATCCTCTTTGGTTGCATCATTATGAGTAACTTTATGTTATGCGGCGGTATTTTTTCTTGTGGCTCTTGTGTTGCATTGCTCTTGTCGGCTTGCTGCCATCCTGTGTGCATAAGCCTGCTTCGCAGATAGTTACCGCAGACGGTAATTTTCCGCAGGATGTTGCCCGTATCCTTATATCCAAATGCGCTGTGTCCGGTTGTCATAATGCAGCCAGTTATCACAATGCAAGTGAATTGCGACTGGATTCATGGGATGCGCTATTCGATGGCGGCAGCAGTGGCGCAGTGGTGGTGCCTTATAATGCCGAAAATAGTCCGCTCTTGTACTTTGTAAATACAGATGCCGCTGCTGGACCGGTGGCCACCCCTACTATGCCGGAGAGTACGACCGCCTTACCGCAATCACCGCTTACTAAGGCAGAATACAACATTCTGAAAAACTGGATCGCCAATGGTGCTCCCGATAAAAATGGTAATATCGCTTTCGCGTCTGATGCCGGTACAAGACAGAAAATATATATATCCCAGCAGGGCTGCGATCTGATGGCTGTAGTAGATGCGCAAAGGCATGTGGTCATGCGCTACATTCCCATAGGGGCATCTGCCGCAAAGATCGAAAGCCCGCATTGTGTGCGCACTGCATCAGATGGTATGTATGCTTACGCCAGCTTTCTGAATGGTGATTATATTCAGAAAATTGATACGCGCACCGACCAGGTAGTTGCCGGCGCCAATGTCGGCACGTTAAAAGCTAATGGCTCATGGAATATACTCTACATTGCTCCGGCAGATACTGCCGTTGTGTCTTCCAGTTGGGTGGGCGATGGTATTCTTGCCTACATCAAAAGTAGCACTATGACCGCTGATCCTGGTCGCACTTTAGGAGGAGGGAGTACCCTCGTATATCCTCATGGTATTGCTTCCAACAGATCTTTCGATACTTTTTTTGTTACAGCGCAGTATGGCAATGTGGTGTACAAGATGTCGGCCGATGGTATGATGTATAAACAGTTGAGCGTCAATGGTAGTCCTGCGTCAACCAGTTCTGATTCGACCACCAATGCGCCCAATCCTCATGAGATATTGATGTCATCAGATTATTCACATTATTTCATCACTTGCCAGACCACCAATGAGGTCAGGATCATGAACGCCCATACCGATTCTGTCATCGCGCACATCCCCGTAGGTGCCTTTCCTCAGGAAATGGCCATATCCACCACAGTGCCTTATCTGTTCGTATCTTGTATGGAAGACATATCTACTGTTCCCGGAATGAGAGGCTCCATATACGCTATCAACTACCTCACTCTGGAAACACACGCTATTTACGGAGACTTTTATCAGCCTCATGGGCTGGCTGTTGATGATAGGAATGGGTTACTATATATTGTCAGTACGAACGCCAACCCCAATGGGCCTGCTCCTCACCATGCTACTGCTTGTGCAGGCAGAGCAGGGTGGTACTCTATCTACGATATCCATACACTGCAGCCATTCAATAACAGACGATACCAACTTACTGTTATGCCATATTCGGCTGCTGCCCGCTTCAGGTAGTTAGAGCAGGTAAAGCCTGACTTTATATTTTTTAAAAAATATTGGTTAATAATAGAAATAAAGTGATTTATTATTGAATATGACGAGGTCAATATTGTCTATGAATTAAATAAATCATTAACATTTAAGCATTTTTTAAGTTTTTCACCAAAAAACTTAACATTTTATTCTGCTAATGAACTAACTTTAATTATATTTACGTCCCTAATACTAAGTTAGGCGATTTCTATTTTTTAGGAAGTAAACAATATTTGTTCAAAATCATTGTCTATGAAGCGATTTTTACGGGTTGTAATGCTCTTATGCCTTGTTGCTATACCCTCACTCGTACGTGCTGCTGTAATACCGGTTACGTTTACCACTGCATCTAACCGGACAGGATGTAATTTCCTCAATGTAGTCTTTAATGCTACCCCTTCTGGTTGTGTAGGTACGCCTTCCTATCAGTGGTATTATATCCACAATCCCGTTACTTCTTCTGCCGATACGGTTATTGTTTCCAGTGGCCCTTCCGCTACTACCAGCCGTGCTTTTTCTGCTTTAGGTAGCTATAATGTGGGTGTACGTGTAGTATGTGGTAGCGATACCGGCTATTCGTTTCAGAACAATTATATCAATGTAACTACTCCTCCTACAATCGACTTCGCGGTAACCAACCCTGCCGATGCAGCGCCTAGGTGCGTAGGTAACGTTTCTTTTACCAATCTTTCTACAGGAGATACTGTTTGTTCTAATCACGTTTGGACCTGGATCGTAAGTGGTCCGGCTACTTTTGCTAATCAGAATACTACTAACGCAAATTTCAACTTCACTGTTCCCGGTGATTACACTATTACTTTATTATTTAATGGTGCTGCTTGCGGTTGCGGCGGTAACGTTACTAAGACCAGTTATATTCATATCGTAGGTGACCCTACTGCTTGTATCGCTCGCACTGACGCTAACTTAGGTTGCTCAGCTCCGGTTGCTACTACTTTCTCTGCAGGTTGCTCTACAGGTGCTACATCTTACAGATGGTCTGCTACAGGTGGTAGCGTTGCTTCTTACAACTCTACAAGCCCTACTGATACTACTTTCTCTACAACATTCACTGCTCCCGGCGATTATCCGGTAAATGTTACTGTATTTAATGGCGCAGGTTGCTCTTCTGTTTCATCTACTATTATGGTGCATGTGGGTAACTTCACTGCCAACTTCCTACCATCACCTGATACTGTATGTGAATTGCAAAACGTTACTTTCACTGATAATACTACAGTAGATGTGATCGCTCCGGTTACGCATACTTTTTATTGTTATGATATTCATAGCCCGGGTGCACCGATTCTTGTAGATAATAGTTCGTCAACTACATGGGTTAAGAACATGAACAATGGTTCAGGCTTGTTCCGTATAGATGATTATCTGGTAAATGGTAATGGTTGTACTTCTACTGCTTCACATTTTATATATGTACGCCCACGTCCGGCTACAACTATCACTGCCGACAATCCTTACAGATGTACTACA
Organism: Chitinophagaceae bacterium; assembly: GCA_947447465.1. Lineage (GTDB taxonomy): Bacteria > Bacteroidota > Bacteroidia > Chitinophagales > Chitinophagaceae > Flavipsychrobacter. The sequence goes on along the minus strand of CANFKE010000053.1, from coordinate 9,475 downwards.
CCATTGACTACCGGCTATCACGCATTACCGGTTGTCAATTCAAATACTTACAGATGGATCACTCCTTCTGCAACAGTTACACTCTTTTCTGCAACTGGTGCAGCAGGTGGTGCTAACCATACCTATACTTACAATACTGCGGGTAGCTACAACGTTACCTTAGTGGTTACAGATATTCATGGTTGTGTTGACTCTACTGTCAATTCGGGTATTGCTCGCGTTGCTCCGGCAAACGTTACTATCTCTACTGATATCGACTCTGGTTGTACTCCTATCCACGTAGGTTACCATATGACCATTGACGTAGCAGGTGCTACTATCAATGTGGACAGTGTCAACTTCGGTGATGGATCTACTGTACTTGGTGCAGGTATCTACACTGATACCGGTCATATTTACAGCAATGGTGGTAGTTGGTTGACGAAGGTTAACTGGCATCTCGATGCGTCACTCGGTGGCTGCTCTGGTTCTGATACAGTAAGAGTACTAATCGGTGCTGCTCACCCAACTATTCGTATTGGTACATTCCCTCTCACTGCAACTGGTCTTCATTTGCCATATTCAGACTCAGTATGTCCGAACACAAATGTGTTCTTCAAGGATACTGGTTGTGCAGCTTGTTCGCATTTTTGGGTAGTACCTACTGGACCAAGCACGCCAATGTTCTATGCGGATACCTTCTCAGTACCTTATCCGAGACCATCAAGTACGCTTACTGGTTCTACTGATTTTACTTATACTGAGGTCAGCTGTCTGGCTGGTTGCTGCGATACCTTCAGGCATCAGATGTGGGTATTCCCTCCTTCCATATTCCCCAATTCACTCACTGCTGCTAATGCATATATTGCAGCCGGTTTACCTAATTGTACACGAAGAGATACCCTTAAGTTTACTGCTACAGGTGTAACCGGTGCTTATCGTTATCACTGGTACTTCGGTCCTACAGCTGCAGATACGGCATCTACAACATTGCCGACTGTAGCACATAACTTCTCATTGTTGCCAACGGCTACTGCATCATATACCGTAGTAGTTACAGCTATCGCTTATGGTCCTGCTGACTCATCTAACTGTTTTAACTCAGCTTCATTGGTGGTAAAGTTTGGCCCTCCGGATAGCACTTGGACAATTGTTGACTCCAACTTGTGCGCCGGTTCTATGGTAACCGTTCATGGCCCTCATCGTGCTGATACTACTGCTTACCCTCAATACTTCTGGACATGGGGTGATGGCCCGGGTGTTACATCTATTGCATCTGATAGTAATGCGACCCATACCTACACCACTCCGGGTAATTACCCTATTAAGGTGATAACCACTAATGACTATGGATGTAAAGACACAGCTAAGGTAAAAAGAGTTCATGTTTTCGGTGGTTTCGGATCTGTCACGGCAGCCCCTAATCCGGTGTGTGCTGGCGATCTGGTAACATTTACAGATGGTCATACTTTCCCGAACAGTGCTTTATTTAAACGAATGGTGTCTTATGCTTATAGTCCGTCAGCTACAACGTTGACTTCTATTCCTATTACTCCAAATACGTTCACTCATGCTTTCCCTGAAGGAACTTTCACGGTAGCTATTAGTGATACGGATAATAGCCCTAAACGTTGTCCTACATTTGATACACTCGTTATCAATTCTGTAGTGCCTCATGCATACTTCACATCTCCTGATACTTTGGGTGCTTGTGCAGGTGTTGCAGTTGCATTCCATGATACGAATACGCATTGCAAATATGTATGGAACTTCGGAGATGGTACACCTTCTACTGTTGCTTCCGCTGCAGACTCCAACGTTGTACATACTTATACTGCTAATGGTAACTACTCTGTAACTGTAACTATCATTTCTGATGGTACAGGTGGCTATCCTTTCGGTTGTTCTAGTTCTTTCACCAGAAACAACTACATCCATCTGTCATCAATAAGCGGCATTGGTATTGATAATTTCGGAGATACTTCAGTAGGTTGTCCTCCATTACAGTTGGCAATGGGACCTACAAGTACATCTAATTCTTATTTATATACTTATACATGGTCAGTAAGTGGTACACCTACTACAACTTACAATGGTGCGTACTATTTCGATCAGGTATTTGGTACAGGTAGCCATACGGTGACTATGATCGCTACGTCTCCTCGCGGATGTAAGGATACACTCAGTAGAAACATCTTCGTGGGCGGTCCTACCGGTTTCATTACCGTAACACCAACTTCAGGTTGTGCCCCTGTTAGTGTAAACCTGCACTTTACCAATACCGGTTCTGCTGCATTGGGTACTAACTATATTTGGTCAGTTTGTCCTTTCGGCTCATTTACCAGCACTACTCCTGATACTACTTTAGTATTCGCAACTGCAGGTGATTATTGCACACCATCTGTTATCATTGAGAATACAGGTTGTATCGTAAATGTGAATAGTACAGATTCAATACATATCTATCCAACACCTATTGTCACAGTAACTCATGCTCCGCGTATTTGTTATGGTGCTACTGATGTGTTGACAGCAACAGGTGCTGATACTTACTCATGGGCATCACCAACAGGTATTATCTGCTCAAGCTGTTCTTTCATTGCGGTATCTCCTCTCGTAACTACAGTTTATACCGTAACCGGAACAAACGTATCAGGTTGTACAGATGTAGAATTGGTAACTGTTAATGTCGATTCTCCGATAATCATCCATATCACTGGTAGAGACAGTATGTGTATCGGTGAGCAGGACACTCTGTTCGCTACAGGTGGTTCAGGTGTTTTCTCTTGGACTACTCATCCTGGTCCGGATACTACCAGCGGTCTTTCTTGCAACGTTTGTAACCCTGTAATTGTAAGAACTACTACAACTAAAACTTATTGGGCTATTACTACCAATGCGTTAGGATGTAAAGATTCTGCATCATTCAAGGTAACTGTCAATCCGTTACCAATAATGCACGTCTCTCCTGATCCGGCTTATGTATGCGCAGGCGATTCAACTCAGTTGATTGCTACCGGTGCTAACAAATATCTGTGGAAACCACGTATCGGATTGAGTAATGACTCCATAGGTAATCCTAAGTCGGGTATCTTGGCTAATATCATTTACACAGTGACCGGTACTACTCAGTATGGTTGTAGAGATTCTATTACTGTTCCGGTAGAAAGCTATCACCGTAATTTCACCGAGATCAGATCTGATACAGTCATCTGCGCCGGTGATAAGGCAAGGTTATTTGCTACAGGTGGCTTGAGCTACGTTTGGCATCCGGGTAATCACCTTACCGATTCTACTATTTACAATCCGATAGCAACTCCTCCTGTTACTACACTTTATACAGTGCATATTCATGAGAATCCTTGCTTCGATACAACTCGTAATGTATTGGTAACCGTTATTCCATTACCTATACTCAGAGTACCTCCTACTACCACCATCATTGCTGGTAATAGTGTGCAGTTGTATGCAGATACTTTGAACCACGTATTCCTTACTTCTTACGCATGGACTCCGGCCGATAGTACGTTAACATGTACAGATTGTCCGCATCCGATTGCTACTCCTATCGTAACAACTACCTATTCTGTAACAGCTACAACTATTGAAGGTTGTGCAGGATCTGCAACAGTTACCGTGAAGTTGCTTTGCGAAACTAGTCAGGTATTCATTCCAAATACATTTACGCCTAATGGTGACGGAAATAACGACCGTTTCTATGTAAGTGGTAAGGGTCTTGGATTGATTAAGCGTATGGCCGTTTACAACCGTTGGGGTGAACTGGTTTACGAAGCATATAACGTAAGGCCTAACGATCCTGGTGTAGGATGGGATGGTACTTACAGAGGTGAAGTAGTTGCTCCTGACGTATTCGTTTACGTGCTCGATGTAATGTGCTCTACCGGTGAACCGTTTGTGTTCAGAGGTGATATCTCTCTGGTGCGCTAAGCGCAGCAAGGTGACGCTAATGAATAATATGAAATTGTTTAAAAAAACTTATAGATGAAAAATTGTTTAAAGATCGTAGCTGCAGGCCTCTTGTTGGGATTTGGTTCCAACAGCTTTGCGCAGGATATACATTTTTCTCAGTTTTATGAGAACTCTATCCTTCGTAATCCCGCCCTTACAGGTATTTTCAGCGGTGATTATAAAGTTGGTATCGATTATCGCGACCAGTGGGGTACTGTTGCTAATCCTTTCCGCACGGTTTCTGCAACCGCAGAAACAAGAATACTTGCTAACCGCGAAGTAGGCGATTACGTAAGTATTGGTTTAGGTGCTTTCTACGATAAGGCAGGAGCTATTGATTTCACTAGTCAGGAAGTGTACACATCTGTTGCCTATAACAAGGCAATGAACGATGCGCATAACTCTTATTTATCGGTTGGTTTTACCGGCGGTTATATGGCAAGGTTCGTTGACATGAACAAAATGACTTTTAGCAGTCAGTATGTCAATGGATATGATCCAACCAATGCATCTGGTGAAACTGCTCCGTTCAAGAGCTTACATAACTTCGATCTGGGTGCTGGTATCAGCCTTAACAGTTCTGTTGACGTTGATAACAGAGTAAACTACTACCTCGGTGCTTCAGTTTACCACCTCAATCATCCTACACAGATATTCAATGGTGGCTATTCTCAGGTGAAATTGCCAATGAAGTGGCAGTTCTCTGCAGGTGTTAACCTGGTATTCAGTGAGCATTTCAGCCTGGCATTGCATGGCAATTACTCTAGGCAGCAGCCATACAACGAAACTATCTATGGTGGTTTGTTGTGCTATCACGGTATTACTCCGGGTTTGCCTAGCATTTTCGCTTTCAGCTTCGGTGGTTTCTATCGTTATCAGGATGCTTTCATCCCTACTATCAAGATCGATTATGCTAACGTATCTTTCGGTTATTCTTACGATGCTAATAACTCTACGCTGAGCACTGCAGGCAGTGGTTCTACAGCAAGCGCTAATGAGATCACTTTCTACATCCGCGGAAAGTACAATCACAAGAATAATCCTCGCGATGGTGTAATGTGTCCTAGATTCGAGAACGAAATTTTGTATCCGTTCAATAACTAAGATTAATAAATACTCAATATTGAAAATGCACCCAAGGGGTGCATTTTTTTTGCCCATTATAGTTCTGCAACATCTAAATAATGAGCAATTACTTCATAATACTAAGCAGTCTCAAAAATGGACACCAGCTCATGTCATTGCCCCCTTAAGTGCAAAAGCTGTGTAGTACTGATTGATGCTGTTCTACGGCCGTAGTATCGCACCTGTCCTCAACTTGTTGGTGTACTTGTCCCCAACAAGTTGATCTAACGATTGCAATCGCACCATTTTTTGGTGTCTAATTGGCATACGCTGCAACATCCTTAACTTTGGATTACCTATGGATACTAAAGTAAGACTGGACAAATACCTTTGGGCGATAAGAATATTTAAGACACGCACTTTGGCTACCAACGCTATCGATGATGGCAAGGTAAAGTGGAATGGGAATAACATTAAGCCATCTCGTGTAGTGGCACTTGGCGATCGTTATGATATCAGAACGCCTACCCGCAAGTGGACGATAGAAGTGGTGGGTATCATTGGGAACCGAGTAGGCTACGAAGATGCCATAACAAAATACGTAGATCTTACATCAGAGGAAGATAAGCAGATCATCAAGCCACTCACTTCAGGCTTTTATACAGGAAAGCGGCTAAGTAAAACAGGTCGCCCCACTAAAAAACAGCGGCGCGACCTGGGTGAATATCTTGGAGATCTTGAAGAAGAAGATTAATAGACGGCTACAAAGTTGCCGTTGATGGTCTTGGTCCAGTTATGACCTAGATCGGTACTTTGGTAGATACCTTGATTGGTTGCCAGATAGACATATTGTTGCTTCTTACCGCTTTTAAATACATTTTCCTTAAAGGCAATACTGCGAACAACAAGATTCGTACCCAATCCGAAACTTACCTGCTCGAACGAGTTGGTGTTATTGTTGATAACATATAGACCCATAGAATCAGTTCCTACAAGGCATATCTGCTCAAACGGTGAGGCAATACTGATAAGTGGGGTATTGGCTGGTACGCCGGCATATTGGCGCCACGTTGTGCCAAGATCATCACTATATGATGCACCCGATGCCCCGTAATTGTCTATGGCAATGATACGATTGTTGATGTGTCCCAAAGAATAGAAGCTGGGTATTCCCGGAAGATCCAAGGTGTCAGGACTTACCGCTGAGTGCATTTCTTCCCATCTCTGTGTCAGACCGGTTCTGTATAGTCCCTGCTTGGTCGATCCGCCTAGCGCAATGAGAGTTCCGTTCTCCAATAAAGTAAATGAAGATACTTTCATGGTACCTATATGTGTCACCTGTGGTGAATCATAATAGGTCTCCGGTATCCATCCGTTCAATCCGTCTTGTTCATTCCATGCTATACCAAAGTAGTTGCTGGTGCTGGGGTCACGAGAAGCGATATACCCATGATTCCACGACTGTACGAATATCGCCATGCTCTGGTTCATATCCATATAGCGGCCACGTATGTTGGTCGTAGGGTAGGTTGCTAGTTTGCTTGCTTCGCAACTATAGTTGAAGTTCACACCATTATTAGTGCTCACATACAATGCTGCTTTGGCCATCAGCACGTTATTATTCATAGTGAAAACGCAGCGGTTAGCTACGCCGTCTGCAGCAAAGATCACCTTGGTGGTCTTGCCATCGGTGCTATTGAATAAAGTACCTGCCGTATCTGTAAAATAAAGAGAATAAGGAGTCTGAATAACCTGATCGTTATTGATATTGTTTGTTTTTTTACATCCAAACATCCCGGCCAGTGCAACAGGTGCTAAAAGCAAAGCTTTGAACAGGTTTATTTTACTCATGATACTTAGTTTGTTATTTGTGTTTACTCTCAAAGGTAATGAAAAATAGTAAAAATAAAATATGCTGATACGTATGTATTCCAAGTTGTGATACCATGCACTTATTTTATACTATTCACTCATTGTAAGACGTAAAAAAGCCCCGGAAGGTTAGACTTTCGGGGCCATTATTTTATTTGTTATCAGGTATTTACCCTTTATGACTTAAAAAGCTTGATTGGTAGTATCCATTACTGCTTTTTGGCTTTCGCGACTTTTTTCCATCGCATCACTTATTCTCATGCCAAAGTCAAGCAGCGTAAGAATGCTGCTTTCGTCTTTATTCGTAAAGTTGATCTCCATATGTGCTTGCATAGCACCGTTTTTAAATTCGCCTCCATTAAATGATATATTGGTCAGCAAATTTCTGCTCTCATTAAAGATACCGGCATCCTGTGGAGACATCACTGCACTCAGGTCTATTTTCTTTATCGTCTCCTGTATGTCTATGAACATAGCGAACGGATGACCATCTATATTCGCTGCCATCGCGCTGTTGGCTGCCTGACCTTGATTATTGCCATGTAATATATTGCTGGCATTAGGGTATTTATTTGAGAATACTGCATAGTCATTATTAGAAAGGATAAAGACCGAGTCATGTGCGCTTACCGGTAGCATATATCCTTCTCCTATTGGTTGCAATCCCGCTTGTTTAGCAAAATTCATCAACTGGTCGAAATTCGACTTTTTGTTGATCTTCATTACATAGCTCATGCAGTAATTGGTATTCTGAGTAGGGAAGGGCACATCTGCGGATGCAGGCGTGCTCGACATAGACAGATCGTTAATGGTAAAGGCCATGTCGCCGGTAAATGCATCCAATACATTGTCCACATTTGTTCCCTGGGCAGACAATCCTGTATTGGCAAGACCAAGCACACCGGTACTGTCCATCATTTCCTTAAGTGCTTTTGTAGAAAAATGCATCGCTAGCATCATGTCCAGGTCCTTGGCCGGCATACGAGATATCAGATCTTTATTTACGTTGGCCGATCCGAATTCCTTGTAGACGCCTTCCAGATTTTTAGCAGTATAATAGGTCATATCGCCGGTTATCTTACCCTTTACAAAGTCAAATCCGCAGGCAAATGCGGTCTCTTTCCACATAGATTTGGATAGAGCAACGCCATTCATATTAGGAGACATCCTGTCGTTATAAGAGCTCATGATCTGGTCATAATTCACCCACATAGACAGGTCATGTCCTGCGCTTTCCAGTTTTTCAAAGCTCTTATTCGATTTTATCGAGTTGTCATCGGTGATCGCAAATGCATTGTCCATCTCAGACGCCATATCTGCATTGTTGTCAGTGAGTACGTTCATGATAATGAGCAGATGCTTATCCCAGCCCATATACATGTTGCCATCAAGAGAGGTCACTTTCAGCTTATTGTGGTCACTGATGCTGGCCTGCGGAAAGCTCTTCTTCAGGTAGGCCTCCCATGCTGCGGCATCATTCAATGGCACAAGTGCTGTTACCTTCATGCCGGTATTGAATCGATTGTCTGTTTTCAGATACACATAAAAGGTATTCAATACATCTATACCCGCTTTATCAATACCACTCATCACATCGCTGCCATTCTTCTTGGGCACCTTCTTCTCCATCTCTTTAAAGATCTTACTGCCGGTGATCATATTCCAGGCTATCTTCTTACTCAGGGAGCTCAGGTTAATGCCGGCAACTACTGCCGCGTCTTTAGGAATGTATTTTCTGTGGTCAGGTTTGCTGTTACAAGCGCTCAGTATAAGCACCGACAGCACAAGAAAAGTAATGGTTCGGGAATAGCGAAGCATAGGATAATTCTTTATTGATCGATTTAAAAAAAGGAATAAGCACTGCAAAGTACTTATTCCTTTATATAGGTGTCATGTAAATGTTCAGAACAATACCAGACACTTTTGTTTTTTATTGGTCAATGCTCAATTAGAACGGCAGATCATCAACAGCTTCAGGAGATGGAGCTGAACTGCTCTGCTGGCTGTAGTTGTTAGTGTTGCCGCTGTTGCTGTTATAAGATGGTGCCGGCTGGCTGTTGTTGGCAGCTGGTGCACCCGATGCGCTTTCAACTCTCCATGCATCAAGGTTAGAGAAGTAGTTTACCTTACCATCTTTCTCATACTTGGTACCCTTGATGTTGAAAGACACTTTTACATTGTCTCCCGCATTGAATTTGTCAATTATTTCGCACTTATTCTGTACCAACTGCATCTTGGCATAGTTGGTATATATATTGCCATTGATCTCTTCTGCAAGTTCAAGAACGAATTCACGTTTTTTGAACTTCTCAGTTACCTGTTGTGTGTCGTACTTTAATAAAAGTTTTCCGGTTACTTCTAAACTCATGTTTAATATTTTTTATAATAAGACAATAAAGATACAATGTTGTTGGAGGGCATATTTTCTTCGGCCCCCACGTTACAAATATACTGATATACTATAATTAAAAAAAGTACCCTGAAAGGGTACTTTTTAACTCCACGGGGGAGGATGAAGGGTCTCGAACCCTCGACCCTCAGAACCACAATCTGATGCTCTAACCAACTGAGCTACAACCTCCATGCAATT
>CANFKE010000052.1 GCA_947447465.1 Chitinophagaceae bacterium | reverse complement strand
TTACCTTTGCGCAAAATTTCAATATAGATCATGGCATTACAGGCAGGAATAGTTGGGTTGCCCAATGTAGGAAAATCAACATTATTTAACGCAGTAAGCAACAGTGCAAAGGCGCAGGCCTCCAATTATCGTTTTTGTACCATTGAGCCAAATGTGGGTCAGGTAGAAGTTCCGGATGACCGCATGAAGGTGCTGGAAGAATTGGTGCAGCCACAGCGTACCGTACCTACTACTATAGAGTTTGTAGATATCGCCGGCCTTGTAAAGGGCGCAAGTAAGGGAGAAGGTCTGGGTAATAAGTTCCTGGCCAATATTCGTGAGGTAGATGCCATAGTGCATGTTATCCGCTGCTTTGAAGATGATAACATTCTTCGTGAAGAAGGAGATATCAATCCTATAGCTGATAAGGAGATAATAGATACAGAATTGCAGCTTAAGGACCTGGATAGTGTTGAGAAAAAGATACAACGCCTGGAGAAGATGGTGAAAGCCGGAGACCCTAAGGTGAAACACCAACTGGAAGTACTTGCCCGCTGTAAGCAACACCTGTCTGAAGGTAAGAACATACGCGGTATGGAGTTGGAAGGCGAAGACAAAGAAGCTACCGCCGACATATTCCTGCTGACAGAAAAACCCGTTTTGTATGTTGCCAATGTAGATGAGGCGGCTTTGCTGACGGGTAATAAATATTCTGATGCGCTGGTAAAGATGGCTGCTGAAGAAGGCGCTGAAGTAATTGTGATGAACAATTCAATTGAAGCACAGATCACAGAATTGGAAAGTCAGGAGGATAAAGAAATGTTCTTCAGCGAATATGGCCTTACTGAACCGGGATTGAATCGTTTGATCCGTTCAGCATATAAGTTACTGAACCTGATCACTTACTTTACCGCAGGTGTGCAGGAAGTACGTGCGTGGACGATCCACACAGGCTGGAAGGCGCCACAGGCAGCCAGCGTTATCCACACAGATTTTGAAAAAGGCTTTATCAAGGCAGAAGTTATTGCCTATAAAGACTATGTACAATATAAAACAGAAGCAGCCTGCCGTGAGAATGGTAAGTTGCGCATAGAGGGTAAGGAGTATGTGGTACAGGATGGTGATGTGATGCACTTCAGATTCAACGTATAGTTATTAGTCTATAATTATTTAAGATAAGCGATATCAATATGTATTTACGTTACTGTTCTTACACATTTATATCGCTTATCTTTTTTTTGTGCCTGGCAGGTTGTGAGCCTCGGAAACAAAAGGAGGATTTGCCCGTAGGGTACTCAACCGGTGGTGCGGCAAAACCAATAGATAAGCCAACTTTAGTATTGGGAGATGGACTATCTATGTTGAGAAGCGGAGATGTGGTCCTTCGTTCGGGCATAGGGCCAGACAGTTATATCCTTTCCCGTTTCAATACAAGAGACAAGACCTATTCACATTGTGGCATTGTAATGATAGAGTCGGGTCATCCTTTTGTATATCACAGTATAGGCGGTGAGGATAATCCTGATGAACGGCTACGCAGAGATTCCGCAGAATTATTCTTTACTCCCAGATATTGCAGGGGTGTTGCCATTGTGCGCTACGACTACGATAGTATGCATATAAACAGGCTCAGGGATATTGTACACGACTATTTCGCTATCCGTCCGCGATTCGATATGAAATTCGATCTGGAGACAGACAGCACATTGTATTGTGCGGAGTTTGTCTATAAAGCGCTGAACAAGGCTATGAATGACACCGGATATATCCAAACATCTGTTGGAATGGGGCGGCGTTATGTTGGTGTTGATGATCTGTTTATCAACCCCCATTGTCGCATTGTTTGGAAAGTGACTTATTAAATAATAACTTTGACAGGCAATCTCATAATGTATGAAAAAAATTCTTCTTTCTCTTTCTGTAATATTGATGTCAGGGTTTTTCCTGATCAGTTGTAATAAAAGTTCACCTAAAGATGTGGCCAAGGAGTGGTTGACCGACTTCTACCATCTTGACTATGATGCCGCTAAAAAGCTATCTACAGAAGATACTAAAAATATGATGACCACTTTGCAGGGTTTCACCAATGCATTGCCGGATTCTGCAAAACAGAAGGCTAAGAGCGTGACCATCAATATAAAATCTGTAAAAGAAGATGGTAACAATGCCGTAGTAACATTTACTACATCAGACGACACCAAGGAACAACCGCCACTGAAATTGATAAAGCAGAATGACAAGTGGTTGGTACAGTTTTCGAAAGGTGATTTTGTGGGTGGCGAGAATAAAGAGAATAGTGCTACAATAACTACCGACAACCCGGCAGCGCCCGCACCTAATACTGATGCGCCTATGACCAAGCCAGATACAGCAGTGCAACACTAAACCAACCAACATATTTTTATACTTAGACCGCCTTTCAGGCGGTCTTCTTTTTTATTACCCTTTTTATTTTTTACTTTACAGTATGGCATTAAACTATGTGTGGATAGCATTCCTGCTTATTGGTTTTGTTGTTGGTATCATCAAGGCAATATTTCTTGGTCAATCGGGGTTGCTGTCTGATATGCTTACCGCGCTGTTCGATGCCGCTAAAAATGGATTTGAAATATCTCTGGGCCTTACAGGCATAATGACCCTGTGGTTGGGCATAATGAAAGTAGGAGAGCGGGCCGGGGTGATCAATGTTTTCGCCAAAGCGGTATCTCCGCTATTCAGGGTGTTGTTCAAAGGTGTTCCCAAAGATAGTCCTGCATACGGCAGTTTAATGATGAACCTGTCGGCCAATATGCTGGGGTTAGATAATGCGGCTACTCCGCTTGGCCTCAATGCGATGAAGGAACTGCAGGAACTGAATCCTGATAAGCAACAAGCGTCTGACTCTCAGATCATGTTTCTGGTGCTCAACACAGCAGGCATCACGCTGATCCCGACATCTGTGATCGCGATGAGGCAAACCATAGCATTAGAGCAGCATGTTACCGGATTCAATGCGGCAGATATTTTTCTACCTACACTCATTGCTACTTTCATTGCATTTATCTCGGGCATTATCATAGTATCTATCAACCAGCGTATCAATATTTTCAAATGGCCGGTACTGCTCTTCATCGGTGGTTTTTGCGGGTTGATAGCACTACTTCATTTTAGCCTTTCTCAAATGCCTGCTGATCAGGTCAATAAGACCATCGGCGCCATTGGCAGCGGTGTTATTCTCAGTATCATCATCCTCTTTGTATCGGCAGGAGCTATCAAAAAGCAGAATGTATTCGATCATTTCATTGAGGGGGCAAAAGAAGGTTTTAATGTGGCCATCCGCATCATACCCTATCTTATTGCTATGCTTGCCGCTATCAGTGTGTTCAGGGCATCGGGCTGTATGGATTATGTAGTACAGGGTATTGCCAATGTGGTAGCCGCCTGCGGATTGAATACAGATTTTGTTCCGACACTCCCGATAGCACTAATGAAACCCCTCAGTGGCAGCGGTGCACGCGGACTGATGGTAGATGTAATGAAACACTATGGCGTTGCTTCTTTTCAAGGTAAGTTAGCCGCCATTATACAAGGCTCAACGGAGACAACTTTTTATGTGCTGGCTGTTTACTTTGGTAGTGTGAATATTAAGAACACTCGCCACGCTCTTGCCTGCGGACTGATAGCCGATGCCATGGGGTTGATAGGTGCCATTGTAGTTGGGTATATCTTCTTCTGGCATAAGTAATATTTTTCTGGTTTCGGAAGTCACGAAATGAATCTGATGTACTGTTTCGTAATAAAATCCCCCTTTTTAGTATTTAACCTATTACGCTCATTTCACTACCTTCACAATTCAATTTTTATCTCAGATGAAATACCTACCAATTTCTTCCAAGCTCTATGAGCAGAACAGGGCACGTTTTATAAAAAAGATGAAGCCTAATTCAGTAGCTATTTTTCCGGCCAATCCTACCTTTCCTACGAGTGGTGATGGTACAATGACCTATAAACCTAATGCCGATGTTATCTGGCTATCCGGGATCACACAGGAAAAGACCATAGTGATATTATATCCGGACAACCCGGATAAAAATGCCCGTGAGGTGCTGGTGTTGATCCGTCCGAATGAGCTGATGGAAAAGTGGAATGGGCACTTGTTGCGCAAACATGAGGCTACAGAACTATCGGGTATCAAAAATATACAATGGCTGGATGGGTTTGATACCCTGCTACAGGTGATGATGAATAGTGCTGACACTGTTTATCTGAATACCAATGAACATAACCGACTGGATACAGAATTGCCACGCACTGAGCTGGCATTTGTAGAGTCTGTGATGAAAAAATATCCGATCCATCATTATGAGCGTGCGGCACGTATTATGAAGGAGCTGAGGTCTGTAAAAACAAAAGAAGAGATAGAGGTACTTAAGGAGGCGATCAATATTACGAGTAAGGCTTTCGACAGGGTGCTGAAGTTCATAGAGCCAGGTGTTATGGAGTATGAGATAGAGGCAGAGATCACTCATGAGTTTTTAAAACGCCGTGCTACAGGTCATGCATATGGTTGCATCCTTGCATCGGGCGACAGAGCACGTACGCTGCACTATGTTGAAAATAATGAAGAGTGTAAAGATGGAGAACTGATATTGATGGACTTTGGTGCTGAATATGGTAATTATAATGCCGACCTCAGCCGTACCGTTCCGGTGAATGGTGTGTTTACCAAGCGGCAGAAAGAAGTGTATAACGCATGTCTGGCAGTACACAACCATGGTAAGAAAATTTTGAAGCCGGGTCTTTTGTTTCAGGACTATGTAAAGAGCATCAATGAAGAGATGGAGCGCCAGTTGCTGAAGATAGGCCTGATCACTAAAAATGATATTAAAAATCAGGATCCGGAAAATCCTGCATTCAGAAAGTATTTCTATCATGGTGTTTCTCACCATCTTGGTCTGGTAGTACATGATGTAGGCTCTTATACCGACCCTATCAAAGAAGGTAACCTGTTCACCATTGAGCCGGGCATCTATATAGAAGAGGAGCAAATGGGAATCAGAATAGAAAACAATGTATGGATCACCAAGACAGGTAATGTAGATCTGTTCAAGGGTATTCCTATAACAGTTGAAGAGATAGAGGCTGCAATGAAGTAATTTTTATGCGCAACTTTTTTCAGAATTCGGCGGCCTTTGGCCGCCGTTTTTTTTGCCACATATATAGCCTTTAACCTTTCTTTAAATATTTGGCATACTTTGTGATAGCTAATATTAAACCAATATCTCCCTCATTATGAAAAAGACCTTATTGATCCTATCGATCCTGGCCGTCATATTCCCGGTCAACCTATTTGCCCAAACGACGGGCTGGCAATGGGCACGAGCCAATAGTGGTGGAGGCTCTGATGGCTGGCCGGTTGCTGTTGATCCTTCGGGCAATGTATTTATGGGCGTGTTGGGCTTTAGTTCTCCCATGTCTTTTGGCAGCTACAATTTACCCTTTCCTACAGGCGCCGGTACTCAAGCGGTAGTTGTCAAGTACGACCCTTCCGGTAATTTTCAGTGGGCTACGGGTACCGAGTTCGGATCGGCATACATTATCAATATTGCTGCAGATAACAGTGGCAATGTTCTTATGCTGGCATCGTTGATCAGTGATTCCATCAAGATCGGTTCATTTGTATTGTATAATGCACCCGGCGCGTCTTATTACAAATATATGTTGGTCAAATTCGATGCGGCAGGTAATGTATTATGGGCGCATGCAGATGGTGGTACAACAGCACTTGGCGGATCGGGCGGATATGTTCCATGCCTGTCTTCCGGCGCAATTACCACAGATGCTTCTGATAATTGCTATATCACAACCAGTTACAATGTTCCTTCTATTTCGGTTGGAACGCAGACATTTAGTAATAGCGACTTGGTCAACAGTTCTTTTGATATTATTATGGTCAAGTACACCCCTTCGGGTGCCATTACCTGGGCGAAAAGTGTGGGTGGCGTAGGCGATGATGTTTCAACAGGTATTGCAGTTACCCCTGCCGGAGAAATTTATATATCCGGCAATTTCAATACTCCGTCAACTATATATGGTACTTCTACACTCAGTGCTCCTACCTACTCAGCAGCATTCATCGCCAGATTCAATTCTTCCGGAACAGCCCTTTGGGCTTGCTCAAGTGGCAATAGTAGTAACGACCTGATTTTTGGCAATGCCTGTGCAACAGGTATTGCCGCAGATCCGTCTAACAATATATATATGACCGGAGGCATAAGGGATAACAATGTATCTTTTAATGGTACGGCAATACCTCATCCTAATCCGGGTGTCTCTGCTCTATTTCTGGTCAAGTTCGATCCATCTAATAATGTGGTATGGTCCAGAACTATTGGTGGCTCGGGAGAAACCTATGGTTTTTGTATCGCCAATTCTAATTGTGCCAATGTGTGGGTAAGTGGTAATATGTATTCAGATGTTACAATTGATGGCCATCTCTTAACTGTTCCACCCAATAGTTGTGATCCTATATTTATCTGTGGTTATACTTCTTCGGGTAGCGTTATCGGTTATTCAGCATTACAAAGTGGAGGCGACGATCAGAATGGTATTGCCTGCGATGCCTTTGGTAATGTATATATGTGCAGTGATTTTGCCTGTACACCTTTCACCGTCAATCAGGATAATTTTACCTCCGTATCGAGCGAATATACTTATGTTGCCAAATACCACGCTTTTGATACGGGTTCGTCAACAGTAACCGGTAATATCGTTACCAACGCTTGTATGCTCCTCAATATCAATGCACCGTCAGGTTATTCAGGCTATTTATGGAATGATGGTAATACCAACTCAACTCGGCAGTTCGGCAATGCCGGTACCTATTGGGTCACCTGCAATGGCTGGTGTGGTTCGGGTTCTCTTATTGATACTTTTATTGTAAAAAACTGTAGTTGCGTTGTTTCTTTCCCCAATGCATTTACCCCTAATGGTGATGGCTATAATGATGGCTACAAACCGATCTTTAGTCCCGAATGTGAATACAGTGACTATTCATTTTCCATTTATAACAGATGGGGAGAATTAGTATTCAAATCGGAGAACAATGATGAGCGATGGGATGGGATATATCTGGGTCAATTGTGTGAAATTGGTACCTATATGTATCAATGCAGTTTCAAAAATAATAACACCGGAGAGAAAAGTTTATTGACCGGAGACATTACACTAGTGCGCTGATATTTTTGCGCGCAACCTTTTCATTTGAGTGATCGGCGGCTTTGCCGCCGGAAAATTTTTTTGAATTTCAGGTGCTTTATATAAATGCTTTTTCAGGCACATTTTTTATAGCATATTATTGCCTGTATTGCTTTACAGAAGCCATTGTGGATAACTTTTCCCATTTACACGAGGTTGTGCACAAACTTGTGTAAATGTGTGAATTAATGTGGGCTGAATGGTAGCAAAACACATCATATTATAGGAGAGTGTAGTACATGAAAAAGCTGTTTTTTTTTATCCTCACACATTCCCCGTTTACCCACATCGTTCTACGAAATTCACAAAGATGTTTTTACTAACAGCTCAGTTAATCCACAATTAACATTGTACCCGTTAGAATACCGTATTTACTGCAATTTCACATGTGTATAACCTTTGTATTGGTGTTGATAAAGTAAAGAAGTGTAATTTTGCAAGTGGTATAACTATTATTATCCCCCTAATCCCCAGTCCTAATAATAATAGCCTTTTCTTTTAAATAAACCTTTTAATTAGAATATATTATGAATGTGCAAAACGTTTTGGGAGCCGAAGAATTAAATATGAAAGGTTTTCTTGATGTGGAAATTGACCCGTCGCTTGATCTGTTTGCTGAAATAGAAAAACTTAAAAAAGAAAAGAATTCGGTGATCCTTGCGCATTATTATCAGGAACCAGATATACAGGATATAGCAGATTATGTAGGGGATAGTCTTGGACTGGCACAAAAGGCTGCAGCAACAAATGCAGATATCATTGTTTTTGCAGGTGTACATTTTATGGCAGAGACAGCGAAAATATTGAATCCCGAAAAGAAAGTGTTGTTGCCTGATCTTAAAGCGGGTTGTTCATTAAGTGATAGTTGCCCACCACCATTGTTCAAGGCATTTAAAGATAAGCACCCCGATCACATTGTTATATCATATATTAATTGCTCTGCCGGTATCAAAGCATTAAGCGATATCATTTGTACTTCTTCCAATGCTCAGGCCATTGTGGAAAGTTTACCAAAAGATCAGAAGATCATTTTTGCACCCGACAAAAATTTAGGAGGATATATCAACAAGCAAACCGGCAGAAATCTGGTTTTGTGGAATGGAGCTTGTATGGTACATGAAATTTTCTCACGTGAGAAAATAGTGAAGTTGAAAGAGCGTCATCCGGATGCCAAGATAGTAGCCCATCCTGAATGTGAAGAATCTGTTTTAGAGGTTGCAGATTTTATAGGGTCAACAACACAGATACTGAAATTTACAGAAACTGACCCTTGTAAGATATTCATAGTAGCAACAGAGACAGGTATCTTACACAAAATGCAGCAGAGTAATCCTGAAAAGACATTTATTGCTGCACCGCCGGATAATTCATGTGCTTGTAATGATTGTCCGCACATGAAGAGAAATACGCTGGAAAAGATATATATATGTATGAAGTATGAACTTCCAGAAGTGAATATGGATGAAGAACTGAGAATAGCTGCAAAGGAACCTATACAAAGAATGCTGGATCTGAGTAGAGATCTGAAAATAGGAGGATAGTTCGTTCTCAAATCTATTTATTATTAAAGGGATATAGATATTTACGGTATCTATATCCCTTTTACTTTTTATCGAATTTGTCCCCTAAAGAGTGTTAATTTTTGGTTAGTTCTTATAATCTTCCTACTTTGTGTGTCTAAAATAAATTATATAATTATGAATTACATTTCCTCTCTCAGGAACCTTGTCATAGCTGCATGTGTAAGCGTGGCAGGTGTTGCATCCGCGCAAACGTCGCATCCGTTAGCATACGGTATGGCTACGTCAAGTGCTTCAGCCAACAACTTCTACAAAGACTATGTTGGTCTGCGTTTTCAGGTGTCATCACCACTATCAATAGCAGGTGATAAATCTTACACTGCTACAAATGACGGTGATACCACCAATACTGGTAACTGGGCCGGTGCTCCACAAAATTTCATTGATTCACCAGTGAAATTTGGTCCTCCTTCAGACACAAATGGTTGTGCTGCATATCCTGCAGGTTACTTTGCAGGCAAGATCGCTATAGTATGGCGTGGTAGCTGCGAATTCGGTTTCAAAGCATTACAAGCTCAGAACGCAGGCGCTGTAGCTTGTGTAATAGTAAACAATGTATCAGGTGGTCCGGTAGGTATGGCAGCCGGTGCATCAGGTGGTTCAGTTACTATCCCTGTTTACATGATCTCTTTGGCTGATGGTCAGGATATCACTTCAGTTCTCAACGGTGGTGGTACTGTTAAGATGACTATTATCCTTAACTGGGGTGTAGGTAACAATAATGATCTGGGTTTTGTACCGGGTGGTTATAGTACTTCTGCAAACTATGCTATGCCATTGTCTCAGTTGATGGCTGCGAGTCATCCTGATGCTTACAAGAACATCAATGGTGCATTCGTTGCTAACTATGGTCTGCATAACGCTACTAATGTTAAGTTGCATTCAGATCTTAAGTTCACACCAACAGGTGGTTCAGCATCAAGCATCTATTCTGATTCTGTGACTTTAGCTTCTTTCCCTGCTGCGGATTCTATCTACACTTTCTTCGGACCGGAGTACAATGTTCCTACAGTTACCACTACAGGTAAGTTCGATCTTAAGTACACTATTACTTCAGATTCTTCTGACGCTTTTGTTGGTGATAACAGCTATACACACTCTTTCTATGCTACAGACAGCTTGTATTCAAAAGGTCGTTATGATTTTGCTTTGAATAAGCCAGTAAGCACATTCTACACACGTCCAGGTATCACTGATCCATACATCTGGGGTGTTCCTTACTACATCGCTAACGGTGGTTCTGTAATTAAGAATGTTCAGTTCTCAGTATCTAATGGTCCTGGTGTTCTTCCTGCAGGTCAGCAGATGTATGTTTACGTTTTCAAGTGGGTTGATGCAGCAGGATCTCATGATTCTCTGATGCAGAATGCAGAGCTTGAATTGGTTGGTGCCGGTATCAAGACCTTTGATGGTACTACAGATTCTTCATTCCAGGCTTTCACAGTTGCTATAGGTGATACTATCAATGGTGATGGAGTTGGTACACAGGTATTCCTTGATGCTAACAGTTGGTATCTGATCGCTCCTGAGGTTCCAGGTTCATGGGCTTTAGGTCTTGATGGTGTTGTAAACGGTTATCCACGTACTTACGGACGTAATCACTTCCATAACTATTTTGAAATGTACAACCCAATCTGGCCTGGTGACAGATCTAGCAGCACAAACAATCAGATGGCTTTACCTAATGATATCTTGTCTCCGATCGCGTTCCCTAACACATCTTCATTGAATGTTGACTCAGTTGTTTACAGTTCACAGAGACACCTGTTGCCTTCAGTTCCTTTCACTGTTACTACTCACCCAAGTGCAGTAAACAATGTTAAGACTCCTTTTGCTAAGATCAACATGTATCCTAACCCTGCTACTGATAATATCAATGTATCAGTTAGTCTGGAAAATGTTGCTCCAACACTTACTTACACTATCATCGATGGTCATGGTAAATTTGTTAGCAGAGAGATCCACCAGAATGTACAGAGCGAAGTTTATAACTATAACACTTCTAACCTGGCTTCAGGAAATTATTACATCATGGTTTCTTCAGGTGATAAATTCACTTCAAAGAAATTTACTGTAGTAAGATAATCTTACTGAATACTATTGAAGAGGGCTACTCATTGAGTAGCCCTTTTTTAATGTCAGTACTTCAAAATAAAATGTTGTTTCTCTTTAAATTCTTTTCTGAAAAAAATAATACCCAATCCATAGAGATCCATACTTAGCAGTATTTTAGGATGAGTATGTAACCTTCTCCATTTATCAGAGCTTCGTTTATTGGCATGTATGTGTGGTACTATAATAATGCTTTCTGCTTTAAGATTTTTAAAGTGTGTATTCACTAGTTGTACCCATGTACCCGGATTGTTGTCTGTAAGTAATATCAGGTCATAGAGTGAATTGTTATCTTCAGTCTTTGAGGTAAGTAATAAATTTTCATTACAGTGGTAATACTCATTTATTTTATTGATGAGCTCGATATACCTTGTCTGTAGATGTAATGACTTCAGATCTATTGTTCTCATTGATCTTGTAGTGCTGTACAGAATATCTTCTGAAAACTTATAAACAAACGGGGAATGTACACCATGTAGTTTCTTAGCGCTCCATGAGTATTTGATATATGCTATAACGGCGTGAATGGTCACAATTCTACTCTTTCGTATTGTTGAAATGCATAGTCATATTGATGCTTCTCATCCTTTGTATGTTTTTCTTCCCAAACCATTTTCCAATGTGAATGATCTATTTTAGGGAAGAAAGCATCAGCATTATCTATAGTTGCGTGCACTCTTGTAATATACATTCTGTCAACATAAGGCATAGCAAGATCAAATATCTTACCACCTCCTATAATGAACGCTTCCTCTACATCTTCATCTTCTACACGTTCTATTGCCTCTGCCAATGAGTCAAATAACAGAACACCCTCAGGTAATTCTATATTTCCCGTTTGAGACAAAACTATGTTCAACCTGCCGGGTAATGGCTTTCCTAAAGATTCGTATGTCTTACGGCCCATAATAACAGGTTTACCCAAAGTCGTTCTTTTAAAGAATTTCAGGTCTTCAGGTAAACGCCATGGCAACTCGTTCTTTACACCTATCGCATTATTGTCTGAAGCTGCTACTATGAATGATAATGTCATACTACAAAAGTATTTATTTTATTAGAGATAAGAGCTGTTAAACAGCAATAGGTGCTTTTATTCCGGGATGACTGATATAGTTCTCCAAAGTAAAGTCTTCGTATTTGAAATCGAATAAGTCCTTTATTTCCGGATTCAACTTCATTGTCGGTAAAGGATAAGTTGTACGACTCAATTGCAATTTAGTTTGTTCCAGATGATTAGTATATAAGTGTGCATCGCCCAGTGTATGTATGAATTCTCCTGGTTGCAGACCGCATACCTGTGCAATCATCATTGTCAACAATGCATAAGAGGCAATGTTAAAAGGCACGCCTAAAAACACATCAGCACTACGTTGGTATAACTGGCAACTTAGTTTACCATCAGCCACATAGAATTGAAAGAGTGCATGACATGGACTCAGCGCCATTTTAGGTAGGTCTGCTACATTCCAAGCATTCACTATCATTCGTCTGCTATCAGGATTCGTTCTTATCTGGTGCAGCACGTCTTTTATCTGGTCATAGATCTTTCCATCAGCACCTGCCCAACTACGCCACTGATGGCCATATACAGGTCCCAGATCTCCATTCTTATCAGCCCATTCATCCCAGATACTTACTCCGTGTTCATTAAGGTATGCTATATTAGTATCGCCTTTCAGAAACCATAGCAATTCGTAAATTATAGATTTAAGATGTAGTTTCTTCGTTGTTACTAACGGAAAACCTTTCTGAAGATCAAAACGCATCTGATAACCGAAAACACTAATTGTTCCGGTTCCTGTGCGGTCACTTTTCTTTACTCCGGTTTCCAGTATATGGGTGAGTAGATCTGAATATGCCTGCATAAATAATTTGAATATTATACCAAAGATAAGAAGAACTCGTTTTATCCTATTTTTATGCAGCAACAAGATGTTATAATTATCCTTTTGTTACATACTAGAGCCAAAATCTTTATACTTTTGCAACGGCTTATAAAGCCTTATTATTTATTTGAATGAGCACATTATCTATAGTCATACCTGCATATAATGAAGGACCAACTATCCACCATATATTGGATAGGGTAAAAGCAGTGCAGCTTACGGGTGGTATCAACAAAGAAGTGATCATTGTGAATGATTGTTCTAAGGACAACACCGAAGAAGCTATACTATCCTATAAGTCTGCTAATCCTGATCTACAGATCAGTTATTACAAACATCCTGTAAATCAAGGTAAAGGTGCAGCATTACACACAGGTATCAAGATGGCTACCGGAGATTATGTGATCATTCAGGATGCTGATCTTGAATATGACCCGGAGGAATATAATATTCTGCTGAAACCTATACTTACCGGTTTTGCCGATGTTGTTTATGGTTCTCGTTTTATGGGAGGTAATCCTCACCGCATTCTTTTCTTCTGGCATTCCATCGGTAACAAGTGGCTTACACTAGCTTCTAATATGTTCACCAATCTCAACCTTACTGACATGGAAACATGTTACAAGGTATTCAGAAGAGAAACAATACAAAGTATAGATCTTAAAGAAAAGAGGTTTGGTTTCGAACCTGAAGTAACTGCTAAGATATCGCGTATACCAAAAATTCGAATATATGAAGTTGGTATATCTTATTATGGTCGCACATATGAGGAAGGTAAGAAGATAGGTATGAAAGATGCATTCCGTGCTTTATACTGTATAATTAAATATAATATATTTAGTAAATAAAATTGAACTATGCCAGTTATATTGCCGGTTAAAGGAATTCATCCACAAGTGCCAGATAGTTGTTTTGTTGCGCCTAATGCAACAATTGTAGGAGATGTGGTGATGGGTGAAGATTGCAGTGTATGGTTCAATGCTGTGGTGAGAGGAGATGTGAATAGTATCAGGATCGGCAATAAGGTAAATATTCAGGATGGTGCAGTGATTCACTGTACTTATGAAAAGACCAAAGTACTGTTGGGTAACAATGTATCAATAGGTCACAATGCATTAGTACATGGTTGTACTGTTGGTGATAATGTATTGATAGGTATGGGTTCAATAGTTATGGATAATGTGGTGATAGGGGAGAACTGTATCATAGCAGCCGGTGCCGTAGTATTGGAAGGTACTCATGTTCCATCGGGAAGTATCTTTGCAGGAGTTCCTGCTAAAAAAGTTAAAGACATAAGTGCCGAACTATTGAAGGGAGAAGTAGAGCGTATTGCTAACAACTACCTCATGTATAGTTCATGGTTCAAATAGTTTCTTCTCTTGTTCATATCTGAACCGGAAGCTTCATTGCAATAATAATCAACACATAATTTTATAATGATAAAAAATGCTACACCTGCTGAATTAAAGAAGGGAGGTGTTATTCTCGTGGACAAGCCGGCAACCTGGACCTCATTCGATGCAGTCAATCAAATTAAGGTGACACTCAAGGCTAAGATTGGTCATTGCGGTACATTGGATCCACTGGCTACCGGATTACTGATATGCTGTACAGGAGATATGACAAAAAGTATTTCAGGATATCAAGGCCTTCCCAAAGAGTACACCGGTATCATTCATCTGGGTGCAGTCACGGAAACCTATGATCTGGAAAGTACTCCAATGGATCAAAAGCCATACGAGCACATAACAGATGAACATATCCTTGCAGCCACACAACAGTTCATTGGTGATATCATGCAGGTACCACCGATTCACTCAGCAATTAAAAAAGATGGTAAACGATCTTATGACCTTGCCCGTGCAGGAAAGGAAATAGTTTTGGATGCAAGACCTGTTACTATAGGTGAGTTCGAGATAACAAAGATAGACCTTCCCGAAGTTCATTTCAGAGTGTTGTGCAGCACCGGTACTTATATCCGTTCACTTGCTAATGATGTTGGTGCTGCTCTTGGTTGTGGCGGTTATCTTCAATTACTGAGAAGGACCAAGATCGGAAACTTTAAAGTAGAGGATGCACATACTCCGCTTGAATGGAAAGAAATTTGGAAGGAGATGAAAAATGAGGAAAGGAATAATCAACCATCAGGGAATATAGAATGACCATATTAGTATTTAATAAGAGAGCCGACCATGTGAAATGGTCGGCTCTTTTGTTTTATATTTCATTGTTAGTTATGGTACATATAATGTTACTCCAAAGTTCAATCCAAAATTTGTTTTACCTTCTGAACTTATGATGTGTAATGATTCAGTCAAATGGATCTTTGTATTG
Organism: Chitinophagaceae bacterium; assembly: GCA_947447465.1. Lineage (GTDB taxonomy): Bacteria > Bacteroidota > Bacteroidia > Chitinophagales > Chitinophagaceae > Flavipsychrobacter. The sequence continues at coordinate 4,000 of CANFKE010000052.1, read as the reverse complement.
ATCTCAATATTTACTCCCTGTGTAATGAGGAGACTTATGTTACTGGTTCCCTGCATCAGCTTTATGCCATCACCATCTTTAACGAATATATACTTCTGTGCATCAGGTACTATCATTGCCCCGAAGCCAAAGTAAGGTTGTATCTTACTCTTCTTTGGCAGCAGGTAGTATTGAACTGATACCGGTACAGACACAAAGTTGTTTCTTTTTAATGACAAGTTATTACTCTGGCTATTATTGTTCTGCAGAATATTATTCATTGACAGTCCTACCTCAGCTTTGAACTGATTGATAATAGGGAAGCCAACAGAGAAACCTGTAGTTGATGCTATTTGTCTGTGTGCAGATCTATTCATCCCTTTAGATACATCCAAAACTGTAACACCCCTGTAGAAACCAATGCTGAAATCTTTAAGGAAATGTTTCTTATATTTTGGTTGTGTCTTACCTAATGCTGTTAGTCCCATCAGGAGGATGGGTATCATGAGCATTGTTATGTAACGGAGTTGTTTCATTGGTATAGTAATATTAACGTTCTTCTTCTAATAATATTGTTAAAGCGCCAAGTATTTTGTTTCACGTGGAACAAGATGCTTTATGTTTTCTATAACAAATAGTATGCCACCTTACGTTCCACGTGAAACATTGACAGAGTAAGGTAGTGTCTATGCCACCAATGTTCCACGTGAAACATTGTGCTTTGTAGTTGGACACTTCTTTTCTCTTTTAGTTTAAGGAGAGTTATTCATTTACCCCGCCCCTGTTATATCTTTTGTACTGCCTGTCCCTGTCTATATAGCTATAGTGTTCCATGTGGAACATAGGTATATAGTTTACCCGATAGGCTGTATCTTTGTGGCATGTTTCCTGAGTATGATGTAATAGTAGTAGGTGCCGGACATGCCGGTTGTGAGGCTGCCGCCGCTGCGGCCAATATGGGGTCTAAGGTTTTACTGGTAACCATGAATATGCAGACCATTGCACAAATGAGTTGCAATCCTGCTATGGGTGGTATTGCCAAAGGCCAGATAGTGCGTGAGATTGATGCCATGGGTGGATACAGTGGTATTGTCAGTGACAAGAGTACTATCCAATTCCGTATGTTGAATAGGTCTAAAGGACCGGGAATGTGGAGTCCAAGATCTCAGAATGATCGTGCTTTGTTTGCAACAACGTGGAGAAACATGTTGGAACAAACCCCTAATGTAGATTTTTGGCAGGATATGGTTAAGGGCCTGATTGTTTCACGTGGAACAATACAAGGCATTGTAACCGGAATGGGCCAGGAGATAAGAGCTAAATCTGTAGTACTTACCAACGGTACCTTTCTTAATGGAGTGATCCATGTAGGTGAAAAACAGTTTGGTGGAGGAAGAATGGGGGAGAAAGGAGCAACAGGAATCACGGAACAATTGGTTGCTCTCGGATTTGAAAGCGACAGATTGAAGACCGGAACACCGCCGAGAATTGACGGACGTAGTCTGGATTATAGTAAAATGGAAAGACAAGAGGGAGATGAGGAAGTAGTAGGCTTCTCTTATTTGCCAGTTGAAAAAGTAAAAACACAGAACCAAAGATGCTGCTGGATCACCTATACCAGCCCGGAAGTGCATGATATATTAAAGACAGGATTCGGTCAGTCGCCAATGTATCAAGGTAGGATCAAAGGAAGCGGGCCAAGATATTGCCCTAGTATTGAAGATAAGGTAACCCGATTTGCAGAAAAAGAAAGACATCAATTGTTTGTGGAACCGGAAGGTTGGGATACCGTTGAGATCTACGTGAATGGTTTCAGCACTTCTCTGCCGGAAGAAGTACAGTATAAAGCATTGACAATGGTGCCTGGTTTTGAGAATGCAAAGTTCTTCCGCCCCGGCTATGCAATAGAATATGACTACTTCCCACCAACACAATTGACTGCTACACTGGAAACTAAACTGATCAAAAACCTGTTCTTTGCCGGTCAGATAAACGGAACAACCGGTTACGAAGAGGCAGCTTGTCAGGGATTAATGGCGGGTATCAATGCCAGCAGAAATGCTCATGAGCAGGAACCGGTGATATTAAAAAGGAGTGACGCATACATAGGAGTATTGATAGACGACCTTATTAATAAAGGAACGGATGAACCGTATCGTATGTTTACCAGCCGTGCAGAGTACCGCACTATTCTGAGACAGGATAATGCTGATGTCAGACTTACTCCTTTGGCTCATAGTATCGGACTGGCATCTGATGAAAGACTGGCATTGGTAAATGCAAAGCAAGAAGAGGTAGCAAGGGTAAAAAAAATAATGGAAGAGTTCAAAGCCGAGCCGGAGGCATTCAATGATTTTCTGGTAAGTAACAATTCTTCTCCTCTTACAGAAAAGTCAAAGGCACTAAAAGTGTTGCTTCGCCCGAACATAGGGATCAAGGAAATGATGGAATCTGTACCCGATTTGAAGGCTTCTATAGGCGAATGTAGCCCACTGATACTCGAGCAGGTCGAAATTATGGCCAAATATGCCACTTATATCGAAAAAGAGCACGAAATGGTGCAAAAAATGTCTTCTTTAGAGGATCTTTCGATACCAGAGAGCTTTAATTACGAAAAACTCACTGCTATGTCGATAGAGGCTCGCCAAAAGCTGATGAAAATAAAACCGAGGACAATTGGTCAGGCAAGTCGTATAAGTGGAGTCAACCCGAGCGATGTACAGATCCTGATCGTGTACATGGGACGGTAAGCATGTAAATTAAAAAATAAAAACGAGCTCAATAAAATGTTGTTGCAAACAAAAGCTGCCATCACCCGTTACTGCGAATATCAGGAACGATGTCATAGTGAGGTGCGCAACAAACTCTATGAGCTGGGGTGTACCACATCAGAGGTGGAAGATGGAATTGCAGGCCTTATTGAAATAGATCTGTTGAATGAGGAGCGGTTCGCAAGGTCATATGCCCGCGGAAAATTCAGAATGAAGCAATGGGGCCGAGAAAAGATAAAACAACAGCTAAAACTGAAGAAAATCTCTGATTTTTGTATAAAAAAGGGCCTTTCTGAGATAGATGCAGAAGAATATGACCGAATTTTGCATAAATTGATGGAAAAGAAGCTGAATGAACTAAAAAGTGAAAGGAGTGAACTTGTTTTAAAATTAAAAATATATAGATATATAGTGCAGAAAGGATATGAAAGGGATATAGTTATTGATTTGTTAAACACTATGATTAAAGAAAAAAAGAAATATTAAAAGAATTAAATTTGCAGTCGAAAATATCAGTCTATTATGGTGCATTTGGTAACGGAAGGGATAAGTATAATGGTCGAGACATTTTATCAGCCCACACAATCCAATCCGCTCAATTCTGAATATCTGTTCGCTTATCGTATTACAATTGAGAACCAAACACTATATCCTGTAAAGTTATTGAGCAGGCACTGGCATATCATTGATAGTAATGGAACACATCGTGAAGTGCAGGGAGAAGGTGTAGTAGGTCGCCAGCCTATTATAGAGCCGGGAGACAGTTATCAATATACATCTGCGGCAGGACTGCGCAGCGACATAGGAAAGATGTATGGTACTTACCTTATAGAGAACCTGTTCAACAAAAAGAAATTCACAGTCCTTATTCCAGAATTCCAGCTACTGGTTCCTGCCAAGATGAATTAATTTGGCACTATTTTTCAGTGTTTGTCTCTCTGGTGATCACGCAAATATATTTGTTATTATTAGTGCTTGTGATAAGTGTACATCATGCTGCTAAATAATATTTTAGTGCATGAATGTGAATGAAAACAGTAAAAAGATCAGAATTTACCCACACCTATTTGCAAAATGAAAAAAATACCCTATAAAAAACCTTAATAAGGTGTAAATTCACTTTTTTTGGTATAAATTTGCACTCCTTAATAAAAATAATATAGAACCTTCATGGCTGTAATTCAGAAGATCAGAAATAAGTATGGAAAAATAGCGGGTGGCGTTATCGGCGTTGCTCTTATAAGCTTTAT
>CANFKE010000051.1 GCA_947447465.1 Chitinophagaceae bacterium | reverse complement strand
GTGTTCACCTCTTCCCATTCCGAACAGAGAAGTTAAGCCCCCCATGGCCGATGGTACTACACAACAATGTGGGAGAGTAGGTAGTTGCCATATTTATTTAATAACCCTTAGCATTAACTTGCTAAGGGTTATTTGCTTTTGTACCCATGACCAATGGTACTATACGATCGCGTACGTGCGGGATGGGAGTGTAGGTAGTTGCTCCCTATCTGCGGTTGGGACACGCATATTTATTTAGAAAGCCTTCATGCTACGCATGGAGGCTTTCTTCGTTTATACCCCCTCCGATTTAATTGTCTGAACTGTGATTACGCTGATTAATTGATGGACAATGATGCCGGTATGTTTTTAATCTCAAGCTGAGTGGCCAGTCCCACCTCACATCATTGCTCCGTTAGCGGGTAAAATTGTCAGAACTGTGATTACGCTGATTAATTGATGGACTATGATGCACGATGTGGATTGTCTGAATAAGAATGGTTATGATTTGAGGAAAAGGAGGATATAGATTAACTGTACAAGCCCTGAAAGGGCGACATCAATAGCGATGGGTTTCAACCCATCGAAAATGCACCTCCAACTCATTAGCCCTGTAAAGGCGAATGAGTTGTCAGAAACAGAATGGCCGGAATTGTAGAATGTACTGATTACCACACCTCATGTCATTGCCCCGTTAGGTGGCAAAATTTTGTATCGCACATCAATGCGTCAAGAAATAAGATCCTTTAGTTATAGCTTATATTGTAGCAACAGATGTTGTAGTCAACTACTTTGTGCAGTTATTTTGGTAGGGTTATGTAATATGTTCGTTACAATTGCTCAGTATAACAATTGTTTACTGTAGTTTGAAGTTTATCGGTTGTGTGTACATCACTTTTACGGGTTTGCCGTTTTGTCTGCCCGGCCTCCATTTGGGCATTGTGGCAATTACTCTAACTGCTTCTTCATCAATATCAGGGCTTACAGGTTGCATTACAGTTACATCTTCAATTGTACCATCTTCCATGACAACAAAGGCTATCAAAGATCGACCTTGAATACCTTTTAACCTTGCCCTCTCAGGGTATGTGACATTATCACTTAGATATTCCATCATGCTATATGGAGGAGATGGCATCTGCTCTACAAACTTAAATGTTTGTCCTTCTTTTTTAGTCTCGCAACTGGTATCGGCACCTGTTAGTGAATAGCATTGTTCCTTCTCTGTTTTTGTTCCTATTTTTTTTGTGGACGATCTAAGCTTACCATCAGGATAGTATTGGTATGATATCACAGTGTCGGGCTTTCCTTCTTTGTAACTGATATCACTAGTGATCTTACCTGTAGTGTCGGTATATTTTGTAGCATGCGCTATTGCGCCATTGACATACCATGTCTTCTTTTCGATATTAAGTGATGGCCTATAATATTGAATCCATAGGCCGTCATGTATTCCATTTATGAAATTCCCCTCTCTTAATTTCTGACCATTTTTAGCATAATATATGTGCTTACCTTGTCGATTATAGGAGATATCTATGTCTAATGTATCTGAATATCCGCTCACCAACAGATGGTCGTCAATAGTGTAATCTTCAACCTTATATAAGCTGCCTGATCTTGTAAATACTCTGTAATAAGCGGCATGTTGTTTATCACCGAGTAGCCATTTATTGTCGAAATATTGTGTGGTATTTGTTTGTGCCTTACCAATTGCAGGGATAATGAAGAGGAACGATAATAGAATATTTTTCAACATCATAGATATGTAAATGAAGTACAAATTTAATCAAACTCTTTGTTCAGTGCTATAAACTATAAAAGCACCTTATCGGGTGCTTTTATAGTTTGTATGGCATACTGTTTATCTCTTTTTGCTGAAGAAGTCTTTGAGTTCGCGGCTCATCTGTTCTCCTCGTAGTTTCAGATCTTCTAATTCATCGCCCACATTCTGAGTTATGTCGTGAAATGAAACCGGTGTGCCATAATTGAGTTCTTCTAAAGTACGTGCCTGCGGGATAATAGCCCATGCAATAATGTATGCAATGAAGCCAATACCGAAAGATAGGAACAAAACAGCCATGATAAGTCTGATGATAACCGTATCAACATCAAAGTAATGAGCTAAGCCACTACATACACCACCGATCATTTTATTGAATGGGTCGCGGAATAATCTGTCTTTTCTGGGACCGTTGTAGTTTGGCCTGCTACTATAAGAACTGTATCCAGTATATCCTGCAGATTGTCTTCCTGATGAATATGACTGAGTATGTCCATCATTGATATCTGTAGGTGCTCCTAATTTTGCAATGACCATTTGCACATCCGATCTGTCAATAGCTGGTGAACCACTTTGCAATCTTATTGTGAATAGTTCAGCTATCCTGTTTTCTATGTCTTCAATTATTTCTTTTCCATCGGCTCCTGAGAACTGACGTCCCAGGGCACTCAGGTAGTCTTTTAGCATATTGTAAGCGTCGTCTTCAATAGGTATGACGCGACCTGCGATGTTGATCTGAATAATGCGTTGCATGAGTGTGTGTTTTATATGGTGTCTGTTAAATCGTTTACTGCTTTACTTAATTCATCCCAGGTAGTACGGAGCTGTTTATAAAATTCCATACCCTCGTCTGTGAGTGCATAATATTTGCGCGGTGGTCCTGATGTAGATTCTTCCCACCTATATGTGAGCATACCTGCATTTTTGAGACGGGTAAGCAGAGGGTATAATGTACCTTCAAGTACCACCAGCTTTGCTTCCTTTAATTGCTCCAAAATATCACTTGGATATGCCTCTTTATGCTTCTTGATAATGCCAAAGATGCAAAGCTCCAATAATCCTTTGCGCATCTGCGATTCTGTGTTTTCAATAGCCATTCCTCTTCGATTTCCATACGAAGGTAGGTAAAGGATAGTATTATGCAATGCATAGTACTGTTAAAATTAAAAAATGAATAGGATTGTAGTAGGTTGTGGTGTGCTCAATGTTAAAATATAAGAGTGGGTGATAGGGTAATTGATGGGTAGAAAGAGATATGGCACACGTTACAGGTGTGCCATATCAGGAGTATTGGTTATGATCGAGTATTATTTTACGAGGGTAACATCTCCTTTGAATTCCAGAACTTTATTATGGCGATTACCACAGAGCAGCCTGATGTAGTAATAGTAAGATCCTATATCGCAAGGCTCACCTTTGAATGTGCCATCCCAACCTCGCTCATCATATTCGGTAGTAAACACGCGCTCTCCATAACGGTTGTAGATTGAGAACTCAATGATTCGTATATCCCCTTTATAGACCATTCGGTAAATGTCATTTTTACCGTCGCCATTTGGTGAAAAAGCATTGGGAAGATAAGGTGTGCAGCAATCATCATAAAGAACTGTAGCTGTTGCCGAGTCTTCACAATTATTATGGTCTTTTACTTTAACTGTGTAAACTCCATTAGGTAATCCTGTGACATATGAATTGGTACTGGAATCTACACTCCATAAAAAAGTGAATGGCCCGGTGCCACCTTGTATAGATGCAATGATACCGCCTCTATCATCTGCTCCTATACAGTCATTGGGAGTAATATTGGTGAAAACTTTCAGTGTATCGGGTTGACCGATATTTATCAAAGAATCTTTTTTACAGTACCTGCTATCCGTGATCGTTATGATGTATTGACCTGCATAAAGAGCAGTAAATATGTCGGGCAGTATGCTTGGTGCATTACCGCTCAGAGAATAAGTGAGCGGGGGATTGCCGCCGCTGCCATACACAATGAGCCCACCATCATTTTTGCCGGTACATGTAGCCGACGTTGCAGTAAAACTGTCAATTATGATATGAGGGTAGCCTATAAGTGTAATAGTAGTATCGGCCGTACAATTGTTGGTGTCAGTAATGAAAATGGTATAGGTACCCTCAGTTAAACCAGTGAAGGAAGAACTATTGGAGAATACAATATTATCAGTTGAGTAGCGGTATGGTGCAGTACCTCCACCTACTCCAACAATGATCACACCATCAGTATAACCTTCACAAGTAGGGTTAGTAACAACAGCTCCTGTAATTGCCAGGTTAACAGGTTCTGTTATGGTTACCACAGAATCTGTTGTACAACCATGACTATCTCTCACATGCACTATCTGTGCACCTGAAGACAGACCTGTAAGGGTATTGCTAACTTGATAGGTGCCGCTATTTGCAGCATATTGGTATGCAGGTGTAGCACCTGAGGCCGAAACCGTAATAATACCATTAGCTCCGCCATTGCAAGAGACATTGGAGATGACAATGCCATCGATGATGAGTGGTGTAGGTTGGGTGATAGTAAATACGGTATCGTGCAGGCAACCATGTGCATCCTTAACTGTGATAGTATCGATACCCGCAGGGCGGCCCGAATAGGTAGTAGTGCCCAGAAAAATATTGTTGTTCAATGAAAAAGTATAGGACGGTGTTCCTCCGGATGCAGTGACATTAATGGTCCCATTTGAATAGCCATAGCAAGAAGGCGGAGTGATGGTAATGGCAGGATAGACAATTGCAGGTTGCGTAAGTGCTACTGTTGTATCGCTGATACAGCCATTATTATCGCGAATATGGAACAGATAGGCACCAGAGGTAATAGAGCCCAATACATTTACTGCACTGTAGCTGCCTGCGCCAAAAGCATAGGTGTATGGAGCTGTTCCTGATGCTCCGTTGACCGTGATAGAACCGTTAGCATCTCCATGACATAGAGGAGGTGTGAATAAGAAAGTGCCGGTTACATGAGTAGTATTAGTAACAGTAACAGAGGTGTCTTTAATACAACCATTTGCATCCTTGATATGAAATAGAAAAGTACCTGCAGCGATAGGAGAGAATACCGGGGAAGAAGTATAAGCCCCAGTCCCTAAAGCGTAAGTATATGCCGGAGTGCCTCCGGTCACAGAAAGAGTAACCTGTCCGTTAGATAATGTCTGGCAAAGGGATTGCAAAACCAGAGCGCCGGGTGTCATACCCGGTGGGTTGGCGAGGGTTACGATGGTATCTTTTATGCAGCCGTTATCATCTTTGATATGGAGGGTATATATGCCTGCGGTAAGTCCGGAGAATGAGTTGGAAGCCCCGTAAGTAGATGTATTGATAGCATAAGTATAGCCGGGAGTGCCACCTGATGCATAGATAGTGATGATACCATTATTACCTCCATTACAAAGCGGTATCTGCATGATAACAGAATCTGCAGATAAGGCAGTTGGCTGAGTAATTGTAGCTGTGGATGAATAAACACAGTTATTGGCATCTTTTACAGTAACAGTATGAGTGCCTGCAGTGAGCCCGCTGATGGAAGATGCAGTGCTATATGTGCCTGCATCAACAGAATAAGTATAAGTAGGGGTACCACCTGTAGCAGAAATATTGATACTACCTGTATTGCCTCCATAGCATGCTACACTACCGGTAGTAGTGGCAATAGCTACAGGCGTTGGTTGAGTCAATATAATAGTAGTATCGAAGAAGCATGTTTGCGGATCTGTAACATGTAAAGTGTAACTACCTGCCCCTAAAGTGAAGGTATTGAAAGGACCGAATCCACCGGTGTTATATGCGTATGAGTAAGGAGTCCCGAATCCGCCTACTCCGCTAACGGTCACTGTAGTTGTACCTCCATTACAGAGTATGGGAGCTATACTTACAGTCGCATGAAGGTATTGGGAGTCAACAAATGAAATGGTCGTATCATCTATACATCCGTTGCCATTCATAATGTGAAAGGTATAAGTACCTGCTGCCAGATTAGTGAATGTATCATTAGCAGAGAATGGACCTGCTCCTATAGCAAAGGTATATGGTCCAATGCTGTTATAGGCATTTATGATCACTCTGCCATTGGCATATCCGTTGCATGTAGATCTTCTGATATTGAATGTCTCGAGAATTGGTGCAGGACCGGGTAGGAATACCGAAGTGTCTTTGATGCAGCTATTGGCATCTTTTATGTGTATGGTATATATAGCACTTCCCAGACCGGTAAACGTGCCTGAGCTTCCATAAACGCCTGAGCCCAGCGCATATTGATAAGGTGTAACACCCAAAGTGCCGGTAACTGAAATGAATCCGTTAAGATCTCCCGGACATAATGGAGGATTAAGAATAAAAGTACCAGATGGCAATGGTGGGGAAGCCAGCGTGATAGTGGTGTCTTTATAGCATGATACACTGTTGTAAGTGCGTATAATGTAAGTGCCGGGTAATAGACTATCTGTAATTGTACCAGTGACACCTGTGAAATTATGCACTGTTGTAGCGCCCTGCAGCACACTGATAATATAGGGAGAAGAAGTAGTGCCCGGGGTGATGGTGAACACTGCTTTTCTGGTGCAGGTAGCTGCCGAAATAAGTGTTACTGTTTCTGTAGGTGCAGGGAGAACATTGATGGTATAGGCAATGGATTGACGGCTGGATAAGGGGCAGCCTCGGTCCTGGTAGTTGATGTAAAATGTGTAGGTGCCCGGTGCTACACCGGCAGCATTCCATTGGAATGTTCCCAGTGGTGCGGTGGTACTGTTATTGACTATAGTGAATGTTGCTCCAGCAGGTAATCCGCTAGATGTCATGGTGATCGTGTCACCATCGGCATCGGTAGGATTTACATGAAAGGTAAACAGACCTGCATTATTACAAATGTTGAGTTGTGTAGTGCCAACAATGGTACCACTACTAGCGGCACTCATGCCACCGGTAGGTGGATTGTTGGAGCATGGGCTGAGCACCACAATCGTCATTTCTCTCTGACTGGTACCTTTGAGTACCCCTCCTACTAATTCGCGGACATTATACACTACATCAGCCCGCTGAGCGATGTTGGGTGTGAATGATAGTTGTCCGTTGGTGCTACTGAATGAAAATGTTCCGGCTGCTGCTCCGAGTGGAGCCGCAGCATTATAGGGCCATACATAATTTACACTGACCCCTGTACCCGCATCCATTGCCGATACCAGATCGAAAGTAAGATTATCACCATTAGGATCGACCGCGGCAGGGTTATAGTTAGCTGGTGCATTGACACAGAAGTATGGCGTAGGTATGGTATTGTATTGTGCACTGGAATTGCCACCTACTGTATTATTGAGTGTATCTATGAGTTGAATGGTGGAGCCGGAACCCGGGATATTGATATTGGTAATGCTGTTGCTTCGTCCTGCAGAAGAGCTTCCGCCCATGTTGCCATTGAACATGAATCGCCAAACAGAAGATGTGGTGGGTAGATTGATATTGCCGGAATATATAAATTTTTTGATGCCGGGTAAGGTGCTTGAAATATTGGTACAAGTAGTATTGCCGGCCTGTGCCGGACATACTGGAGAGACCTCTATGCCGTTGGTAGGTGGCTGAACTGTTAATGATAAATTACTGATGAATGTATTGCCATTGTATATCTCTATAGTTGGTGATGAAGTGGACAGATTAAAGAACGAGCCACCGGAACAATCGCCATAAACTGCCAGAGTAATAGTGTAAACATTGGTACCAATGTTGGTATAATAAAGATCCATACCAAAAATATGCGACGCACGGGCTGGCATAGCCAATATAAAGAATACAGGCAGTAGATAGAGTAGCTTAAGAAGTTGGCGCATAGTTACATGCTTTGCTGCTGAACAATAGTATCGGAGAAGTTACAAATATAGATTTTTTTAGACTATTTAAGTGATCAATTGCGACCAATATTCCTTTTTTTGCGACCATTGTCCCTTTTTTGGGGACTTGCCACCCCGATTTTCATTTATTTGACGATGAGAATGGCTTAGCCGTTGGGAGGAAGATAATGAATAATAATGTTGGTCACAAACATGTTGTATGAGCGGTCGTATGAAATTGTGCGGCCGGGGCTTCCCCACATCAACGTAACACTGCCATGTTTTAGAAAAACAAAAACAGGCAACTCAAAATGGTTACCTGTTCATTGTTATCTGTAGTTAAAGTTATTACTTGTTCATTATCGCCAAGAATTCTTCGTTGCTGCGGGTTCCCTTCATTTGTTTGAGGAGGAAGTTCATGGCCTCATCAACGTTCATGTCGGAGATATGATTGCGGAGCAGCCACATCTTGTTCTGCACGTCTTTGTCCATCAACAGGTCATCTCTACGAGTAGAAGATGACGTAATGTCGATAGCAGGGAAGATGCGCTTGTTAGACAATTTACGATCGAGTTGCAACTCCATATTACCGGTACCCTTGAATTCTTCAAAGATAACTTCATCCATCTTAGAGCCTGTTTCTATAAGCGCCGTAGCAAGTATGGTCAATGAACCACCATTCTCTATTTTACGGGCAGCACCAAAGAACTGTTTTGGCTTCTGCATAGCGTTGGCTTCCACACCACCACTTAATACTTTACCGCTTGAAGGCGCTACTGTATTGTGAGCACGAGCCAGACGAGTAATAGAATCCAGCAGGATAACAACATCATGTCCTACTTCTACCAGACGCTTAGCTTTCTGCAATGCAATTGTAGATACTTTAACGTGTTTATCAGCAGGCTCATCGAATGTAGAGGCGATAACCTCTGCACGCACGCTGCGCTGCATATCAGTAACTTCCTCAGGGCGCTCATCTACGAGCACTATCATCAGGTACACTTCAGGGTGGTTAGCTGCAATAGCATTGGCCACTTCCTTCAGCAACATGGTCTTACCCGTTTTAGGCTGTGCTACTATCAGTCCGCGCTGGCCTTTACCAATAGGGGTAAAGAGATCCATGATACGAGTACTGTAATTGCTTGCAGTAGTAGTAAGGTTCAGTTTTTCATAAGGGAACAAAGGTGTCAGATAATCGAAAGGAACGCGGTCGCGTATCTCATCGGGTAATTTACCATTGATGGTTTCAACCTTAAGGAGAGCGAAATATTTTTCACCTTCTTTAGGAGGTCTTACTGTTCCTTTTACTGTATCACCTGTCTTCAAACCGAATAGTTTGATCTGTGATGGAGATACATAAATATCATCAGGAGAGCTGAGGTAATTGTAGTCGCTGCTGCGCAGGAAACCATAACCATCAGGCATCATTTCTAATACACCTTCACTTGCTACGATACCATCAAAGTCGAGATTGAAATTGGTTTGTCTTTCTTCGCGGCGTTGGCGATTGAATTGTTGATTCTGAGGTTGTGCAGGTTTTTCTGTTTCTGCCGCCTGTGGTGGCTGCACATCAGAAGTATCAGCAGTAGGCATTATGATACCTGTGCTTTCTACTACCGGTTCGTTCTGCTCTGCAACAGGCTGAGTAGTTGCCGGAGCTTCGGCTCTTGGTTGCGCCGGAGCAGGTTGATTGAACTGTCTGGGCTGATTAGGATTGTTGGTATTATTATTGTTTTGTCTGAATTCTCTTCTTGGTTCATGCTGGCGCGGTTCGCGGCGCTGCATTGGTTGGGCCTGCTGTGTTTGCGGATTTTGCTGAGTGGCTGCAGGTTGGGCTGGTGGTGTTGTTACAGCTACAGGCTGAGGAGTATGTGATTCCTGAGTAAGTACAGGAGTCGCAGGAGTTTCTTCGTTTTGCTCTTTTGGTTTACGACCTCTTTTTTTCTTTTCGGCAGATTGTTCAGTCGTTGCTTCAGTACTAGGTTCTGCTTTAACTTCTTCAGCAACTGGAGCCGGCTGTGGAGCTGCGGCTTTAGCTACAGGAGCTGTCTTTGCTTTAGGAGCTCTCTTTTTCTTTGCCTGATCGTCACCAGACTTATCGTTAAGCGCTTGTTGATCGAGTATTTGATAGATAAGAGCTGGTTTGTCGTATCCGCGGGCATTGTCAATTTTAAGATTGTCGGCTACGTCTAACAGCTCGGGTATGAGCATATCATTTAATTGCAAGATGTCGTAAGGCATGCCTTGATTTTTTCTGATTGAGATATATTAACTAATAACAATAATGACACAAAAAGATTGTCTTATCAATGAAGTTTTTCTGGAGCAGTTATCAAAAGGGAATTTCGCTAACCGGACAAAAGGATGGAACAAATTGCTGTTTCCGTTTTGCAAGTTTACGACTGTTTTTTATAAAAACGAAAAAAGATTTATTTTATGTTATGACCATTTATAAAGGCTTTGGCCATCCGTTGTATAGTTTCTTCTATAGATGTGTAACTAAATGTTGGGAGTGCCGCAAGCAGCTTTTTGTTGTTGTATAAAGATGTGGAATGTGCGTTGGATGCGGTTTCTTTAGTGATCAGCGGACGCTTGCCGAATAAGGTTTGCAGTTTACCGAATCGCCATACAAGTCCGGTAATAAATGAATTGGCATAGATATGAGGTGGTCTTTTACCCAGTGCTTTTGCCATCATTGTAAATATCTCGAGATATGTATAATTACCTGCGCTGACTATGTAGCGTTCAGCATCTTGTGCTGAGTTCATTAATTCGCACATAATAGCAGCTACATCGTGCACATCTGCCCATCCGGTGCTGCCTTTGGTATAAAAGGGGAACTCATTAAAAGCGACTTTCATCAGCTCTGCTGAACCTTGATCGAAATCGCCTTCTCCCAATATGATACCCGGATTTACAATGACTGCATTAAGACCTTCTCCAATTCCCCGCCATACTTCCGTTTCCGCCAGATATTTGCTGATGCCATAAGCGGTATTATAGCCGCTCTCGCCCCATTCTTCCTCTTCTGTAATTTCTTTCTGCTCAGCTCCTGATCTGCCCAATGCAGCTACAGAGCTTACATACACCATCTTGGTGATACCTTGTTCAATAGCCTGATTTACTATATTGGCAGTACTTTCGGGGTTGAAGTGCAGCATCTGCAAATGAGTGGATGGCTGAAAAGAGACTATAGCGGCACAATGATAAATGTGTGTCACTCCCTGCATTGCTTCTTCTACATCAAATACATCGAGCAGGTCAGCTTTTTGCCAGCTTACATTGGGTAAAGATCTGTCTGATCCGGAGGGGAGCGTATTATGATAGAGGGCACGTACAGGTGCACCTTGCGCTGATAATTTGCGCACTAAGTGTTTCCCAAGAAAACCGCTTGCCCCGGTGACTAGTATCATAATAAGATGCCAAAAGTAACTAAAACCCTGCTTTAAGAAAGATTGTATTTGTATTTGCCTTTATAGACAATACATAATTTGGCTGAAAGAGGCCTTATCCTGCTGCAAATACTAAATATAAGACCGCATATTGTCTAAATGAATTATGAATACTTAGCTTTGTTTCAATTAGCGTTTTATGAGGAGAGTATTATATACACTGGGTTTGGTGCTGGTGTTTATGTTTCCGTACTCATCTTTTGCACAAAGTGCAGAAGAATTGAATGAACGGATAACCGGTGCAACAGACACATTATACCTGCTTGCAGTGATGTGGAAACATGCATTTCAGGATGCGGCAGATGGAGATAAGCGATATAAAGCGCTTGTTCCATTTCGCAGATATCTGGAAGATTATGCCGATAAGCAATCACGCGCATACAGGAAGCCCAGCGGAGTAGATGGTGCAGATAGCCTATGTGATGCGGTGGCCAATCTTTTTGAATTTGAAAAAGTATATGTAAAAAAAGGATTTGTACCTTTTGAAAGCCTTAGCCCGGGTTCAAGTGAGGCGGAAGTAAGTGCTTGCAGAGAGCGGCTGAATCAGGAAGGTATTCCTGAAAGGGAACTGCTGACAAGGCTGAATAGAGAGCGACGGGCATTTGCTGCCAAAAATGGTATTGACATAGCACCACCACCGGCGCCGCCTAAGCCGGTATATCAGCGACCATCATCATTCAAAAAGAAAACAGATACAGATAATCCGCAACCAGCACCGACACCACATGATCAGGAACCAGCACTGCGTCAGCAACCCAAGCCTGCTGAGACGCAGAAGCCGGTGTCTGCAGAAAGGCCTACATCCAGTGGAAATCCGAATGCGAAGAAAGCGCCTCCTGCTGAAGAGGACGGCAAAACCAAAGATAAAGAGGATAGTGAGGAGGAAGACAAGGATTGACGTGCAGATGCTACACTATATTAAAAGTAAGAGGCCGGAGTTATTACTCCGGCCTCTTACTTTTAAGCTTATTAATTCATCCATTTTATTTTATCAGCGGCACTGCTGTTGCGGATACCCGGCTTTGCAGGTTCATCTGAGTAACCGAGGAAGATAAGCCCTAAAACAATGTCTTCATTACCAAGTCCCAAATGTTGTTTCATTGCAGGTTTAAGTGTCATTCCTCCTGTGCTCCAGAATGATGCGATACCTAGTGCGGTTGCACCCAGCAGCATATTCTGTATAGCTGCCGATGCCGCAGCCACTTCTTCAATGTGCGGTATCTTTTCGTTGGTGCCTCTTTTCATTACACTGACCACCATATGAGAGACCATTTTTATGTTGTTTTCGAGTTTTTCTCTCGTTGCCTGCATGCGGGTCTCTTCAGGAGTGTTGTTCCAGTATAATGCTCCGTGATCCAGGCCGAATTGTAGTAATGCATCGCCGGTATATACAAAAAAATGCCACGGCTCTGTGCGACCATGCGTGGGTGCCCAATGAGCTAGTTCCAGTAATTCCATTACTGTTGTATCGGCTATTCGTTTTCCGTTCATCTTGGCACCGCCAATAGAACGTCTGTTCTTTATTACATCTGCAACTATTGCAAATTTCTCATTTATCATACTGCAAAAGTAGTGAGCCTGTGTGGTGGAATATGATCGTACACTAAAAAATAATACCCCTATAGGTTTGTATTATCAGTGGTAGTTCAGTGTGTACTAATGCATGATGGTAATGCTGATTTAGTAAAAGGAAAGACAGAGATTGTGTAACTTCAATGTGCCGAAAAAGGCTAAAAATATAAGACCATGGTAAAGCTGTTTACTCCTCTTCATATCAAAAGTGTCACATTAAAGAATAGAATTGTGGTGTCTCCTATGTGCCAATATTCAGCTATCGATGGATTTACAAATGATTGGCATCTGGTCCATTTGGGGAGTAGGGCTGTAGGTGGTGCAGGGTTAGTATTCACAGAGGCCATAGCTGTAACGCCCAATGGACGCATATCGCCACAGGATCTGGGACTATGGAAAGATGAGCATATAGATGGATTGAGAAGGATCACTCAATTTATAGAGCAACAAGGAGCAGTGCCCGGAATACAGTTAGCACATGCCGGCAGAAAGTCTAGCATGACATCTCCCTGGATGGGAAATAAGATAGTACCTGAAAATGAAGGTGGTTGGCAGACCGTAGCACCGAGTGCTGTAGCATTTGCTGATGATTATTCTCAGCCTGATGAGCTTACCATAGAGGGTGTAAGCAGTATTGTGCAAGCATTTAGGGGTGCTGCAAAACGCGCAATGGAAGCCGGGTTTAAAGTATTAGAGATACATGGGGCACATGGTTATCTGGTCAATGAGTTTTTATCGCCTTTATCTAATCTCCGCACAGATGAGTATGGAGGTTCGTTTGATAACAGATGTCGTTTTTTGTTGGAAGTTATTGATGCCATTAAAACTGAGTGGCCTGATACATTGCCTTTATTCCTTCGAATATCAGCAAGTGATTGGGTGGATGGAGGATGGAGCGTTGAAGATTCTGAGCTACTAGCTGCAATGCTCAAAGAGAAAGGAGTTGATGTAATGGACTGTTCTTCGGGTGGGGTAGTATCTTATGCCAAGATCGCAGCAAGACCTAATTATCAGGTTCCGTTCGCCGAAGCCGTTCGCAAAACAGGAATGATGACCGGAGCTGTGGGAATTATTACGACTGCAGAACAGGCCGAGGAGATTTTACAAAAAGAGCAGGCCGACCTCATCTTTATGGCACGCGAATTATTGCGCGATCCCTACTTCCCCCTGCGCGCGGCAAGAGACCTGGAGTATGAAGAAATGCCTTGGCCACCGCAGTATGAAAGGGCGAAGAGGAAGAAGTAGTCATTTTTGAATTGCTTATATAACCAATGATATCAGTTATTAGTTTTCTGCAAAAAAGTATTAGATAGATCTGAAGGCATTTTACTTCAGACAACTTTATTAGCAGTCTGGCATATGATATCTGTAGCAACGACTAGCTGTAACCTTTTAGCTGCAATTTTTTAATACGAAAGCATTGAACGGCTCCAGCTATTTTGGGTAAATACTTTATTTTTCATAACACACCTGCGCATAGCCCACCACACCCGGCATTGGTGGATTCAGTTTTCTTACGGCTACTCTTACAGTTATAGACATTGGGAAAAGCTCCTTAAGAGCAGTGTGAATGTTGTACACAAATGTTTCCAATAATTGTCCTTCTTTATTGAATATCTCAGCCACTGTTTTTTGGATCAGTGTATAGTCTGCATATGGCCATGGTTGGGCATCGGGTAGGTTAATGTCAACATTTACTTCGAATGAATTGCCCAATATATGCTCTTGTGGATAGAGTCCGTGTGGCGCCAATAGTTTTATGGAATGGAGGGAAACGGTCAGCATATTGTTCTAGATTGTCGTTAGTAGATAGTGCAAAGTCGATAGTTCTGTTATCGGTAGTGGTCAACAGTATTTTGGTTAGTACATAGTAGATAAACGATCTACTATGTACTAACAACTATTAACTACTTACACCACTTATTCAGTTGGTTCACTGTAGCTGCCATATCTTTTGGTAAAGGCGCATCGGCAGTTATGAGTTTGCCTGCAACGGTTTCAAACTCCAGTCTGTATGCATGAAGGGCCACACGGTTAAGTAATGGTCTTTCTTCTTCTTCATGTTTGGCAATGTTGTAGCGGCGCTTAATAGTAGAAACGTAAAATGGTTTACCGTCGCCATACAATTCATCGCATACCAACGGGTGGCCAATGTGCTGCATATGAACTCTTATCTGGTGTGTGCGGCCGGTATGGATCTGAAATTGCATGAGTGCGTATAATGGCCACTGCTCAGAAACGCGGTAGTCGGTAACGGAAATTTTACCTTCTTTTCTGGATACTACCATTTTGCCATACACGGCAGGATGTTCGGCGATCAGGTTCTCAATACGTCCTTCTTCGGGAACAACTATTCCTGTAACCAATCCTGCATAGTATTTACTTACCTCACGTTCCATAAATATGGTAGAGAGGTATTTGTGTGCTGCTTCGTTCTTTGCGAAACAAATGACACCACTGGTATCTTTATCTAATCGATGAGCCACCCATATACGCTGATCGTACTTGGCTTCAAGCATTTTGTTGAGACTAGGGAGTGTAGCATCAAAACGATCGGGTATGACCAACAGTCCGGAAGGTTTATTTACAATTACCAGGTCGTCGTCTTCGTAGAGTATTTCTATCTTCATTATTCAGTTTCTGTTATAAATATGCCGCAAGACACAAATCTTCCTGTCTGCGCATTTCTTGTTTGTCGGCAGCGGTTTTGTCAGTATAACCACACAAGTGCAATGCACCGTGAAATATTACTCTATGCAATTCGTTCAGGTAGCTGACTCCGAATTTTGTTGCATTTTCTTTTACCCTGTCCACACTGATATATATTTCGCCTATCAGTTCATTCTCGGTTTCGCTAAGGTCGAAGGTGATAATGTCTGTAAGTGTATCATGATCAAGGAACTGCTTGTTGATAGTCAGCAGATACTCATCGCTGCAGCAGATATAGTTAAGTTTTACCTTTTTTATCCCTTCCAGTTTGGTATCTACGAGCTCGTCAAGATAGGCAGATAGCTTACGCTTGTCTTTTAGTCCTGATGTTACTTCATTGTCCTGGAATGTAGCCGGCATTTATTGAAAATTTTGGTAAAGGTCGTGATTTTTGAATTAATGGCAGGAACCCCACTTAATTCACTTGACTGAAATAGATCCTATGCATATTACCCTCTCAGCAATTGTTTCAATTTCCAGATACGTGAAGTGTTTTTAGAAAGTATCAGATACAATGCTCTTTTACCGCCAAAGCTGCGGTAGAATCGTTCTACCCCGGGGTCCATGCTGCCCTCAAGGTCGAAGGTCTTCTGACCTCTGTTTTTACCTTCTTTAATGCAATGCCAGAGCAGTAATGACATAGCCTTATAGTTATCAGATCCCGGATTTTGACCCAGACTCAATGCATAACTGCACTCACTGTCCCATACCTGCCAAACAATGCCATGTATGGTACCTTCACTTTTGGCAACCCATAGTGCACCTGCGTCATGTTCAATACAGGCGTCTAACAGTCGTTGCATATATGACAGTGTGAAATGGGCTGATTTGCGCTTTCGGGTAAGCATGTGCCGGTAAAAGTCATACAGATCTTTCAGGTGCTCCGGTGAATTAGTAATCGTAATTTCACCCTCTGCCTGTCGTATGTTTTTGCGAAGGGATTCCTTCATATTTGCCCGAATCGTTACTTCCTCTGCTGTAAGGTCTATCAGAAAAGTCTGTTGTATGCTTTGATGTAGGCCGTTATTTTTAAATAGTCCTGCCTGCTTTAATTCCGGTTGCACTGCCAGTCCCCATACCTGAGCGTCTTTTACCTGCTTCATTAATTCAGCAATGGTCTCGTGCTCATAGCCATCTATGTTTGCATGCTTTATGTCTTTGGGTAAAAACACTTTGGGTCCAAGATAGGGAGTAAGTTGCGGGTTGCGAATAAGGTTGACTCCTGGTTTTCTTTCTATGGGGTATGCCCACACACCCTGAGTATGATCACCCTTTGTAACAATGGCGGCATCCCAATCAGTACAAGCAACATCCAGCCACCAGTATTGCGAGAATACCGGTATTTCGGGATGTTGTTCACAAATGGTCTTATACAGTGCCTTGCTCAAGAAGTAAAAAATTATTTTTTAATAACGTTAAAATATGCCTGTTGGTATTCACTTTATTCTTCTGCTAGATTATTTGAATTGCAGCACCTTAGCAGGTTGTATTCTGCGAATGTATAATGCCGGAAGCCAAAGATATATCACAAAAACGATGAGGGTAACAATGTCAGTAAGAGCTACATGCCACCAAACTACCTTTACAGGAACGAATTTCATAAAATAAGTGGTCTCATCAAGTTTGAAAATACCATAGGTTTTCTGAAGCCAGCATAATGCTAGAGCTAATATGTTGCCCGATAATATGCCTACAGCGCTGATGATAGTGCCTACGTTAATAAAAATACGGCCAATACTGCCAAATGGCATTCCCAATGTTTTGAGCAGTCCTACCATCGCAGCTCTGTCTATCATGAGTACTAATATGACTCCCGACACGTTTATAAAAGCCACAAGCCCCATTATTATGAGCAGGATGATACTGTTCATCGATTGCAGTTTCAGCCAGTCGAACAGGCCTGCATTGGATTCTTCTGTTGTGAAGGCATCAACGGGTGCATTGACCAGATTATAGTGAATGTAGTTAGAAACTGTGTCTGCAAATGCGGCATTATCCAGATCTACCTGATAGGCATTGATACTATCTGCGCTCCAGTTGTTCATGTGTTGCAACAGCCTTATGTCACAAACGCCGTAATATTTATCTACATCTTCCATTCCGCTATGGAACATTCCGCTTATTCTTACTTTGCGTAGCCGTGGGGTAGAGCCTGCCTCAAAAAATTCCAGCATTATGGTATCGCCAGCCTTTACATCCAGCAAGTTGGCTGTACGCTCAGATATCATTATCTGTCTGGAATATTGTGAGTCAGTGTAATCTATCTTTTGTCCCGACAGGCTAATACTTTTAGAAAACTTATAGTTTTGATCTACACCTTTCAATCTTATTCCTTCCATTCTGCCCTTGCTTTGAAGAATTACGGGGCGTTGGGCAAACGGATTGACCGCTGTAACATGTGGAATGCGTTGGATAGCGGCCACCAGTTTTTTATCATAGTAAATAGGAGGCGTAGTCAGCGAATTTGATTTGGAGGGATCAAAATAGGTTACATGAACATTTCCTGAAAAACTATACAGCTTTTCTCTTACCACATCCCCAAATCCTGTTGATACAGCCAGAGACAGGATCATCACGGCCACACTAAGTGCCGTAGCCACCACTGCCAACCTTATGATAAAGGAAAATGTACCAGTTTGTCTGATCAGGTAACGGCGCGCTATGAAAAATGATAGACCCAAAGTGGCGTAAAAGTAAGTGATTTTGCAATGATTGGGGAGTCGGTATGTTTACTTTGTTTTATCTCCCGAACAACAACCATCGGGCGGAGGAAAAATATGTAATGATGCCCAAGGTATTGGATGTTTATAGCAACTTCAACCGAGTAGAGAATGATGCCAAAGGTATTTGATGCCTATATATGTATCTTATTTTATGCTTTATAATGATGTTGTTGTTCCGTTTTTTTAGCAACAGAGTATCCAAACATCTATTTTATGGTGATGACCGTATATAATATATGACGGAACGATTTTTATCACTTTCATATTAATATTACAAAACAAATATTTTACTTCTTACCTTAGAACGATATGCCATCATTAGCTGCAATTGCCACAATAGAGTTTCCTTCAAGAATAGATCAGGAGGAGGTGAAGAAATATGCCCGACAACTTTTTGAACCATCATTTCCGGCAGTAGAAAGGCTGATGAGTATATTTGATAATACAGAGATAAAGACCCGCAATTTTTGCCGGCCGCTCGATTATTATGCAACACTCAAAGATTTTAAGGAAAATAACTATGAGTATGTACGCACCTCGTTAGAATATTCTGTGATAGCCATTGAGGAATGTCTGGAAAAGGCCCAGCTTAAAGGGGAGGATATCACTGATATCGTTTTTGTATCAACCACCGGCCTTGCCACTCCTAGCCTGGATGCACTGATCATCAATAAAATGAGACTCAATCAATATGCCAATCGTATTCCTGTTTTCGGATTGGGTTGTGGCGGAGGCGTGTCGGGATATGCTAAGGCAAATGTAATTGCCCAAGCTAATCCGGCTGCAGTGGTGCTGCTGGTATGTGTGGAATTGTGTTCACTCACCTTTTTGCGCAATGATTTCAGTAAAAGCAATTTTGTGGCGTCCAGTTTGTTTGCCGATGGCGTAGTAGCCTGCATTGTAAAAGGAGACGGACATGAGCCGCCAGCGCACAAGAACATTTCTTATGTGGCGTCGCAGAGTAAGTTATACTATGATTCTCTGGATGTAATGGGATGGGAGTTTATGGATGAAGGGTTTAAAGTTTTGTTTTCTGAAGATATTCCCACCATCATAAGAGCAAATATTTATGCTGATGTGGTTCATTTTCTTGCTCAAAACGGGAAAGTGATAACGGATATCAAGAATTTCATTTTTCATCCGGGAGGTAAAAAAATACTCACGGCCTATGCCGAAACATTACCTGTAGAAGGAGATTTTCTGGCCAATACCAGAAAGATAATGAATGAATATGGCAATATGTCCAGTGCTACTGTTTTGTATGTAATGGAGCAATTTTTTAATAATGGATTTGAGGATGGACCGGGATTAATGGTGTCGCTGGGCCCCGGATTCAGCAGCGAAATGGTATTATTACAAATGACTAATTCCTGATACTATGCCATTTATTCTGTTCATTTCTTTTGTGATCTTTCAGAGACTGCTGGAATTGGTGGTTGCGCGCAGCAATGAAAAATGGGCGCGCGCACAGGGTGCCGTGGAATATGGCAAAGAGCATTATCCGTTGATAGTGGCTTTGCATACTGCTTTTCTTGTATCCATGATCGCGGAGTACTATTTGTCTCCGGTCACTTACTTGTTCAATCCCATTTTTCTTTTTGTTTTCCTCGGGCTTATCAGTCTTAAGATATGGGTAATAGCATCGCTTGGCAAATACTGGAACACCAAAATATTGCGTATACCCAATGTGCAACTGATCAGCAAGGGACCCTATAAATACGTAAAACACCCCAATTATATAATAGTTGTAGCCGAGATAGCTGTCATTCCTCTTGTTTTTCATCTGTTTTTCACCGCAATGATCTTCTCATTGCTTAATGCGGCTATGTTGTTTGTAAGGATAAGGGTAGAGAATAAGGCATTGAGGGGGTAGGTCGAACAAAACAGTGTGATATATTTTTTATTTTTGATCATTTGGCGAGTCTTTCCCCTTTTCACATTACCCAATTTTCATATTATTTGTAAAATTTCCTTATCTTTGCCGTCCTTTAAAAAAACAAAAGGGAAAATTTATTTTGGAAGAGCAAAACATTAATTTGGAAACCGCCGGAACATCTCAGGATGAGTCCGTACAAACAACTGCAACCGCAGCTCAGGAAGCGCCGGTAGCAGCAGAAACAACAGTGGAGGAAACTCCTGCAGTGCGTGCACCACGTCATTATTATGAAGAAGCATCAACTACTTCTCATGATGATTTCGACTGGAGCGTTGACAAACGCAATGTAGCATCTTATGCCAAGAACGACCGTGAAAAGTTCGAAATGGTGTATGACAGCACATTTAAGGCCATCACAGAGAATGAACTGATGATGGGTACAGTAGAAGGCCTTACAAAGACCGATGTGATCATCAACATTGGCTTTAAGTCAGATGGCCTTATATCACTGAATGAATTCCGCGACACTCCGGGCGTTAAGATCGGTGATGTAGTAGAAGTAATGGTGGTAGAAAAAGAAGACCGTGAAGGTCACCTGCATTTGAGCCGCAAGATGGCTCGCGCAGCACGTTCATGGCAGCAGATCGTTGACTTCTACAAGACCGGCGAAGTTGTTACAGGTACTATTACCTCTAAGACTAAGGGTGGTTTGATCGTAGATGTTCATGGTTTGGAAACATTCTTGCCAGGTTCACAGATCGATGTTAAGCCGGTTACTGATTACGATCAGTATGTTGGTAAGACTATGGACTTCAAGGTTGTTAAGATCAACGAAACAATCCGCAATGCCGTTGTTTCTCATAAAGCACTCATTGAGAGCGATATTGAGCAGCAGCGCAGCGTGATCATCGGCCAGCTAGAGAAGGGTCAGGTACTGGAAGGTACTGTGAAGAATGTTACCGACTTCGGTGCGTTCATCGACCTGGGTGGTGTAGATGGTCTGTTGTATATTACAGATATCAGCTGGGGCCGCGTAACGCACCCGAGCGAAGTGCTGCATAACAGCCAGAAGCTGAATGT
>CANFKE010000050.1 GCA_947447465.1 Chitinophagaceae bacterium | reverse complement strand
GGTCTTCTTCAGCTATGAAGAAACGCTTAGTCTGCAAATTAGGCAGGAAACGACGTTTCGCCTTTTTGTTAGAGAAAGAAACTTTATGACCTACAACAGGTTTTCTACCCGTTACCTGACAAACACGTGCCATGATTTTTAATTTTTTTTAGGACTGCAAAGGTAAGTAAAAAAATACAAATAAACCGCAACCACGAAAAATAAAATTTTATTCTCCGCTATATATGGTTGAACGGGATGCAAATGTAAGAAAAATATTCAATAACCATGAATCAAATTCATAATGGTCAAAAAAAGAAGCATGGCACCGTTCCTGCTGCTGTTCAGAGTAGTACTGCAGTTCTATTTAACTGCTGTATTACCGGCAATTTCTTTTTCTCTGCGGCTTTCCACAAGCCATATCAGCATTGCGCCCATGGTGTAGGCTATCATATCGCCCCATGCAAAGCCGCTACCCAAAATGCATTGCGCCAGTACAGATCCTTTAAGGCCGAGTAGTGCTATAAGGTGAAAGTATTGGGATACTTCTATAACATAGGAGATGAGCAGTACTGTGATCGTCGCGACCCGATAATTGCTCCGGATAAAACTTCTCCAGCCGCAGTACATCAATATGACCACCAGGAAATCACCAAAAGTGGGACGAATAAAGGAGTCGTGCATAAAAGCGGCTATCAACACCTCTGTAATAAACAGGATCAGCGTGCAGATGAAATATTTTCGGCTAAAGAACATAAAGTACTTTGTTTTTCAAAGTTAATATAAAACCGCAAAAACACAAAGAATATTCAATGGTAAGTAGCTGAATATGGGATCATTCTTCTTTTTGGGGAGGCGTTAGCTTTAGTGTGCGCATCATAGGGGCGGCAACGTAGGTAAAGCCGACAACCGCAAGGGTCATACAACCACCAAAGACTACGGCGGTAACCGTACCCATCCACTTAGCAGTAATGCCGCTTTCCATAGCGCCGAGTTCATTGGAAGAGCTGATGAACATTGTATTGACAGCAGCTACGCGACCGCGCATATTATCGGGAGTATAAAGTTGTAATACAGTACTGCGAATGACAACGCTTACTGCATCGAACATGCCGCCGAGTAATAACATAAAGAATGCCAGGAGAAATGCCCATGATATATTACAACCCATGAAGCTGCCTAAAGGAGTAGTATCAGCAATGTTGCCGCACAGACCAAAAATTATAGTGGTGACCCCAAAACCGGCTATGGCCAGCAACAGTTTGATGCCCGGTTTATTTTTTAAAGGCATAAAAGAAAGCAACATGAGCATGGCTATAGAGCCTATACCGGGTGCGGCCCTCATCCAGCCGAAACCTACTTCTCCTGATCTCAGAATTTCGTTGGCATAGACAGGCAGCAATGCTACAGCGCCGCCAAACAATACTGCAAACATATCGAGCGACAGAGCGGCAAGCACCAATTGAGTGCTGAATACGAATCGAAGTCCTTCGCCCAGGCTTTTGAGAATGGGCTCTTTTTCTTTTTTAAGTATGGCCTGTGCAGGTATGGCCATAATTGCTGCCAGAGATATTAACTCAATGGCACCTACACTTATAAGGCTACCGTGAAATCCGGCTGCTGCTATCATAAATCCACCTAGCAGCGGACCAATAACAAAGCCTGCCTGCCAGGCTGTGCTGCTCCATGTGGTAGCATTGGCATAGAGCCTGCGTGGCAATATCATGCCCATCAGAGCAAAAGCCCCGGGGCTTAGGAATGCGCGCAAAGCACCACCTATAAATATACCTGCATAGATATGCCAGATAATATAATGAGTAGAAATGATGTTATGAGCACCCGGCCAAGCCAGGGCAATGAAAAATACAGTTAGCAGCAGATAGCCTATTACACATTTGAGAATGAGTCCTTTTTTTTCCAACAGATCAACAAAGTGACCGGAGAATAGAGAGAACCCGATGGCAGGGATCACCTCCCATAGCCCCATAAGTCCCAGAACAAGGGCATCCCCTTTTTTGGTTATAGGGTCGTAAGTAAGTTGATATACAAAATAGCTCACGATAGTACTTTGCATGTTCAATGCCAGGATGATCGTAAATCTTAATAGCAGATATCTTCTGAAAAGCTGAAATCTCAACGCCTTGTTTCTCAATAGCAGCATTAGAGAAAGGAAGTATGTTTTTTCCTGAATAGGGTTTGTAATAGCTTTTCTTCTGGTCAGTCTCTTGATTACCGGCTTCAACAAGCAGAATTTTGTTACTGCAAATTTATTGCTAAAAACAGATATTAACCGCTATTTTTGTTTCTCCCCGATGAACAATATTGGACAAATAGTAATAACCAGCATAGTACAGGCCCTGCAGGAACTGCGGGTAAATAAGTTGCGCACCTTTCTATCGCTGCTGGGTATTACAATTGGTATCTTTTGTATCATTGCTGTCCTTACTGCATTAGATAGTGCCAGAGGAATGATACAGAAAAATGTAGAGACCCTGGGCAGCGATGTACTGTATGTAGGCCGCTGGCCATGGCCGGGAATGGAAGACGGGGAATATAAATGGTGGGAATACTGGCGCCGCCCGAGCATGACCAAGACGGAAGTAAATGCAATAAACGGACAGATACGCAATCTGGCAATAACTACACTGTGCCTGCCGGTAAGAAATCTTACAGTTAAATATAATGATGCAGAGTTGAGCAGCATCAGGGCCTACACTATCAACACTGACTTTGATAAGATACAGAATATAGAACTGGCTCAGGGACGATTCCTTACAACTTCTGAGCTGGAGGGTGGCAATAATTCCATAGTGTTGGGAAGTGAGGTAAGTGCCGGTCTATTTCAAAGGGGTGTAAGCCCGTTGGGGAAGTCAATAACCGTTATGGGGCGTAAGTTTACCGTTGTTGGGGTAATGAAGAAAGTAGGGCAGAATATGGCCGACTTTGATTTTGACAATGGCATGATCTTCTCCTATAATACAGTGTCGTCATTGATAGACGTAAAGTCACTGCAGTATGAGCCCCGCCTTATGGTGAAGCCCTATAATAAAGCCAATCTTGCAGAGGTAAAGGATGAGGTAACAGGAGTTATCCGCCGGTTGCACAAAATAAAACCCGATCAGCCCAATGATTTTACGGTGAATCAATTAAGTGGTATATCAAAACTGCTTAACAGTATGTTCGATAAAATAAATATTGTAGGGTATGTGATAGGCGGTTTCTCATTACTGGTTGGTGCATTTGGTATAGCCAACATTATGTTTGTGACCGTAAAGGAGCGAACTAAGATAATAGGATTGAAAAAAGCGATAGGCGCCAGAAAGGCATCTATACTCACTGAGTTCTTACTGGAGGCAATAGTATTGTGCCTGCTAGGGGGTATCATAGGAATAATGATAGTATTGCTGTTGAGTCTGGCGGTTTCCAGAGCTATGGATATAGAAGTAGTACTGTCTGTGAAAAATTTCTCTGTAGGCATTTTCGTTTCTATATTCGTAGGTGTATTGTCAGGTATTATTCCGGCCCGGTCGGCATCACGACTTGATCCGGTAGTGGCTATACGATCAAATTGATTGGAATTTTATGAAGAAGAAAAAGGTAGAAATACTGGATAAAGAAAGAATAGCTCATAAGCTGCGTAGAATGGCCTATGAGATATGGGAGCATAACAGCGACGAAAAGGAACTGACACTGGTAGGGATCGAGAATGGGGGGAAGGTGATAGCAGATAATCTGGCTACACTACTGCGTGAGATCAGTCCTTTGAAAGTTGAAGTGATCTCTGTGACCATTAACAAGAAGAAACCATTGAACCATGCGCTTGAACTGGATAATGATCTTACAGGCAAGTCGGTAATATTGGTAGATGATGTGGCCAATTCCGGAAAGACAGTAACTTATTCGCTGCACGCAATATTATCTTATGACCTGAAAAAGGTGATGGTCGCAGTGTTGGTAGATCGCAGGCATAAATCTTTCCCTATCGCATCTGATATTGTAGGCTTATCTATTGCTACCACACTACAAGAACATATAGAAGTAGAGATAGAAAATGGACAGGTAACATCTGTGTATCTGCAGTAACATATTCAGATAACAACCACGATAAAGTCTGGTTGGGGTGGAGATAAAAAAATAATATAAGCACAGGTCATTGAACCTGTGAATGAAAAATACAAACTACTACAGCAATGTCTTTTACACTAGTTATACATGGCGGTGCGGGAAATATTACCCCGGCTATTATGAATGCGGAACAAGAGCGGGAATACACCGAAGGCCTTAAAGCTTCTCTGGATGCCGGCTATGAAGTATTGAAAAATAACGGAACAGCACTGGATGCCGTAGCAGCTTCTATTGCTGTGATGGAAGATAATCCTATATTCAATGCCGGTCGCGGATCTGTATTTACCAAGAAGGGATTGAATGAGATGGATGCCGCCATAATGGATGGCAGTAATCTTGCTGCCGGTGCTATAGCCGGTGTTCGTCACGTAAAGAATCCGATCGTTCTGGCAAAGGAAGTAATGCTGCATAGCGGTCATGTTTTTCTTAGTGGTGCCGGAGCATCAGACTTTGCCCGAAATCAGGGTATTCAGATGGAACCGGATAGTTACTTTTTCAACCAGAGCCGATATGATCAGTGGGTAGAGATACGTGATACAGACTTTACACAGCTGGATCATAAAGGTGATAACCTGAAAGGAGGTACTGTTCCCAACACAGGGCATAAGTTTGGTACGGTAGGTGCAGTTGCCTGCGATATGTATGGCAACATTGCCGGTGGCACTTCTACAGGCGGTATGACCAACAAGCGCTTTGGCCGCATAGGTGACAGCCCGGTAATTGGTGCGGGTACTTATGCCAACAATGCCACTTGTGCCATTTCTTGTACAGGTCATGGTGAGTTTTTCCTGCGTGCGGTGGTTGCCCATGACATTAGTTGCCTTATAGAATACAAAGGTTTATCATTGCAGGAGGCGTGCAATGTGGTGATCAAAGATAAGCTGGTAAAGATGGGTGGCGAAGGCGGATTGATAGCCGTAAACGCAAAGGGCGAATACGAATTCTGCTTCAACTCTGCCGGCATGTATCGCGGTATGCGCAACAGTGACGGGCAGGAGGTTGTGGCCTATTATGGGATGTAGAATAAAACAACAGATATTGAAAGAGCCTGGCACTGATAGCTAATCATCGCCGGGCTCTTTCACGCTACCGTGGGAAGATACTTTATCTCCAACCTATTTTTTATAAACTGGATGTACCTGATGCACTTTTTTCTTCTTTGGTGGGATTGTAAAGACTTCGCCGTGTTTTTTGAATTCATGGTATTCTAAAGATTGGTCGATATGATAACCTGAACCTTTGTAGAGTAAAACGATCTTGCCTTTGAGACGTTTCGTAATTACTGGATTCTTTAGTGAAAGAAGGTAAGAGATGTATGGAATTGAATATGGACGTAAAAACAATTCGCCTGTAACAGGGCTTTCAACCGGTTCGCCTTCAATTTTGGAGAAACACCTTTCCACGGGAAGCGTTACCCCATTTCGCTCAGCGTATTTATAGATGTCTTCATCATCATATTGTCTAAAATCTTCAATCCTATTACGGACATCCGTATCACTTGTGCCCGAACCATCGTAGCCGGCAACTTCAAAGCTGTCGATTAATTTATTACATAACCATTGAATGCTGTCTGGCTTTTCACTGGCAATTGCTGTCAATAGATCGATAATTACACTTGTGTCATATCTCCTGTAAGTACACATTCCATCGGAATATCTGATACTTCTGTATATGCAAACTGGCCCCGGTGATAATAGCCCTCTCATAAATAGGTTGGCACTTGCTGTGGGGTATAGCTGATGCAATTTTTTAATTTGCGCTGGTCTGATTAGTTTGAACTTCACCCACAAACTCAGCTGTGTGTCTACACTAAATCTATCATACTTCTCTAAAAATTCATAGCCTTGTGTATCAACTCCGCCGACCTGTACATCAATAAAGTGAAATTCCTTTTCAGCACTTTGGTTGTTTTGTGCATGGAGTTGACCACCCGATATGAGGAGGATGCATGTATAACAAATAATGATTAGCCATTTCATAAGCAAGTGCGGTTTATGTATCTGTTAACCAAATTAGAAACTTTTTATCATACCGGAGTATTAGAAGTGGAGTGTATTACATTCATGCAGCAAATGTTTATTACATGATTGAATCTCTTGCACAGGGTTTTATTGATTTTTTTTTGGGACTCGCATTCAAAGCCTCCGGTGCAGCCATTCGTTAGGTAGCGGGGAGATGCAGGAAGAAATACACAGACCTATACCATCAGGATACAGCTACAAGTGGTCTTGTCGGATTTGGATTTTTCGCTCTGGTTATTACCGGCATATTGATCTGGTTTGTATAAGGGCAAATAATAACCCGGATCGTATTCCTCGATCCGGGTTATTATTTGTGGGGAATTTATTTAGTATTTCACATCCATCCCCTGGTAAATTCCATAGATCGTATTAGTTTGAATAACGGTGCCGGACAGATCTAACTGAAGTAATACGCTGGAGTCGAAAGTTGTCAATCCCGGCTTTTGGCTGTTGATGACGTACCTGCTGTTACAATCATCGATACAGGTTGAATAGAATTCGTTATTGATATTGATGGGCAGGTTGGTTGCAGTTGCAGAGATACCTCCTGTGCCTGTTACTTTTACAAGATCAAAAGTGGCTGTGGAATTGTTACTCCTCACAGCATAGAGGCAGCTGCCGCTATTGCTATATTCTAATCCTAACATTAATTTGCCTGTGTCTGAGGCGACTATTGTAGCCGTAGTGCTGCCCGACGGCACTTTTTGAATGCTAAACCGAACAGGTGTGCTGGTAACATCGTTAAGTACATAGTATATATCTCCTGTCAATGAATTTACTGTCATTGTAGATGGTGATGACCATGTATTTTTCCCTATCGTAGTACTAATAATTGTGTAAGAAAATGTTGTTGTTCCTGGTAATATTTCAACCACAGTGTCTGAAGATGTACCTGTTTTAATAGCCAACAGCTTATTATGATAACTATCGAATGTAATCGCATCAAAAGTCCTGTAATTAACATTCGGGCTTGGCATGTAGGTGGTTACTCCGGCCATCGTTATTTTACAGAGGATTGGATGATAGGCAGAGTCGGTGAATGTATAGTAGCAGTTGTCGCTAATATTATATGCGCCCTGCATGGTATAGCTGTAGGCATTAACACTGCCAAGTACACTTCCGGTTGCGGATGAGGTATTGAGAGTGCCAAATGAATGGATGGGATAGGGGCCAATGCCGCTTCCCGATCCTATTGGCGAGCTAAAACCAAACCCCATAATAGTGGTAGGGCAAGGTGTAGACATCTGTACCGTATTTTTTTTGCAGGATGGAGACGTTATAGCCAACAGTGCTAATCCTGTAAAGGTGATCAGTGATTTCATGGGCAGTATGTTTTATTCTAGTTATATTATTATTTCTAGCAAAATATATGCCAAAAAAATGTTAATAAGGTAATTGTAATGAAAATCTTGTGCGTATTTGAAAAAAGATGTGGAGCACAAAAAACGGATCGCGAAGACGATCCGTGTACAAATACTTAAGCGAAGTTGTAAACTAGTGTTTTACTACCAGCCCCTGGAATAAACCCGGGGTATTGTCTTGTTGCAAGAGAGAGCCTGACAAATCGAATTGGTATATTTTACCGTGACTTTCGTCCCATATCGAACCAACTGAATCATACTTTAACGTGGAAACAATATATCTGCCGTTACAGTCATCGAGGCAAGTGGAGTAGAAATCGGAATTGAAGTGCACAGGCAGATCGGCAAGTGCAGTATGACCTCCTGACGGATCTATCTTTACCAGCGCATAAGGTTGCGTAGAGGAATAGTGCAATGCGTAGATCATATTATCTGATGTATTGTATCTAAGGGACGTGATAGCACCACTGCCTGAATCTACAGAGGTAGTACCTGCTGTAGTTATTTTTGACAGTGTATAGTTATACGGAGTTGTATTGGAAATGCTGACAGCGTAGATATCTCCTGAATATGGATCGGATACTATTTCAGTAACATTTGCCGGAAGGGGTATTGTGGTAATAGGTGTTACAGAATAGGTAGAGCCGGAGCTTATGACAATTTCTGATAGTTTGGTGATAGCACTGTCATTTTGGAGGGCTAATAGCTTATTGTTGGACGTACTATAAACGAGATTGCCAATGAAAGCATGTGTGCCTGACGGCAGTGTATAGTAGGTAACCACGCCAGCGGTGCTCACCTTACAGAGCGTAGGGCTGTTCGATCCGCCAATAATACCATAGTAGCAGTTGTCTGAGGTGTTATAAGCAGCATCACCAAAACGAATGTGCGTATTGATAGTGGCGATACCTGTACTGGTTGCCGATGATGGATTGAATGTGCCGAACATATAGGGCGCGACAGGTCCATATAGATCATCGTTGATAGCACCGTAATAGCCATATATAGTTGAGGTGCATGGGGTTGGCGATACAACAGGGGTGGCATGTTTTTCTTTCTTACAACCTGTAATAGCAGAGAATAATAAAGTAACAGAAACGAGGGTGAGGAGCAATTTCATAGTATTGATGCTTGGTTACTATAAAAGACGCCAGAATAAGGAATGTTCTTGGGTGTGGAGATAGATAAAAATAAATAGGATGGTTTCAGTGTTTATAATCAGGTGTTTATACAAATTTTCTGATCACTTTTTCTTTGCTTTCACCTCTATCTGTTTCACATGTTCCATTGCAGTCTCTGCCAGCTCTTCCCATTTATCTGAGTGCTCTTCCGATAGTTGTACCCAACCATTCATAGGGCGGCCTTCCATTGGTGTAAACATTTTGGCATCTTTTAGTTGCAATGCTTTTGCCTGTTCTGTCTCAGGCAGTTTAAAGACCATGTACTCTTTCCAGAACATGACCCCTGCTTTGCCATTAGTGGCCTTAATGCATAGTGCGCCAAACATTTTACTTTCAGTAGTGTCGGGTATTCCCGCAGCAATGGTGTGGTATAATTCTTCTGCTTTGGTCATTTAGGGTATTTTTAGAATTAATCTACTTGCAATTTAGGATATTTGCTATAAATGGCGGGTGCACTATCTGTGTGCATTATTGCCGGTAGGGATATTGAATATGAATAAGATAGCGCAAATTGTAAAGTGGTGTAACGGCACTTTGTTGGCCGGTGCAGATATGAATGCAACTATAGAAGAGCTGGCTACTGACAGTCGCAATATAGAGCATGCATCAACAGCACTGTTTATTGCCATTAAAACTAATCTCCGCGATGGTCATATTTATATAGCTGATGCGTACGCCGCTGGTGTAAGGAGTTTTCTGGTATCCGGACAGGTAGATACCAGTTCAGTGCCGGATGCAAATATCATACAGGTAAAAGACACACTGGTTGCGCTGCAACAGATAGCTGCCGGAAACAGAAAACAATACAAAGTGCCGGTCATTGGTATTACCGGTAGC
This sequence comes from Chitinophagaceae bacterium, assembly GCA_947447465.1. Taxonomy (GTDB): domain Bacteria; phylum Bacteroidota; class Bacteroidia; order Chitinophagales; family Chitinophagaceae; genus Flavipsychrobacter. The sequence continues at coordinate 13,437 of CANFKE010000050.1, read as the reverse complement.
AATGGAAAGACCGTAGTGAAAGAATGGTTGTATCAATTGTTGGGTAGCAGATTCAATATTGCCAGAAGCCCCAAGAGTTATAATTCTCAGGTGGGTGTGCCGCTTTCGGTATGGCTCATGGAGCAACAGCATCAACTGGGTATATTCGAAGCGGGTATATCTCAACCTGGAGAGATGGAGCAGCTGGAGAAGATCATTGCGCCAACTATCGGTGTATTCACCAATATTGGTGAGGCACACAGCGAAGGATTTTTGAACATCAGACAGAAGATCAATGAAAAGCTGATATTGTTCCGTCACGCACAGCATCTGGTCTATTGTCACGACCATGCGCAACTGAACGAATGTATCGTGCAATACATGCATCATGTGCAGGATGTACAGTTGTTTTCGTGGTCGGCAAAGCAGGATGCTGATCTAAAAGTGATCGCAATAAACAAGCAGGGAAATAAAACACACATTACTGCCTTATACAAAGGAGAAGAGTCAACGGTGGTCATTCCTTTTACGGATGGCGCCTCGGTAGAAAATGCGATGCACTGCTGGTGTGTGGCACTATTGCTGGGTTTGAGCCAGCAGGAGATCGCGGAGAGAATGATAGGTCTTCAGTCTGTGTCTATGCGTTTGGAACTGAGGCATGGTTTGAATGATTGTACGGTCATTAATGATGCCTACAATTCAGACCTTACCTCTTTACAACTGGCGTTGGGTTATCTCGATCAGCAAAAGCAACACCTGATGCATACTGTGATCATGTCCGACATGTTGCAGATGGGCAAGGCCGATATTGATCTGTATGAGGAAGTAGCGGCACAGATAAGCAGAAGAGGTATTCAGCGTTTTATAGGCATAGGGCCGGCATTGCATAAGAATAAAGCCGCCTTCAGGAAATATAAACACCTGCGCAGTATCTTCTTTCGTACCACCGAAGATTTCCTGAAGAACTTTCACCAGCTTACGTTCAACAAGGAGGCCATATTGCTGAAGGGAGCACGCGTATTCGCTTTTGAAAAAATAGGTTTGTTACTGGAGCAGCAAGTACACCAGACCGTGATGTCAATAAATCTTGCCGCACTAAAACAAAACCTGGATGTGTTTCGTGCTGAATTGTCGCCGGGGGTAAAGACTATGGCAATGGTCAAGGCATTTGCGTATGGCAGCGGTAGCTATGAAATAGCCAGCTTATTGCAGCATGCCGGTATAGACTATCTTACGGTGGCCTATACCGATGAGGGGATATCATTGCGGAAGTCTGGAATAAAACTACCCATCATGGTCATGAGTCCTGATGCTTCTTCATTCGACAGAATGATAGCCTGGGACCTGGAACCTGAATTATTCAATTTCCGCTCTCTGGGCATGTTCATGCAGATAGCACAGACATTGCAGGTGAAAAACTACCCGGTACATATAAAGTTGGATACGGGTATGCATAGGCTGGGCTTTGGTGAGGGTGATATTGATCAATTGGTCACTATGCTTGGCGACAATCAGTTGCTACACGTGGCCAGTATCTTTAGCCACCTGTCTGCAAGTGAGGATCCTGCGGAAGACGAATTTACTGCAGTGCAGGCAAAAAGATTTGAGGCCATGAGCAATAAGCTGATGCGCAGTTTGCCTAATAGTCCGCTACGTCACTTATGCAATTCTGCGGCAATAGTCCGTCATCATGGATTGCACTATGATATGGTCCGATTGGGGCTGGGTTTGTATGGTGTAGATGGCAGCCAGCATCTGGAAGGTAAGTTGCAACAGATCAGTACATTAAAGACAATGATAGCTCAGGTGCGTGACATACCTGCCGGAGATAGCGTAGGGTATGGACACAAGGCTATGGCCGATCATGACAGGCGAATAGCCGTCATTTGTATTGGTTATGCCGATGGCTATCTGCGCGATCTGGGCAATGGTAATGCCTATGTTTTGATACATGGACAACAAGCCAGAACTATAGGGTCTATTTGTATGGATATGTGTATGGTAGATATTACGCACATACCTGAGGCCAGGGAAGGAGACGAAGTAACTGTATTTGGTAATGATCTGCCGGTTACATTACTGGGCAAATGGGCCAATACCATATCTTATGAGATCATGACCAGTATTTCACAACGTGTGAAACGGGTTTACATCAACGAGGAGTAACATTAAAATTCGGCAATGTGATAGAATACGAAGAAACACAGCAATGCCGTGTTGTCAATAACACTTGGCATCACATGGTCGCATTCCATCACATTGCCTCATTGAACTAATCAGGCCTTTGAGCTATCAGCTATCAACTCTTCCCAAAACTCTGCAGCGCGTCTTGTATGTGGTATAACGATGGTGCCACCCACAATATTGGCAACGGCAAATATCTCATAGATCTCCTCGGTATTGATACCCTGTTCATGGCATTTGCCAAGATGGTATTTGATACAGTCATCGCAACGTAGCACCATACTGGCTACAAGACCCAGCATTTCCTTTGTTTTTGTACTTAATGCACCTTCAGCATAAGTGTTAGTGTCCAGATTGAATAGTCGGTTGATCACCTTATTCTGCTTGCCCAGGATCACTTCATTCATTTTCCCTCTGTATTCGTCAAATTCTTTTACTAATGACATGTGGTGTAGATTTTATTATTGAATGGTCAAAAGTAAGGGATTAGTGCTTTTCAGCATGTTCTTTTAGCGGTAAATAGTAAGGCGGATGACATTGGCAGGTCATTTTATGCAGGTTAAATAAACGGCATATATTGTTCTTTCCTGTTGTCAAGATAACAACGTAAATTCGCATCCTGATATAAAACATTAAATTTCATGCAAGACCAACAAGTTCCTGAGCAGCAGCTGAACATTGAATTGACAGAAGAAATGGCGGATGGCACCTATGCTAATCTGGCTATCATCACGCATTCTTTTGCCGAGTTTGTTATAGACTTCGTAAACGTAATGCCTAATGTACCAAAGGCTAAGGTAAAATCACGTATCGTTATGACCCCACAGCACGCTAAGAGGCTGATGAAGGCATTGATAGACAATGTGAAGCGCTATGAAGCACAAAATGGTATCATTAAAGACCAGGAGCAGGCAAACATGCCGTTCAACTTTGGTCCGCCAACAGCGCAGGCTTAATTCAATTAAGAAAATGAAGTAAAAGTAGAAATGTGCGGTTGTTTATTATGTGAATGGTAGCCAACGAGACATTTCTACTTTTGTTTTTTAATTACTTTCTACCTTTTGTATGAACGATAAGATATTAATATTAGATTTTGGATCTCAGTTTACACAACTGATAGCCCGTCGTTTGCGTGAGCTTAATGTGTATTGCGAGATTCAACCTTGCACTAAGCCGATCCCTGAGAACGATCAGACTTTAAAAGGTGTTATCCTTTCGGGTAGCCCGTTTTCTGTAAATGACCCTAAAGCGCCCAAGCCTGATGTGAAGGCTATCGCCGATCGTTATCCGGTGTTGGGGGTATGTTATGGTGCTCAGCTTATTGCTCACCTGTATGGTGGTGAGGTAGGCAAGTCTTCCACTCGTGAGTACGGCCGTGCACACCTTCGCGATGTGCAGCATACGCCATTGTTTGCAACTATTGCAGATGAGTCGCAGGTATGGATGAGCCATAGCGATACTATCAAGAGCCTGCCTGCCGGGTTTACGATCATTGGCAAGACCGACAATATACCGGTAGCGGCATTCAGGTCGGGCAATGATTTCGCAAAGCATGTGGTCTATGGTATTCAGTTCCACCCGGAGGTAACACATAGTACCGATGGCGGACAATTATTGAAGAATTTCATTGTTGATATTTGTGGTTGTAAGCAAGACTGGACACCAGCAGCATTCATAGGTGAAACTGTAGCGCGCATTAAGGCACAGGTTGGTAACAACAAAGTAGTGATGGCTTTGAGTGGTGGTGTTGATTCTACTGTTGCCGCCATGTTGATCAACAAAGCTATAGGTGAAAATCTCTACTGCATTTTTGTAGATAACGGACTGCTGCGTAAAGATGAATTTCAACAGGTACTTGACGGATACAAGCACCTTGGCTTAAATACGCTGGGTGTAGATGCTCATGAACGTTTCTATCGCGAGTTGGCCGGAGTATCAGATCCTGAAAAGAAAAGAAAGATCATCGGTCGCCTGTTCATTGAAGTGTTCCATGAAGAGGGTGTAAAAATAAAAGATGTCAATTTCCTTGGTCAGGGTACTATATACCCTGATGTCATTGAATCTATGTCGGTACATGGCCCTTCGGCAACCATCAAGTCGCACCACAATGTAGGAGGACTGCCAGAGATCATGAACCTGTCATTGGTAGAACCACTGCGTGCATTGTTCAAAGATGAGGTTCGCCGTGTAGGTCGTGAACTGGGTATAGATGAGATATTTATCGGTCGCCATCCTTTCCCGGGTCCGGGTCTGGGTATCCGTATTCTGGGTGCTATTGATGAGAGTAAGGTAAAGATGCTGCAAGAGGCTGATGCTATCTACATTCAGCATCTGCGCGACAGTGGCTGGTATCATAAAGTATGGCAGGCCGGTGCAATATTGCTGCCTGTTCAGAGTGTAGGGGTAATGGGTGATGAAAGAACGTATGAATTCACCTGCGCGTTACGAGCAGTAACATCCGTAGATGGTATGACAGCAGACTGGTCTCATTTGCCATACGATCTGCTAGCCAAGATATCTAACGATATCATCAATAAGGTAAGAGGTATCAATAGGGTGGTGTACGACATCAGCTCTAAGCCTCCTGCTACTATTGAGTGGGAATAACATAATTCAGATTCAATAATTCTTACTCATTTGTGAAATGAGGATTGAACGGATGGGCGTGTATAACGTCCGTCCGTTTTATAAAACAGCCATTCAATGATAAAGTCTAAATTCATTGCCGTCTTATTACTGACCGTATTTGCTGTGGGCTATGCCGGTGATGCAGAAGCTCAGTTCTGGAAGCGTAAGAAACATACCCACAAGAGCAAGAACCACAAGAAGAAGACCTCTGAACAATCAGATGAGGCTACCAATGAAGAAGATCGCCGTTCGGATGACGGGAAGAATGTACAGGGTACTCACGACCTTACTAAAAAGGAACGTAAAGAGCTGAAAAAGAAAGAAAAGAAAGAACGTAAGGAACGCGAGAAAAAAGCAAAGAAGGAGAAAGAAGAAAAGGAAAAGAAAGAACGTAAGGAGAAGAAAGAGCAGGCTGCAAAAACAAAGAAAAGTGGCAGGAAGGGGAAGAAGACAGCAACTGCAACTACCAAAGAGCCTGTTATGGTGATCAGGAAATGGTCTGATATTGAATACGCACCATCACAGAGAAAAAGCCATTACAGAATAGATGTACTGGCGCCATTGTATCTCGATGAATTAGTAAAGAATGGTTATGCGGTAAAAGATATTCCGGAAAAAGCGGTTGCTGGTCTCAACTTTTATAAAGGTGTGCAGATCGCTGCCGATTCATTGAGGAAGGCGAATTTCGATATTGATATCTTCATTCATGATGTGTCTTCGCTATTAGAATCTACCGATATGCTGGTGCGTAAGAAGCTATTGGACTCTTCCGACCTGATCATAGGTGCGGTAGCATCTAAGGATGTGCCGGTGCTTGCCGCTTATGCCAAGGGCAGGCAGGTCAATTTTATCTCTGCGATGTCTCCTGCGGATGGCGGTATAAAAGATAATCAATACTTTACCCTGTTGCAGCCTTCATTAAAGAGCCATTGCGAATGGATAGCCGCAGATCTTGAAAAGAAATATTCAGGAAGAAAGGCATTGTTGCTTTATCGTTCTTATTTGCCTGCCGATCTGAATGCCTATAAGTACTTTACCGACGATACGACAAATCGCAGGCTATATTCTTCGTTGCTATGCAATTCATTACCTAAGAAAGAAAATATTGCGGTGATGATAGACACAACAAAGATCAATACGGTGGTGGTTGCTGTCTTGGATAATGTTTATGCAGACAGTATCCTGCGTATTTTCAAACGAGATTTCCCTAATGTTCGTTTCGAAATATATGGTATGCCTTCCTGGTCTTCAATGGCAAGTATAAGCAAGGCCAGTACTTACCCTAATCTCAGTATCAATGTTACTCAGCCATTTACTTTCGATGCGGCCAATCCATCGGTTCAGTATGTGGATAGGGTATTCAAGAAAGAGTATGGTGGCAGGCCGCAGGAAATGGTATATCGCGGATATGAGACCATGTTCTGGTATGCCAATATGCTGATGCGTCATGGTACTATATTCAACAAGCAGTACAACGATAATGAGATCGCACCGTTCACACGATTCGAGATCGCACCGCAGTGGGATGCTTCAGGTAATGTACTCTACATGGAAAATAAACACATTTTTGTTCATAAATACGAGAGTGCCAATTTCGACCGCAAATAGGCGGAAACGGAACGCTGCCATTAATTACCCGAATTAAATTACTTTTGCCCCTTTAAATTAACAGACATGACACTTCATCGCGAAGGATACAAATATATTACTCTGGCTACCGTTATCATGCTGATAACCGGGGTAGCTTCTTACATGTACTTCCCACAGTCTCCGTTGCTGGTAGGTTTGGTCGGTCTTCTAAATCTGGTCATCTTCCTGCTGTGGCTATGGATCGTTTCTTTTTTTCGTATGCCATCTCGCATACATACTGCAGGTCATGATAAGATCATGTGTCCTGCAGATGGTAAGGTAGTAGTTATAGAAGAGACCTATGAGCCGGAATACTTTAAAGACAAGCGTTTGCAGGTATCTGTATTCATGTCTCCGCTCAATGTTCACGTTAACCGTAATCCCATCAGCGGTGTAGTAAAGTACATGAAGTATCACCCGGGCAAATATCTGGTAGCTTGGCATCCAAAGTCATCTACAGAAAATGAACGTACTACTATTGTCATTGGTAATGATAAGCAGGAAATACTGATGCGCCAGATAGCAGGTGCATTGGCCCGCCGTATATGCTACTATGTAAAGGAAGGTGATGCTCTTGCGCAGAACGATGAATTTGGTTTCATTCGTTTTGGCTCACGTGTTGATCTTTATCTGCCCCTCGGCACTAAATTAGATGTCAAGATAGGAGATGTTGTTCAAAGCGCTATCACAGTTATCGGTCATCACTAAGTGCTACTATATTCAATGAAAAGGCCCGCTGTTACACTTGTAGCAGCGGGCCTTTTCATTGCAGACTAAACGGTAGCTGACCTACACTGCCTGCCTTTTGATTGTCATGGTGAGGTCCTCGAACCACGACAATCAAAATGGCTCATCAAACTATTGGTTGTAGCATCGTCCGGTAAAAAATAAAGTGTCATGGTTCTAGAGCCTCACCATGACACTTTATTTTTCACTTTCAGAGTTCCATTGCAACGTTATAATTACTCCAGCTTAAAACTGATCGCCTGAGTGAACATAACTTTGGTAGCTACGCCATTGTTCTTGCCGGGTTTCCATTTAGGCATGGCCTTGATCACTCTAAGTGCTTCCTCATCGCATCCGGCGCCTATACTGCGTGTTACCTTTGCATTAGTAATAGATCCATCCTCATTCACTACAAATGTTATAGCTACTCTTCCCTGCACACCCGCTTCTCTTGCATTTGGAGGATAATTGATGTTCTTTGACAGGTAGCTCTGCATGTCGCCGTTGAAAGCAGGCATCTGCTCTACAAAAATTGGTATGTCAGGCACCTTTGTCGCAGCAACTACTATTGGTCCGTTCGGGTTATTGCCTGTTATAGGAGGGTTCAATCCATCTGCCCCGCTATCTATATTGGCATTGCCCGGGTTGACGTTTTTTAATTTACTTACCTCAGTCATTAATTCATCCGGCCGTACATTGTTGTCAGGTTCAACTACCGGAGGTGTATAGATAGCGCTCTTTGCAGGTGGTGGAGGAGTTGCCGGAGGGTCAATCGGTTTAGGTGGTTTAGGTGCTTCCGGTAATTTTACTTCTGTTATTACTACAGGTGGATGGATCTCCGTGATCACATGGGTGTGAGCACGAGAAGAGATGAATGAGAAGCTCACAATGGCACTTAATCCCAGCATCAGAAATCCTACTCCCTTCTTTATTCTTTTGCTATAGTTCTTACGCAATTCGTATCCACCATATCCTTTGTTGCGGTGGTCATAGATAATGTCCAGATAGTCGGCGTCAAGCAATTTTTTCGCGTCCATAAAATTTAGTTTTAAAAAGGTTTATGTGTTTGTTGTTCATTAATAAGAAGCGGCAGAAAAACAATTCCATAAGAAAGTGATAAAAATATTTTTAGGCATGTACGACGGTTTGTAATGTGCTGCCAGTAAGGGTTTTGGTATTTTTGTTAAGTCCATAGCCCTTTGGTTGAGACGCATAATTGCGTCTACAGAGAAGTTGTTTTCGGGTCTAAAACCGGTGGTGGTTGCGATGTGGTATGCGGGTTGCTCCGTAACGCACCGAATGTCAGGGTGAGGTCCTCGAACCCCTGGCATTCGCACGGGACGTATTCATTTTGAGATGCGCTATTAGATTTATATCGGCCCTATTGAGCCATTAAGTCATTGAGCCATCGCACTCACATCCTCAGCACTTATATCTACTATCGCATAGTACTTCACACTATTGATATTCATCTCGTCCAGCAGGCTTACAAGGTCTTCATATTTGCAGGTCTTGTCGGGCTTTATCAGTACATGCAGCTGATGTGCATCTGACGAGAATGTTGGCGGTAGTGCAGCTACCTGGCTCTTCTTGCGCAAAATGATATCGCGCGCATTTTTCATACCGGCTATATGCATATCGGCAGGACTTTTCAGCAAGCCATTGTAGTAATATAGTGAATGGTTGGCAGATGGTATGAGTGTAATAGTTGCCTCTTCAACAAAAGGTGTAGGATGCTTCGTTGGCTGGTCATCGGGCATGATCACATCCATAGCTTTAGGCTGTGCCATAGTGGTGGTGAGCATGAAAAAGGTGATCAGCAGAAATCCCAGATCCACCATAGGGGTAAGATCTACTTTCAGGGAATGTACTTTACGTTTGCCACTCTTTTGCGGCAGTATCATCTCAGCCATAGTAGTGTGTTTGCATATAAGATGCAGCACTACTGATTATTCCATAACAATGTGGAAGAAATGTGGAAGAAATGTGGTGGAATGTGATGGTTGTTATGGATTGTGATAGAATGATTAAGCATACTCATTGTCACATTCCATCACATTTTTCCACATTGTCGCATTAATTATGCAAGCTCAATAACGGTTATTTCCGGCAATATGCCCAACCTACCCGGATAGCCCAGGAAGCCGAAGCCACGATTTACATATAGGTATTGATTATCCTCCTGGTAGATACCTGCCCATTGTTTGTAGATATATTGTACAGGGCTCCACTTAAATATTTTGCTGTCTATACCGAACTGCATACCATGTGTATGTCCGCTCAGGGTAAGATCTACATCTTTATATTCTTTTCTTACCTGTGCTTCCCAGTGAGACGGGTCGTGCGACATCAGTATCTTAAAAGGTACATTCTTTTCTTTCAATCCCGCATATGCCCTGCTCATATCCCCATACTTCGGAAAGTTTGCCTTGGCACCCCAGTTCTCAATTCCCAGCAGTGCTATTTTATCTGTACCTCTTTCAAACACAATGTGCTCATTCATCATCAGCTTCCAGCCCATAGAGGCATGTATCTGTTTCAGTGTGTCCAGATTGGCTACTTTAGCTTCAGGAGTAGGCCATTGTACATAGTCGCCATAGTCGTGGTTGCCAAGGGTAGAATATACACCCATTGGTGCCTTAAGCCGTGAGAATATCTCATGATATTTTTCATCTACCTCGATCGATACATTGTTGACCAGATCGCCTGTAAAAAGGATGATATCCGCTTTTTGGTCCATCACCCGCTCAATGCCATGTGCTACCGCGGCGTGATTATCAAAGCTACCGGTGTGAATGTCTGATATCTGAACGATCTTCAGGCCTTTGAAAGCTGCCGGCAGGTTGGCAAAGCTCAGCTTTATCTTGCGCACCCTATAGTTATATCTGTTGCGTATGCCTAGTGTAAAACCACCCAGTGTAAGCCCGGCCAGAACGATCGCTGTATTTTTCAGGAACTGAGAGCGTTCAATAGGTTGGGATATGCCTTCTGATGTAGGTGAATTATGAAAAGCTACCGCAGCTATCAAAGAGGTGATCAGTCTTCTCAGATCATCTATGAGCATTACCAGCAGCACCAGTATCTTGGCAACCAGCATGCCCAGTGCAATAGCAGTATATATATTGCGCAGTAGGTGCGGAGTGCTTGATGATTGCAGTTGACGTATGAATACAAATCCCAGCCAGCATACCAGCGTAAAGGTCACATAGGCAATGGTGATACCCGTCCTCCATCCGGGAGTAAGGTCTTTGACTATGGAACGAACAAGAATATAACTGTAGAATTCAGCCAGTCCCAGCAGACATAAGATGATAATAAAACGAGTAGCCATAAACTATACTGTAAGTGGATGCTTAAAATGTTATGAAGTCGGCGATCTGCTGGCGGATGTTATTCTCAGTCTCTGTTTTTATCACACTGCCATCTTTACCTATCTCTTCTTTTATGCGCGAAAGTACCAATTTGTTGTAATGTACGTTCACCTTCAAATAGTTCAGTATGCTGGTCATGTGTTCAATACCGCGCAGATTACCTGCTCTTCCGTCAGATAGGCCCGTTAACAGTGCCTTTTTGTGCCACCATACCTTTTTTATATCTGTATTATCCATCATTACTTTCAATATGCCGGGAAAACTCGCGTTGTATTCAGGCATTACAAAAATGAATTTTTCAGCGGGTATCAGGTATTCCTGTTCCAGTGCCAGCATAGATGCGCCTCTATCCCATACTTCTTTTCCTTCAAGAGAAAGCAGCTTTACATTTTCACCAAGTTCGGTCAGTATATCAAAATATTGTTTGGCAGTGCGCAGGGTCATGCTGTCGACCCTGTTGGTACCCGATATGATCGTTATCATTTATGGTATTTTCAATTGAAGGCGGAAAATTACCTCCTTTCCATCATTCCCTCGTAATACATTTTTCTATTGCTTCATATTCAATACTTATTTTAACGTCGTATTGGCGTATTGTTACTGTGTAGTTTGCCTGCGGCTGATAATAAAAAAAGCCCCTGCATCGCAGGGGCTTCAAAGACTATGTATTCACGTAAACTAGAATCTGGTAGAGAATGTGGTGCGGATACCGCTGAATGCCGGTTCGTAACGGCATACACCACCCGTACAGTTGATACCCGCTACTTGCTTCACATAAGCAATAGAGAAACGTGACGGACCTTTTGTGAACGCGCCATATATTGTAGGGTAGTGGTAAGCACCCTTAACATCGCTATTGCTGTAGTTAGGGTCGAAATTGTACATATCTGACGCAGAAATAGAGAACTTAGGCGCCAGGTTATATTCCAGCAGGAAGAAGACCCATGATCCGAAATCCTGCTTGGTGTTCATGTATTGTGCTTCAAAACGCAGCGATTTTTTATCGTTAATCAGGTAGGTGATCTCTGCGAATGGAGTGACCGCAAAAAGGAATGGCTGAGGTTTGGTGCGATATACGGTCATATTATATTCCATGTACTGGATTCCGCCTTCAAACTTCCACGACTTTATACCCTCATATACTATTTCACCAAACAGTTCTCTGTATAGTTTGGTCTTATCCAGCTTGTCTATGTTGGTGTAGGTAAATGTATAGCTTGTTTTGTCGCTTGGCGTATAGAGTACATCCAATGTGGTTGCCATTTCAGATAGGTCCTGAGATGCAGGTGTATAACGAGACATCAGTCTTTCAGGGCGCTGACGGGCAACTACAGGTTGCCAGTTCATCATGCCGTTAAGTAATTGTTCGTTCGGAGAAGTGCGGTTAAAGAAGTTTTCCGTACGTTTTGCAGAAAGGTTCATTGCAAATCCCTTCTTACCATAGTTGAGGGTTGTGAACACTACATTGCCTGCTTTGTCAACCAGTGTGCCGGCAGCAGTGGTGTCAGGTATAGCTTCATGGGTCTTATATGCGCCCTCTATATACCACGAAAAGCTTTTATAGTTCAGCGTATTGTAAACACTCATCAGGTAGTTGTTCCACCTCGGTTCAAAACGCTTAGACAGATCGTAAGAATTGATGTTGTCGGCTATTTTCAACATTGATGATTCATCAAGTGTCCGGTTCACCACACCGATACCCGGCATTAAATTGGCCTTACCTACAGAGTAGTTGCCCTCTGCATTAAATCCTTTTATGATAGGGGCATATCTTTCAAATCTGTTTTTCTGCTGTCCGCCAAACCCTTTCAATTGAACGTTCTTGCCAAGTTTGTACTTTATTTCTAATCCTACCAGCGCATTGTCTATCAGCAGTCCTCTGTCCTCATAAGAGCGAAACAGCAATCCGCTACCTATCTGGTCATATATATTACCTACTGTCACGGTCACATCTTCCATTTCCTTCGTTATACTGAATGCACCCACACCATAGCCGGTAAGGGCCTGCGTAGGATTGGCCAGGTTAGAATTATTGAAGGCGTCCAACCTCAGGTTGAAGGTCCAATCATGCACATTATATCGGGTGCTGAGCCAAGCTTCGCCTCCACTCAGGTAATTATCGTAAAGAGGGTTGTTCGATGCGCCTATCTTTTCATCCTTCTGAAAGAAGTTGAGATTGGTCTGCAGGTCACCCGAAAGTGTACCCTGCGCAAATAAACCTGCCGGTAGGCAGGTGAGCAGAAATAAATAGAGCGCTTTGTTCATTATTTGCTTTGAATTGTTAATTTTTTTCGGAAATTGTATGCAATTTACAAATTTGGCAGACTTTTCGCTTAGAATCAATTAAAATCAGGTATTTATGAAAAAATTACTTTTGGCAGTGGCCGGGCTCTTCTTAGCTATCAACCTCCACGCGCAAGACCTTCCTAAGACACAGATCAAAGATCTTAACTCAGGTAAGAAGTTGGCTTTCAGCGATGTAGTGGAAAAAGGAAAGGTTACTGTGATCAGTTTCTGGGCAACATGGTGCATTCCTTGCAAGAAGGAGATCAAAAATATTTCAGCCGCTTTACCTAAATGGAAGCAGGAAGCAGACTTTAACTACGTTACCATTTCTATCGATGAAGTTCGCGCTGAGGGTATTGCCAGAACCTATGCCGTATCTCAGGGATGGACATTCCCATTCTATATCGATGTCAACTCAGATCTGAAACGCTCACTCAATTTCCAGTCTGTGCCGTTTACGCTCATTATAGACAAAAATGGTAAGATCGCGTTCAGCCACATCGGTTATGAAGAAGGTGGTGAGGCAGAAGTTTTTGCTAAAGTCAAAGAATTGGCCGCAGCTAAATAATACTCAAATATTTTGCTCAATGAACGGGTATCTCTTTAGGGATACCCGTTTTTAATTACCGGGATG
>CANFKE010000049.1 GCA_947447465.1 Chitinophagaceae bacterium | reverse complement strand
GTTGTTTCAAAAAATCCCTTACATTTGCAATCCGTTTGGCGCAAGCCGACAGGTCCTATAGCTCAGCTGGTTAGAGCACCTGACTCATAATCAGGGGGTCCTTGGTTCAAACCCGAGTGGGACCACAGAATAAAAAAAGCAGTTACATTTTTGTAACTGCTTTTTTATTGCAATGCCCTAAACTACAACAGCTATTCTGCCTCGTTTATCTTTGTTACTTCAATTAGGAGAGTCAATACCAGTTCTTCATCAGAGAAATTGGGCTTGATCATTGTTTTAAACACATTGAAAAGATAGCTGATGTCATTTCGGTTGGTAATAGTAATATTTTCAATCAGTTTATATGCTTGGTCTGAATTGAATACAATATTGTCCATTAATTCCAACTCATCATAAGATATAGATATTGATTTGAAAACAAGTTCGCTCGTTTTCTTATAGGATATCGAGTCTTTGGTTTCGCAGACTATTTGGCAGTAGGCAGAGTTGGCAAATATGATCTCACCCTTCGGGTTTTTAAGAAAAACACCCAATGGCATAGCATCCAACACTTTGAGCAGATCATTATCCGATTTTTCCAGATTTTTCCAAAGGGCAAATTCTTTATTCTTCTGATCGGTAATGTCAAGAATGCTGCCTGTGCGAATTATTGAGCCATCTCTTTTTAAGGTAGGATAGCTATTGGCCAATATCCATTTTATGGTACCGCAAGGCCATACCACTCTGAATGTTTGAACCACAGGCTGATTATTGATATTCGACTCTTTTACATGTTCGAGATAGTCATTGATATCGTCCGGGTGTATTCTTGAGAATACGTCCTTGCTGGAGGGATAATCTCCTTCTATGTTGATACCCCAAACTTGCTCACTTCCTTTACTGATATACAAAAGGTCTATTTCATTTTGAGGCGATATTTTGTATTGAAATACTCCACCTGGCAAAGATTGCATCAACTCGTTAAGCCTGTTATCCTGTTCTTTCTCGATCTTCTCTCGCTCTCTTGCCAGGTTGTGTTTATCTATTTTCGATTGTAATACATGTTGAGCTTTGTTATGTTTTTCAATTGTTTTATTAAAAAAGTATCCCCATAGGCAAAAAAAACTAGCGGCAAACAGGAATCTTACAGCATTAGAAGTTGTCTCCAGCGACGTAGCGTTGATGCCAGCTTTATTATCATTAGTTACATGAAAATTCATATAGAAGAATGCCAATAAACTAAGCGCGGTCAAAATTAACTTCTTGTTTATCGAAATTTCATGTACTAGAAACGGGAATGCGATTAGTATCAGTATCGAATATTCATTGCCTCCAGTGTAACGACCAAGTATTGCAATAGACGATTTGTAAGCAAGAATTGAAATAATGGCTATGAACAGTGACAGTTGCCTCTGTGCTCTCTGATTAAGAAAATAGGCTAAGACCTGAAAGAATAGTGATGTGAAGGTAAATAGGCATAAAGTCAATTCCTTTGCATTAAAATATAATATTACCCAAACAAGGTGTATAGATGAGCTAAGAATGAATGCAATGCGTAATGTATTGTAATTTAGTCTGTCAATGTATTCTCTTGCATTTTCAGTGGCAGGTATACCCATATAATATCGTCCTTTTACTTTTGTCAGGTAGCTAAATTAGAGGCAAAAGTAGTTGGATGTCTAGCTAATATTAGGGATAAGCCTCCGCTTACTTTTTAGTTTATTGTGCAAATTTTGATCATATTAGTCACCCTCACTCCACATTATTTAATATTATCCTATAATGCCAGGTTTTTTTGAATAACATGTTAAAAAGGATAACGGTTAATAATATTAATTTTACAGTACAATGAGCAAGACATCTTAACCTAATTGATAAATATATTGCAACATATTGACACGCTTCCTTTTTCAATTCTTTTTGGGCAGAAATCATGTTCAGTCAAATGGCTTTTAAATGATATGTCGTTGGGCAAACTTGTTCACTCCTTACAATTACTTAATGCAGACCGGATTCAGTTCCTCTCCAATTGCAATTCGCAAACAATAAGAATATTGATCATACTCTGTGTTGTAATGCTGTTCATTTGTACATTAATTGTTTTATTTTTCTCAATGAAAATAGGCAGTAAAAACAGACAGATAAAAGAATTGATCATCCAGCATCAAAATAATGCCACTACAATAGTAATGGCACAAGAACAGGAAAGAAAAAAGATTGCACAAGATATTCATGATGGGCTGGGTGCCTATTTATCATCGCTTAAGATAAATATCTGGATAATAAAAAATGATGTTCAGGGTAAGAATATATATGTGGTCAACAACATGATTTCAGCTATAAATAAAGTAAGTCAGGAAGTCAAGAACTTTGCATATTTTCTTTCCTCAGATACTCTGGAGCAATACGGTGTCATTATAGCCCTGGAAGAATTGATCGAGATCACTAACAATAAGAATGCTGTAAATATTGATTTTGACCATGATGGCGAATTTGATCATCTTTCATACGATATTCAATTGTGTATATTTCGGGTAGTTCAGGAACTTGTCAATAATTTATTGAAGCATTCCAAAGCAACGAAATGCTCACTTAGCATTCTTAGCAATGGAGGGGTAAGCATTGATTATAAGGACAATGGGATAGGAATTAATGTAGAAAATTTAAATCATTTGAAAGGTAAAGGATTCAAGAATATGCAAAGCAGGGTAAAGATCATCAACGGAACATTCCAGATATTCCCGTCAGAAGAACATTCACTTGTGATAGGAATAAAATTACCTGAAAACTTGGGGTCTAACTATACCGAAAGTTGATAGTTGTTGCTTATTTAGTAGATATCTTCTTTCACAGAAGATATTGATTCGAAATCAAATTTGTTAGTAATAACTGGTGTGAAGCAAAGGATACCAGTAACTGTAAAATAATATGGTTTCGTCCAAAATGTGCAGGTGGTATAAAGAAAACGCTGACAAAATTAGTCAGTCAGTCATGTATGGCTCTATTGATAATCTATAGATAAGAATAAAAGGGAAAAGCAGAATAGCTCAAAAAAACTACTCATAATCAGGGGGTCCTTGGTTCAAACCCGAGTGGGACCACAATACAGACAAGGGTTTCAGAAGATAATATCTCTGAAACCCTTTTTTATGCAATAAAAACGCAAGATTTTTCTGAAAAGCAATGAAAGGTTGGGAATAAGAAAAAAGAAGATCAGCAGTAGCATTTTATCATTTCCAATTTCACAAGCACTAGCTCTCGTCATATTTTGTTAATAGAAATTTCACACAGGTTGGAAGTGGTTCTTAAAGTATTGGATACGCCCCAGGTTGAATAGCTGTATTATAATGCCACAGCGTGTTGTCCGGTAATGCAACTGTCGCGTTTGATCGGGTGATAATAGTAACTGAGTCGGTCTTTAATGGACATGACGTACCCAACCAGCAACCTGATTCATTATTTCACACAAATAAGATTTACATTCGGGCAAAATCTACACGTGCACGATGCAATTATGTTGAGGCGAGTAAAAGTATCGGTATTAATGACGGTGTTCAACACCAATTTTTCGTACACGAAAAGAGCAATTGACTCTGTCTTAAAACAAGATTTTCAAGATTTCGAGCTAATTATCATTGATGATGGTAGCAAGGAAAATGATCGTGAATCGCTGATGCATTATGTGCAAGCATACGAAGACAAGATCACCTACATCAGACATCGCAACCGCGGTCAATCCGAATCGATCAATCGTGGCGTTTTGTATTGCTTGGGTGAATACATAACCATTATTGATAGCGACGACGAATACAAACCCAATCATTTGAGCAATTGCTTACTGGAAATGTATGAGTCAGACTTAATTTGCTCAACCTCAGAGACTATAGTTGATCACGACGATGATTATTATGTGCCTGATAAAAACGACCAAACTAAACTCATTCACTTAGATAAAGTTATCTTGTTTGGAACATTATTCGGACGGAAAAAAGTATTCTCCAGCATAAATTTTAAAACCGGATTCTCAGCTGATTCCGATTTTTACGAACAAGCCGGCAAACTATTTCGTGTAAAAAAATTAGACTCGCGCACCTATATTTATCACCGGAACATTCCGAATAGTATTTGTGCAGTAATCAAAAAAGCTAATTTGATCAGCGTTTGAACATGGCTATTGGATCGGCATTTTTTACGTCAAATACAAATTTAGTAATGGGGTGTCACATTACCGGGGTGCACGACGTGAACCGCAATACTACCCTGGCTGATGACTGTTATGATCTGGTCAAGGATTGGGCGCGATCCATTACAGCGGCTAGTGTACAAGGCATAATTTTTCATAATAATTTCTCTGAAGCAACGTGTAAAATGTTTGAAAGTGAAAATATTTCATTCATTAAAATCACTTACGATCCCCAATTTAATCCCAATGTTTACCGTTATTTTGTGTACAGGGATTTTTTACAGCAGCATCTTCAGCAAATCAAGAGAATTTTTATTACCGATATCACCGATGTAGTGCTCGTTAACAATCCATTTATAGATCCGCTTTTTATTGAAAATCCAATGGCCCTTTTTTGTGGCGACGAACCCAAAGTTCTGCACAACGATTGGATGATTGCTCATGCTGAAAATTTACGAAAGAACATACCTGATTATGCAGCCTACGAAAGTACTTTTGGAAAGGAAACCTTGCTGAATTGCGGGATAATTGGAGGTGCTGCTCCCTTGTTTTTAGATTTCTTACAACAACTTTGCGCGATACACGAATATGCTAATCGCAACAACAAAACCGCATACACAGGTGACATGGGTGTTTTCAATTATCTGGCCCGCACAGTGTTCAACCAACAACTTATTCATGGTGCACCAATAAATACGGTTTTTAAACAGTATGAGAACCATCGAAAGGATTGCTGGTTCCGACACAAGTAACTGACAACCTGGAATTGATCACTGCAAAAAATTTACAAGAATGATCAGCAAAAGCAGGAAAAAGGCGACGAAATAAGCTGGCTATGTATTGATCTATTGATGATCAATACATAAGTGCAAAAAAGAAAAGCAGAATAGCACAAATAATTTTTTAGTAATCAAGTGGCCTTTGTTCAAACCCGAGTGGGACCACAGAACATTGAAAGCAGTTACAGCAATGTAGCTGCTTTTATTATTTACAGCATCCCCCCTACACCGCATACAAGTGTTTTTCTATCCTTTTCTTAGTGCGGGCGTTGATAGTATATACATAAATATAACAATGAATTGCCTGACAGGCTTGCCATTAAAACGGTATAACACTACCTTTATACCAACTAATATCTACAGCAGTGCTATCAGTAACATACATTAACAGAGAACATCGTAAGACCAACTATTCAATAGAAGGTATATTCGACTCTGTAAAAGCTGTTCTAAAAGATAAGATCGAGATACACAATTATTACGCTGACCCTACAATATCACGATTAAAAAATATCATTAAAGTAAAACAAAAGGCAGGAGCGATCAACCACATCACCGGCGATGTGAATTTTTTGGCGCTGGGATTGGGAGGTAAAAAAAATGTGATCACTATTCACGACCTCGGCTATTATGAAAATCCCGTTCATTCTATTGTTATTAAAACTATTTACAGGCTCTTTTGGCTATATCTCCCATTAAAATTTGCAGATAGGGTAACCGTTGTTTCTGACTTCACTAAACAGAAATTGATCAGCTATTTTAACTACCCTGAAGATAGGATAAGAATAATACCCAATCCGGTAAAGTCTGTCTTTCAGCGTGCAGAGCACAACCGTGGTCAAAAGACAGGAAATATTTTACAAATTGGTAGTGGCGATCATAAAAATGTAATGAATATGATCACTGCTCTTAAAGGCTCCTCTTATCATGTAGATATTGTAGGGTGGCCTAGTAAAATAGAATTAGAGAAACTTGATGAATATAAGATCTCATACAAACTGCATCATTCACTATCAGACGAGCAGATATTTGAACGATACAAAGCATGTGATATTCTTTTCTTCGCATCCTTCTATGAAGGTTTCGGAATGCCCATCATTGAGGCGCAAGCTGTTGGCCGACCGGTGATCACCAGTAATATAGGAGCTATGAAAGAAGTGGCTCTTGATACCGCTGTTCTGGTAGATCCTCATGATCCCGCAGAGATAAGGGCCGCAATGGACCGCCTGCTGCAAGACAATGAGCTGTATGACCAAAAAGTAGAAGCAGGTATAAAAAATGCGGCTAAGTATGATTATAAGGTCATTGCCGATCAATATCTCTCTGTATATAAAGAACTTGCTTAAAAATCATATCAATGCAATTAATTGTCTGGCAGGGAATTATTAGTATCCATCAAAAAACATTTCTTGAAGCGCTGGCAAAACAACCGCGTGTAACGAAGGTATTGTTGGTAGTAGAGCAGGATATTACCCCCTATCGGAAAAGTATGGGATGGACGATCCCTCAAATAGAAAATGTAGAAATAATCATTGCACCATCAGCCGGTGATATTGAAAACATTTTCGACACATACCCTCAGGCTTTTCACTTATTTGGTGGCTTCAGGGTGGGCGCTATGATGAAAATTGCTCAAAAGATCGGTACACTTAAAAAAGCCAGAATGGGTGCGATCTCCGAACCCTATGCCAGTCAGGGCTTTAAAGGATTCCTGCGCACACTCAAGTATGCCTATATCGGATTGCTGCATTTCCGACATCTGGATTTTATTTTAGCTATCGGCAAGACAGGTGTAAAACAATATACAGCACTGGGTTTTGATAAAAGATATGTTTTCCCTTGGGCCTATTTTATTAACGTACCCCTTGTCGAAAATATAGCCACAACATCTAAAGAAAAACAACGCATCATATATGCAGGCAGGCTGGAAGAAGCAAAAGGGGTCTTTAAGTTTGTAACTGAGTTGTCTGCTTTTAATAAAGATAAATATACACTCGATATAATTGGCGAAGGCAGCGATGAAGCAAAACTTAAAGCATTTGTTGCGGCTAACAACTTGCAGGACACTATTCATTTTCATGGTTTCATGAAATATGATGACATGGTAAAGATCTATAAAAATTACGATTGGGTAGTTTTGCCAAGCACCGCCAAAGATGGATGGGGAGTCATTATTAGTGAAGGTATGCTGAATGGGCTCAAAGGCATTTGCAGTAATATTTGTGGAGTGAGTTGGGCTATCAAAGATGGTTTTAACGGTATGTCGTTCGATTGGTCTGTGAAGGATAGTTGCAATTCCGCAATAAATGAAATGTTGAACAACAATTCATTTGCGAGTCCTGATACTATCAGTTCGTGGGCAAAAGAGGCTATAGGTGCCGATGCCGGTGCTCGTTATTGTATTGAAATACTTGATTGCAGATACAATAATGCCGCTCGTCCTGAATTTCCTTGGGCAAATTGATCATCACGAACACTTTCATCATCAAATGGATCTTTAACGGGTCATGCTGTATCCCCTACGATGCATATAAGTGTTTTTCTATCTTTTTCTTAATGCGGCTATAATACCAGAACAATAATGGGTCATTGAGGGTATGCTCTATTGCAAGAGCTGCATTGATATGCTTGGCTGCTGCAGAGTATTGCTGCAGTTTATATAAGGCCATAGCGGCTCGCGCATTATCATCTGCCATTTGTACTTTTTTGCCTAGTCGGGTATCTATTGCCAGCGCTTCCAGGTAAGGTGTCAATGCTTGTTCATAATGGTGCTGCTTATAATAGCAGTCGCTCAGGCAAACGAGGGTAATGGCCTTATACTCAGTGTTGCCATATGGAGCCAGTAGTTTTAATGCTATACTATCAATTTCAATTTCACGCTTACGGTCTTTCAGCACATAATATTCTATACCCAGATTACACAAAGACCCCGCCTTCGAATACCCATCATTTAGCGAATCAAACAGACCTATAGCCAGTGAATCATATTTTATGGCAATACTGATGTCTTTCTTTTTGTTCAGCAGGAAACCCATATGCATATAGGCAAAGGCCAGGCTCTCCTTATTATTGGTAGCTTGTGCCAGCCTCAATGCCTGTTCACCATATGCTCTTGCCTGTTGCCGCTGTCTCTTAGCCCAAAAGGTAATATAACCCAATCGGGTAAGTGCCAATACCTGACATGCGGTATCATTTATCTTTTGTGCTATGGTCAATGATCTGTTGGCGCAACTTCTGGCCACAGCGGTATCGCCAGTTACGTTATTACAAAGCGCACAATTATCCAGTGCCTTTGCCAGACCCCTGTCATAATTAAGTTGTTCAGATAAGGTAATGGCAATCTTGCTGTACTCGATACCTTTTTGCGGATCTGTCCTGCTCAGTAAGTAAGCGCTTCGGTTAAGCGCCTTCACCAGATCAGTGTCATGGGTACTATGTTCAATGTCGATCGATAGAGCATCTAAGCGCTTGACACCTGCACCTTGGCTCCACCCGTTCAAACTATAAAGAATACCAATGACAATTGCGAGTAAGCAGCTACGTATGTTCATCTTATAATATGATACAAATATACCACTCTTGTCACGTGCATCTGTTTACATGTGTGTAGTTACTTTTCATAGCTGCTTGGTCATTGATCACAACCAAAGCAATACTACTAATATCATACAAACTTATCGAGTAGGGCAAAATTTCAGTGTACGAGTAACAGCTTAACGCGCACTGCTACAACTTGTAGGCGCTGTCATCTCGATTTTTAATATCCGCTAATTATTTGCCTGTTATATGGTTATATGGTCGTGCTTTTAATGATATAATAACAATTGGATAAGATTTATTACTAATTATAGTGACCCCAACGGATATTAGCAGGGGTAGTTTCGCATCTGAAATAAAAAAGTATTAATTTATTATGCGATCTCTTTTTAATTACATATCAAGTTTAAAAACTGCTATCATTTCCATTTTTGCATTGCTACTATTATTAGTATTTTCTAATGCGCAAGCTGCAAATATTGCCGCATGGGACTTTACCGGCTCTAACAATGTTGCAACACAAGTAGCCACTGTCTTCGATGTCAACCTTGTTACTACATCGGGTTTAAATAATATCACCAGAGGTAGTGGTGCTGCCGGTAGTGCAGGAAATAACTCATTCAGAACTGCCGGGTTTTCTAACAATGGCATTTCTACTGCAAATACCGACTATTTTCAGATAACATTGAAAGCTGCAACCAATTACAATGTTTCTTTATCAACTATAGATGCAAGATTTGCAGGTACTGCATCTTTTTGTGCTACTCCTGGTGCTACTACACAATTCGCATATAGCTTAGATGGTACTAATTTTACTCTGATAGGAAGCCCGGTAGCCTATGTGGGTACTCCGGCAACAATGACCCAGATCAATGTCAGTGGTATAGCTGCTTTACAGAATGTTCCCGCAGGTACTACCATTACTATTCGTTTTTATGCAAGTGGACAGACCACTACAGGGGGCTATGGCTTTAACTCGCCTGCGGCAGGTTCTTATGGTCTGACTATAGGTGGTAATGTAAGCTGCACACCTACTGCGGTTACTGCAACACCATCAGCTACGTCACTATGCACGGGGCAAACACTTACTTTGACCGGGGCGGCTACAAATGCTACAGGTTATTCATGGGTAGGGCCTAATAGTTTTACATCTACCGCGCTGTCTCCTGCGGCCATCACTACCTCCACAGCCTCTACCGGAGTTTACACACTCAATGCTACCAACGCATGTGGTACTACCTCGGTTACCACAACAAGTATTGCTGTCAACCCATACCCTACAATTATAATGAGCGGTGGTGCTACAACTATTTGTAGTGGCAGTACTACTACTCTTGGCGCATCAGGTGCTACAACCTATGTTTGGTCGCCAACCACAGGCCTTAGTTCATCAACCGGTAGTCCGGTAACCTTAACGGGTACAACTTCTACCATATATACTGTAACAGGTACTTCTGCAGGTTGTTCAAGCACAGGTACAAGATCGATCACAGTTAATGCTATCCCAACAATAACTGCTACGCCCGGCACATCGTCATATTGTAATGGTTCTTCAACCACAATCAGTTCCTCAGGTGCATCTACTTATACATGGTCTCCGGCTACAGGATTAAGCGCAACTACGGGTTCTCTTGTTACATGCAATGCAACTGTTACCACCACTTATACCATTACCGGAACAAATGCTGCGGGTTGCACTAGCACTTCAACACAGACAATTACAGTTAATCCATTACCAGTAGTTGTTGCTACTCCCGGTTCAGCGGCTATTTGTAATGGTTCATCGACCACAATCAGTGCCTCAGGTGCATCTACTTATACATGGTCTCCGGCTACAGGTTTAAGCACAACTACTGGTTCTCTTGTTACATGCAATGCCACTACAACCACTACATATACTATTACAGGTACGAGTGGTGCAGGTTGTATAGGCACAACAACGCAAACAATTACGGTCAATCCATTACCAACAATAGCAATGAGCGGTGGAGCAACCACTATTTGTAGCGGCAATACCACCACACTTGGTGCATCAGGCGCATCTACTTATTCATGGTCGCCAACCACAGGTCTTAGCTCTTCTACCGGTTCACCTGTAACGCTTACCGGCAGCACATCTACCATATTTACAGTTACCGGTACTTCTGGTGCAGGATGTAGCAGCACAGGTACAAGATCTATTACCGTTAATATTACCCCAACAATAACCGCTACACCGGGCACATCGTCATATTGTAATGGCTCATCAACCACAATCAGTGCTTCAGGGGCATCTACTTATACATGGTCTCCGGCTACAGGCTTAAGTGCTACCACAGGTTCGCTGGTTACCTGCAATTCCACTACAACCACTACATATACTATTACGGGTACGAGTGGTGCAGGATGTGCCGGCACTGCAACACAGACAATTACGGTCAATCCATTACCAACAATCACTACCACTCCCGGTGCTGCGGCTATATGTATCGGAAGTGCTACAACCATTAGTGCGTCAGGCGCAGCTACTTATTCATGGTCTCCTGCCACAGGTTTAAGTGCTACAACAGGCGCATCAGTTACCTGCACTGCTACAACGACTACTACATATACTGTTACAGGTACAAGTGCTGCGGGTTGCACAAATTCTACTACTCAAACTATTACAGTAAATCCATTGCCTGCTGTTGTTGCTACACCCGGGTCATCTACTATTTGTAATGGTACATCTACCACTATCAGTGCATCGGGCGCAAGTACATATACATGGATACCTGCTACTGGCTTAAGTGCTACTACAGGTACGTTAGTTACCTGCACTGCCACAACAACTACTACCTATACAGTTACAGGAACTAACGGTAACGGATGTGTCAATACAGCTATTACTACTATAAATGTTACCAACATTACCGTAAGTGCAGCAACCCCTACTTACTGCTCAGGCAGCAATACTGCTATTACTGCTGCTGGAGCTACTACTTATACCTGGACACCTGCTACAAGTTTAAGTGCCACTACCGGTGCTACTGTTACCTGCTCTTCTACTGCCACCAGAACTTATACCGTTACCGGAACAATAGCTGGTTGTGTAACAAGGGCTACACAAGTGATCACGGTTAATCCGTTGCCAACACTCACCCAGACCGCAGGATCAACTGCCATTTGTATCGGTGCAGCTACTACCATTACCGCTGGTGGTGCCGTTACTTACACATGGGCTCCAGGTGCCACACTTAATGCTACTACGGGTACTTTAGTTACTGCAACCCCTACGGCTACGACGGCCTATACACTTACAGGTACTGATGCCAATGGATGTGTCAACTCAAGATCTAGAACGATAACCGTAAATACATTACCAACAATATTAACTACTGTAGGGTCGGGTACACTTTGTGTAGGTGCATCTACTACTATTAATGCAACAGGCGGAACAACTTACAGCTGGTCGCCGGCTACGTATTTAAGCGCAACCACCGGTGCTACGGTTACATCTACCCCTACTGTATCATTGACATATACGGTCACAGGCACCAACGCAAATGGATGTGTGAATACTGCGACCCGTGCCATAACAGTCAATTCCTTACCTACGATCGCCTCAACTGCCGGTGCGCCTGTTTACTGTATCGGCGGTACAACTACAATTGCAGCTTCAGGTGCATCAACATACACCTGGTCACCCGCAACAGCGCTCAGCGCAACTACAGGTATAACTGTTACTGCGTCACCAACTGTATCTACTATCTATACTATCACGGGTACAGACGCAAATGGTTGTGTAAATAAAAATACACGGTCTATTACGGTCAATCCATTGCCTGTAATAACGGCTACAGCAGGCTCATCTGCCATCTGCTTCGGCTCTAATACAACCCTTACAGGAACCGGAGGTACATCGTATAGTTGGTCTCCGTCAACGGGCTTGAGTGCTACCACAGGTACGACCGTCGTTGCCACTCCTACTGTAACTACCACATATACCGTTACAGGTACTAATAGTAATGGTTGTGTCAATACAAATACAGTTACGATCACAGTCAACTCACTTCCTGTTATTGCATCATCAATAGGTAGTGCCGGTATTTGTATTGGCAATGCTACAACGGTCACCGCATCAGGTGCGGTTAGCTATGTATGGACCCCTGCTACAGGCTTGAGTTCAACTACCGGAGTCACAGTAACAGCAAGTCCTACCACTACCACTACTTATACAATTACAGGTACTAACGCCAATGGTTGCATCAATTCAGCTACAAGACTACTGACCATTAATCCATTGCCGGTCATCAATCCTAGTGCGGCATCTGCGGCTATATGTAACGGTTCTTCAACAGATATGTCTGCAACAGGTGCTTCAATATATACATGGTCGCCGGCTACAGGTTTAACTACAACTACCGGCTCATCAGTTCACTGTTCCGCATCTGCTACTATCACCTACACTGTTACAGGTACAGACCTCAACGGTTGTATCAACAGTGCTACCCAATTGATAACGGTAAACCCATTACCCACGATTAACCCTACTACATCAACACCATCAATATGTGTTGGTAATTCTACTACTATTTCAGTATCAGGAGCAGCAACATATAGCTGGTCACCGGCTACTGGTCTAAATACTACAACAGGTGCTACCGTCACTTGTAATGCATCAAGCACCACTACATATTATATCACAGGTACAACTGCATTAGGTTGTAGCAGCACATCTGCTATTCTGCTTACTGTTAATTCTTTGCCTGTACCGACGTTCATTACAACTCCTGCTTCCTCAATATGTACCGGCCAATTGGTAACATATACTACTCAATCCGGTAACTCTGCTTATGCCTGGACCGTTCCGGGTACTGCAGGGGTTGATTATACTATCATATCAGGTGGTATCAGTAGCACAGACCATAGTGTGTCATTAAAATGGCTGACCACAGGAGTCAAAGATGTATATGTTAATTATAACAATGCCACTGGTTGTACAGGGCTGTCAGCGGCACATAATACTACCTCAGTCAGCTCAGCGGGTACTATCGCTCCTATAACAGGTAATACCTCTATTTCGGTCGGAACAACGGTATCACTCGCAGATGCTACTCCGGGTGGGGTATGGAGCAGTGCTAATTCATCTGCAATTAGCATAGATAGTGTTGGTAATGTTCATGCAATTCACGTTGGTAGCAGCATGATACACTATACGATCACCAATTACTGCGGTTCTATTAGTACCAGTGTGTTGGTTTCTTCTATTGCCAGAACGTGGGTAGGGGGTACTCCCGGGCATGAATCAAACTGGAATACCAACAATAACTGGTTAGATCATAATATACCCGATTCTACAGTTGATGTGGTCATTGCTGCCGGCGCAACTTATTATCCTTCAATACCTGCCGCTGCTACACTCTATGTTCGTGACCTTAATATTGACACCAACGTTACGATCACCGTCAATGCAGGTGCTAAATTGAAGGTCGTGGGTAATTTCATACATAATGGAGTTATCAACGGTGATGGTACTGTATCTTTCAATCATGATACTGCTCAGAAAATTTCAGGAAAGGGACACATACGTAATGTGGAGATCGATAATGCGGCGGGTGTTACTATTGATTCTGCCGCTCATCTCACCATCACAAGGTCCTTGACGTTGACTCGTGGTACGCTCACTACCAACGATAGTCTTACGCTTTATTCCGATACAGGTTATACTGCACGAATTGCGCCTATAGCTTCGGGTGCATCTATTGTAGGTAAAATAAGATCAAAGCAATACATACAGGGCAACTATCGTCGATTCCGTTTCTGGAGTCATCCTTTTGCTTCATCATTGTCTTTGATGCAGATTCAACAGTATATTGATATCACAGGTACAGGTGGTGCAGCTAATGGGTTCACTACCACTGGTACTAATGCTCCGTCTGCTTTCAGATACGATCCTTATACTGGTAATTCTAGTCTTGGCTACGATCCGGGATGGAAGCCTTTCACCAATATCACTGCATTAGCAGCCGATACGAATATGATCAACAGATATCAGTCTATCCGATTATTCGTAAGAGGTGATAAAGGAGAAGGGCTGAGTTATGGAGCTTACATGCCGTCGGCAACTACCATCACTATGGTCGGTAATGTCAATCAAGGTACACAAGTCGTACACTTGTCAAAAGGTTCGCTGGCCAATCAGGATATTAATATGGTCGGTAATCCGTATCCTTCGCCTGTAGATCTGGGAACAGTAATTTATAACGCTCAGATTGCTGGATGTGTTGCCGGGTCTGCATACTATGTATGGAATGAATCGCTTGGTGCCGCAGGTCAGTATCAGGCAATTCCTATCGGTACTACTGCTCCTATCTCTTATTATCTTCAGGCTAATGCCGGTTTCCAGATAAGGGCAGCGCACGATCATGACTCTCTTGTTTTCAACGAGGGTCATAAAGGAACTGATGCTACTACATATCTGTTCAAAGCGGCTACAGACTACACGTCCCTAAATGTTTATGACGCCAATTATCATCTTTGGGATATGCTTCGTATTGATTTCAACAGTAAAGCAACTGAAGCGGAAGACGATCGATATGATGCTATTAAGTTGCCGGGTGCGGACTTCAATTTTTATAGTTTGTCTGCTGATAATAAAAAACTGACCATAGACAGCAGACCATTCCAGTCCTCAGCTATAATACCATTAGGCATAAATAGTCCATACACTCAGGATTTCATCATTAAAGCTGAAAATACAGTTCTGCCACAAGGGGCTTCATTATACTTGCACGATAAGCTATTGGGCAAGTATACCTTATTGAACAATGGAGGCGAATACAGATTTACTATATCAAAAGATAGCAAGTCTCAGGGAAATGAAAGATTTGAACTGAGAATAGATACGCCTGCTCTTGCAGCCAATTCTGGTAATGTCAAAGTAGATATCTATCCAAATCCGGCTAATGATAATATTAAGATCAGTTTCAGCAGTGATAAAAAGAGCAATACCAATATCGCTGTATTTGACCTCGCAGGAGTGAACGTTTACAATAACGAGCTTGGTGCGCAGCAGAATGGATCTGTAGTAGTTTCATTGAACAATTTTGCAGCCGGCATATATCTTGTTGAGGTTACTTCTGGAGATAAAAAGGTCACTAAAAGATTAATAAAGGAGTAATAGTTCCGCAGTCATATATTATTCGGAAATACTACTTTATTTTAAGCTGATACTTACAATACATCTTCTTGCAGAGCAATAGTTTTGCAAAAAGATGTATTGTCATTTCAGCGTGTTTCTTGCCATTAACATCCCGTTTAGGATTACTACTATTTTTAGGGATTTTGTACTAACGTTAGTCTTGCACCTTTACATTCTGATCAGTTTTATTGGTCAGATTAACACGGAGAGATTAGGGCATAATTGTATGGTACAGCAAAAAGTATTAATTAAAACGCAGGACATAGAGATTGTTGAATTTAATTATTCATTGGCAGGAATGCCACAGCAAGAGGTTATCTATACACCTCCTATCACTGCTGCTTTAGATCAGGCGGTAGATGTTTATGTAGGTGCCAGATCTTACAGTCATTACATAGGTGGAGAAGACAATAAGTCTAAATTCTTCAAAAGGCTCATTGTGATCAGCAATATCGAACTAAACTAATTATCATCGTTAGCTGCTGCTTAACCTGTTATCTATGTATAAAGTATTGTTGATATCGTCTAGGAACTGGGATTCTCTTAAAGAAGTGCCGGTAATGTTGAAGAATGCCGGTTGCGTGGTTGATATCTACGCTGCACCCGGCTCGTGGGTCTTGGCCAACAGCTCGTATGATTGGTGGATTGAGGCAAGTGCAGATGAGGCCTTATTTACCTCAGAACTGCTGCGTTTTCTCGAGCATCATGCCAATGACTATCAATGGATCATTCCCGGTGATGATATCATCATCAGGCAGCTCAATGACTTTATTACTTCTGAATCTTTGTTTAAAAAAGTAATGCCCATCACCAAGATCGAAAATCGTGCGTTGCTGGGGTCAAAAGCAGGCTTGTCGGAACTATGTAAGCAATACAATATCAAAACACCTAAGTACCTCATATACCAAGACGGCTTTACTGTTGATAGCATCGCCGGTTATGTTGGCTTCCCTATGATGGTAAAAGAAGATGAGAGCGAGGGAGGTTATGGCGTATTCAGATGTAATGACAAAGACGAACTTCAGGCTAGGTTGAGCGGTATCACGAATAAGAATAATCTCGTCTTTCAGCAATTGATCATTGGCGAAGATATCAACACAGAAGCGCTATATAAAAATGGTGTTCTGATGGTCTATAATCACTCTTTGAGATTAGAGACAATTGGTTCATTCGGCATCTCTACAAAGAGAGTATTCTATCAAAATGATGAGATCGCAGGCGTATTGGCAGACATGGGTGACAAACTGGGATTAAGTGGTTTTGGCAACATCGTATTCATTCAGGATAATATAACGCATGAGTACTACCTCATAGAAATTGATATGAGACCAAACTCCTGGATGTATTATGGTAAGTTCACCGGTAACGATTTTACACAGGCTGTCAGGAATATCATCAATAATGATCTGGTATTGCTTAAACCTGACCCGGAGAAGAGTCGCCAAAAGCGCATTATAGGTATTTACAAAAAGGATGTTTACCGTTGCATCACTACCAAAGATGTGTCTGGTCTCTTCTATTGGCTGACCAACAGGAATGGTTGTTGGCGCTACATACCTCTTTATGATAAAAAATTATTCAGAGCAGTAAATAGATATCTATTGGCTACGTTCAAGGAGTATGCATTTGGGAAATTCAAAAAATTAACTGCATAAGCTCTTTTCTCTTCTGTGCTCCTTTCACTTTAAGTAGTTTTTTCAAAAAAAAATCGGCGTTTTTCTACGGATTTCTGCTGTAAAAATGAACTAAAAAGCAAAATTTGGCGTATATTACGCGCTCGAAAGGCAAAGGCATAAGATATTTGTTTCATATTGTTGTCTGCGCCGGGGTATTTTTAGAGTATGCCGCTTGTGATGAAAACCTTTATATTAAGGACTGTTTGTGCGGTAATAAAATAGTTAAATGTCAACACCAAAATTTGCTCATTCTCCAGTGTCAGTTCATGCAGAACTGAAAAAGCGCGTCAACGATTACTTCCACAATCATCAAATTATGCCTACAGGTGGCTCCAAGCTCTACCTGAAAGCAATTATTTTGGTTGCCGGTCAGGTGCTTATTTACACTCACCTCGTATTCTTCACTCCCGTAGCTTGGTTAGCTGTGCTGGAATGTATGTTGCTGGGGCTATTCACCTCCGGCATCGGCTTCAATATCATGCACGATGGTGCTCATGGTAGTTTCAGTAAGCACAAGGGGGTCAACAGACTGGCCGCACTCTCATTAGATATGTTGGGTGCCAGCAGTGTTATGTGGAATAATAAACACAACATTATCCACCACACGTACACCAATATTGATGGTATTGATGATGATATCGAGGCGCGTCCTTTCTTAAGGCTTGCGCCTACTCAGGAGTATCGTAAGATGCATAAATATCAGCATCTGTATTTCTGGTTCTTATACGGATTGCTTTATCTGTTCTGGGTATTTTTCTCAGATTATAAAAAGTACTTCAGTGGTATGGTGGGCAGTGTTGCCATTAAAAAAATGAAGGCTACAGATCATATCCTGTTCTGGGGTTTCAAGGCTTTGCATGTGGTCATGTATATAGTCTTGCCTATCATTTTATGTGGTTTTACGCCATGGTTGGTAGGATTTCTGGTATATACATTCACCAGTGGTGTAGTGCTCAGTATTGTGTTCCAATTGGCGCATACAGTAGAGGAAACTACTTTCCCTGAAGCGGTACAACCTATCAATAAAATGGAAGATGAGTGGGCGGTTCATCAATTAAGGACTACTGCCAACTTTGCTACAGGTAATAAGATCATCACCTGGTTCGTTGGCGGGCTCAATTTTCAGGTAGAGCATCACCTCTTCCCCAAGATATCTCATGCGCATTATCCGCAGATCAGTAAGATCATTAAGAATACTTGCATGGAGATGGGCGTGCCTTATATCGAACATCCGAGAATGACGACCGCTATCGCCTCACATATCTCGCATCTGCGCAAAATGGGCCAGAGATAGCCGCATCTGATTTTTATCTTTCTTACAGTACAACACATAAAAAAAGCTGCTCTTGTTAGAGCAGCTTTTTTAAAATGATAATAAACTATAAATATTAGTTACGTGTTACGTTAACTGCATTTAAACCTTTTTGACCATTTTCTACCTCGTAAGATACGCTATCGTTCTCACGGATCTCGTCAGTAAGACCTGATACGTGAACGAAAATGTCCGGACCACCTGTTGATGGTGAAATGAATCCGAAACCCTTGGTAGTGTTGAAAAACTTTACTGTACCTTGTTGCATTTTAAATCTTTAAATAATTAATAAAGAACAAAGGTACGTTAAAAAATAATAGAAAAAATTAATATTTTCTGAAACTAGTAAAATAGTTCTGAGAAGTACCCTTCCTAATTACATATTCACTGCGAGATCTCTTTTAGCAAAGGTCATTTTCACAACATATTCATCCGGTTTTCTCATCCTACTCACTATTTCTTACTTCATCTGAATAAATTGTTTCCCGCGCCGGGCTTGGGTTTCCGAAAAGATATCCACATTTTTTGGCTATGTGGTAGGGGCGTAATTAATTTTACACCACTAAATCACATCACATGACAACAACATTGAATCCCGATATCATCGGCACCATCGCGCAAAAATTGTGCAACCAGATACTGGCTTTTCAGTTAGCCATAGAATCCCGCTCCGAAGGTCAGCAATATCCCACATCACAGGAAGCCAATCAGCAACATAAGATGATCTCATGCCTCCTGAGATTGGTAAAACAGCCGGTAAAACCACGCAAAGAGCAAGGCAGCACCTCTGAGGATCAGACAGCATTACAGTCATGGGCTAAAGCGGTAAAGGCAATAATGGAAGATAAGGCTCCTGATGTGTTACACCCAGGGAGTGCCGCCCCTGTCCGCAGGCAGGTAAGTAATGTGATTACTCCCCGCGACTTCGAGCAATATGGTCATCAATTGGGTAAGAAGAGTTTTGCCCATCTATCCGATAAGGCGACTATCAAGTTCAATGGCAGGTATGTAAATGCCAAATGGCTGGAGTACAATCTATCTCAGTACCTGTTGCCATTAGAAGATCGGCATTTTATTGAGGATGCGCGTGAGGTCATCGAACTACTGAGACATAATAAAAATGAAGGGCAGATAAGATCAGGCTCGCATAACAAGGTAGCAGCATGATAGCATTCAAGGTAAATAGTTCAGCAATTCCACAATAGGGTATAAAACAAAAGACCCACTCTCTTTCGGGAGTGGATCTTCTGGGGTATATTATAAAAGGCTTATTTTCTTTTATTGGTGATCGTCATTACCGCACGACGGTTGTCTTGCTTACCATCATGGGTCCTGTTGCTTGCTGCAGGTTCAGAGCTGCCGTGGCCTATTGCTCTTATCCTTTTGGCACTTACACCTCTTTTTACCAATTGTGTTTTCACAGCATTAGCTCTGCCAAGCGATAATGGCTTGTTGATAGATTCTGGTCCTGTTGCATCAGCATGGCCATCTATGGTCAGGTTCATATTCTTATTCCTGTTCAGCTCAGTAGCAGCTTTTTCTATCAGCGGATATGATGATTCATGAATGGTCGTCATGTTCACATCAAATAAGATAGGTGTAGAAATGTCCATATTGTTATCAATAGGTTCAACGGGTGTAGCTTTTACCGGTTCCTCAGGACATCCCTGATTACTTGCCGGTCCGGCTACTGTAGGGCATTTATCGTCTTTGTCTATCACGCCATCGCCATCTGTATCCGGGCAGCCATGGTACAATAGTGATCCCGGCACATCAGGGCATTGATCATCTTTGTCAACTATGCCATCACCATCTCTGTCGGGGCAGCCATGTAAAGATATAGGGCCGGCCACCAGCGGGCACTCATCTGTTTTGTCTGGTGTACCATCGCCATCAGTATCCGGACAACCATTGAATTTAGCCAGTCCGGGTATCAATACGCATGAATCCTGATCATCAGGTATGCCATCGCCATCTGTGTCCGGGCAGCCATTGAATTTGGCCAATCCAAATACATCAGGGCATTTATCCTTCTTATCGCTTACGCCATCATGGTCTCTGTCTTTCTTGCCCATAAAGAAACGTACACCAACGTTCACACCATAATTCTGATTCTTGCTTTCCGAAACGCTGTTAGTAACAGAGCTGTAGTTGCTGATGCCGGTAGTTAGTTTGTAGTCGGCCTGTGCGTTATTTTTAAATGGTTGGTACATGTAATACACGCCAAGATTCAACGCTACCTTATCTGAGAAGAAATAGTTGATGGAAGGTTGTAGTAATAATCCTATTGATCCTGTGCTGTAAGAAGTGCTGCCTTTGGTCGTTGCCGGAGTCAGTCCGCTTCCTACGCTGTAACCCAATGCTCTTTTGGTGTCAAAGTACTGTTGCACATTGCCATTGGGGTTATTACGTAAGAACTCAGCCCTTGTTATGAACCAATCATTGGTCGATGCTACCGGTGAATTATCATAGACAGATGTGAGACCGCCACCTTCATTCGGTATGAATTTATAGATCGCTTCATAATCAAATGACGCGTGTGTGGTATAAGCGTTCTTCATTTGTACATTGAACAAAGCTCCTGCGTCGGCTGTAAATCCCCAGTGTTTTGAAAACCTGTTCTTATATTTCAAGACCAGAGGAATATTGATATTGGTAGATTTGATCGATTCGCGAACATCATTGCCATTCACTACCTGCCTGAAAACATTGCCTGCTGCATCTGTGGACTTGAATTCAGAATGATAATTATCAAGTATCGCATCGCCATATTGCTGCATGAACATAATGCCGGTTCCCAGTCCAAAGTGTTTCTTTTTCCCGAAGAATACCCCAAGTTGGGCATCCGCCCCAATGCCATATCCATTCTTGTATTTCAGGTTGCCGGTATTCATATTCAATGCTCCGGGATAATTTGTTGCACTGCTGTTAGTAGTGAGATTTTGATTGGATAGTCCTCCCAGAAGATTGATGTCTATGACCCATCTGCCCATCAGGCTATCGCCGTGACTATGTACCGTACTTGTTTGTGCTATTGCAGATGTAGCGCTTGTAGCTGCTATCAGCAGAGATAAAATTGTTTTCATTTTGTTGATTTTATGATGTTGTATGATGAAGAGAATGGAACAGGACTTATGATCGTATAAGCCCCGTTCCTTCATCTCTTCTTAGTTTTTCATGAACCTTGAACCGGCTACTTTAACTCCGTTTCTGTAACACACTACCATGTAAGAACCAACGGCTAGTGGTGCCACATCTATAGTAGCTTTGTTATTGTCGGCTGTAGTACTCACTACTATCTGGCCCATCATATTCATCAGATCTATCTGCACCTGGCCTTGATCGGTTGAGGTAAGTACCACATTGATCACATTATTACCGGGATTGGGATATACTGAGATACCAACAAATTCATTGTTTATATTCTGAATAATAGTAGGCGTATTGTAATACGTCTTCTGGCTGCAACCGTCTGCAGTGGTCATTACCCAATAGAATTTGTGTGAATAGTCCGGTGCAACACATACGTAATCCTGATTGATCTCTCCGCTAAGGATCGTTGAATCAAGTGTAGTAGCATCATCATAACCCCACTGATAAGAAGATTCATTACTTGGAGTGCAGATGAAGTGATTGTAGAAATATGATACCGTTGGTACTGAAGCTATTGCTGTACCCGCTGTTACCATAACTGTTGACTGACTGCTGCATGCTGTACCTGCTATTCCTGCTGTAAGGGTCACATAGGCGTTGCCTGTATGTATGAAACTTACAATTGCGTACTGGCTGTTCGCTCCCTGTGCCCATACCTGTGCATTCGTAGCGCTCCAGTTATAAGCTGCGTAAGACTGTGGTGGTATTGAAGTTCCGAAGTTCTGATACATTGTTCCGGTACAAACAGACAATGGTGATTGTGTTGTGATCACCGGAGCGTTGATAGAAGGGAACAGGGTAATAGAGACATTCTGATCGAATGAACATGTATTCGCAGTAATGACGTATGCATAAATGATCACTACCGGTGCAGAAAGGCTGCTGGTTAATGTATCGTTTATTGCTCCTATACCTGCCAATGCACCACCTGTAACTCCTGTTACACTGTTACGTGTCCAGCTAAAGGTTGATCCTGCTGTAAGGCCGATTGGTGCGAACGTGAAGGGCACGCCTGTACAAACTGAGTCTGTCAATTTAGCCAGCTTAGGTGTTGGGTGAATTATTACTGTTACATTTTCTGTAGCACTGCAGCCATTAGCTGTAAGTGTATAAATGTAGGTAGCTATTTTGTTGCTATTGGTTGTATTATACAGCGGCTCGTTGATACCTGCAGTATCTGAATTTACTGCATTGGCTATACCTGGCACTACCGCACGACTCCATGCATAGGTCGTTCCTGCAATAGTACTGCTTGGGGTATAATTGAATATTGCGCTGTCACAAATAGCCGACGGTGTTGTGCTGCTTGTTAGTGCTGGCAATGGGTTGATTGTTACTATTTTAAACGCAGTATCTGTACCACAAGTGTTACTCGCCATATACATAATGGTATCAATACCTGCAGTAAAGCCTGTTACTACACCGCTTACTACTGTAGCATTTGTATTGGTAGCAGCCCATGTTCCTCCTGTTGTGGCATCTGTCAGTGTTATGATGTCACCTACACAAACTGTTGTTGCACCATTTATGACACCTGCATTTGGTAGTAGATTGACCGTTACTGTGTGTATTGCAGTATCAGCTCCGCAACTATTTGTCACGGTATATCTGATCGTATCAATACCAGCAGTACTGGCTGTTACCACACCGCCAATTACTATAGCATTTGTGTTCGTTGCACTCCATACACCACCTGTTGTGGCATCTGTCAATGTGATGATATTACCTACACATACTGTTGATGGACCTGATATAGTTCCGGCATTGGGTATAGTATTGATATTGATCAATTTTGTTGCTGTATCTGTACCGCAAGTGTTGCTTACCAAATACATGATCGTATCAATACCGGATGTCATACCTGTTACAACACCACCGATAACAGTAGCGTGAGTATTTGTAACACTCCATATGCCTCCCGTTGTAGCGTCTGTAAGTGTTATTATATTGCCTATACATACTGAAGATGGGCCGGTTATTACACCTGCGTTAGGTTGTGGATTTACGGTTACGATATGAGTAGCTGTATCAGCTCCGCAAGTATTAGTTACAGTATATCTGATCGTATCTATACCTGAAGTTACGCCTGTTACCACACCGCCTATAACAGTAGCATGTGAATTGGTCGCACTCCATATACCACCTAGAGTAGCATCAGTAAGAGTAATGATGTTACCGGTACAAACTGTTGCCGCACCGCTTATAGTGCCTGCATTAGGTTGTGGATTGATTGTTACTATTTGAGTAGCCGTATCAGCTCCGCAAGTATTGGTAACTGTATATCTGATCGTATCTATACCTGAAGTTACGCCTGTTACCACACCGCCTATAACAGTAGCATGAGAATTGGTCGCACTCCATATACCACCTACAGTAGCATCAGTCAGAGTAATGATGTTACCGGTACAAACTGTTACTGCGCCGCTTATAGCGCCTGCATTAGGTTGTGGATTGATTGTTACTATATGAGTAGCCGTATCAGCTCCACAAGTATTAGTTACAGTATATCTGATCGTATCTATACCTGAAGTTATACCAGTTATTACACCTCCTACAACAGTAGCGTGTGAATTTGTAGCACTCCATATGCCACCTACAGTAGCATCAGTAAGAGTAATGATGTTACCGGTACAAACTGTTGCTGCGCCGATTATAGCGCCTGCATTAGGTTGTGGATTGATTGTTACTATATGAGTAGCCGTATCAGCTCCGCAAGTATTGGTAACTGTGTATCTGATCGTATC
>CANFKE010000048.1 GCA_947447465.1 Chitinophagaceae bacterium | reverse complement strand
CCTCAATTTGTTGCGCAATATAGCTTTGAAGGCTATCCTTATCAGCGATACTATTTTCATAAGCTCTGTTAATAATCTTCTGTTTGCGGCATGTTGGCCAGCGCTACCGATGCTATGCGCATATTGTTGTTCACACTATCTTTCTGTAACCTGCCATCACGTAGGGTTATAGTTCGGCTGCTAAAAGCAGCTATATCGGGCTCATGCGTTACAAATACGATCGTCTTTCCCTGCACAGAGTTAAGCTCCTGCATAAGTGACATTATCTCGAACGATGTGCGTGTATCCAGGTTGCCGGTCGCCTCATCTGCCAATATCATCACCGGCTCATTAACCAGTGCCCGGGCTATAGCCACTCGCTGCTGCTGCCCGCCCGACAGTTGGCTGGGTGTATGATCTCTTCTGTCTGCCAGCTTCACCATCTCCAGTGCATGCATCGCCCGTTCCCTGCTCTCCCGGGCGTTTATCTTTGGGTTATACAGCAGTGGCAGCTCCACATTCTCCAATGCAGATGTGCGCGGCAAAAGGTTATACGACTGAAATACAAACCCTATCTTGGTATTGCGCAAGCCCGCAAGCTCATCCCGATCCAATGATCTTATATCTACCCCATCCAGGTGGTAACTACCACCCGTAGGCTTATCCAGACAACCCAATATATTCAGCATCGTAGTCTTACCCGATCCGCTGCTGCCCATTATAGTCACAAACTCGCCCTGCATCACATCAAACGATATACCCTTCAGTGCCCGCAATATTTCTGTACCCATTACAAACTCCCGCTTCAGGTCCGCAATCTGTAGTATTATCTTGCTCATTTCTTTCCCGGTGGTTTAGGCATGAACGGACTCGAAACAGCTCCATGAGCACCGGCAGTGGGCACCTCTACTCCGGTAACCACAGTATCATGTGCCGCTAGTCCACCTGTCACAACTACGTGCGCATTATCGTTTACTCCGGTTGCTATCCTCGTCTGCACCAGCTTGCGCCCCTGCAACACCCATACCATTGCTGTGTTGGCAGAAGTCGTATCCATTACACCCCCCGCCACTTTCTTATCTGCGGTGCTATTCCCATGAGGCCTGTACACAAGCTCATATTGCTTTTCAAGCGTTGCATCTGGTGTATATTTCAGCGCCTTAACCGGTATCATCAATGCATGACCTATCTCACGAGTATATATTGTTATTGTTGCTGTCATACCCGGCTTCAGCTTCTTATCCTCATTGGCCGCATAGATAATGGTAGGGTAGGTCACTACGTTCGATGTCACAGTCGGCTGTATATATATATCCTTCACCGTACCCGAGAATTTATCATTCAGAAAGGCATCTACCGTAAACACCGTGCTCTGCCCTTTTTCTACTGTCCCTATATCTGCTTCGTCCACGTTGGCCAGCACCTGCATATTGCTAAGATCTTTTGCCAAACTAAACAATAGCGGCGTGCTGAAGTTGGCTGCCACCGTCTGTCCCACGCTCACATAACGGCTCAGCACTATGCCGTCTATAGGTGAATATATTTCCGCAAACGAAAGATTGCGCACTGCCGCTGTCACTTGCGCCTGTATATTGCTAACCGTAGCAAGTGCTGTATTATAAGTGCTCGTCGCCAGATCTATTTCCGCCTTACTGATGGCACCTGCACTATACAGTTGCTGTTGCCTGCTGTAATTACTCTTTTGGTAGGTAAGATTGGCCTTTGCTTCATTCAAACTTGCTTTCGCCTGGTCAACGGTCGACTGTAATATCGACTTATCCAGTACCGCCAGCAACT
This sequence comes from Chitinophagaceae bacterium, assembly GCA_947447465.1. Classification (GTDB taxonomy): domain Bacteria; phylum Bacteroidota; class Bacteroidia; order Chitinophagales; family Chitinophagaceae; genus Flavipsychrobacter. Next base: position 23,700 of record CANFKE010000048.1, on the reverse strand, counting down.
GTCCCTTTTTCACCACCGAGTTGTTATCGGCATACAGTTGCTCTATTGTGCCGGATACCCTGCACCCTACCGCTACTGTATCAACCGGCTTCACCGTTCCTGTTGCCGTCACCTTTGTGGCAATATCACCATATTCAGCTACTGCTGTTGTCAATAGTATAGGTACTTCCTTCTTGGGTAGCATCACCGGCAACAATATCACCACTACTATCACCATCACTATCAGCCATACTACTATCTTCTTTCTTTTTCCTTTCATTGTTCTGCTGTTATAATTTTATTGGCTCTCCTTTGTAAAACGCATATATTTTCTGGTATAGAGTAAGACTGTATTTTGCCTTCAGGTAGCTTTGCATAGCTTGCATATAGGCGTTGTGTTGCTGTATGTAGTCCACCATATTCGCCGACCCTATCCTTATAGCCTCTCCGGCGATCCTATACGCCTCTTCATTATACTTCATGTTCTCGCTCGCCGCGGTAAACTGGCTCTGAGCATTCTTTACATTTATATATGCCCGCTCTATATCCTGGCTCAGATTCAGTTGTACATTCTGTAGATCAAGTTTCGAGACTTCAAGGTTTATCCGCGACTTAGCCACATTCGTCTTATTCACCCGCTTACTGAATATGGGCACACTTAACGATAGCGCCACGTCCTGGTATAAATTATCTCCTGCCTGTCTGTATAGGGAATACGACTGTTGCGAAGTATGATTTGTGCCCGCACCTCCGGACAGGCTAAGCGTTGGCTTATATCCGGCCATTGCTTTCTTTATATCCAATTCTGCCATTTTCACACCCGCAACTCCTGCCTTTACCTCGGGTCTCATTTTCAGAGCTTCATCCTGCACTTGCGCCAGCTCAGGTATGGCTATAGAAGTATCTATTGTGGCAGGCTTTACCACATCAAAGACTATCCCCGATGGCAGCTGCAACAGTTGCTTCAGCGACAGTATATCCAGTCTTTCTGTATTGATTGCCGTAGTCAGTGAGTATTGGTCTGTGGCTAGCTGGGCTTTCAGCTGCACAAGGCTCTTCAGGGCTATACTACCCGCGTCATAGCGTTGTTGCCCCTGCAACAATTGCGCCTTCGATGTTTGCACCAGATCCTTGTAGTATACTACACTTTCTTTATCAAGCAGTATGTTTATATAGGCTTGTGCTATCTGTAAGGTGATACTGTTTTCTCCTGCAGCCACGTTTAGCCCTGCCTGCTCAAGAGCAACACCTTTCTGACGGATATCACTTTGCAGGTAGCCCCCACGGTATAAGGTCATTGATGAGTTTACTCCATACACACCCGCGCTCACCGCCGTGGTCGTTCCGGCATTAATATTGGTATAATTGGTAACACTACCTGTTGCCGATGCATTCACGTCGGGCAGTACTGCGGCCTTAGCTAAGCTGAGGTCTTGCGCTCCGCTGCTTCTGCTTAATCGCAGTCTGTTCAGTTCTATGTTGCTTGCCCGCGCGTACGCCAGGCATTGTGCAAGGTCCCAGGTATAGTGCTCCTCTTGTTGCGCCACCACTGCGCCGCCCGGCCACAACAACATCAGCAATAGCACTACTACCCATCTTGTCTTTTGCTTACTTTTTTCGCTGCTTTTCTGCATCACCATATTGTATGCAACAAAAGTAGAGAGCGGTCAAACTACTACAGGTCTATTTGCGACCACCCGGCCAAATCCTGCGACCAGCTTATATTTTTCGGTTCGTCAGCCGCGCCACCACATCCTTATACTGCTCACTTATCGGCAGTTCCAGCATATCCAGATGAATGCTGCTCTTCCTTATCGCCGTCACCATTGCAGCATTTACAATGTAAGATTTATGTATCCGGCAGAACGTTGCAGACGGTAGTATCTCCTCTATCCCCTTCATACTTATACGTACCAACAGTGGCGGCTTTTTAGTGCCGGCCACATAGTGTATACGCACATAGTCTTTTACTCCTTCTATGTAAACAATATCGTCAAGCATCACTCTTACCAGGCTATAGTCTACATGCAGAAATATATGGTCCGGCTGTTTATTAGGCTTGTTGGTTAGCTGGTATCGCTCATGTGCTTTGTTGGCGGCCTTCACAAACCGCTCATAAGATACCGGCTTCAGCAGGTAATCTACTATATCTATTTCATAGCCCTCCACTGCATAGTTGGCGTAGGCCGTTACCATCACAAACATTGGTTTCGTCTGCAATGTCTTTATCAGCTGTATACCGCTTAGCCCCTGCATTTGAATGTCAGAGAACACAAGGTCTACCTGTTCTTGCTGTAGTATGGCCAGTGCATCCATTGCATTGGTACAGCGCGCTACCAGCTGCAGATACGGCACATCGCGTATATAATCCTCCAGCAGATCCAGTGCCAGTGGTTCATCATCAAGTATCATGCATTTCAACATCAGCCAATATTTATCCCTAAAGTACTTATATACCAACCACCGGCGCTCCTTATATCCAGCGAATGTTTGCCGGGATACAACAAATTTAACCGTCTCTTTACATTTGCAAGGCCTATACCATGCGTACCATCTTTACGATCCTCACTCTTTTCTACATAACGGTTACGTGTGGTCATGGTCGCCATATTATTGTCAAAATGTATCACTACCGATATCTCCGGATCAGCTATACCCGTACCGTGCTTAAATGCATTTTCTATGAAAGGGATCAATAACATTGGTTCTATTGTATTGCCGCTATCCGCTTGCACAACATTCACTTCCCATTTCAGTTTTACTTCATTCCCAAATCGTACGTTCTGTAACTCTATATAGCTATTCAGATATTCTGCCTCCCGGTCTACAGTCACCTTCCGGTCATCATTTTCATACAACATGTAGCGCATTAGGTTCGACAGGTCAAGTAGCATACCCTCTAGTTTCTCAGATCGTACACGCGCCAGAGACACCATGTTGTTAAGCACGTTGAAAAGGAAGTGCGGACTGATCTGCCAGCGCAAAAAAGACAGCTCCGATCTCAACGTCTCGGTCTCTTTCTCCTTCTGTATACTTTCCGCACGCATAGTCTCTTTTACCAGGTTATAGCAGAATGCAACCAACACTATTAGTATATAGTTGAATTCCTGCATGAACATGGGAAACATGCTGCTGTCAGGAAACAGCAGAAACGTAAAACCTCGCATTATAATAAAATATGCCGCAGCCACACCAGCCTGCATAAGTAGAAATTTACGGTATTGCTTCTCCCTGGTGAACATAGGCCCCACCCACAGCATATTCAGATAAAATACCCCGATCAGGCATATGTTCGTAACGATAGATATGTGCAGCATTCCATCTTCTCTTTCATGCCTCATAATGCCATCTGGCGGTGGACCTGCATGATGGCCGCTACGCATAAAGAATGGAAAAGAAAAAAATAGCAACCAGCCAAGAAAGTGCGCTGTTGCTATCAGCCAGGGTTTATTATAAATGCTCCGGTTTATCGTCATATTGCCCTATTTTTTGTTCACCTGCAGATAAAGCGTATCCGCATTCACTCCTGTAAATATACCCACACCATTCGTTATACCGTTTGCAGGGGTAGAAAGACTTTGTGAACTCGAGCTGCTTTTATCATAAAGCAGAGCATAGTCTGGCCGTATATGATAGAGCACTATCCGATGCGCGCCAAAGTACTTGAATGATCTTGAGGTTATATCATAAGACCCGGTTGTTACCGGGCTATTCCTGAATACACGGCTAGTATCCACATTTGCACTGGTATCAATTATCCGTTCAGGATTGATCTCCAGGTTCTCTACAACGATCACATAGTACGACGCATCATTGTTTGTCCATGTAATCTCAACCGGATCGGTCATATTCCCCGGACCACCAAATCCACCGCCGGTGGTTGTTGAGTCTATCTTATCAACCGATATTGTTGTTGCCGATTGCGTAACATCTACAGGCCTCGAAGGTATAATTGCTGCAGCCGTCACGGTCTTCCCATTATATACAAAGCTCAGATCGTATTGCTTGCCGGCTTCTATTATTAATGCAGCATTCGTATATACTGCACCACCCGTATCAGTAAGGTGATAGGTACTGTCGCCGCAAGTTATTATCAGGTCCAGTCCATCTAAAGAAGGGCTGCTGAAAACAGTTGAAGAGGTTGATGTCTGGTGCGTAAGCTTCAATGTCATTGTCCTCCCGGCGCTCAGGTAGGCAGTAATCACAGGGTCGGAATTGTATTCGGGCAATGATGTTGTCTTTTTGCACGAGTATATCGTTAACGCCAGTAAACCGGCCATGATCATGTATTTCATGCTTATCTCAATTTAAGGGACAAAGTAAGATTAGGGGTGAAGCTCAGGTAGTTCACATTGGTAACTACCACCTTATTATCTACTACAGTGTATTGTTTATACCATACATTATTACGAGCATATACGTTAAACAAAGACAAGCCTATATAACCAATATCTTTCTTTGCTTCATTATAAAAATGGTAGTTTACAGATACATCCATTCTATGATAGTCAGGTAGCCTTAGCGAGTTCTTCGATGTAACCGTAAAGTAGTTTTGCGTTGTCCCATCCAGCAGTGTTACACTGTAAGTACCGCCGGGCGCGGTATAAGGCTTCCCGCTTGCATATATCCAGGTAGCTGCAAAATCCCAATGCTTATACTTATACATACCTACTGCCTTAAACTCATGGTTCACATCCTGGTCTGCAGGGTAGTCTGTCGCCGAGTATACCGTAAAATTGTTCATTGTTTTCGCAAGTGTATAACTCACCCACCCGGTAAACTTACCGGCCGATTTCTGCGCCATAAACTCTATTCCTCTTGAATGCCCAGAACCCGTATAAAAATTACTGTTGTAGTTAATGCTGTTCACATCTGCCTCATACCTTTCTGTGTACTGGCTTATATTATCCAGCTTCTTGTAGTATGCCTCCACGCTAAAGAGGTAATTGTTGGTTTCATAGCTCAACCCGCTAATATAATGTATAGCGCTGCTCACCGGCACACTTTTACCATCGGCAAGTACCCAGAACTGGCTACTCCCTGCAGATATGTCCTCTCTTGTAATTCTGTTGGCAAACTGATAGTATTGCCCGTAAGCGGCTTTGAAAGATATCTTAGGTGCTACCTGATAGTTCAATGCCAGCCGGGGCTCTGTATAGGTCTTTTGTGTTACGTCAAAATAGCTCACCCTTATGCCCGGCGTTAGTACTATTTTGTCTTTGAGTATACTTAATTTGTCTTGTAGATATACGCCTGCCAACTGCCCCGTATTCTTTTTATCCAGCAGCAGCGCCGAGTCATTGTTAGAATACGTGTAGGTGATATCATAATTCGTACCAAATGCACCAAACCCCAACTGATTCCATTTAGCGATCGACCATAAAAAATCAGTTCTCAGACTCAGATCTTTCAGATGATTATGTTCAAATACACCGGTTACTGTATTGGTAGTATCACCCGGCCTGCCTATGCTTCCGGTGGTTACTCTGTCTCTGCTGCTTTCATAGTTACTGTAGCTGGCAACAGTATTGCTGGTCATATGCTTACCCCACTTGCGTTGCCAGCCGGTGCTCATACCCGTATTGCTGTAGTTGGTCACGTCTGTAGTGCCAAAATTCAGCGATATCCCCAAACTGGCAAGAAAAGGAGGTGCATCTATAGAAAAGCTATTATTGAGATCATCTGTTCCATTAAAAAAGCTATAGGTAAAGACATCATTTTTAGACGCCCTCAGAGTCAGCCGGGTATTTATATCATAGAAGTACGACTTAGCTTTTGTTACGCCATCCGATCCTCCCGGGCCGCCTGTGTTGGTTTGTGTCGAGGTGTTTCTATTGAATGAATTAAAGATCCAATTGTAGATCGGACCTCTCCATGATCTGCGCACAGAGGCCACCATAGACAGATTGTCGGTGATAGGTATTTCGGTGAACAGGTTTATACTCAACAGGCTCAGATCGCCTCCTATGTTGAATTGTTTGGTACTACCTTCCTTGCCTGTTATATCCGTTACGCTCGATAACCTGCCGCCATACTTCGCTTCAAATCCACCTTTATACAACGATACCTCTTTAACTGCATTGGCATTAAATGCACTGAAGAACCCATACAAATGATCTACCTGATACACCGTAAATCCATCGTACATCACCAGATTCTGGTCAGGCGTACCACCACGCACATATAATCCCGAAGAAGACTCATTTGCCGCGCTAATACCCGGCATCAGCTGGAATGTCCTCATAATATCTTTTTCCCCCACATTAGGTATCTCAGCCAGCTTAGAGGGCGTCAGCTTTATTGTGCTTATCGTTGGTGCCGATAACTTTATCAGGTCAACTTTATTTGCGGTAATTATGGCCTCCTTCAGAATTTTGTCTGCGGGCTGCAGGCCCACCGCAATGTCCTTTTTGCTGACATCAGGATTCAGATACACTTCCCTCGGCAGGTAGCCACTGGCGCTTATCTTTATCGTTGAGGTATCTGAAGGCATATCAGGAAATGAGTAAGCACCATCGGCATCAGTTATGGCGGTAAATACAGATCCTGCTACATTCACCATTGCACCTCCAATAGGCTCATTTGTAGAGTCATCAACTACATGTCCGCGCAGCGTAAATCCTTTATCAATAGAAAGGGCCGTAGTATGCGTACTATTGTCTTCAGCTCTTGCCTTATTGAGCAGTATTATGTGCTTATGCTTTGCCTTTACTTTTATGGTAAGCGTACTATCTATTTTACACGAAAGATCATTGCCCCTCGTAGTTATATCCATAGCCAGTGGCACCGCGGTACCGAGGTACCAGTAAGAAAATAGCAGCGTACGGCAATAAGCGGTATCATACACTATATTCAGCCCGTACTTTTCGTGCATCAGCTTGTATACACTATCCAGTGTTTCAGTTCTGAAATGTTCATTGATGTATATTTTATCGAGCGCGGTTGGTAGTTTTTTCTCATGCTTTTTGAATATCTGCGCTCCTGCACTGCCCGCCAACAGCACCAGTATCAGTGTATATATTATCCGCATCATATTTTTCTTCACTCTGCAAATTCTATTTCCCCTGTTACATTCTACTGGTCAATGATGCCATCTCCCGGAATGTTGCGACGAAAACCCTAATTACTCACAAAAAAAGTCCCGGCAGTTGTACAACTGCCGGGACTTTGACTTTTATGCTTTATCTATTACAAGGTACGTTTTACTTCTACCTCTTCAAAGCTTTCAATGATATCACCTGTACGAATATCGGAATAGTTCTTGACCATGATACCGCACTCATAGCCGGTAGCCACTTCCTTCACGTCATCCTTAAAGCGCTTCAGTGAAGACAACTCACCGGTGAATACCACGATACCATCTCTTACGAGGTTGATCTTAGAATTACGGGCTATCTTACCATCCAGTACATAGCAACCTGCAATTGTACCGATACCACCAATCTTGAACACTTCACGTACTTCTACGTTACTTGTGGTCTTCTTCTCTACCTTAGGCTCAAGCAAGCCTTCCATTGCGCTCTTGATCTCCTCAATTGCGTCGTAGATGATAGAGTATGTGCGGATCTCGATGTTCTCCTGCTCTGCAAGCCTTGCAGCCTGTAGCGACGGACGCACCTGGAAGCCGAGGATGATCGCATCTGATGCCGTAGCCAGCAATACATCCGACTCGGTGATCTGACCAACACCCTTGTGTACTATATTCACCGCTACCTCTTCTGTAGCCAGTTTCTGCAATGAGTCACTCAATGCTTCCACAGATCCGTCAAAGTCACCCTTGATGATGATACCCAGTTCCTTAAAGCTGCCCAATGCCAGACGACGACCAATTTCATCGAGTGTAATGTGCTTACGGGCGCGGATACCTTGCTCACGCATAATCTGCGAACGATGGTTGGCTATTTCCTTAGCTTCATTCTCATCAGCAAATACCTTGAACTTCTCACCCGCCTGCGGCGCACCGTTAAGACCAAGTATCTGTACAGGTGTAGATGGTCCCGCATTGGTAACACGCTGACCACGTTCGTTGAACATCGCCTTGATCTTACCAAAATACTGTCCGCATACCACCATGTCTCCCTGATTAAGCGTACCATTCTGTACCAGTATCGTAGATTGGAAACCACGGCCCTTATCGAGCGATGCTTCAATTACAGAACCAGTAGCGATACGGTCAGGATTAGCTTTCAATTCAAGCAATTCTGCTTCAAGACCTATTTTTTCGAGCAAGAGGTCAATATTGATACCCTTCTTGGCCGATATTTCCTGACTCTGATATTTACCACCCCAGTCTTCAACAAGGATGTTCATAGTAGCCAGTTGCTGCTTGATCCTTTCCGGATCAGCACCTTCTCTATCTATCTTATTGATAGCAAATATCATTGGTAGGTTTGCAGCTTGCGCATGCGATATCGCTTCTTTTGTTTGTGGCATTATCGCGTCATCTGCCGCAATAACGATCACACCTACGTCGGCTACCTTGGCACCACGCGCACGCATCGCGGTAAACGCTTCGTGACCCGGTGTATCGAGGAAGGTGATCTTCTTGCCCGCAGGCGACAATACCTGGTAAGCACCAATGTGCTGGGTGATACCACCCGCTTCACCTGCCACCACATTCGCACTACGTATATAGTCAAGCAATGAGGTCTTACCGTGATCGACGTGACCCATGATCGCTACTATCGGAGCACGTGGCTGAAGATCTTCTTCAGAATCAATGATCTCCTCTTCTTCATCAACACCTTGTTCAAGGTTAATGAATTCTACTTCATAGCTGAACTCACTTGCTACCAGTTCTATTACTTCCGCATCAAGGCGCTGATTGATAGACACCATGATACCTAAGCTCATACACTTACCTATGATATCGGCAAAACTTACATTCAGCAAGCTGGCCAATTCACTTACAGAGATGAACTCAGTGACCTGTATAATGTTTACACCATCAGAATTTTCTGCTGCTGCACGCTTTTCAGCCATTTCATCACGCTTGTTACGGCGGTATTTGGCTTTCAGGTTTTTGCTACGGGTAGAACCGGTAAGCTTGGCCTGTGTTTCGCGTATTTTATCTTGTATTGCTTTTGCGTCGATCTCCTGCTGTTGCTGAGATACCGGTTCGCCATATGGTCTGCGTGGACCACCCTGGCCACCGCCTCCCGGTCTGTATGGACCGCCACCCTGACGACCACCCTGGCCATTACCCGTTGGGCGGCCTACGCCACCACCACCTGGTCTGTTACCTCCGGTTCCGTTAGGGCCATTGATAGGACGGCCTACACCGCCACCACCCGTTGGGCGACCTACACCACCACCATTTCTGCTACCCTGGCCTGTGCCCGGTGCTCCTGTACCCGGACCACGCTGGCCCGGTGTGCCTGTACCCGGCTGACCCGGTTTGTATGCTTCAGGGCGTTTCTCAACAGGTATGCGTTTGCGCTTGCGCTTTTCGCGCTCACTAGGCCTTACGTTGCCACCACCCGGCTGCGATACCGGCAATTCTATTTTACCAATGATCTTCGGGCCTTCCAGACGAGGAGCCCTCATTTCTATATGTTCCGGCTTGTTAGCATCATCGTCATCTGCTGCTGCAGGCGCTTCAGGAGCTGCCTGTGGCGGTGCAGGTGCCGCTACTACTTCCGCTGCCGGTTGTGGTTTTGGTTCTGCTTTCTTAGGCGCTACTACTTCTTCCGCAGGCGCTGTTGGCGCTGCTGCTTCAGGTGCTGCCTCTTTCTTTGGTGCTACTGCTTTTTCAGCTTTTTTCGGAGCTGCTTCAGGTGCTGCCTTCTTCACCGCACCCTTTTTAGGGCGTGATGCCAGATTCATCTCATCAAGATTGATCTTGCCAAGAATGTTAGGTCCGCCTATTTTAGGTGCCTTTACATCCAGGTGCTGAGGTTCTTCTGCTTCCGGCTCGCTCTTAGCTACCGGGGCAACAGCTTCAGGAGCTTTTTCCTTTGGCGCTTCCGCCACCGGTGCGGCAGCCTTTACAGGCTCCGGTGCTTTTTCCTTTGGTGCTTCTGCTACTACAGGCTTAGGTGCCTCTGCAGGCTTTACCTCTGCTTTAGGTGCTTCTGCTTTCACTTCCGCAACTACTGGCTTTTCAGCTTCCTTTGCAGGCGCAGCAGGCTTCGCTGCTTCTTTTACAGGAGCTGCCGGCTCTTCCTTCTTAGCAACCGGCTCTTCCTTTTTCTTACCGTTATCATACAACGAACCCTTAGGCAATGCAATCTGGTCGCTTCTGCGTTTGGCATCTTTGTCTTGTGCAAATTCTACCTGCAGCGCGTTATACATTGGCTCAGTGAGCTTGGCACCGGGATTGCTGCTCATCTGAAATCCTTTATCAGAAAGAAACTCTACCAGAGTGTCTTTTCCGATGTTAAATTCCTTTGCAGCTTCCAGTAACCTGGGTGTCTTTGTTGTTGTTGTTGTCATTATTCTATTTCCTTGTCAAAATACTTTTTTGCCGGATTATTCATCCGGCCCGCACCCCGATATACAAACCTACGCCATTTTATGCTAAAATGACGAGTGGGCACGACCGGCTGCATCACTTTATTTACGCAATGCGTAAAAACTTAACATATATTTCCCCCTATTACGGGTCAAAACATCTCAATTCAACTCAATCTTCAAAGACACACAGGTACTTTTCAGCTCATTATGCTACCATACGCCTTAGTCTTCGTTCTTAAATTCTGCTTCCAGTATCGTACGCAATTCCTTCACTGTTTCTTCTTCCAGATCCGTACGGCGAACTAACTCCTCATTAGAAAGATCCAATACACTCAATGCGGTATCGCAACCTATCTTCTTCAGCTCTTCAATGATCCATGGTTCTATTTCATCAGCAAATTCAGCCAGGTCGATATCAAAATCAACTTCTTCCTTCGCATCACGGAATACATCTATAGAATAGCCGGTAAGTTCTTGTGCCAGCTTAATGTTAACACCCTTCTTACCGATAGCCAGTGAAACCTGGTCGCTGTCGAGGTAAACATCAGCAGACATCTTTTCATTGTCCAACTTGATGTTATTGATGCGGGCAGGCGTCAATGAGCGCTGCAGCAACAGGGTAACATTATTGGTATAATTGATAATATCTATATTCTCATTACGCAGTTCACGAACGATACCGTGGATACGGCTTCCCTTCATACCTACGCATGCACCTACCGGATCGATACGATCGTCATAGCTTTCTACGGCTACCTTCGCGCGCTCACCCGGCTCACGTACTATTTTCTTAATAGTGATCAGACCATCCAATATCTCCGGAACTTCTATTTCCAGCAATTTCTCCAGGAATGACGGGTGTGTACGGCTAAGAATAATAACAGGAGTATTGTTCCTCATTTCTACTTTCTTCACTACCGAACGAACTGTTTCGCCCTTCTTGAAGAAATCTGTAGGGATCTGCTCGGTCTTAGGCATGATCAGCTCATTACCTTCATCATCCAGCAGCAACATTTCTTTTTTCCATATCTGATAAACTTCACCGGTGATGATATCGCCAACACGGTCGGCATATTTCTTCATCAGGTTGTTCTTCTTCAGATCGCCGATACGTGCAGCAAGTGTTTGCTTGGCAGCAAGGATAGCTCTGCGGCCAAAATGCGCCACATCCACTTCCTCATACACTTCTTCCCCTACATTATAGTCAGCTTCAATTTTAATAGCTTCAGTATATGGTATCTGTGCATTCTCGTCTTCCACCATATCGTCCTCTACTACTTCGCGCCTGCGAAATATTTCAAGGTCACCCGTCTGGTCATTCACAATCACATCGAAGTTATCATCACTGCCGTATTTTTTACGCAGCAGCGTTTTGAAAACATCCTCCAGTACCTTCATGAGGGTAGGCCTGTCAATATTTTCGGCTTCTTTAAACTCCTGGAAAGAGTCAATAAGATTGATACTTGGCATATACTCTGATTTTTCTCTGCCCTTATTTCAAGCGGGCAAAGGCTTGTTAAAAAATAATTTGAACGACTGCTTTTTTTATATTTTCAAACGGCATTACCACCGGCACTACTGTTTTTTCTTTTGCTTTTTTCACTTCCAGGGTTATTTCGGTCTCAGATACCTCGGTAAGCATACCGGTGGTGTCCTTATCTTCCCTGTCGGTAATGGTGATCTTACGACCCACATTCTTATTGTACTGTCTCAACTGTGTCAATGGCTCATCTACACCCGGGCTCGATACCTCTAATGAAAAATCACCGGAAGGAAACATACCCCCCTCTTCTAATATATGATACAACCTGCGGTGTATCGAAACACTGCGCTCGATAGAGAAACCACTATCCGCATCTATAAATACCTTAATATTATTGACCGGCTTCACTTTTATGCTCACTATGAACATATCTGTACCATCGAGCATAGGCTCTACCAGATCATATATTTTTTGAATTAACTCAGTCATACCTAAAAAACGAGGGGACAATTATTTGTCCCCTCTCTTTCTAATTTGATGCAAATATACATAATAATATGGAAATGTGATCAATTGCATAATGTGAAAATGACCGAAGTTTAATTTTTCAGTCATTTCAACGACTGAGATCCGGTTTACTACCTTAAGGTAAACCCGCTACATGCTATTATTGTGGCCCGAGGAAAAAAGATCTGCGCTATATAATGAACCGATTCTAAATTAATTATTGATCGTTCGGCTGATAAATATTTGACATTTTTCATATCTTTGATATATGCAGCCTTTCATCTGCATATATCTACATCTGATAACCCTTAGCTTACAGTATCACTATGAATCGTTCATTGCTCATCTTCACTACCCTGCTCTTGTTGGCATCCTCCACCATTAATGCTCAGATAGCTACCCCCAGCTTTCTTACATATATGTACTGCCCTACCGGCTTTAGTGATGCCGCTGACTGTATCGGGTGGCGACAACCAACAGGTGGTACATCCGACTACTTCAATGCATGTGCTTCAGGATCATCTGTAGGGATCCCTAATAATTATTTCGGCTCACAAACTTCAGCCAACAATGCATATATGGGATTATATACATACGCTACAGCCGGTGGACTAGTGGACTACAGAGAATATATAGGCACTTCAATTTCACCGCTTACCATTGGCAAGACCTATACTATGTCTATTAAGGTATCGCTTGCCGATAACAGCATCTTTGCAACAGATGGATTAGGGATTTACTTCAGTACCTATCTCGTTGATTTCCCGGCATTATTCGCCAACTTACCGGTACACCCTCAGGTAGATTATTCAACCTACGGACCTATTACCGACAAGACCAATTGGGTAACGCTAACCGGCACGTTCGTAGCCGATTCCGCCTACAAATACCTTACAATAGGCTGTTTTAAAAGCGATGCCAATCTTGCTGTAAGCAATGTCGGTGGTAATTCAGGCGATAGCTATTACTACATAGGTATGATAGGCGTGCAGGATTCCACAGTGGAGATCAAAGACACTATTGCCTACCCGTTCCCCAATGCATTTACTCCCAACGGAGACGGGCACAACGACCTGTTTGGCCTGGCAGGCGATGCGCTCACCACATTTGATGATTTTTCACTGAGCGTATTCAACCGTTGGGGGCAACGTGTTTTCTGGACAGACAATGCCTCTGCCGCATGGAACGGCATGTTCAATAACTTACCCGCTGCACAAGGCGTATATGTGTACACCGCTCAGATCACAGATCATGGCAAAACAACTGCCTTGAAAGGAAATGTGACCTTGCTGAGGTGATCTAAGATCGGCTATCTACATATATCAACATACATTGTAGCTTATCATTTCAATGAATTTGAAGCTTTCCTCCCCACCAAAAATCCGTACCTTGTAGTATGTTACGGCACTCAGGGAGGAGGAGAAACCATAAACAGAATGTCAGGCTGGCCGCATTGCTGTGCCTTACTGCAGGTTTTGTAAATGTAAGCGGCTTACTGGCCTTCAAAGTACTCACTACCAATGTTACAGGGCATGCCGCCTTGTTTGCAGAACAATTGGCCGAAGGCAATCTCCGTACCGCAAGAATGGTAGGTCTCTGGATGCTGCTCTTTCTGGCGGGTGCCTTTTGTTCCGGCTATTACATCAGGTGGGCCTCATCCAAAAGCTACAATAGTTATGTAGTGCCTGTCCTGGCCGAGATCATGATACTGGTGTTGGTAGGTACTACTGCTCATACTTACGACCATAGCGTGGCGCAGACAGAATTCTTTGCAGGGCTGTTGCTGTTTGCTATGGGGCTGCAAAATGCATTCGTGTCAGTGATATCAGGCGCTGCAGTGCGCACCACACATCTCACAGGCTTATTTACCGATCTGGGTATAGACCTGTCAGCATTGCTGCACCGCGGCGATATGCCTCGCAACATACTGCAACAGCGTATCATATTAAAGGTGGTCATTATCCTGTTTTTCCTGTCTGGTGGTATTGCCGGAGGATATATTTTTAAGCAATTGCAGTATCACACCTTCTATATTCCGGCGGGTATTCTGGTGTTCACCCTGTTTTACGATGTTTACCGCATAAAGCTCAGCAGGCTATACCACCATGTGGTCTTCAGGCAGGAAAAAGAGTAATACCAATATACTGCCGATACATAAAAAAGCCTGTACGCTACTTGCGTACAGGCTGCTCAAATTTTCAATACATAACTTATAGCGCTGCTCTTACTGATTTTACATCAGCCGCAGTGACCGCAGGGCCACTATTGCCAAAATTGCTGTAAACATAGGTCAGCACCGCTGCCATATCATCGTCCGACAATTGCTGAGGAGGCATAGTATTGTTGTATTCTTTGCCGTTTACAGTTATTGCTCCCGAACTGCCTTTCAGCACCTGCTTGATCACAGCATTCTTATCTGCCAGGTAATCAGATTTTGCCAGTGGCGGATAGGTATTGGGCATACCCTCTCCATTGGCCTGATGGCAGGCAACACAAGTAGTCTTGTAGATCTCGGCACCGGTAGGCGCTGCAGGCTTAGATGCCATAGCAGGATGTTCGGTAGATGCAGGTTGGTTACCGCAGGAGGTAACTAAGAGTGCAATAACTGCGGGCATTGCTGCCAGAAAAATTTTCTTCATCGTTTATGTCTTTAACGGCCTTGAAAGCCTGATACTGATTTTCTTTTGCAGGCAAAATAAGTAAATTTATACGCATTACACATCATAAATGCTATTTTTGAGCACTTACAGATAGTATAAACACATAATTATCCGGTATTGAAAAAGTTATCCTTTTTTCCTTTGTTAGCATGCAGTGCCCTGTTCTATATGGCATCATGCAAAAACGAACCTGCTGCCCCCGCTGCACCAAAGCGGCAAATAGTGCAGTATCCCGAAAAAAAGGAAATGTATCTCATCACCGACCGTCCTCCTCAGCTTGAAACGCCACAGAAGATACTGAGGATGGACATAACGCCCAATGAATATTTCTTTGTTCGCTGGCACATGTCACAGATCGTTACCAAGATAGATATAGATACTTTCAGGCTGCATGTAGAAGGTGCGGTGCACAATCCGCTGGCACTGTCTATGTCCGACCTCAAAACAAAATTCGCTGCTGACTCGGTCGTAGCTTTGGCCATTTGCGCCGGCAATTCAAGATCTACCTTTACTCCCAAAGTACCCGGCACTCAATGGGCCAATGGCGGTATGGGCAATGCAAAATGGAAAGGGGTAAGGTTAAAAGATATTCTTAAAATGGCAGGGGCAGACGATAAGGCCGTTGACGTTTCTTTTCAGGGGCTGGACAGGCCACCACTGCCCGTTACACCGCCATTCATCAAGTCCTTGCGTATGAGCCATGCCTTGCAGGACGAGATATTGGTAGCCTACGAAATGAACGGGCAACCACTACCCATGCTCAACGGCTATCCGCTGAAACTGATAGTACCGGGTTGGTATGCCACATATTGGATCGGATCCCTCAGCAATATCAATGTACTTACAGATACCTTTCATGGTTTCTGGATGGCCAAGGCATACCAGATACCCAAAGAGCCGGGCATGAATGAAGCCCCCGACAAACTGGCTACCGCTACAGTGCCCATCAACAAGATAATGATGCACTCTATCTTTGTAGAACCTGAGGCCGGTGATCCTGTAGCTGCAGGAAAACCTTGTCTGGTGGAGGGACTTGCATTTACCGACGGCACACCGATAAAGAAAGTAGAGCTCTCTACAGATGATGGTAAAACATGGAAAGAGGCAAAACTGGATGCAGAATTGGGTAAGTATTCCTGGCGCAGATGGAGATACAACTGGACACCTCCATCTTCCGGCACTTACCATCTGAAGGTAAAAGCAACAGATGCCAACGGCAATACCCAACCCGAAAAGCAATGGAACAGAAGTGGCTATGGCCGCGGATTTATTGAATGTCTTGATGTAACCGTAAACTAGCAGCAACGTGAACCTGAATATAAAAAGTATAGTATTGATAGCCGTTGCAGCAATATTGGTTGCGGGGGCATGTAAGAAAGGACCGGATAATACAGGAACCACACAGACCGCTGAAAAGCCGGAACCTCCTGCCGTACATTCCTTTTCAGTAAATGGTAGTGTCAGAGAAATGTCCATCGGATTGGAGAATCCAAAATTCCCCGATGGCCCCGGCAAGCAGGAATTCATGTCCTATTGCGCCATGTGTCACTCCCTCAGGTATATTTCCATGCAGCCCTCTTTTCCCCGCAAAACATGGGAGGCAGAAGTAACTAAGATGGTGGTCAAATACAAAGCTCCCATAGACTCCGTGACTTGCAATAAGATCATAGACTACCTAGCATCTGTAAGCACAAATAAAGAGTAATTACTCAACTACGGTAAACAACACACTTCTTTAGCCTTTCATCATTCATCAGCAATGGATGTATGAATGAACCCACGCGGGTCATCCCTGCCTTTTCCATAACATGGAGAGATCTGACATTGACCTGCGGCGCAATGGCGAGTATCTGCTCCATTCCCAGATCATTGTGGCCGTATAACAGACACCTTTTTGCACCCTCTCTCGCATAACCCCTTCCCCAAGCCGGCCTGGCCAATCTCCAACCTACATCTACACAGGGTGTGTACTCACTTGCATAGGTCTGTTGCGAAAGGCCTATGAATCCGATAAAAGCACCGTTGGCAAGCTCATCTATCGCATAATAACAATATCCTTTTTCCTCCTGTTGTTGCCGCATTCTGACTACAAACGCTTCTGTCTGACTATATGTTTGCACACCGGGAATGTATTCCATTACCTCCTTATCCGCGTTTATCGCAGCCATAGGCGCAACATCTGATGGCTGCCATTGCCTGAACCCCAGTCGCAGGGAGGTGAAAAGATATGGTCGATGCATGTTACCAGGTTGTTGGTAAATGTAAAATAAAAGGCTGTTCCCGAAAAAAGATGATAGCATAAAATAAGTTAAGCTGATGTTAGAACTGTATCGTGTTTGATAATGTACCCTTTTCCATTTCCTATACTTCAGCATTCGTTCGGGCCATACCTTTATCATTCAATTGAGCAGAAAATGGAATTGGCGAGAGTGCCCGAATACTATACAGAAGAATTGTCGATAAGGCATATGACCCCGGCAAAATATCTTACACTGGTGCAACGTGCGGCAGCGCACCTGCGCTGGTTCGTAGTGCTCAATGGCAATACCATCATGTGTCAGACACCTGCCAATGCGCTGTTACAGAGCGATATCATCACCATCGACGTTCATGGAAAGACAGCATTACTTACTTCCAGATCTTCAGACGGCTATTATCGGGATGAAGCGCAGACAAGACAGCATGTGGAGCTGCTCAAACATGTAATTGACCAATTCATAGATGCTTACGACAAAGCCGACCGTAATCTGCACCCAATGCATCGTGAAAGATTCGGGGCATTGTTGCCCTCTAAAAGCTACCTTACTACACCACTCATAGTCTATACCAATGTGTTGGTGTTCATTGCAATGGTAATAGCCGGCTTATCACCGATACACCCTACTGCTCAGTCATTATATGCATGGGGTGGCAACTTCAAAGATGCAGTTATAGCCGGAGAGTGGTGGCGCCTCATCACCTATATATTTTTACATGGTGGTGCTATGCATTTACTGGGGAATACTTTCGCGCTGTTATACATAGGTATGTTCCTTGAGCCATTGATGGGTAAATTCAGGTTTGCTTCTGCCTACCTTATTACAGGGGTATGCGCAGGGCTGATGAGCATAGCGGTCCATCCGTTCAGTGTAGGCGTAGGGGCTTCAGGGGCTATATTTGGCATGTATGGTATATTCTTGTCAATGCTTACCACCGACCATATCAAGAAGGCTTTGAGGACCACTATGCTTCGCAGTATTTTGTTCTTCATTGTCTTCAACCTTATGATGGGCCTGCAAGGCAATACAGACAATGCCGCTCATATAGGCGGACTGCTTGCAGGTGTTATTATTGGTTACATCTACTATCCGGGCATAGCCAATCATGCACCTCTTGGCAGGCAATTGCTGACCACAGCCTTGGTTGTTGCAGGTATGATCTTACTTGCTGCCGCTACCATTCACTACATATGATCGCACATTCCTCACAAAGCCGAAAGACCCCTATAAAAAATTAATACTTTCGCTTATATTTGTTGGCAGAGCACCTGTCGTGTTCAAGTTCAATGCAATATTGCAATTCTGATATTATTTAGTTTACTTCGCAATTATGAAGAACATATTTATAGGCCTGATCATAGGCGTTGTTTTGTGTGGACTAGCCGGTTTTCTGGCACTTCCGGGTATCAAGAAAACTGCTTACGATAGCGGCGTGGAAGAAGGAACTAAAAAAGGCATGACACAGGGCACTGCAGCAGGAATTGCTCAAGGTATTGCTCAGTTAAAGGCAGAACAAATACAAAAACACCAGCAGGATAGCCTTGCTGCGGTAAAAAGATATAAAGAGGCCCGCAGAAAAGCAGCGGCTATGCGCAAGCCTGTTGAAAAGCCAAAACCGGTTCAAAACTGGCACGTGATCAATGGTAAGATCGATGATCCGATAACCAACGAAGAAAAATAACACACTAGTTTTCTGATATCAGCCATCGTATTGCTGCACATTGCCATTGTATAGGTGATCTGTATGTTTTACGATGGCTTTTTTATGTCCGGCAACTACAGTAGAAGTTAGTTAATGACTCAACAAAACCACTTCTGATCTGCATTCCGTTTCATTTCCACCCCTATTACACACCTTATCAATATATAAATGACCTTCATTAATATTTATATTAATTCAAGTTATAAATACTATTAATCAGAACAACTACCTCAATTAGCAGTTAATTACCGGATCTAAATAGTGATCAATAGTGAGATAAAACACCAATTTATTTGCAATCTGGTGTTAATACTATGATTATACGTACATTTTTTATAAATTTAAGGAGGTTTATTAACTGATGTGACGCATGGTTGCTTTTCACAACCTGCTAATAGTAAACCTTGTTACAAAACTTGAATACTATGAGCGAGCATACATACGAGTGGACGTTTAGATTGTCCCCGACCCCTATATTAATAATAGATGTAAATTCCGGATTTACAGTTGCTGCAATCAACACTGCGTGTGAAATACTACTAAATAAAACAGATGCAGAAGTAAAGGGCAAAGGGCTGACTGACGTATTCTTTAGTGCCGAAAATGACCACCAATCTATACTACAAGAGCACCTTCAAAAAGTATGTTTCGATAATCAGCCACACCAAATCAAAGAATTAAAATTTATCACCGACGGCAGAGCTGATGAGACCAAAGTAAGATACCTTAATATACTATTTACTCCATCTATAACAGCTAAAGGAGCACTCTTGCACATCATTGTTACTATCATAGATATAACAGAAATTGTAACTGCAAGGAAAACTGAATCTACGATACGTGAAGAGTTGACCTACAAAGAAAAATTCCTGAGTGAGACCCAGCGGGTGGCACGCAGCGGAAGTTTTGAAGCAGACCTGATGAACAATAGAATGATATGGTCTGATGTGATGAAAGAGATACACGAGGTTGAACCCGATTACGAACCTACGCTTGAATCAACACTGGCATTTTACAGTACTGAAAAACAGCGCATGGAAATGACAGAGCTTGCTGCTGCCGCTGTTGCCAACAACAGTGCTTTTGATATAGAAGTAGAGATCATAACCGCAAAAGGCAATGTTCGCACACTACATTGTTCGGGCAAGGCCGAACAAGTAAATGGTGAACCTGCACGCGTTTATGGCACCGCTCAGGATATTACTGAAGAGAAAAAGGTAGCAGTAGCGCTTAAAGATTCCCGAAACAAATATCAGGATCTGGTCGAAGCAGTTGATGGTATTGTATGGGAAGCCGATGCGCAAACATTTACATTCACCTTTGTAAGTGAGCAGGTATATAGCATGCTAGGTTATACAGCTACACAATGGCTCAGCGAACCTAACTTCTGGATAGACCACATACATAAAGATGACAGGGAATCTGCTGTTAACTTCTGCAAGCAACAGATTCAAAATTTACGCAGCCATACCTTCGACTATAGAATGATCAGAGCTGACGGCAACGTTGTGTGGATAAAAGACATAGTAACTGTATTATGTGAAGATGGACAACCCAAACTACTGCGGGGCATACTTGTTGACATTACAGAAACAAAACAATTGGCAGAACTGGACCATCTGGAAAAAGAGGTACTGGAGCTTAACTCTATGCAGAATACCGGACTGGAAGAGGTATTGAATGCATATGTAAATGGTATTGAAGGGCTGTTTCCCAATATGAGATTTTCTGTCCTTAAAGTGCAGAACAACAAGCTGCACAAATGGTCAGCTCCTTCTTTGCCGGATGTCTATATAGATTCAATAAATGGGATGGATATAGGTCCGGAGGCAGGTTCATGTGGTACAGCCGCCTACCTTAAGGAAACTGTGATCGTAAGCGATATAGAAACAGACCCTAAGTGGGCGAAATATAAGCATCTTGCACTACCGCACAACTTACGCGCTTGTTGGTCATATCCTATTATTGATGCAAAAGGCAACGTCATCGCTGCTTTTGCAGTATATTATAACACTGTAAAATCTCCCGGACCAGAGGAGTTGAATATCATTGATCGTTCATCTGCTATTCTAAAAGTGATACTGGAGAACAGAATATTTGCTGACACTATTAAGGAAGTGAATATGCTGATAACACAAGGACAGGAGTTAGCTAATTTCGGTAACTGGCAATGGGATATTGTAGCCAATAAGGTAACCTGGTCTGACGTGTTATACAACATATATGGGGTGACCAGAGACGCGTTCAAAGCAACTTTCGAGGGGTACCTTACTATGTTGCACCCTGACGATAAAGAAAGAGTGCAACAATTGATCACCGGCGTAGTGCAGTCTGGTGAAGATACCGTATTCGATGAGCGCATCATAAGACCGGACGGAGAAGTAAGGCATCTGAAATCGTGGGGGCGTGTGATAATGGATGAAAATGGCAGACCGTCTAAAATGATAGGCGCTTGCCTGGACATTACCAAAGCCATTGAGTCGGAAGCAAAAATGAAAGAGATCGCATGGATGCAGTCTCATGTAGTAAGATCCCCATTGGCCAATTTAATGGGACTGGTCAATCTCTTCAAAGAAACACCTCCCGGAGCATTTCAGACTGAACTGGTAAACGACATTCAGAAAACCGCATATACACTGGATAGTATCATCCGAGACATTTCCAACAAAACAGGCCGAAGCTAACTAACCTAGGACATGCATACCTGCCGATGTACTATGAATGAAAAGTGCGTATTGGTCAAAGCTATATTTTGAGTTGGCACGGTATTTACAACTTATATTCTTGCTCGTGAAAATTAATTCACTACGTATTAATATAAGTTAAATGAAAAGACTTTTAAGTGTTATAACGGCAGTCCTTCTCCTGGTAGTTCCCGGAGAGATATTCGGACAAGCCCCCGTCCTCGGCACTGCAGCCGGCTTTGTCCTCTACTCATCTGTAGGAGCAGTTACTAATACAGGCATTTCACACCTTACCGGTAATGTAGGCACTAATAGTGGCTCCAGTACAGGATTTGGAAACGTTGATGGCGTTATGCACGACAATGATGGTGCTAGTGGCGCATGCGGAGCAGACCTTCTGATAGCCTATGGGCAATTAGCAGCCGCAATACCTACGTTTTTCCCATCATCATTACTGGGCAATGGCGACACCCTGCTACCGGGCATATATCATATACCGAGCGCAGCTACACTAAATGGCAATCTGATATTGAATGCACAGGGCAATGCCAACGCTGTATTCATATTCCAGATAGAAGGTGCATTTGCATCATCGGCCAATGCCAAAGTGAAACTCATCAATGGCGGAGTAGCATGCAATGTATTCTGGAAAACTGAAGGACAGATAGACCTGGGTGCAGGAACGACCATGAAAGGCACACTGGTGGCTCATAATGCCGCTATCAACCTGAATGCACTTGACACACTGGAAGGAAGAGCGTTGGCTATTGCAGGCGCTATTACACTTAATGGCTTGCAAGCAGCAATGCCACTGGGTTGTGGTACGGCAATACTAACAGGGCCTCTGGCTCCTGCATTATTATCTACAGCCAATTATGGCATTTTCTCAGGAATAGGACCCGTAACCAATGCAGGCATTACGCATGTGATCGGTGATGTAGGAACAAACAGCGGATTGACAACAGGTTTCAATCCATTATTTGTAACGGGTATGATCCACCCCGTTCCGGATGGCTCAACTGCAGCATGTGCTACAGACCTTACAACAGTATATAATTTTCTAAACACAATACCTACCGATATAGAATTGCTTTATCCTGCTCAGTTCGGAAACGATCTGGTGCTGACACCGCATACATATCTGATGAATGCTGCCACTACCTTCACGGGAAATATATACCTAAATGCAGAAGGCAATAGTAATGCCGTTTTTGTCATTAAGATAAATGGTGCATTATCGACAGGCACATTCTCAAATGTTATGCTCATCAATGGCACCAGACCTGAAAATGTTTACTGGAAAGTAGATGGTGCAGTAGATGTATATGACAACTCAGTATTCAATGGCAATATCATTGCCAACAATGGCGCTATACACCTGAGAACGGGAACTACACTTCATGGCCGTGCACTTACCACAGATGGTGCAGTGAGTATTGATGCTATGGATGTATTTTCAATATCAGTACCCAATGCAGATACTATATCAGGAGCTTCTAATGTTTGTATAGGCTCATCAATTACACTAACGGACACCGCAACAGGTGGTGTGTGGAGTGCAACAAATGGTCATGCAACGGTATTGAATGGTATTGTTACAGGTATATCTACAGGTATTGATACCATCAGATATATTATAACAAACGTTGCGGGATCAGATACAGCTACTCACATTGTGACAATTAATCCACAACCTAATGCAGGCACTATAAGCGGCGCGGCAACAGTTTGTACCGGTAACATCATTACTCTTACTGACACTACAACTGGTGGCATATGGAGTGCGACCAATTCACACGCTACTGTTGTAGGAGGTGTAATAACTGGTATAACTTCAGGTATTGATACGATCAGATACACAGTTACCAATACTTGCGGAGCTGATACGGCTACTCATATAGTAACAATCAA
This sequence comes from Chitinophagaceae bacterium, assembly GCA_947447465.1. Taxonomy (GTDB): domain Bacteria; phylum Bacteroidota; class Bacteroidia; order Chitinophagales; family Chitinophagaceae; genus Flavipsychrobacter. The sequence continues at coordinate 61 of CANFKE010000048.1, read as the reverse complement.
TCCACAACCTAATGCAGGCGCTATAATCGGCGCAGCAACAGTTTGTACCGGTAACATCATT
>CANFKE010000047.1 GCA_947447465.1 Chitinophagaceae bacterium | reverse complement strand
GTTGTAGCCTTTATTTTTTTAACAATCAAGAAATTACTCAAATGGAAGATAATAAAACATTGCACCAACAGTTGCTCGAAGCGGGCGTTCACTTCGGTCACCTGAAGAAGAAATGGAATCCTAAGATGTTGCCATACATCTTTGCTGAAAAGAATGGTATTCACATCATAGATCTTAATAAAACAATAGAAGGACTGGAAGAAGCTGCAGCTGCTATGAAGTCTATCGCAAAGAGCGGTAAGAAGATCATGTTCGTTGCTACTAAAAAACAGTCTAAGGAAATAGTTGCCGAAGCTGCAGCAAAGGTAAATATGCCTTTCGTTACTGAGCGTTGGTTGGGTGGTATGCTTACTAACTTCCAGACCATTCGTAAGAGTGTAAAGAAGATGTTGAGCATCGAAAAAATGCTTACTGACGGTACTATGGACAGCGTTACCAAGAAAGAGCGTCTGACCCTTACCCGCAGCAAGGAGAAAATGGAAAAAGTATTGGGTGGTATCAGCCAGATGGGCCGTACTCCTGCTGCTTTGTTCATCGTTGACATCAGCCATGAGCACATTGCTTTGGCAGAAGCCAAGCGTTTGGGTATCACTACCTTCGCTATGGTCGATACTAACAGCGATCCTACTAAGGTTGATTTTGCTATCCCATCAAACGATGACGCTACAAAATCTATCTCTATCATCACTAACTATCTTACTGCTGCCATCATGGAAGGTTTGCAGGAAAGAGCGTCAACTAAGGATGATGAAGAAACTGCAGAAGAACTGGCAGAAAGAACACGTGGCATGGAGATCACCGAAGAAGATAACGAAGGTGGTCGTGGTCGTGGCCGTGGTCGTGGCCGTGCGGCTGCTGGCGCTCCTGGCGCAGGTGGTCCTGGTCGTGGCGGTGCTGGTCGCCCAGGTGGTGGCGCAGGTCGCCCGGGTGGTGCAGGTGGCAACCGTGGCCCTGGCGGCGGCGGCAGTCGTCCGGCTCCAACAAAGCGTTAATGATCAGCAATTTATTTTACTGTCATCCTCAGCTTATCGAAGGGCGATGGTCAGATAACTTCCTATTATAAAACTATAACAGATTATTAAAGCCCCGCGTTTGGGGCTTTAATAATAAAATGCGAATTTCGCACGTCCGTATTTTTTGGCGGACAATTCATTTATAAAATCTATAAAAGAACAATATAATGAGTACAGTTACAATCTCTGCAGCAGAAGTAAACAAGCTGCGTCAACAGACAGGTGCAGGTATGATGGATTGCCGCAAAGCGCTTGCAGAAAGCAACGGCGATTTTGAAGCTGCTATTGACTACCTGCGCAAAAAAGGCCAGAAAGTTGCTGCTAACCGTAGCGACCGCGATGCTAAGGAAGGTGTGGTGATAGCTAAGGCTAACGCTGATAACACTTACGGTATCCTGATCAACCTGAGCTCTGAAACTGACTTCGTTGCTAAGAACGCTGATTTCATTCAGTTCGCTAACGACGTAGCTGATATCGCTCTTAACTCTAAGGTAACTTCTATCGATGACCTGAAGACTCAGGCTATGGAAGGCGCTACTATCGGCGAAAAGCTGAACGAAGTAGTGGCTAAAATAGGTGAGAAGATCGATGTAGTTCGTTTTGAGCAGGTTACTGCTGCTGCTGTTGTTCCTTACATTCACAGCAACTACCGTATCGGTGTGTTGGTGGGTATGAACCAGCCTTCTACTGATGCTATCGTTACTGCCGGTAAAGACGTATCTATGCAGATCGCAGCGATGAACCCACTGGGTGTTGACGCTGACAGCATTGCTCCTGAAACTTTGGCTCGTGAAAAAGCTATTGCTATGGATCAGGTTGCTGCTGAAGGCAAAACAGGTGATATGGCTGAGAAAATTGCTATGGGCAAGCTCAACAAATTCTTCAAGGAAAACACATTGTTGCCACAGGCTTTCGTTAAGGATCCTAGCAAGAATGTTGGTGACTACCTGAAGTCTGTTTCTGCAGGTCTTACCGTTACTTCTTTTGTACGTGTAGCTGTAGGCGCATAAGCCAACAACTTATATACATCATTAAAAAGTCCGACTCTGTAAGGAGTCGGACTTTTTTTATTGGTTAGCTGAATAAGAATTATTAAGAATTCAGAACTGCGTCTAATTAATGTTCGATCTTCGTTCGGAACGCTGACAACCAATTCCATAACCCAACTCCAAAACAAGAAGGCTGACCATCCGGTCAGCCTTCTTGTTTTGATACATTTATATGATCTTGCTTACTTCTTCTTGGCAAGAACTGCATTGGCATCAGCCAGAAATTTCAATTGTTCTTTGCCTTGTATGGCTCCCTGCGGATAGCCAACTGAGCCAAGTGCATCTATCTGATAATTGGCGCCATCAGGGCCTTTTTTCAGGAAGAACATCCAGATAGTAGGGTATCCCTGTACCTGAAATGCCTGCTGCAGGCTTGAATTCTGATTGGCCAGTTCGGGGCTTAGTTTTTTGTTTCTGGGGAAGTCGAGCTCTACCAATATCACATTGTTCTTTGCCCACTGTATGAACTCGGACTTAGAGAATACATCGTTCTGCAGTTTTCTGCACCAGCCACACCAGTCGCTACCGGTAAAGAAAGCAAATATAGGTTTGTGGGTAGCCATAGATACTTCTCCGGCTTTGGTCATATCGCTATACCAGGTAAGTCCGTTCTCGGTCTTGGGTCCTTCTATCTGTGCAAAACCACTAAAGCTGAGCAAAAGGGATACACATACCAGTATGTACTTCAGAGATCTCATCAGTTCTTATTTTATAAATGAAGCTATGAAGGTAGGTACAATTTGTAAAATACGCATACTTACATACAAAAACAGATGTTAAGATCACCCTTAGGGTCAATCTTTTCTTATTGACAAAACCGCAGATCAGTGCTTGATGAGAATTGCAATAGGCCGGGTGTCATTGACCATGGCTTTTCTGATAGTGGTCATAGACGATGCTCCACCAAGAATTTCTAAGATTAGTGATGTGCAACACTTGGATGAATTTATTTATATCCTAACTTAGCAAAGCATGACCAACCTACCCGACATTTTTGGTAATATAGACATATACCTCTTCGATCAATTGATGAAGGGGAGGTTCGACCATTGTAAGACCATACTGGATGTGGGTTGCGGTGGCGGACGGAATATACATTACTTCCTGAAAGAAGGTCATGAGGTGTATGCCGTAGATAGAAATCCTGAAGCTGTTGCAATGGTAAAAGAGCTGTCGCAGCGACTGGCACCTCAACTTCCGCTGGCCAATTTTGTTGTGGCCAACGCAGAAGCTTTACCCTTTGGTAATTATACTTTCGATCTGGTCATCAGCAGTGCTGTGTTGCATTTTGCGGTCAATAAAGATCACTTTGAGCAGATGCTCTATTCCGCATGGCGGGTGCTGAAAGCCGGTGGGCTTTTCTTCTGCAGACTGGCCTCAGATATTGGTATAGAAGAGCTGGTAGCTGATATGGGTAATGGTCGTTACCTGCTGCCCGACGGCACAGAAAGATACTTGGTGAACTATAAAGATCTGTTGCACTACACTAAGGTACTTGACGCAGAACTTTTTGAACCTATTAGATCGACCAACGTAAGCAACCAGCGCGTAATGACGACCTGGTGTATGAGGAAGATGTGACTTGAAGAATAGGTACTCATATTATGAACAGTAAATAGCGGTATATGAACAGTTGTTTATCCATGAAAAGATACATTCACGTTATAGTCGGCATTATCTGCATGGCTACGCTCACTACCCTAAGCGGTTGCAGAAGATGGGGGATGTGCAAAGACGAAACTCTGCCGGTGACCAAGCAAACCTATAGTGGCAACCAACTGCGTCTTGACGGATTTTACTACGGCGATCCCGGAACTGATTATAAAGGTGTGACCCGCTATAACATTTTCGTGCTGTATGCTAATGGTGTAGTGTGCTTTCCCGGTTGCACTGAGCTGAGCAATCTGGAGCCTTATGTTTCATCATTGGCCGATGGGGTAGCGCTCAGATCTTCTAAGTCTTGCTGGGGGGCATTTCAGATACAGGATACTACCCTTTCAATAGGCGGCTGGCAACCTTCTAACTGCAGCTATCCTTCAGTTTGCTATAGTGGAACTATTGTCAATGATACCACATTCATTCTCACAAAAACAGAAACAAGGTCGGGTGATATGAATGGTACTAAAGAGACCAATATCACCTATAATTTCAGACATTTTACTGCGAAGCCTGATAGTACCAATGATTATGTTCAATAGGTCATTGTAGGGTACCTGTTTTTACTGCCTCTAAACACGTAACAACAATAAAGCCCGGCATTGCTGCCGGGCTTTCCACCCTCTCGACCGTCCTCAACTATTTTAAGTGATGTAAAAATTCGTTCCTGATCTTCTCTTCATTGAACTTACCACCGTAGAATGAAGTGATGGTAGCAGATGCAGCGTCTTTGATGCCGCGAGATGATACGCACATGTGTTTGGCATCTATGATCACTGCCACATCTTCGGTACCCATCATTTCCTGCAGCTCCATACCTATCTGCATGGTCAGGCGTTCCTGTACCTGTGGTCTTTTAGCAAAATACTGCACTATGCGGTTCAGCTTAGACAGTCCTACCACCTTGCCTGATGAGAAATAGGCCACGTGTGCTTGTCCGTAGATAGGCACGAAGTGATGTTCGCAATTGCTGAAGAAAGTAATGTCTTTCTCTACCAGCATCTGATTGTAGCCATACTTGTTATCGAACAAAGCAATAGCCGGCTTGTTGGCAGGGTCGAGACCGGAGAATATTTCCTTGATATACATCTTAGCCACACGGTGTGGTGTTCCCTTCAGACTATCGTCTGTAAGGTCCAGACCCAGTGTATGCATTATTTCACGGAAGTGATAAGCGATAGTGCTTATCTTTTCCTGATCGCTCATTTCAAACGCGTCATCCCTCATAGGGGTCTCTACTGTGGTGTAGATATGGTCGTCGCCCATCTGGTCGTAGTTGGCTTCATCATCTTCTTCCAACTCCTTACGCGGGATACTCAACAAAGTTTCGTTCTGTTTCATAAAGGAATATTTTTACCTCTGCTTTGGCGTCTATTTTTTGTCTTAATACATTATAAATGGCTATAGCCACATTCTCGGTAGTAGGGTTGATGCCTTGCATCATTTTTACGTCAAGGTTCATATTCCTGTGGTCAAATTCGTCGATCACACAGTTCTTGATGATGTCTGATAAATGCTTGGTATCAATTACAAACCCGGTCACTTTATCTACTTCTCCGGTCACTTTTACTACCAGATCATAATTGTGCCCATGATAATTCTTATTGTTGCACTTGCCATACAGGCGCTTGTTCTCTTCGTCTGTAAGATCGGGGTTGTGCAATCTGTGAGCAGAATTGAAGTGCTCTTTTCGGTAAATAGCTATTCTCTCTGCCATGCTCTTATTCATTATACAACAAAAGTAGGTTCTATTTTGTTTAATATTTTATAAAATTTATGAAACAAAACAATTGCCTTATAGGGAAAAAGTATAATTGGTAGTGCGGTTTACATTTGTAGAGGATAATAATAGGGACAGTGATACGTTTAATTTTGTCTGATACAGACAGAGCCAAAGCTGATATTGCTGTTATATCAGTCCATAATAAAAGCTATTTTGTACTATATTCAACAATATATGCATGTCATAGAAGAGCAGGAAGAGAAAGAGGATCTGGGAAATGCCCGGTTGGCGCTGATCATGGGTAATGTTGCGCTGGTGGTAGCTATAGTGACACCTGTGCTCTATTTTATTGGTATCGTTATGAGTATCGCTTCAGCATTATTTGCTCTAATGTTATACAACCGCGATAATTATACTATTATAGGGTCTATAAGGAGCGTTTTACGGCAGCTTCATACAATAAATTGGTAAATGGCCGCAAAAGAGCACTGACTGCATTAGCAATTACTACAGTGTGGCTCATAATATGGGCTGTAAATTACGGCAAGGATGGGTTGAATTAGCGGCTATCAATAAGACCCCTAAAAAGGTATATGCGCTCATCATTTTCAAAACCGGAGCATTGCCCATCTCCCAAAAGGTGACAACCGATTATAGTAAATATCAACTATAGAGATGGAAATACTGTGCTGTAAGATAATTGCAGTTGTTTTTCAGTACACCTATTCTTTACTAACTTGGTGAAGGTTTACAACAACAGACTGCTCAATGGCTAAAAAGATCATCATACTCATACTGATAGGAACGATCGCCTACTTGGCTTTTGGTTGGTTCATATTCGACTATATCCTCGGGGGCTATACAGATATGAATACGATCCAGATACCCGGGTTCAAGAAATCGGCAGAGCAGTTCAGTATGCCTTATCTGGTATTGTCTTGCGCTGCTTATTCGGCATTGATGGTGTTTGTGCTGATATATCTGACCAATACCACCAACATAATGAAGGGAACTATAACAGGTGCTGTTATTGGTGTATTGGTAGCGGTGATGGCCGACTCCTATTGGCTGGCCTCCAGTAATTTTTACAACAACGTATATGTTGCTGCCGCCGATGTTGCCGCCGCGGCTATATCAGTAGGCTTTCTGGGATTGACTATAACACTGGCCGGTAAGAAGATTAAGGGTCAATGAGCGCTTATTCAGATCTTTTAAAGAAGCCGATATATAGGGTCAATAGAAACAACAAGAAGTGAATAAAACCTCTGATAGTCAAAAATTGAGGCGACATTGATGTGGTCAAAAAGGGAACAGTAATACGATAGTAGGCGAAATACCAACTGGCACCGGCGGTCACAAAGAACGCGCCAGATAAAAATTTACAAGCTTCTTTCCAAAAAGTATTGACTTTCAACTATCCGTTATTTAGATAATTGAAATTACTGAAATTGCGACACATCATTCTATTCGCGTTGCAAAGATGTTTCAGATAGGGAACTATTTAGTTGCCGGTAAATACCGGCCCTGAGTAATTGATTAGGTTTTTAAGTTCACTTAATCTAAGCGAATGACCGCATACGGGCGCCCATAAGGTATGTCTTCTCCGTTGGCGGCGAAGTAGGCAATTTTTGTTTCGGGAGTGATCGTGTCACCGGTTTCTAATTTTCCTTGTGTTGATGGGAATCCCGGACCATTGCTATAAATGAATCCGGATAGTCCGTTTACCAGTACCTCAGCTATTGGCACATTATGACTATGATATGCGCCAAATGAGCCATCCACATATCGCTGGAATACCACTTCGTCGTTTGCGCTCATCGCTCCGTTATTGAGCTGGTAGGTACAGATAAATGGCATAGGGATCAACGATAATTAGTTCAGGTCAAAATTAAGCGAAACAGACATAACCAATGCTAAGCATAGATCAGAACGGCCGATTTTAGGAACGTAGATGCAGTATCAAAAGCAAGTCAATGATCAATAGGTAGATGTAAGGGTAGTTTCCCACGAGTCCCCACCCTGATCGGCAACAATATGGTCATACCTTATACTATCTGAGGCATAATAAAAATAAAGATCGGCATGATCTACGGTGTTGGGTTGTCCGGTGTTCCAGCTATACCAGATGCTTCCGTTGGGCTGAGTATATTGCATCAGATGAAGATCATTACCGGAGTATGGTGTAAAAGGTGCGATCACGGTATCGGAATTGAACACAAGCGCAAAGCTATCTGTAGCAAAATAAGTGGTGTCGTGAGCCGGGGTAACATCGTGATGAGTGATATGCCAGGTGCGTTTGTGATGGAGTTGGCTTACATGATAGTGCAGCGATGTAGTATCTGCAGTGGTGGTTGACTTAGGTGTCGCGCTCTTCTTACAACCGATCGATACAACAATACCTGTTGTAAAAACAATGATGATCATAAAAATGTGCGCAAAGGGTCTCATAACCTAAAGATCAGTAACTATAAAGTTAGTGATTTTAGAAAAAGGTAATGGGGAATAGTCTATCTAGCATCCACAGCCGCCGCTTACTTTCTTCACCACTTTTTTCCCTGTTTTATTATCCTGAACGGTCATGGTCCCTTTATATCCTACTTGGGTATCAATATTTTCAGCTTCTTTCAGGTCAAGTATCAAAGTGTAATCCTTGTTGCGGAAAACGTCGGAAATGTCCGCCGAATTTTTGCTTACTTCTGTTTTAGTTGTAGTGTCTTGTTCGAATTTACATAGCTTATGATTGATAGATATATAGGCGCAGTTATCAAGACCTGAAGCAAAGAGTTGTTTTTCGGGCGTTCCTTCTTCGCTGAAAAAGCAACCTACGCCATCACTGTCTGCCGGGGAGCCGTCAAATACATCTACTGAGAAGTCGTTACTTACGTTACAGGCTCCAAGACTAATAACTATGACCGATAGTACCAATAAGATAAAAACGACGTGCTTATTGTGCATGCTCTTTTGGGTTTAAAGTGAAAACCTATTGATAACAAATTTACGTGAGTAAAAGCGGAAATGTGACCCGCCATAAAAAACCTGTAACCAGAATCTTTGGTGGTAAACAAACAAAAACGGGAACAAACTTGCAACCAATTACAAACTTCGGAGCGGGTGTGAGAGCGGGAGCGAGGGAAAAATGAGAACGGGTAGCATCGCTCTCGCTCTGCGCACCCGCTCTCATTTTTGTCGGGATGAGTGGACAAGTGTCGAACCTTTTTATAAAGCATCTCTGCGCAATTCATCATATTATTACATCTCTCAACATTGACCTGCATGAGACGACATAATTTGACATAAAAAGGCACAAATCGGACTGAGGTTGACTGGACAGTTTTCGAACCCTTAAAATCTCTATTATCACTAGAAAATAGAAATAAGTTCAGTCAAACTGTTTAATGAGAATTATTTTTGTGGAAAAATTGTTATGAATATTGTTGTAGAAATTGGAGATACCTTTTTTAGTAAAAACCACTTTATCAGTCAAAGTGGGAAACTATTATCTTTTATTCCTCATTCGACTGACTATGTAAAAATTAGCTATGGAAGAAGCAATTATGAAGGAACTATAAATTGGAAAGAAGATGGAAGCATAAAGGGGCTAAGATTACCACAGGAGCAATTTGACATGTTCATGTCCAATACTCAGATAGTCAAGGGCAGTAAAATTTCCTTGGAAATAATATTAGAGGTAAACAATGTAGTTGAAACTGTTAATGAGCAATATGCCATTGACGGTGGAAGTAATATTTCTTCGGAATATAAAGAAAATCATGACATACGATATCCTGACGAAGAAACTGCTAGCCCACTTATAGAAGGCCTTTTGGGTAAGGTATATGTAAATAGGTTTGAACGTAACGAGGATGCTCGTAAGCAATGTATCAATTATTATTTGGCAAAGTGTAGAGTATGTAAATTTGATTTTTCTGAAGTATATGGAGATGTCGGGGAGCATTTTATTCATGTCCATCACTTGATAGAATTGTCTTCCATCCGTGAAAGTTACGTAGTAGACCCCATTAAGCATTTAAGACCGGTATGTGCTAATTGTCATGCCATGTTACACAAAAGAAAACCTGCATATACAATCGAAGAGCTTCAAAATATAATTGATACTCAAAAAGCAAAAATAAAAAAGCACACCCTGTAAGTGTGCTAAATATTTAGATAACTATTTCCATGCAGGAGGCGCCAAAGCTATTCTGATAATTTGTTACCACTAGTACAATGAAGTGAATTACAGAATTGTGCTATGGTCTGATAAAAACATTCACCTTAAAACCATTCATAGACTGCCTTGCTAAATCATTTTCGATGCCTCTGGGATTCCTTATTCTATTTTCTGGGTCGTAAACAAAACAATAGAGTTCAGAACAATCCGGATGGTTTTTGTAAAATGCTATGTCAATCGTTAGTTCTTGCCCTAATTCCCTGTCACCTAAACCATTTCTTGTCTTTTTTACTTCAATAACTATTTTCTCATTTTTCAAGAGAAAATCCATTCTTGTTGAACTGCCAGCATAGGATGGGGTATATTCTTCTGCTCTAATATCATCAAAATGCAATTTTAGTAAGGCATGTAGCGAATCTTGAACGTCGTATTCATCTCCAATAATTAAAGTAGGTCTATTGGCATGGCGAACTAATAACTGAATAGCAATTTGGTGAAATTTATTGAAAATGTTTGTAAGTATTGTTTTATTTGGTGGTGTTTCGTCCAATCGCGAATCAATAAATTCATTAGAAATTTTCAGCAATGGTATTTTGGCTGATAAATTATTAATATATTCAATATCGTTCTTTAAATCCTTGAAATATCTTTCCATTTTTTGTGCTCCCGTAGGGTTTCTTACTCCCATACCAGAGTAGAAATTTAAGCCGTCAAATTGATGTTTATACTCATTATTTTCTTTGTTGAAAGATTGTTTTAATATTTCAGAAGAATAGCTGTGCCAAGCCCAATATTGGCTTTTAAATTCTTCTAATTGCGCCAAAGTTTGAATCTGGGAACTTGCTAAATTTGTACCCTTCTCAATTTGTTCAGCAAGTAGCTGTTTAAACTGTCCCTTATCAATGATTAATGCAGTTGATTCTTGTTCTTTTGAAGTCTTTGCCATAAAACATTTTTAGAAGAATATTAAAGCTGTATTCGTAACATTTCCATTTCCTCAATCACTTGTTTAAGCTCAATTATTTCGTATTGTTTTTTTAGATTAATATACAGTTGTGGGTCTAACCAAAACCGGGATTTATGATAGAGCAGATCTCCTAAATCTTTATCAACTTTCATAACTGCTGCAGAAGCCTGGTTCCATACTTCAGATAGCTCTAAATTTGGAACATAATCACCATTTTTATTTCGTAGATAATCGTATGTTTTAATGAAGGCTGTGTTAATAGCTTTATGTGCGTTTATAACGATATCTTTTTTCTTGTCTGACTGGCCTGTTAAAAAAGTGCCGATCTCCTTAAATACACTCCATAAGATTTTAATGTCAAATGCTGCCGCCATATCTGATGTCTAATTTGTTTTGATAGTATTCTACAAACTTATTTACTATTTGGTGATTAATTACAAAATTGGTCATTATTATATCTTAGGGGTGTGTTTGATAAGAAATTTAAAATGGGAACAATCAGGCCAAACAATTCCGAGTTGTGCCTAATTATTCCCGTTTGTTCGGAGGTAAGAGCGGGTGTGAGAGCGGGAGCGAGGGAAAAATGAGAACGGGTGGCATCGCTCTCGCTCTGCGCACCCGCTCTCATTTTTGTCGGGAAGACAAGATTCGAACTTGCGACCACATGACCCCCAGCCATGTGCGCTACCTGGCTGCGCTACTTCCCGAGTACACAAAAAAAGGTCCCGATCTTTAAAAATCGGGACGCAAATGTAAATAAAAAGTGATTTTATGACAAGTCAGCAGCTATCAATCTGAGGAACTCACTCCTTGTTTCATTCTTCATGAACTGTCCGCTGAAGGCCGAGGTAGTGGTAACGCTGTTCTGCTTTTGCACACCGCGCATCATCATGCACAGGTGTTGCGCTTCAATAACCACGCCTACACCCAGTGGTTGTAGTGTGTCCTGTATCACATCCAGTATTTGGTGGGTAAGGCGCTCCTGAACCTGCAGGCGGCGGGCAAAAGTATCTACCACACGGGCCAGCTTGCTCAGCCCGGTAATATAGCCATTGGGTATGTAGGCAATATGTGCCTTGCCAAAGAAGGGCAGCAGGTGGTGTTCGCACATAGAGTAGAGCTCTATATTCTTTACCAGCACCATTTCCTTATAGGCCTCTTCAAATTTTGCTGAGTTCAGTATTTCACTGGCATCCATCTGGTAGCCCTGGGTGATGAACTGCATGGCCTTGGCCATACGCTCAGGGGTCTTCAGCAATCCCTCTCTGTTGGGGTCTTCGCCTATAGCCTCTATGATACCGCGGTAGTTGGTCTTCAGCTTTCCGGTAGCCTGCTCGTCAAATGTTTCTGTCTTTTTGTAGCTCAATGTGTTACGGATTAAGTTGAACAATGGTAACAGCAAATAAGTAAACCTGTGTATCCATGCCCGTAAAAGATATGTTGTTATACTATCTACGGTATGAATACCCTTACGGTTTCAGGCATACCCCAATTGTTTACCCGAAGTATTCTACCAAAATGCTCTTGGTCTCTATCAGCTTTATGCAATGCAGCTTGGCCTGATCGCTGTCAATATGCGGTCGCAATTCATTCCATATACCTATCGCCAGATTTTCTGCACTGGTAAACTTACCCTTCATGAAGTCAACATCCATGTTCAGGTTACTGTGGTCCACTTTTTCTATGATCACATCTTTTATCAGGCTGCCCAATGTTTTGGCATTATATACAAAGCCGGTATCAGGATGTGGTTCGCCTTTCACGGTTACATGCAGTTCATAATTATGCCCATGCCAGTTGGTGTTAGAACATTTGCCAAAAACTTCTTTGTTCTTTTCTTCCGTCCAGTTAGGGTTATACAGCTTGTGAGCTGCATTAAAATGTTCCACACGAGTCAAATAAATCATTTCTCTAATTTGGTGCAAAGTTAGCACTACATTATGGTTTAGCAAAAAAAGCGGTTATTTGCACTATGGATCTGCTGATACTTTCTGCCACCGAAGCAGAGGTAGGCCTGCTTAAAGCCCACCTGCAAAAAATACCCAATGAATACCACAATATTACAATGGTAGTGACCGGAGTAGGTGCTGTGGCCACAGCTTTTGCGCTTACCCGCGAACTGTGCGGACATAGGTACGATCTGGTCATACAAGCGGGTGTTGGCGGTAGTTTCGACAGAGATATCCTATTGGGCGATGTGGTACAGGTGATCTCGGAGCGCTATGGTGATCTGGGGGCGGAAGACCATGATGAGTACATAGACATTTTCGATATGGGGTTGATCCCCGCCGACGTTCATCCTCACCGCAATAAGTTGCTCGGAACCATTCCCAATAGCATTACTGATCATACCGGACTGAAGCAAGTTTCCGGGTTAACGATCAATACTGTAAGTGGTAATGAACATACTATTGCCCGCAGAGAAAAGGTCTTCAACTGTCAGGTAGAGAGTATGGAGGGGGCAGCACTGCACTATGTATGTCTGCAAATGGAAGTGCCATTCATGCAGATAAGAGGTATATCCAACTACGTGATACCGCGTGATAAGAGCCGGTGGCAAATGAAAGATGCCATTATTAATCTGAACAATTGGCTCATAGATTATTTAGCAAAACCAATTTTATAAATACGGGTCAACTTTACACCCTGATACTGCAATAACGATATGGAACTTACTCTAGGTTTTAGCCCCTGCCCCAACGATACCTTTATTTTCGATGCCATGGTCAATGGCAAGATAGATACACACGGACTTACGTTCAACTATGTGATGGAAGACGTAGGTACGCTCAATGCATGGGCCGGGCAGGGTAAGCTGGATATCACCAAACTCAGCTATAGCACTTTTCTGCATACGGTCAATGAATATGCGTTGCTGCATAGCGGCAGTGCGCTGGGCGAAGGTGTAGGACCATTGCTGGTAGCTAAGACCCAGTTGGATATGGCCAGGATCAGTGAATATAAAATAGCTATTCCCGGGTTCAACACAACGGCCAATCTGTTATTATCATTAGCACACCCCACAGCCAAAGATAAGACCGAAATGATCTTCAGTGATATTGAAGCTGCGGTACTGGATGGCAGCTATGACGCCGGGCTGATCATACACGAAGGCAGATTCACTTATCAGGCTAAAGGGCTCACCAAACTTATGGACCTGGGCGACTGGTGGGAGCAGACCACACATGCAGCCATTCCATTGGGGGGCATAGTGGTGCGTCGCAGTTTTGACAAAGAACTGAGCGCCACAATAGATAAGATCATCAAAGATAGTATAGCCTATTCGTGGGCCAACTATCCTGCTTTGGCTCCCTTTGTTACTGCCAATGCTCAGGAGATGGAAGAAGCGGTCATGCGCAAGCATATAGACCTCTATGTAAATGATTACAGCACAGACCTGGGCGAAACCGGAAGAAAGGCCATCATTACATTATTTGATAAGGCCAAAGCCGGAGGATTGATAAAAGGCGAATTACCTGCATCGGTGTTCTATTAGTCCAATAAATTATAGTCAGCTTTTTTTCTATCCTGCACTTATGTGCATCGGTATAGCTTTTGATCATATCATTGTCTTGCAGTATAGCGAAGTATATAACAGAATAATCATACTTTCGCACTCAAAATATAGATAGACAAATGAAAAAGATAAGCCTGTTACTGCTCACTATGATATTGAGCCTGCCCTGCATCTTTGCTCAGCAACCTAAAATAGAAAAGAGCGAAAGCTTTGAAATACCTACTGCGGGGTGGAGCAAAGTGTTACTGATGAAGAATGGTAATACTGTTTTCTTCCACTTTACTAAAAAGGAAGGCATAGAGGTCAAGATCTACGACAAGAGCAGGAAGATGATCGCCAACCAGATCGTTACCAGTGAGCTCTGGAATCCCAAAAGACTTATATCATCTATTGTAGAGGGGCTGTATGAAATAAACGGAGAACCTGTATTATTTCTGGCTCAGTTCGATGGCAGAGAGCCAACATTATACCGTGTGCGTTTCGATCCGTTTACGGGCAATATCGTAAAGGACGAGCAGATAGGCACCATGCCTAAGATCAAGGCGTTCGATGTTGCATCGGCAGATAAGTTCTACATAGAGAAGGATGCTAATTCAGATTGCTATGTGGTCATCTACTTCAATGCATATGGCAGGGGTACAGAGGACAGGATAAAAGTGGTACACTATGATGGCACGCACAAACCCATTAATGTAGGTTACTACGAATTGGCCGACGAATCACTTCGTTATCTTAACTATATAGGTGCCGTGGTAGATGGGAATAAAAGGGTATTTATCAGTACCTATGCCGCGTCCAACCTCAAAGGCGAGAATGGACATGTGTTCATATCCAGACTCAATGTTACTGACTCAGCTTTTTTCAGCAAGCCACTAGACTTTACTGAAGACTTCAGGGATACAAGGTCGGTAATGTATTATAACCGCACCAGCAATACGATACAAATGCTGGCTCTGGCGCTTGCCAAAAGCAGAGGTGGCGGGGCATACTACTTATCTTTCATGAGTTACATTGATCCTGAGACAATGGGTACTAAAGGCGTGAAATTACTCACAGGCGAAAAGACCAATGAATACGTACATAACATGTTGCAGATAGATAAGAATTATCAGGGTATGCCGCAGACCATGATCGTGAACAAAGATAACAGCACCACTGTACTATCGGAAGAAATGACCCAACAGACAACTGTCAATCAGTATGGTGCGGTGATATCTGCCAGTACATTGCTGGGTGGCATCGGCGTATCTGAACTGAATGAAGATGGCAGTGAAAAAAGCGGCTACGTGCTGATGAAAAATCAGATGGCAGGCGGTATCATCAACCCGCTATACATGTCATCCAGAAGGAAAGGAAAGTGGATGTCTCTGTTGGGTTACAGTGATTACAATAGTTATATCTCTTACGATTATATCGGTACGGATAAGAACAGGTATATCATCTTTAACGATAACACTAAGAACTTCGGTAAAGATGAAGACGATAGAAGAAGAGCATTGGTGAATAACCCTAATAAGCTCAATACCGTATGCTATGTGTTAAAAGGTAACGATGTGAACAAGTTCTATTTGTTTGGCGCTACAGAAGAGAAAGATCAGTCTAATACTTGCTATATAGATGCATCAGACTATATGCCTGCAACAAATACATATGCTACACTGCTCATTGAGCGCGATGGTCACGACAGGCAGGTACGTATGGCCTGGATCACATTTGAATAATTTTCTGCAACACTTTTACTTAATTTAAAAATGAAAGTTCTTAATACTCTTTTTACCGTAGCCACTATGATGGTTGCCGGTACCCTCTTCGCCCAAACCGATAAAGAAGAATTGGAGCACGCTCGTAATGCGATCAATGTTGTGAAAAGTTGCGATGATGCATTGCGCTTTCTGAGCAACGTATCGGCTGAAGGAAAAACAACTGCTGCCTACTTTATATGTATGGCCAATGCTCAGGATTGTAAGTCTAATAATGAGCAGGCATTATATTACTACAATAAATACCTGGAGTTGCAGCCAAAGAATGACTCAGTAAGAAAGAGGGTAGCCGAACTAGCTGATAGCAAAACACAAAATGCGCGAGCAGCAAATGAAGAGCGTGTTGCAAGAGAAGTTTATGCTAATACGGCTCACACTAAGAAAAGTAAGAAGAAACACAATATTCTCAGCACATATCTGGGCCTCGGGCTTACCTATTCAATGCCTACCAATAGTGCGGATAATCCGTACAAGACCGGTACAGGATTAAGTGTAGGTATGGGTTTCCCTATTGCAGATAAGAAAGTGGTACTCGATTTTGCTATAAACTCTGATTTTATCTACGGCAAGAATGTCTCTTGGTACACTAAAACTTATAACGCAACAGCAAAAGATGTTGACGGTGCCAGTCTTGGCCTGAGTGTAGATATGGAGGTGAGCCCTATGGCGACTATTATGAATCACAGACGTCTGGCATGGACAGCCGGACCCATGATCGGCTTAAAATATGTCAATACTTCTGATCCTTACATTTATTCAGGAGGTGTTGAAAATGCAGCGATCAGCGGAGCCAATGTATTTGGTATATGCTACGGTGCCAAAACATCTCTTATCGTAAATGATAATGGCTTGTTTTTTGTAGAATATACAGCAATGCCTGTCAGTAAATTTACTACCACTAACAATCCTTCGGGCAATAATGTCAACCACAATATGCTGAGGTTAGGTATGGCACTAAGACTGGACTGGTATTAATATTTGCGGTGTAAATATGTTGCCAAAAGCTTCAGTTTAAGACTATCTGACTACAACCAGTCTCAGCGTATATAGTTCTCTGCCGGCTACATGTATCATACACATGTAGATACCTTGTGCAAGGTCGGCTACTGAGAATGGGGTTATTTGTGTCGTTAGGGGAATGATACGGATCATGCGTCCCGAAATATCTCTGACGGTCATGGTCGCCCCAACACCCAGATCTCCGGTATAACTTAATACAGTTTCATTTCGTGCAGGGTCGGGATATATCTTAATGACGGGTACTGCAGGATATACAGGTTGATCGGGGTCGGAACATTCGGTCTGTGGCTTGTATTTAGCTACGAAGATGTTTGTCTGTTGCCCCCCATATAAATGCAACGAATCCGGACCAATGACAAACGGATCTATGATCCGGAAATCGCCTGTAAAAAATATATTCCCTTTGCTGTCTGCAGACAATCCGGTGTTAGAGAGGCCGGTATTATAACCTCCGCCCGATCTCAGTTCTACGTGATCAATAAGTGTTCCTGCAGAGTTGTAGCCGGCAAACATAGTAGGGTCCTGGCTGCCATTAGGGGGGTAAACGTCAGTGGTATTGTCAACAGAAATACCTTTGCCGTTCTCCATGTTTATGGAGATCCACACATCATTACAGGCATCGGTGGTCATGCTATATACATCGCAACAAGATACCAGCGAGTTGACAGGCTTCAATATTTTTGGAGTCTGCATATTGCCGGTCGAATCGAAGCGGGTGAGGTAGTATCCTCCGTAATTATTGATGATGTTATAAGTGTCGAAGCCTAGCGTATCAGTAAATCCACCTGCCACATATACATTTCCTTTTTTGTCCGTAGCAACACAACGGGTCTTTCCTTTAGATCCGGTACTCTGTGCCCATATTATATTGCCACTCAGGTCCATGCAGGTTACATATCCTTTCTTACGACTATTGTATAGCGTGTAGCTGCCAAAGTTGATGCGCCCTGATGTAAAGTAACCGGCAAAAAAGACTTTGCTGCCATTGCTGGCTACATCAAGCACATAGTCATTATTCGTTCCTCCGAATGACTTAGCCCAAAGCACATTGCCCGATGTATTGTATTTAGCTACAAAAATATCATCAGTACTGTCTGTTCCGTTGCTGTTGATCAGTCGGTTGCTGCCTATCTTCAGAGTATCGGTATTGAATGTAGAGGCTATGTAAATGTCACCCGATGCATCCGCTGCCATGCCGCCTGCTTTCAGATAATCTCCGTCAGGATGAATATTGCCCGAGCCATTGTCTGACCATAGCAAATTGCCGGTCTCGTCATATTTAAGGAGGAAGTAGCAGGTATTGTTCAGCGGGTGAATAAAATCGTAGCCGGTATTGATGAGTAAGTTGTCGCCAAATCTCACACTATCGGTAGTGAAGTAACCGAATACATAGAGATTGCCCTTGTGGTCTGTTGTAATAGCAATGGGGCGCGACTGGCCGTGCTGGCCGGCTTTGCTCCATAAAATATTTCCTGCGCTGTCGTATTTGACTATGAGCGTCTGTACGTTATTGGTAGCATTTATCGGGTTGTAATAGGTAGTGTTGCCTATACACACGCTGTCACCATAGTAAAAACCCGCCATAAAGACGTTGTTATATGGGTCAGCTTTTACCAGGAAACCTTCGCTGCCACCCAAAAAAGAACTGCAGGTGCTGCTTCTGGCCCACTGCCAGTTTTGAGCATAGGCTCCGGGCAGGGCAAACAAGCCACAACATACAATAAGCAACCACACGGCTTTTTTCATAACGCCATTCAAAAATTGAATTTAATGATCTCTATAGTAAATACCTGGTGATCGGAGGTGGCGTTGTTATTTAGTTTTCCTTCAGTACATATAGCTCCGGGATATTACGTCCAAGTCCATCATAGTCCATCCCGTACCCCAATACAAATTTGTTCTCAATTTCAAATGCGCAGTAGTCGGCTTTTACATCAAACTTCAGTGCGTCTGGCTTAGATAAGAACGTTGCTATCTTTACAGATGCAGGTTGCCTGTTCAAGATCTCAGGCATAAATGCATGTAATGTTTTGCCGGTGTCTATGATGTCTTCAACAATGATCACATGTCTGTCCTTCAGGTTCTCTTCCATACCTATGGCTGTTACCACATTTCCGGTTGAAGATGTGCCTTTGTATGAAGCCAGCTTTATGAAAGATATCTCAGCTTCAATGGTCAGCATACGAAACAGGTCGGCAGCAAAAACGAACGAACCATTCAATATACCTATGACCAATGGCTTTTTGCCGGCATAGTCTCTATTGATCTGTTCAGCCAGGTCGCTTACGCGTTTGTTGATCTTCTCTGCCGAAATGAATGGCACGAAAGTTTTGTCTATGATGTGTATCTCCATGTTCTTATTTTACGCGTAATTTTTTGCCTGCCCTTATCTCATCTGCTTTTATATGATTGAGCTGCATTAATTTCTTAACCGTTGTATTGTGCCTGTTGGCTATCCCACCAAGCGTTTCCCCATTTTTAATAGTATAGTAATTCGATCCTTTTTTATCGTCTTCATCGTCCACATCCTCATCCTCTCCTTTCTTTGCCTTCTTGTCCTTCGCAGTCTTTTTAGGCTCCGGCTTTACTGTTGCTGCGGGCTTAGATGGTTTAACAGGTGGTGCTGGTGTTAGTTTAGAATCGTCAGTATAGACCACTTTGTCCAGTTCTGCTTTCAGCGATGCCAGTTCATCAACAGTGGTATCTTCTTTCATTTGTGCAGCTACTTTGGCTATTGCCGTATCTTTTTTAGGTGCTGCTATTACACTATTTGTTGCCGGGGTAACATTAGCAGTAGTTGCTGTTGGTTGCGGTGCAGGCGTTGGTGCTACTGCTGCAGGGGTGGTAGCAACTATTGTTTCCGGAGTGGCAGATTTAGCTGCAGGTATGGTCTCCACATATTGTGTGGTCACTTCCCTTACCGTGTCCTGTACTTTTACTGCCGGCTTAGATCTGTCAATAGTGATCATTTCAGATGGAGGAGTACTCTTGCCCAGCATTACCGTAGTATTGCTCTTTGGTTCTTTGGTTACGGTCCTGAGTGCAGGTTTTTTAAATACGCCGTTCTGCAATTCCAGTATCACCCCAATGGCAGGCTCATCTCCTATATCCATCATATTAAGTGCAAGCAGGCGTTTTAGCTGCATGCCCTCTGCCTGAGCGATAAGGAACATGGTCTCCCCTTCTTTTACTGTGTGGCGTGCATGTGTACCTGAGGATAATTTCTTTTCAAGATATACGGGTATGTTAGCTTCAAGGGGCCCATCTTCAAGGTCATTGATCTCCAACAGATGAGGGTAGCGCACATTGTATTTTACGGCATATTGTAGCAGCATATCGCCTTTGCTGGCATAAAATGCTTTCAATCCGTTCACTGTAATCACCTTGCCGCTGTCATATTTTGTATCTATGGCAGGTTGTGTCGCAGCTAGCTGTTGAGGAGTTTTGTTAACAGGTGAGTCTGTTTGTGCCCCCGGCTCAGCTTGCAGGTGCATTGGGCCATCATGAACTATGATATGACGGCTGCTATCTGCAATTGATTGGATATCCTTGAACGAGGTATTCGCAGTAGGTTTAGGATCTTCCTTCTTAGGCTCTGGTGCTGTGGTTACTGGCTGGGCAGGTTTGAGGGTCTCTGCTACCGGTGTAGTTACTGTAACTGGTGCCGAAACCGTTCTGTCCTTATCAGTAAGCACCGGCTTTACTTTAGGTTTAGTAATAGCTACTGGTTTATCTGAAGGGTCGAATGTCGTCAGTACAATGCCTTTCACCGCAGTGTCTTTTGCAGGTGCAGGTTGTGCCGTTTCCTTCATAGGCGCAGTCGAGCGTGCCAATACCGGTTGGTTGGGCATGAACGAAGAATCCATAGCTGCATATGTGTATTGCTGCAGTTTGAAGTCTTCAATGATTTTGATCAGTCTCTGAGCATATTGCGGATTAGTAGCATATCCGCATTTTCTCAGACATACTGCCCATGAGGCATAATCGGTCTGTGAAAGAGAGAACAAGGGAGAATACCTCTGGTTGCGTTTCAGATAGTCTGAGTGGTCTTTATAGGAGTCTTCAGCACAACGATACATTTTAAAGCACTCTTTTGGCGCATCATCATCATGAAAGAACTTTGCCCCCTGATAGTCGGCTTTACATTTAATGCCAAAGTGGTTATTAGCACTGCAGGCCAGTTCGCTTCTTCCTGCCTCTGTTTCCAATACTCCCTGAGCCAGGGTCACAGATGCAGGAATGCCTGCTCGCTGCTGCTCTGCCATGGCCAATGTATAATATTGATCAATATACCTTTGTGCCCTCACTGAAAAGCTGTCCTGGGCACCTGCTTTTACTGTTGTCAGCAAAAGAAAGGATAAGCAGAATAGTATATGTTTATTCATCGGACAATATTTATATTGAAAGTAAAATTATTTATATGGGAACCGTGCAAAAATACGGTTAACCTCGCTAACCTCAAACTAGCCATGCATTTAATGGAATGTTATAAGTAGTAAGTGGTATCCTATTTTTCATTCGTTAACTCCAATGCCTTTATTGACGGTAGTTTGCAGGTAGCTATAGTACCATAAATTCTACAACGTATATTTGCAGCCATAACCGATAATACAATGGCAGAAGAGAAGTCGCTCAATTTTATTGAAGAAATTATAGAAAATGATATTGCTGAAGGTGTAAATGGCGGTCGTGTGCAAACACGTTTCCCTCCGGAGCCTAATGGTTATCTCCATATTGGTCACGCAAAATCCATCTGCCTCAATTTCGGATTAGCTAAGAAATACAATGGTAAGTGTAATCTACGTTTTGATGACACTAACCCTACAACCGAAGAAACTGAATATGTTGAAAGCATAAAAAAAGATATTGAGTGGTTAGGTTTTAAGTGGGACAATGAATTTTATGCCTCCGATTATTTCGATAAGATCTATCAGTTTGCAGTGACCCTTATCAAAAAAGGTTGTGCTTATGTTGACGACAGCACTGCTGAGGAGATTGCCGCGACCAAAGGTTCTACTTTCCAGGCAGGTAGCGATAGTCCGTATCGTGGCCGTAGCATAGAAGAAAATCTGAGGTTATTCGAAGAAATGCGCGATGGCAAATACGAAGATGGAGCCAAAGTGTTGCGTGCTAAGATAGATATGGCACACCCCAACCTTTTGCTGCGCGATCCGGTGATCTATCGCATTAAGCATGCACACCATCACCGTACCGGTGATAAATGGTGTCTTTACCCTATGTATGATTTTGCACATGGCGAAAGTGATAGTATAGAAGAGATCACTCATTCTATCTGTACATTGGAGTTCATTCATCATCGCCCGCTATATAATTGGTTCATAGAGCAGTTGGGTATCTTCCCGTCTAAGCAATATGAGTTTGCCCGCCTTAATCTTACTTATACAGTAATGAGCAAGCGTAAGCTACTGAAGTTGGTAAACGAAGGTTATGTTACATCATGGGACGATCCTCGTATGCCTACATTGAGTGGTATGCGCCGTCGCGGATATTCGCCTGAGGCAATTCGTAAGTTTTGTGATACCGTTGGTGTTGCTAAACGCGAAAACATGATCGATCTTAGCTTACTTGAGTTTTGTGTAAGAGAGCATCTCAATAAAGTTACTGACCGCGTAATGGCTGTTTTGGATCCTGTTAAAATGATCATCACTAATTACGAAGAAGCAGGTGATGTGTTTGAGATAGAAAACAATCCTGAAACGCCTAATGGGTATCGTTCTGTGCCATTTGGTAAAGAATTGTGGATAGAGCGCGATGATTTTATGGAAGATGCGCCGAAGAAGTTCTTCAGACTTACTCCGGGTAATATGGTGCGTCTGAAGGGTGCCTACATTGTAAAGTGTGAAGGTTGTAAGAAGGATGAGGCGGGTAATGTCATTGAAGTTCATTGTACTTATTTGCCTGAAAGCAAAAGTGGTAATGACACCAGTGGCCTTACCGTGAAGGGAACGATTCACTGGATAAGTGTTCAGCATGCACTCACAGCAGAGGTCCGTAATTACGACCGTTTGTTCAAAGTAGAAGATCCCTCTAGTGAAGAAGGTGACTTCAAAGACTATATCAATCCCGATGCATTGCAAGTGATGCCTTCGGTCTATATAGAGCCATCTCTGGCGAAAGCAAGACCTGGTGAAAGTTATCAGTTCATGAGGAAAGGATATTATTGTGTGGATACGGATAGTACTGCTGATAAGATCATTTTCAATCGTACTGTAGGCCTTAAAGATACCTGGGCTAAGGAAACAAAGAAGAATTGATCATCATAAATGTGAAAGGCTACTGTTTGCTTCATGCATGCAGTAGCCTTTCGTCTATAGTCAACATTCGTTGAGCAGTTATTTTTACTTTTTTAAAGTCACTATGCAGGGGGTTAAGCAGATAATTGTGCCCCTCCGGCATGATTGCTGAAGGTACTTGCAATGCCAGATACTTACCTGCTGATATGAATGTATCTCCTATAGTTCTCAGTGAATCTGGTGGCGGATTTTTATGCCAATCGGCAGGTAGTTTTCCAATATCTGCTATCTGAATTTTCTCATCAGGTATTTGTATCGTGATCATACAAAAGCCGTTTTCTGGTATCTTACCTACATGTACTACTGTTTCTAATAATGCAAGGGCCGCACTTTCTGCGGTATATACCATATGTATGTCTTTGCTGTTCCATCTGCCTCCGTACAGTGCGGCGCCTTTTCCTGTAAGGTCATTAATATAGCGGCAATTAGCTATTCTGTAGATAAGCATCAGGCAAATATTCCGTGTTCTATTCTTCCTATTTCATCAAGAAGCATATTTATACCTAATGAAGTATCTAAGAATGCTTTGGGTTTATTGTTGCCTAGTGGCAGTAAACTGGTATCCATCCATTGCCTAAATGAAGAGATAGAGCCAAATACTTCTTCGCCCCTGCTGTATAGCCTTGCTAGTTCTATCATTCTTTCTGACTGCTCTTGAGATAGTTTTTGTTGTGGCTTATATCTGCGAAGCGTTCTGTCGGAGGTATGGGTGATAGCGGCCATTTCAAGCAGAGACAGGTCTGCAACATCCATAAGGTGTGTCATAGCTTGTTTAGGTATGCCAGACCTTATGATGTTGATCAGATCATTTTCGTTTTTTATGGATTCAAAGTCTTTTTTTCCTGTCATTCCCATCATGCCAATGGTTCTTGTGGCTGGGTTGTTATTGTTTATGGCATAGGCTACTGCAGGCTCATTGAGCTGTTGTTGTTCTTCTTTTTCGGCAGGGGTGTAGTTTTTGTGTTTTCTGGTGTTTGCCATATCCGGACTTTTGTCCAACAAAGTTATGACTTTTGTCCGGTTTTTCAATTTATTTTCCCGCTATCATACTTATTTCCACATTTACTCCTTTGGGTAAGCCGGATACTTGTACGGTTTCTCGGGCGGGTGGGTCTGCTTTAAAGTAGCTGCCGTATATTTCATTGACTGCTGCAAATTGTTGCATGTCCATAAGGAAGATAGTAGATTTCAGTACGTTCGAAAAATCCATGCCTGCTTCTTTAAGAATAGCTTCCAGATTTTTCATAACGAGTGTTGTTTCTGAGGCAATGCTATCTTGTACCAGGTTTCCTGTTGCCGGGTCCAAAGCTATTTGGCCGGAGATAAAAAGCATGTTGCCAAAACTTACTGCTTGATTGTAAGGCCCTATTGGTGCCGGTGCATTATTTGTTCTGATTATTTTCTTTTCCATGCGTAAAGCTAATAAATTACTCTTTCCGAATGGCTGGCTGATGCTTCTGTCAGTAAAAGAACTGAGATCATGTATTTATTTTGATGTTTAACTTGTCTGCATCCTTACCTTTGCACCTCATAAAATGAAATATCTCTTACATATTGATACGTCGGGAGACACAGGTAGTGTTTCCATTGCTTCAGATGGTAAATTGATCTCTACTAAGATCAATACAGAGTCGAGGAATCATGCAAGTGCCATAAATCTCATGATAGATGAGGTTTTGGCAGATGCGCGGATTACAATGGCTCAATTATCTGCCATTGCGGTGTGTGCAGGTCCGGGCTCTTATACTGGGTTGAGAATAGGTGTAGCTACAGCTAAAGGACTTTGTTATGCGCTGAATATTCCGCTACTTATGGACAATAAGTTGACGTTACTAGCCAATCAGGCACGCAAAATACATGGCGATAAATATAATTTGTATGTACCTGTTCTGCTGGCAAGAGAGAAAGAATATTTCATTGGTAGCTTTGATAATGTTTTTAATAATATAAAAGAATCGAAGCATATTATGGAGGCAGAGTTGGGAGAATATTTTAATGCGACAGCTGCTATATGTATCATTTCCGAATGTATTGATCCTGAGGTTGTAAGCAAATATGCTGAAAATATTCATATAGAAGGTAGTGTAAATGTTGATATTAAAGAATGGGTGTCCTTCACTTTTGAACAATATAAATGTAATAATATTGTAAATTTATCCACAGCAGAACCCTTTTATCTTAAACAAGTTTACACTCATAAGTAGATAATTATCAATGATTTATAAATTACAAATCATATTTTTATCCACATTTTAACGCTGAGTTAACACATTTTCAGAATATCTGCCGCCAGTCATATCTTCGCAATTGCGTATGTTTGCATAATATTCGTTTAGTGAATATCTAACGGTAGTGAAATAGTTCATATTTTATTTTTCAATTAACATCGTAAATTTTAATTAATGGAAACGACGGTATCCGCAAACACTTTGGTTATTCGCAAAAACGAAGGATCAAGTGAACACATTAAGTTGGATTACGTAGCTGTAAAAAACGCGGCTATGACTTTGAGAGCTATCAATCACAAATTGCGTCAGCAGATCGTGAAGTTGCTTGAAGAGAACAAACGCATGAATGTAACTGACATTTATGTAAAATTACGTCTTGAGCAGTCAGTAGCTTCTCAGCATCTGGCAATTTTGCGTCGTGCGAACATCGTGATCACTGAGCGTGATGGTAAATTCATCCACTATGCACTGAATCATGCGCGCATCGCTTCAGTTGCTAAGTTTGTAAATGAATTGGTACATTCTGATGACTCTGCTAACTAATTTTCAATAGAATTTTGAAATTAAAAATGCCTCGTATATTACGAGGCATTTTTAATTTATATACTTTATTTCCGTTTCCTATCCGTTTTTTATCTTTTCCCAGGTCTCAAACAGAGATTCCTGAGATGGTCTGTTCGCAGGAACTTCAGTAAGTGACTCACATGCAATTAATGTTTCATGGCAATCTTTGGGCAGGCTTTGGTAGAGCGCAGTACCCTTAGTTTTCCAGGCTATCATCTCATCGCTCACTTCTTTAATTATTTTTCCGGGGTTTCCGACCACCAATGAGCGTGCAGGGATCTTTGTATTGGCAGGTACAAAGGTCATAGCGCCAATAATACACTCATCTCCCACTTCTGCATCATCCATTATTACCGAATTCATGCCCACTAATACATTGCGGCCAATACTAGCGCCATGTATTATAGCTCCATGTCCTATATGAGCACCTGCCCTGAGGGTAAGAGTAATGCCCGGGAACATATGTATCGTACAGTTTTCCTGTACATTGCAGCCATCTTCTATTACTATACCTCCCCAGTCACCTCGAATGGCAGCTCCGGGGCCTATATATACGTTTTTCCCTATAATTACATTGCCGGTTACTGACGCCTGTGGATGAACGAATGACGATGGATCAACTACAGGAATGAAGCCTTTAAATGAATAGAACATTGGAATGGATCTTTATTTGAAGCAAAATAGTATTAAAAGTAGTAAATACGAACAGCTTAAAGCCTGATATAGCAAATATCAAGACTGAATTTGGTCAAAAATAGAATGAGAAGCTGGTTACGGCTATGGAACAGGGTCATACCCGCTCTTACCCCACGGGTGGCAACTAAGGAATCTTTTGAATGTAAGCCAGCCACCTTTGAATGGACCATGTTTTTTTATCGCTTCAAGTCCATACGAGCTGCAGGTAGGTGTAAATCTGCATTTGGCTCCAAGAAAAGGAGAAATAGCGCCCTGATAGAACCGAATGAATGCTATAAATAATATGGAGAATATTCTGTTCATATCTATCTCTCTATTGGTTGGCCAGGTCAGATATCTTCCTTTACGGATAAGGTGGGCAAAACAACTTTTAGCTTGTCTATGGCAGTAATGAGCGCACCGTTTACCTCTTCGTAAGCAGGTAATACATTGTTGGTAAAAATAAAGAAGATGTGAAGCTGCATCTGATCCGGCACGAGGGGATAGAAAGAACTTTTGCTCAACCGCCACGATTCTACCATCAGGCGGCGAACCCGATGGCGATCAACTGAGCTGCGGAATTTTTTCTTAGGTACAGAAAACCCGACTTGTACCGGGCTGTCTTTTGCAGAGGTGCGGGAAACAGCAATATAAACCACTCTTAACGGAAAAACAGAAAACGCTTTCCCCTTAAGGAAAAGCGTGTTAATATGCTGCTCTCGTTTGAGCCGCTCATATACTTTGAAAGTATTACGAATGGCTGAAAGATTTAATTAATTACTTAAGACGG
>CANFKE010000046.1 GCA_947447465.1 Chitinophagaceae bacterium | reverse complement strand
GTTTCGATGGTACACAGACGGCCGTAGTGGCTATAGTGTACGTCACGAACTTCAAAGCCTGCACGCTCTCTGCTCAAACCGCCGGGTCCGAGCGCCGAGATACGACGCTTGTGCGTGATCTCTGACAACGGATTGGTCTGATCGAGGAACTGTGATAGCTGCGATGTACCGAAGAATGAATTGATAACTGATGATAAAGTACGGGCGTTGATCAGATCGATAGGCGTAAATACTTCATTGTCACGAACGTTCATACGCTCGCGGATAGTACGCGCCATACGTGCCAGACCTACACCAAACTGAGCGAATAACTGCTCACCTACTGTACGAACACGACGATTGCTCAAGTGGTCAATATCATCTATTTCCGCCTTACCATTGGTCAAACGTACAAGATACTTGATGATAGATATGATATCTTCCTTGCTCAATACCTTAGTATTAAGGTTGATATCGATACCCAACTTACGGTTGATCTTGTAACGACCTACTTCACCCAGATCATAACGCTTATCACTGAAGAACAATTTCTCAATGATACCACGTGCTGTTTCATCATCCGGAGCGTCAGAGCCACGGAGCTGGCGGTAGATATGCTGAACGGCTTCCAACTCAGAGTTAGAAGTATCCTTATTCAATGTGTTATATATGATTGAGTAATCACCGCTTACTTCTTCCTTCTGCAGGAATACGGTCTTGATACCCATTTCAATGATCATATTCGCATTGTCCTCATCAAGTACGCTGTCGCGGTCAAGCACCACTTCATTACGCTCAATGGTAACAACTTCACCGGTGTCCTCATCTACGAAGTCTTCAGTCCAACTGCGGAGTACGCGTGCTGCAAGACGACGGTTAAGATTAGCATCCAATGTTTTTCTGTCACCCTTCACCTCATCAGCCATGCCGAAAAGTTCGAGGATGTCCTTATCTGTTTCATAACCTATAGCACGTAACAAAGTAGTTACCGGGAACTTCTTCTTACGATCGATGTAGGCGTACATAACATTGTTGATGTCAGTAGCGAACTCCATCCATGCACCCTTGAACGGGATAACACGGGCACTATAGATCTTGGTACCGTTAGGGTGAACGCTCTGACCGAAGAATACGCCCGGAGAACGATGCAACTGTGATACTACCACACGCTCAGCACCATTGATAACGAAAGTACCACGCGGAGTCATGTATGGGATATTACCCAAGAATACATCCTGAACGATAGTTTCGAAATCCACGTGCTCTTCGTCGTTACAGCTCAGCTTCAACTTAGCTTTCAGCGGCACTGAATAAGTAAGACCGCGTTCCATACACTCTTCTATAGTGTAGCGTGGCGGATCAATGAAATAATCGAGGAATTCCAACACGAAGATGTTACGTGTGTCGGTGATAGGAAAATTCTCCTTGAACACCCGGAATAAACCTTCATTATCTCTCTTATCAGGCGTTGTTTCAAGCTGGAAGAAATCCTGAAACGACTGAAGTTGGATGGCCAGCAGGTCGGGAGATGCGGCTACGTCATGTAGCTTTGCAAAATTGTGCCTTCCGGCTGCGGTCTTTTTTTGCGGTATAGCCATAGTATAATTAAAAGTCCTTTTTTACAACAAAAATCCTGTAAGGGCAAGCCAGGCTTGTCTTACAGGCAATATAAAATCAATAAAAAATTATCAAAATTGGTTTGTGCACGTACGTTTCCTAAGAAAAAAGGAAAACAAAGGTAGCAAATGCCGACTAATTAATCAAAAAATATTCCACAATTTTAATTCCGCTGAAAATATTTACAAAATACTAACAAAATCAATATCAATTAATTATTTCATCATGTGAAATAGCCAGTATATTAGGTAAATATAGCATTTTATTTTTTCATTGCTAACTAGCCTATCTTTAAATGCAAGTTCATTATTTGTACCAGAGCGCACCAAATATATTAAATAAATATAATGAAAATCAACTCATCTAGTACCTCGATAGCCAACTAAACATTTATTATCTTGCGCCCCTTATGATACACGAGAACTCAGAAGCGATTATCAACCTATATCAATCATGGCTAGATGCCTGGAATAGTCGCAATGCTACCGCGATGGCTAAATTGTTCGCCGAGGATGGTAACCTTATCGGCTTTGATGGCAGCCAGCTAATTGGCCGCGATGACCTTCATGTTACATTAGATAATATATTCAAACATCACCCTACCGCTGCGTATGTGGCTATAATCAGAGAGATCCGTCACCTATCTGCCGGAGTGGCCTGGCTGAAAGCTGATGTTGGCATGGTGTCATCTGGTAAAAACGATATAAGTCCCGCATTAAATGCAGTTCAAACTCTGATAGCGCTCAAAAACGAGGATAATTGGCAGATCTCCCTGTTTCAGAACACTCCTGCAGCATTTCATGGTCAGCCGGAACTTGGTGAGGCAATGAGCGAAGAACTAAGAAAAGTGCTTAGGGGTGATAGTGGGGTTAATTTGAATTAGAATATTTATTTAATATATAAACCAAAATAGATCATGTATCAAATTGTTTTAACTCGTAAATAGCAATTGGTATTACTTTGCAAGGCATCGGCGCCTAGAATATATATTAAATTGCCTTTATAAAAAAGGCCTTTAACATAAACTACTTCCCCGCCTTCAATTGTTCGATCTCTTTTTGGAGCAGAGCCAGTGTAGCCTGTATAGATAACAGCAATTCTTTCTCGTTTTTGTTATTTCCACTGCTTGGTACTATCTCTTCTTCCTCATCCTCCTCAAACTCTTCCTGTATCTCGTCAACGTCTTTTTGTATCTCTTCGATATCTTCACCTAATTCTTCGATATCCTCTCCAAGTTCCTCAATATCAGTACCTAACTCATCTACATCCTTCTGAATTTCTTCGATATCTCCACTTATTTCTTCAAGATCCTCTCCCAGTTCTTCGATATCTTCTCCCAGTTCATCCACATCTTTTTGTATCTCTTCAATGTCTTCTCCCAGTTCTTCAATGTCCGTACCCAGCTCTTCGATGTCAGTTCCCAATTCTTCAATGTCTTCCTGAATTATCTCTATATTCTGATTATTCATATTAATAGACATCTGTATAAATATGGACAGATAGATAGCCTCAAGCGATACGATAGTTGTCAAAACCAACAACATACGCTCAAAGGTTACGATCTCTAATAAGGGAAGTGCAAATGCCACTATGAACATAATGGTATGTGCCGTAACAGATGCGGCCGACCCCACCCACTTGGTGATATTCTCCGCACCCTTTTCCATAATGATCTTCTGCCTTTCTCTAATGCTCATTATTCTGGTTTAGGCTGCAAAGTTAATTGAATGTAGGTTTAGTATTGGTTAAGTTTGAGCAATTATGCCCACTTTCCTTTCAAGATCACTCTATCCACATTTCCATTGCCTTAGTCTATGGATACATTATAATAGCTAAATGGTATTCAGAAGTAACATAAGTTGCTAATTTGCTTTCATTTATGCTTAAAAAAGCTATTTTTTGTAAATAGAATCCATGATCTTGTTCGCAATACGAGGTCTGAAATGGGAATTCTCATAGTAATTGTACTTGTCGATAGTAATCTCATTTATACCTGAAAAATCAAATATATTATCCTTCCCAAAAATATCGCAAAGAGTTGCATAGTCTTCAGGATTTGTTCTGGAAGAGTAATACAGTGGACTAATGATAATTTTATATTTCGTGCCGTTTTTATCAAATATTTTTTTTATATTTTTAAATAATTCTTTATTTTTATCTTTCAGCGTCTTATCATAAAATTCCGGCAATTTCGCTTTTGTTTCGAAGATTTTTCTTCTTTCCCCATAATAAGACGCAGTATCGGCATCTATACTAGGATCGAGATCAGGAAATGTCATATCATTGGTAATATAATTATACTCAGACCTTTCAGTATTTAGTACGTTAGTGAAAAATGTCTTCTTTACATTATGAGTAAATAGGAATGGCATGTATTGTAATAAAAAATCTTTATCAAAAAAACCTTTCAGAGAGTTTATTTTGAAATCGATTTCACTTTTACCAGATAGCAGCGGATGTTTGGGGAATTTTGAAGACTCATCTACCCTATTATACAATTCATGATCAATAACTAACAAGGCATTTTTTATTTTTAATCCTCTCTCATCTATCAGCGCTATTTTACGCTCTATACCAAAAAGACTTTCATTACTTGCCGAAAACTGAAAACAGGTGCCTTGTACATGATTTTGCCATTTATCAATATGAAAAAGCAACCCCCGGGAATTTCCGAAAATGTATGAATCGTATTTTTGACGCTTATAATTACCAAGAAATGTCTCAACGGCAGTGTAGTCATTATTGAGAATTACATATTGAATTCCATTTTCCGGAAAATAAGATTTGTAATGGTATACTGTCTTAAAAGGATCATTGACAAAATAAATTGTCAATAAGACCATTAATG
Organism: Chitinophagaceae bacterium; assembly: GCA_947447465.1. Lineage (GTDB taxonomy): Bacteria > Bacteroidota > Bacteroidia > Chitinophagales > Chitinophagaceae > Flavipsychrobacter. The sequence goes on along the minus strand of CANFKE010000046.1, from coordinate 23,923 downwards.
GTAAAAGACCTAAAAAAAGTTTTAAAAAGATTCTTTTCATCTCTAAAATTGAAAATAAATAAACCTATGCTGATCATACACACCCCAATAAAATAAGATGAATAAAACCAAATAATAAATCGACCATCTAAAAACAGCTGGTTTTGAACTAAAATTCTGGCTAAAGTTGTAACGAACTTCAATAATAGAAGCAAGTTGAAGAACAATAATGAGTAACACGCCATAAATAATAGCGATAAGTGATGGCAAATGTAAACCTGTCAATCTATGAGTTTTGATTACCCCCAATAGTTCTTCTGGAATTGTATGCATAGCATATAAAATACTACCGGCGTCTTTTACAGTGTTTGCACGAAAGAATACCCATGCCAATGTTACAAGTACAAATGTGATCATTTGCTGGCTCAACTTATACAATACAGGAATCTTAGTAAGACCAATAAAATCATTAATTTTTTGTCGCACTGAGATTGTCAGAGAAGCGAACACTAAATAAAAGCCATGTAAGGCCCCCCAAATAATAAATGTCCAGTTGGCCCCATGCCACAGACCACTAATAAGGAAAACAAAAAAAAGATTGAAATTTTTTCTTATGAAACTTACTCTATTTCCACCAAGAGATATGTATAAATAGTCACGAAACCAGGTTGAAAGTGAGATATGCCAACGACGCCAAAAGTCAGAGATGGTGGTTGCCAGGTATGGATGATTAAAATTGACCATTAGATTAAATCCCATAACCCTTGCTGCACCGAGAGCAATATCTGAATAACCGGAAAAATCGCAATATATCTGGAATGCAAAGAATATTGCACCTATTGCGAGAGTGACACCGGTATGATTGTGTGGATGGTCAAAAATGGGATCTGTTATTAATGCCAATCTATCGGCCACCACTACTTTTTTAATCATTCCCCACAGCATCAACCTTATTCCAACAGCGAGATTATTATATTCAAGTTTATGCTTTTCGTGAAATTGATACAATACATTCTGCGGTCGCTCGATAGGTCCGGCGACCAATTGAGGATAAAACATAACATACAAGGCGTATATGCCAAAATGGCGCTCTGCCTTATGATTTCCCCTATATACTTCTATAGTATAACTCATCGCCTGAAAAGTATGAAACGATAAACCAATAGGTAGTATAATATTTAATAATGGGATATTATGCGCAGGAGCAGCAATATGTAACAGTAAATTTAAATTCTCTGCAAGGAAGTTGTAATATTTGAAAAATGCAAGAATACCAATATTTGCCACCAAACTGAGAACCAGAAACCACTTTCGAGTGGGGCCTACCGCATTTTCAATCATAATTCCTGCGAAGTAATCTATAACAATCGTAAAAAGCAGGATAACAATATAAACCGGTATTGCATACATATAAAATATGCAACTGGCAATAAGCAGTAGAAACCACCTGAATTTATGTGGTAATATGAAATATAAAAGCGTGACAACAAAAAAGAAAATTAAAAATTCAAACGAGTTAAATAGCATGTACTAAATAATTTAACCAACTAATAAACTGCATCAAAAATAGTCAATACTATTAAAAAGAAAGTAACAATTAATATATTCTTAATTTGTTATTTTAAGAAATCATGAACTTGTATATGCCTTTCCCCTCAATACCACCCTTTCCACATTCCCATTACCATAATCGTATGGGATATAAGCCAAAGACGGGATAGTCTTTGTAATGATAAGATTAGCCACTTTACCAGCCTTTATGGTTCCATGAGTACCCTCCAGTTCCATTGCCGCGGCACCATTTAGCGTCACAGCGTTGACCGTTTCTTCGGGAGTCATCTTTAGTTGGGTACAGGAAATAGATAATAATAATGGTACATTTCCCGATGGACAAGATCCTGGATTATAATCAGTTGCTAAGCATACAGGAAGTCCTGCATCAATTATTTTACGTGCCGGCTGGTAGTGCATACCCAAAAAGAAAGCAGCACCTGGCAGTAGCGTAGGCATTGTTTGACTACCCATCAATGCAGCAATCTCTTCCTCTCCTACACATTCCAGATGATCTACACTTATTGCCTTATGCTTAACACCTGCCTGCACCCCACCTGAGTAATGTAGCTGGTTGGCATGAATCTTAGGTTTAAGCCCGTATTTCCAACCGGCTTCCATCAGCCGCTCACATTCCGGCACCCCAAAAAATCCTTGCTCGCAAAACATATCCATGTAGTCGGCCAGTCCTTCGTCTGCTACACGAGGCAGTATCTTTTCAATAATCAACTTTACATAACCTTCTTTATTCTCTTTATATTCAACAGGATATGCATGAGCCGCTAAAAAAGATGCTTTAATGGCAACAGGGCTATTTTCTTTCAATTTTCTGATCACTCTGAGCATTTTCAGCTCCCCTTCCTCACACAGACCATACCCACTTTTTATTTCAATAGCACCGGTACCTTGCCCTATCACATTATGTAATCTTACCAGACTTTGGTCATACAATTCGCTCTCGCTCATTTCATTCAGTCGGCGTGCACTATTGAGGATGCCCCCCCCCTGCCGTGCGATCTCTTCATAACTGACTCCTTTTATCCTATTCACAAATTCACCATCACGTGGGGCAGCAAATACCAAGTGGGTATGCGAATCGCACCAGGCAGGTAGTACCAATCTGCCGGTAGCGTCTATGGTCTGATCTGCCTGCATTTGGGGTATAGAAGACATAGCTCCAAAACTATGGATCAGTTCATTCTCTATGAGCAACCAGGCATTTTCTATTGATGGCAAGAGGGCCATTTCTGTCCCACTGACTCTTTTCTTACTTTCAGAAGATAGCTCTATCTGACAGAGCTGCCTGATATTAGTTATAAGCAAACGCATAGGTCAAAATTAGACAATTGAACCAGTAATAAAAAGAAAGCGTTCTACTCTTTTGGGAGCAGAACGCCTGGCAAAATATTGATTTATAAATTATCCCTGAACGTGAACTGAGTAAGTAACTTCTATTTTACAACGAATAGAATCGGTAGTTGCACGACGTAAAGTGCCACCAACTGTGTAGGTAAAATTGCTACCTGTCAGGTATCCTTTCAATTCTACATTTGGATCTACCGGCATGTCCAATACTGTACTGTAAGTATCGGGATTGGTCAATGACAATGAATAAGGAGTAGTATTGGTGTTAGAATAGAAAGAACCTGATGCTGCACTGAAATTGGCAAAATTGTTAGTTGTGGTAGCGTTGAGTAATGTAAGCTTACATGAAGTGAGCTTAGCGCTGGTAATATTGTTGATGCCCAGCACATTCGCAGTATTCGCCTTGATGAACGAATCTATATTATAATTAACAACCTGCGAACCTGATGCAGAACCAACTGTAAGAGCTGATGGTGGCAGTACTATTTCAGTAGAGGCAGTCTGCATGGATAGGTCATACTGAACCAAGCTGGCAATTTTGTTGCACGACTGCAAATAAGCAGCTCCCAAACACGACATCACTAATGCCGAAGCGAATAAGATCTTAGATTTTTTCATAAGAAACGTTTAAGTCAAAGATAAGATTAAATAAATAAATAAAAAAATATTATAGCTTGTTGACCAATTAATATACAAGCATCAACAAGTATGCCAATATATAATAAAATGTTAAACCAGTTAAAATAAACCCAACTGCCCATTCTTTCCAGAATGTTTCCTCTCATGCTCAAGTAACCATTGTTTTTTAGGCAATCCACCACCATAACCAACAAGACTACCATTCTCACCTATCACTCTGTGGCAAGGCACAATGATGGCTATCCCATTTTCTCCATTTGCCCCCGCTACTGCCCGGATAGCTTTTTCATTGCCCAATAAAATAGATTGCTTTTTATAAGACCGTGTTTCCGCATAAGGAATCTGCATCAGCAGTTTCCATACACTCACCTGAAAAGGACTACCTACCAAATGTAAAGGCAGGTCGAATTCTTTACGGTCTCCGGTAAAATATCCATCAATTTGAGATCTCAGGGTATCGAAATGAGGATGCCAACCATCGCTAAATCTACTGCCTATCTGTTTTTCGATCCGGCTCATTATAGTATCTATACTGCGTCTGTATTCAAAATCGAACAAGCAGATACCCTCGTCGGACGCGCCCATGTGCATTGCGCCTAAAGGTGTTTTTATGGAAGATAAGTATAACATGATCAAAATGTATTGAAACAGATAACATTATTGAAACCCTATGTATTCTATCGGGCCTGTAAAATCATCGCTATTCTCAGCAATAGTGCGCTCTACATATTTATGTATAATATAATTCAACTCCTCCCCCTGCCCCAATAGCACAACTACTTTTATAGGTATCACTATTATCTTTACCCCCCACTCCTTTAATTTTTCGAAATGCAAATGGAGACGAGCAGCATCTTTTTCGGTGGTCACTACAACCTTGTTCTCTACCCCCCAATTGTTGTAGGCAGCCATTATCTCCTCTATATCAGTATTCACAAAATAATGATGATCGGGATAAGTTAGCACATGCAGGTCGGCAACTCCCTGCTTCAAATAACTTATTAGTGGTTCGGGACGAGCTATACCACAAACTAATATGGCATGAGTATTTGTGAGCATTTCTGGTTCACGAGTAAAAAAACTGAATGGAGTCCCATATTGAATCCCGGTAAAGAACACTCGCTGGTGCGGCAAAGGCTTAATATGCCGTATTATCTCCCCTGCCTGCTGACTAGTGAGGTCGATGGAACTTTTAGATACTACTATTACTTCAGCACGCTTATAGGCACCCCTACTTTCACGCAGGTTACCAAAAGGCAATATATGATCTTTGTAGAATGGACGGGAATAATCTGTGATGAGTATGTTCAACCCTGCTTTTACAGAACGATGTTGATAGGCGTCATCTAATAATATAACATCAATACCCGGCCTGCGTTGCAAAAGCGCAGGTATGCCCGTAAGCCTTTCTTCAGCCACACATACTACAGCATCGGGATACTTCATAAAGTATTGCATTGGTTCATCGCCAATACGCAGTGCGTTGGCTTTTTCATCTGCAATTATGAAACCCTTAGTATAGCGCTTATACCCCCGGCTCATGGTAGCTACAGTATATTGATATTGCAACAGATCGAGCAAGTATTCTACATGCGGTGTTTTCCCTGTACCACCAGTAGATAAATTACCTACCGTTATGACCGGTACACTGAAACTGATAGAATTAAAAAATTTGATATCGTAAAGCCTGTTACGCAACCATACCAATGCACCATATATAAGTGTGAACGGATATAAAGCCAATCGAAGGACAGTAGTTACATAATAAAGGAAACTATTTTCTCGCATGTAATGATCGTAATATGGATACCAAAGGTCGCTAATAAATATACACAGACTGAATGATTATTGTGAATTCCATTATAAAAAACAAAAAGTTTGCAGATCTATGGAAAATGGAACCGGCAACGTCTTATATTCATTAAAGCATTTTAAAATATGGGTAGTGTCCACTTTTTTCGCCGGCAGTGTTTATATTGGTTATCGGGAATCATTTTGATTTTTATAACTCAGACCAACAGTATTGCAATAACACCTAATAAAAGTGACTCGACCCGCCTCAACAGCTTTCATGAACGTAAACTACAAACAACAGTTGACAGCATAGTTGTAGTCAAAAAAAGCAGGCATATGTATGTATTCAGTTCCGGAAAGCTATTGAAAGTATATAACATATCACTTGGAGAACAACCAGTGGGGCCAAAACACTTTAAGGGCGACCGCAAAACACCTGAAGGCATCTATTATATTACCAAACGTAATCCTTACAGTATGGCCCATAAGTCGCTAGCCATCTCTTACCCCAATGAACGAGACCGCAAGTACGCACGAAGTCAGGGTAAAGACACAGGTGGCGATGTAATGATCCATGGCATACTCAATGGTTATGATGACAGAGCATCAGAATTTATGGGAGTTGATTGGACATGGGGATGCATAGCCGTTACCAACCAAGAAGTAGATGAACTATATGATCATGTGAGAATAGGGTCGCCCATTAATATTTTGCCGTAATGTATTATTGATCGATCACCTAATCTGCCCCTACCATCCATCATTGTTTATAGCATGTAAATAATAGAACAGACTTTTAAATAAAAGCAGGGAATACCACAAGTAGTATTCCCTGCTTTTGTAATATTACTTTGACCTTACTAGTTCTTGACCAGTTTTGTTGTGCCCACTTTTACTCCATTATGGTAGCAAGACACAAAATATATGCCTGATGCAAGATGACCAACATTGAGCTCAGTTTTTCCATTGACCAACACATCTGTTATGATCACCTTTCCGGTCATGTCTGAAAGTTCTACCGTATTCTTGCCCATACTCAAACCATCTGCCACTACTGCAACATTGTCGGAAGCAGGGTTAGGGAATACATTGATAGCTGCTATTTCTGAATTTCCGATCTGTGTCACTCCCGTAGGTGCATTATAGTAGCTCTTTGAAGAACAACCTCCCTTGGTAGTGATTACCCAATACAATTTATGAGTAAAGTCAGGTGATACCTGATAGAAGTTCTGATCAACCTGCCCTGTATAAATGGCTGAGTCTAATGTAGAGGCATCATCATAACCCCACTGGTAACTATCAACTGTATTATTTGTACAGATAAAATGATCGTGTATATAATACACTTCAGGTTCAAGAGCTGTTGCACTACTTATCGAAACATGGAATGTATCGGCTGTATAACATGAAATACCATGTATGTTAGCTGTCAATATCACATCAGCATTACCAGCAGTAAGGAAATTAACCAGACTATTAGTATGGCTCTGACCTTGTGCGTAAACTATAGCACCTGTTGCCGACCAAGTGTATATTACAGAATCGGTAGGCGGATTGGCTGCGCCGAAATTCTGATAGAGCGTACCACTGCACACTGATGATGGTGAATTGATAGCTATAACAGGTGGCTGTGGCGCAGGATTCACCGTTGCTGTAACATTCTGACTATTAGAGCAACCGAATGCTGTAAGTGTATAATGGTAGGTCACATTAACCGGGAACAATGTGGTGTTCACCAGTGTTTCGTTAACCAACCCTGCACTGCCGGTTGATGCGCCCGCAGCATTGCTGATACCTGCAACTGATGCACGAGTCCAAGCAAATGTCGTTCCGGTCGTTGTGCTGCCTGGTGTGTAAACAAGTGGCGTACTGCTGCAGACCGTGGTAGTCAAAGTGCTTGACAATACCGGTGTCGGATTGACAGTCATTGTTACCACCTGAGTATTGCTACAACCGTTGGCTGTAAGTGTATACACATAAGTAACAGTTACCTGGTGGTTGGTGTTATTATTCAATACTTCCGCAGGGTTATTAGTTCCGCTACCTGCCGCATTAGTTATGCCGGCTACGGCATCGCGTGTCCATGCAAACGTGGTCCCTGTTGTAGCACTTGTCGGCGTATAGTTAAATGTTGTATTGTTACATACAGATCCTGCATTCAGAGCACTGCTCAGCATCGGGGTACTGTTTACCACTACACTAACAGTCTGAGTATTATAACAACCATTAGCCAGCAATGTATCTATATAGACTACAGTCAGCGGATTGGCGGTAGTGTTATCCAGGTACTCCATAGGATCATTCGATCCGTTGGCTGCTGTGTTAGCTATACCCGCAACGGTAGCGCGACTCCATGTAAATACTGTACCTACTGTTGCACTGGCTGGTGTATAGCTGAACAATGTACTATCGCAGATAGCAGGTGGCGTCAATGTTGTGGTCAGCAATGGCTTTGGATTAACTACCACAGATACTGACTGTACATGTGAACAACCATTAGCAGTAAGCGTATATACGTAAGTAACAGTTATCGGATCTGGTGTGGTATTCACGAGGTATTCCATTGGATTATCTATTCCTGCTCCGGAAGCATTACTGATACCCGCTACAGCAGCACGAGTCCAATTATAAGCAGTACCTGGAGTTGCACTTGTTGGCATATAACTGAATAAGGTACTATCGCACACAGGTGCCGGAGTAAGTGTAGAGGTCAAAATCGGAGTAGGATCTACAACCACTACAACATTTTGAGTATGAGTACAACCATTGGCCGTAAGCGTATATACATAAGTAACAGCAATCGGATCAGTAGTGGTATTGTCCAACACTTCAGCAGGATCTGTATTATCTGCATTGGCAGGATTGCTTATACCAGCTACTGCAGCTCTACTCCATACAAAAGTTGTTCCTGTAGTAAGACTTGCCGGTGTGTAAGTGAATAATGTACTGTCGCATATAGCTGCCGGAGTAAGCGTAGTGCTCAAGAGCGGCTTAGGATATACTGTTGTAGCTACGCCCTGCACATTATTACATCCATTTGCAGTTAATGTATAAACATAGATCACGTTTACCGGATCAGGAGTAGTATTCACAAGATATTCCTGCGGATCATCGACTCCTGTATTGGCAGCATTACTGATACCAGTCACTGTTGAACGACTCCAGTTATATGTTGTTCCCAAAGTTGCACTGGTAGGAGTGTAACTGAACAAAGAACTATCACAAACAGGGGTTACTGTAAGTGTACTGGTCAATATTGGTGTAGGGTTCACGGTAACAGTAACATTCTCAGTATGATTGCAATTGTTGGCTGTCAGTGTATAAACATAAGTAACAACGATCGGATCAGTAGTTGTATTCGTCAATACTTCGTTCGGATCATCGTTACCGATCGCCGCTGTATTGGCAATACCCGTTACTGCTGCACGACTCCAGTTATACACAGTGCCTGTGGTAGCACTGGTTGGTGTATAGTTGAACGTTGTATTGTTACAGATAGCCGCAGGTGTCAATGTACTGCTCAGCAGCGGCGTTGGCTGTACAGTTACTGTTACATCCTGCACGTTACTGCAACTATTGGCTGTAAGTGTGTACACATAAGTTACAACTACAGGGACAGGAGTAGTATTTGTAAGTGTTTCGTTAGGATCATCATTGCCATTTGCAGCAGCATTGCTAATGCCGGAAACCACTGCTCTACTCCAGGCGTATGTAGTACCGGCAGTTGCACTACCAGGTATATAGCTGAACAAGGTAGTATTACATACTGCAGGCGCGGAGACTGCACTTGTAAGTGCAGGTGTTGGGTTGCTTGAAATTACAAATGTATCGCTGACGCCTACGCAGCCACCTACTGAAGGAGTAACAATTATCGTTGAAAATACTCTTGAAGTATTGGTGTTGGTCAGTGTGTACGCAGTAATACTATCTGAAGCTGTAGCAGGTATACCTGTTGTTGTATTGTCATTGGTCCATGTAAATAAAGTACCTGGCACTGTTCCCGTAAATATAACGGGTGTTATAGTAGCACCATTGCAAACAGATTGGTCTATTGTAGCATCAACTGAGGGAATTGGCTTTACGGTAATAACTGCACTACCGGTTGAAGGGTAATTGCAAGTGCCTTGAGAAATACTTACCAATGCATAAGTAACGTCTGCGGTAAGTGAGCCACTGCTTATGGTATCAACCCCGCTGGCATTCATCAATGCATTCTGTAAAGCACCACCATTGATGGTATAAGAAACAACTGTACCTGCAGGACCATTAATGATCAAATCTGCACTGTCATCTTTGCAGATAGAGGTAGTGCCGCTTATAAACGCAGTTGGGAGAGCAGGCTCTGCTATATTTACAGACTGGTCATGCATGCATCCATGGTTATCGGTAACAGTACAGGTATATGAACCAACAGTAAAACCTGTAGCTGTCGCCCCTGCCCCTCCTACCGGAGACCATGAGTACGTATATGGTGCAGTACCGCCGGTTGGCAATATTGTTGCGGCACCGTTGTTCCCAACATGACAAATAACATCAGTCTGTGCACTGATTGTTGTGGTAAGTTCGGCAGGCTGTGTTATAGTAACTGTTTGTATTCGCATACAAAAGTTAGCATCGGTTATGGTACAACTATAAGTACCAGCAGTAAGGCCAGTAGCTGTAGCTAAAGTACCACCTGCAGGCGCCCATGAATAAGTCAATGTTCCGGTACCACCACTCGCTGTTATTGTTACAGCACCCGTAGCATTACCGTTACAATCTACATTGTTTTGCGAGGAAACGCTTGATGTAATAGCAGCAGGCTGAGTTACAGTTACTGACTGTGTTATAGTGCAGCTATTTGCGTCCTCTATTGTAACAGTATAACTACCAGCGGCAAGAAGTGTTGCTGATGAAGCATTACCTCCAGTCGGTGCCCATGAGAATGAATAGTTAGGAGTGCCACCTGATACAGATACAGTTGCAGCTCCATTTGTACCGCCATTACAGTTCAAATTGGTAACAGAACTTACTGTTGACGATAGAGCTGTTGGCTGGGTAACTGTCACAGTTTTCGTTGAAGAACAGCTATTTGCATCGTTGATAGTAACAGTGTAACTACCAGCCGCAAGCCCGGTTGCTGTAGCTCCAGTGCCACCTCCTGGGGCCCACGAATAGATGTATGATGGTGTACCACCACCCACAGTTACTGTTGCATGCCCATTGCTGCCGCCGTTACAACTAACATTAGTTGTTGCACTGACGCTTGCTGTAAGAGCCGCAGGTTGGGTAATTGTTACTGTTTGTGTTGTGGCACATAGGTTGGCATCAGTTACCGACACTGAATATGTTCCAGGCGCCAATCCACTTGCAGTGGCAGAACTGCCGCCGACAGGTGACCAAGAGAATGTATAGGGGGCAGTACCTGCTGTTGCTGATATTGTCGCCGCGCCATTGGATAGCCCATTGCAGCTGATATTGGTTGTTGAAGATACCGATGTGCTAACAGATATAACGGTTACATTCACTACCATATCTTTGATAGAAATACCGTCGCTAACTCGTACAGTGAATGCATCAATACCACTATAACCTACGGTAGGCTGATATGTAATTGTGCCACCGGGCGTAATATTTGCAGCACCTGATGAGGCAGTGGCTGAAGTAACCACAAGCGTGCCATGCGTTGGTGCTGACGCCGCTGTCCAAGTTTCCGTTTGTGAGGGATCCAGGTCGCTAACGTGCAATAATGGCTTTAAGTCTGTGACAGAGGCATTTTTACACAACACAAGTACCTGTGGATTAGTTTGCGTATAAGTCGGTGTAATATTTGCGGGACCAACAGTTAAAATAGCCGCAGCACTTGTTGCAGCAGGACTGCACGTACCACTTACCACGCACTCATACATATTGCCATTCTCAGCTGTGGTGGCACCTGCAAGATTGAGGGTTGGACTGGTGACATTGGTATAAATGCCTGTATTGGTGAGATTACTGAAGGAAGCTCCACCATTAGTGCTCACTTTCCACTGGTAGGTAAGACCGCCTCCACCAGCCACCACACTGAATAAGGTGTCATTGCCACTAACTATTGTTGCATCCATTGGGTTTGAAGTAATCACAGGAGATGGGTTAACTGTAACCGAAAATGTCTTGGTTGCACCTACACAACTGCTTGCAGTTGGCACTACTGTGAATACTCCGGTAGTAGAAACAGTGCCGGTATTTGTGGCTGTAAATGATGTAATTGAACTGCCCGTTCCGCTTGCTCCTATGCCTATTGTAGAGTTGTTATTATTCCATGCGTAAGTAGTACCCGCTACATTGCTGGTAAACGTTTGAACACTTGTATTGGCATTGTTACACACCGTCTGTGATGTTGTCGAAACTGTCATCACTGGCGTTGGATTCACAGAAAGAGTAAATATCTTTACTGGTCCCACACAACTGTTAGAGGTAGGTGTAACAGTAAATATGCCGCTTGAGACAGTAGTCCCACCATTGGTAGCCGTAAACGGGGCCAGGGCACTACCCGCTCCACTCGCACCGACACCTATTGTAACATTGTTATTACTCCATGCATAAGTAGTTCCTGCCAGGTTGCTGGTAAATGATTCTGTGGTAGTGTTGGCATTGTTACATATCGTCTGAGATGTAGGAGTAACCGTCATAGCCGGTGTTGGATTTACCGTAATGGTGAAGTTCTGAACGGGACCAACGCAACTATTAGCAGTTGGAGTTACAGTAAAGAGACCATAAGCAGGCGTTGAGTTCGTATTAGTGGCTGTAAAGGATGCTATTGAGCTGCCTGACCCACTGGCGCCTATTCCTATAGAAGGATTGTTATTACTCCATACAAACGTGGTACCTGATACACTACTGCTAAATATCTGGGTGCTGGTATTGGCATTGTTACAAACGCTCTGGGATGTAGGCGTTACCGTCATTATTGGTGTTGCGTTTACGGTTACATTCACCACCATGTCTGATGTCGAAGTTCCGTCACTCACTCTCACAGTAAATGCATCAGCACCATTGTAACCAGGTGTTGGCTGGTAGGTAAGTGTTCCTCCAGGTGTAATATTCGTGCTACCAGAACTTGCCGTGGCAGATGTTACTACAAGCGTACCATGATTTGGTGCCACCTGCTGTGTCCATGTTTCTGTCTGACTTGCATCTGCATCACTTACGTGCAATAGAGATTGTATATCTGTAGCTGGGGCATCTTGGCAAAGTGCTAGCGCCTGCGGGCTGCTTAGCGTGTAAGACGGTACGATATTAGAAGGTCCAGCTGTATTTACATTGAATGTATAACTCCCTTTCTGCCATGGACCTGAAGTAGTATTCGTGCTTGTTCCGGCAACCATGCCATAGGTAAACGTCACACTTCCGGAAGTAGCGGGGGCAGTCCAGCTTATAGGATGTGTATAGCTTGTTGTCGTTATACCTCCACGTGGAGAGCTATGAGTAATTTCAACCCCTGATTTTTTATATCCCGTAGTTGGAGAAGCCACTCCGGCACTAGGTTTGAAATCAATTCCCCAGTACTTATACCCTGTTGGAGGTGTAAAGGTTACATTTATCGTGTAGGCATGACCTGCGATCACGTTGGTCACCGGAATGCCTGCAGAATCTATTTCGATGGAAGTTGTACCAGATTGTGTCCCATGACAAGTACAACCTGAGACAGATTGCCCGGTAATGCCATTGTTTGAACTTTGTAAAGTCAGGTATAAAAAAGCAAGTGTCAGCGTAATAAGAATAGAAGCCTTTTTCATTAATTTATATGTATTTTTTTGTTGATTATTATTAGCTATTGCCTGCCTAGGCATGCAGCCGTAGTGTTTTCAAAAAGCATTACTTCACTATTTAGGTTAGCTGCCTTTATCTTAAGTTCAGCCCTCCTGTTATTCATTTTTCTTGCTCTAGTCTTATATCTGGCGGCGGGTTGCTACTGGCCATACCCCGCTTTACCACAAATACATTCGGCAAAACATCCTCTACTACAACCAGCCATATCTACAGTAAGCTATGTAACCCCTTTCTCGACTGTATAGGTGTTGACTGCACCAGTTGAGGAGAAAGTCGTTGTTTGAGCAGATACTCTAGTTATTCCAAGGGCTGCAAGAAATGCCAAGAAGTAAAAAATTGACGAGAGCAGGTAATAAGAGTTGTTTTCATACTACTATGTTTTGAGATATCAACTTGATTTACGTATTTTACATAATTATATACACAATAGCTTCTGCAATGGAAAATCTTGCCATTGGACAAGTCAAAAGCTATATATCATAATATTTAATCTATTTTTATATATTTTTTATTTTGAATCAATTAGGTTTAATACTACTAAAATTTGCGCCCGAAAGTATAAAACATTAAATTATTAAGCAAATGAGATTCTGAAATTAAGATTAAGCGAGGGCAAATTACAATGGAATTTTATGCTAAAAACAAACTCAACTTATTATGTATATTTGTTTATAATAAATAATATTCAGTATTAGTATATTTAATACATTTATTTATTTTAAAACTATAAAATTAATATTTCAAAAAAAATCAATAATTGTAAATAATAAAAATCATAAATTTTATTATACGAAAACATTTACTATTAGAAGTGTATTTGCATATAATTGTAGGATGTCGTACATAATAGCTCCACCTCCCCCGCTAGCCCATACCTCAAAAGTCAAAACTACCCTTCTACTTTATAATTCCAGTATAGACAACATCACTAACTTCTTAAACTCTCCGCAAAGCCCTGAAAGCCTGCAGACAGGCAGCAACATAAATTGTGACGTTTTCAACCCAACGTCACTTAGTTTAGGCAATAGGTGTATGTCATGATGCCGAAGGTATCCACGGCCTGTTCCAAATCAGATGTGTTGTATTAACACTACTATGTTTTACAAAACAAACTTGTTTTATTTAACTACGTTCTATTTTACATAACAAACATTAGTGCATAGAATACGTTCCACATTTTACTAGTTAACCGGTAGTGAGGTAAATCACTATCACTCTAATTACAATGCATTTTTCCGCATTATATTGATATTTCCAATTACTATAACTTGAGTTTCAACTTATATACCCCATTCTGCTACGGCTATGGTCTTGCAAAAAAGAAATACGATAATTAATCTTAATAGCATTTATCTCGCCATGTTTGCTTACTGATATTTTCCTATTTTTACTCCCAATCTAAAAACATAATGATTAAAAGATCAGCACTCGTTTTATTATCTCTGGTGGCACTGAATGCATGTGAACCAAAACCTCAGAGAAATATTACTAATATGGAATCCACAACGCCTATGACTGCTAAAGACGTACATACGCAGTCTAACGCTGATGAAGTAACCCTCAGCCACCTGGATCTGGATATTAAAGTAGATCTGGAGAAAAAACAGATCAGCGGTTGTGCACTATGGACCATTGACAATAAAAAGAAAGTCAAAGTATTAAAACTGGATACCTATGACATGATCATTGACAGTGTAGCTGTTGATGGCAAACAGGTAGCTTATAAACGAGGTGTGGTCATTCCTCATTTGGGTAGTGCATTACATATACCTATTGAAATGAACAGCAAACAAGTTATGGTTTGCTACAAGACAGGGCCTAAAGCCAGAGCACTGCAATGGCTCGATCCGCAGCAAACGCACGACAAGAAATTTCCGTTTCTTTATACACAATCAGAATCTATCTATGCCCGCTCATGGATACCATGCCCTGATGGTCCGGGTATAAGATACACTTATTCAGCTCGCGTGACCGTACCCAAAGGTCTGATGGCACTGATGAGTGCCGAGAACCCGCAGCAGGTAAGCGACAGCGGTATCTATCACTTCAAGATGGAAACACCGGTCCCTGCTTACTTAATGGCACTTGCAGTAGGTGATATTACCTTTAAAGGAATTGACAACCGTACCGGGGTATATGCAGAACCGGGAATGATCGAAAAAGTACGTTACGAATTTGAAGATGTAGGCAAAATGGTAACTACCGCTGAAGCATTATATGGTCCCTATCGCTGGGGCAGATATGATATCGTAGTATTACCTCCCGGCTTTCCTATCGGTGGCATGGAAAACCCGAGACTTACGTTCTGTACCCCAACAGTCATTGCAGGGGATCGCTCTTTGGTCACCCTCATAGCCCATGAGTTGGCACACAGCTGGAGCGGCAATCTGGTAACCAATGCAACATGGAATGATTTCTGGCTCAATGAAGGTTTTACTGTTTACTTTGAACGTCGCATCATGGAACAGATGATGGGACGTACCTATGCAGATATGCTCTGGGAACTGGGTTATCAGGATCTGCAGACAGCTGTGAACGACATAGGACCATCCAGCAATGACACCTGGCTGAAATTATCGCTTGAAGGACGTGATCCGGATGATGGACTGACCGATATTGCCTATGAAAAAGGCTCTTTGCTATTAGAACTAATTGAACAAAATGTGGGACGTGCAAAGTTCGACAAGTTTCTTGCAGATTACTTTAAAGACCATGCATTCAAGACCATCGCAACTGAGGAATTTCTCAGTTATCTTAATGCCAACCTTATCAACGGTGATACCGCACTGATCAACAAGATCAACATCAACGCATGGGTCTATGGCCCTGGCATACCTGCTAATTGCCCTCGTGCTGCCCAGGAAAGATTTATGAAGGTAGATGCTGAGCGTAAGAAATTTGAACAAGGTGCAAATCCTGCTCAATTGGCTACAACAGGATGGACGACTCATGAATGGCTGCAATTCCTACGTAAAATGCCGCTTACCCTAACTATTGCCCAAATGAAATTACTTGATGATGCTTATCAATTCACAAATAGTGACAACAGCGAAATAGCAGATCTATGGTTTGTTATGGCTGTTCGTGCTAATTATAAGGCTGCCTACCCTGCTATGGAGCAATTCCTGAGCACTGTAGGTCGTCGAAAATTCCTGCAACCTCTATATGGCGAAATGATGAAGACACCAACCAATACAGAAATGGCTCGCCAGCTCTTTATCAAATACCGTGGCAACTACCACCCTCTTGCTCAGGAAACACTGGATAAAATGGTGCTAGGAAAGAAATAATTCATTTAAAATAAGCATATACAAAAAAGCAAACGACCCGCTGCAATTAGTAGCGGGTCGTTTGCTTTTACTCTTGTATATTCATACTATTAAGGTAGATATTGTAGTAAATGATCTCTTTATAGTTAAGATATCAGGATAGACATTTTACCCGGCAGAGCCTGGTCGATGGCAATAAAAAAGCCTCCGAAGAATCCGGAGGCTTAACAATATTTGAAACAGAATTTATAACTGTAATCCCATGTGAACATTGAATTCAAGAATAGAAGCAGGACCTGTAACATACATCAACCTGTAAATATTCTTCTCTTCTATCGGTGCATCGCTAATGATAGCACAAGCCTTTACACCGAAATTCCATCTGATGAACAATACACCGAAATTATACCTTTTCCCGAATCCAAGTCCACCACCACCGTATGCATTACCGCTCAGGTACTTGAGGTTCTCATCATAATTGCCTATCAATATATTACTTTGGTCGCCGTATATAGATAATTTACGGCTGTCGAAGCCCGCATCACCCAGTAAGCCTTTGAAATACATGTAATACTGATGCTTGCTTCTTGTACGAAAATACTTCTGCAGTTCAAATGAGGTCTGATAACCGGGATATGCACCCGTATATTTAGTGTAAGAAAACACGTATGAAACATTGCCGTTTCGTTCTTCGAACTGACCTCCATACTTTGTATAGGCACTCAACGGATTAGTAACACCCAAAGCTATTTTATAGTGTCTGCGTCCATACTCATCTACGCGTGCATTAGCAATCTGAAACGTACACAAAAAAATAAGACACAGTATATAGAGCTTTTTCATGAAGTATGTATATTAAGTAACCTTAGAAATTATACAAAAAGTAAATAGAAGTATTAGAACTGAATACCCAAACGCATGTTCAGATCAATAACTGCTCCGGGACCTGTTGAGTAGAAATACCTGAAACGTTCATGGTATTCATCCGGAAAATCAGGAGGCAGGAACATATATTTAGCTCCCAGATTGAACATCAGGAAGAAGTGATTATAATTCAGTCTGCGACCAACTCCGGCACCACCACCTACGTAATTTACCGGACCAATAACGGTTTTAGTTTTATCATCAAGTATGCTAAGCTTACTTCCATCATAGGTTGCATCTCCACCGCACATTTTTACGTAAAAGAAATTCTCATGTCTTTTATTCGTCTTTATGTATTTCTGGTATTCGAACCTAAACTGCTTGCCGGCATATATACCATTGTATTTTACCCCGCTTATCATCCATGCACTCTGCCTTACTCTCAGCTCTGCTCCACCACCATATTTTGTGTAAGCACCCAAAGGGTTAGTAATATTAACAGCAATATGATACTTACCATCTTTTGCCATCGCAAAATTGAAAGTGAAAAGAGCAATAAGGGTGACCAAAATAAATTTAGACATAATAGACATATTTATAGTAACTTAGTTACGATAATGGATAGACAAATATCTAAAATTTGTGTGAAATTTCAATGGTTTATAAAAATGAATTATCTGCACGTCTGTAATTCAACGCTGAACGATGAAATATGTAAGCATCTCCGACCACAGAGATACGCATCCATCTATTGTTAGTAACTTTGAGCCTTATCTTTCTGTCATAACTAATTAATAAAATTATGAGAAATACTACCCCACTCCGCTCTATATTTTCTGCAGCCATTGTCCTGTTCTTATCCTTATCGGTTCGGGGGCAAGAAAGCAATTGTAATGCTTTTATGATAGGCAACCATGTTGAAATGGGCATTAACTGGAATGGCGCTTTTGGAAGCAGCACACCTCCCCCAACCGGATCTCATGCCAATACATCTACATCTTTATATAACAGAGCAACTTGCACCGGCACCATCTATACAGGTACATCTCTGGGAATAGTAGCCGACCCTGACAAAAGCGGATGGGCTACCTATTACGGCGATTTCGTACTGCCGGGTAATGCACAGGAAGGTTGGAGCATTATGTTCGACGGCAACCAGAAAAACGCATGGAACAGCGATGCAGCTATTACAGACAGTATCAATAATGTAAGCAGCTATATTTTTTCCTATTCCGATACTCTTGGTATGGTAGAAACCAAAACTCAGGCGGTATATAATGGTATCTATGTTACCCAATGGATAGACCTGGACACATCTAAACTGTTCTTCACTATCAGTGTTCTTATTGAAAATACTACTCTTGGCACCGCAGGAGACATGTATTATATGAGAACTATCAATCCGCACAATGACCAGTCAATTACCGGCAACCCGAGTACATGGAACAAAATCATAGCACAAAACCCGGATACCAGCAATAAAGCAATTGTTACCGCAAAAGGTACCATACACAACAATGCCTACCTAGCTCTGGGAACTAAAGACGACCGTGCACTGGCGTTCATTACCAGACATAGTCAACTGCCTAATACCAATACTCTGGATTACCTATATAATATAGATACCAGCCTTAACTACACAGTCAACGACAGTTCTATAGCTAATGCCAGCATAGGGCTCATCTATCAGATCGGTCAGTTGGTATCCGGAGGATCAGCCTATTTCACCCTGTTCTATGCTTTCAGACCGGATGTTATAGATGATGCCATAAGCAATAGCCACCTTGCGGTAAATAATGTCACCGTTACTGCACCTCACTACCACCTTTACCCCAACCCGATCACTAACTCATTCAGACTGCTGGGTATAGAACAGGGCGATGTGGTAATGCTTTATGATATGATCGGTCGCCAGATGGCATGCAATAAGATCGCACCTAATGAATTTGGGATCAATGACATAGCTCCCGGCACTTATACAGTCATCATTAAAGACAAAACAGGAGTAGTAAAAGGAAGAGTACCTGTTATAAAAAATTAACCATGACATAGCTTATTCTGGCATGCTTTTTAATACTCTTTGAGTAATAAAAAACAAAGACCATGATAGAGCAACAAGATCTTCCCGAATATATTGAACGATCACTACCCGAATTGTCGGGCATCTGCAAAAATGCGGATTGTAAAAATCCATATGACATAGCACGTCAGATGATAAGATATACAGCGGACCAGCTAAGATCAAAGAACTTATTAGCTGCTAAAAAATGCCTGACAATGGCAGATAATCTGTACAACACAGGCAATAAAGTGATCAGAAATGCGATAGAGAACGTGTTTGTTTATTCTTTCTCTCATACATTCTTTCACGATGAGGCCAAACGCCAAAGCTTACTGGCCTTGCTGCCTGCTAATTTATATACCATATACAAACGACAAATGGTTGCCGGCAGTCACCTCTGATGATACTTAGGTCTATAAATAAAGCCCATCGATCCTTATCAGATCGATGGGCTTTTACTTTATGACCATTCTAGTTATTGGGTGCACCTGCAGCTACCCACTTTCTTATCTGTGTAACCTGACATTGAGAAAGTGTAAGTCCACCTTTCGGCATGTGGTTATACCCGGCAGAATCGGCAACATCACCGATCAGGCGACCGGTGACCGCCGCGGTCATCACACTATTGTAATCGTTGAGACTACCCCCCGATGCTGATGCCGAATTGTGACAGCCTACACAATATAACTGCATCATTGGGGCTATTCCTCCACTATAGGTAATATTATTACTGTCGCAGTTTGCTGAGCAGGCACCACTATCTACAGCTCCGGTAACTATCCAGCGCTTGATCACATCCAGTTGAACGCCATTGAGTGCTGCTGACCTTTGCGGCATTTTACCCCCCTCGGTATTACTGAGGGTGATAGACAACCATATCTTACTGGCAGCACTATTGCCCGGCACTATACCCTTCCTCATGATATGGGCATAGTTATCCAGCACATACCCGCTTTCATGCGATGCTGCATCGTGGCAGCCACTCTTGGCACAGTTGGAAATGAAGATGGGTAGTACATCTCGCTCAAAGCAAATATTAGGATCATTGGTACGTTGGCTCTCTGGCATTACATAGGGCTGGTGAGTACAGGAATATACTATCACCATGGCGGCTACTACCATCAAGGCACCTATAATTACTTTTCCATTAAACATCTTCAGAGGTATTTAAAGTAAGGTAGGCATATTTCTTAATTGGCATACTTGATTAATAATTGATTATCAATATTTTAACAGCATTTCTAATTTAAGGTCCCTCTATCGGATCAATGAACGACATACAATTGCCCGAGGATGTTGACCGGAGCATGTTTCGTACTGAACTAGCTGTTGCATCCCCGGCTTGTAATATTTAGCAGAAGAACTACCCTTCAACTTTTTAACGCTGTTGCCCTTTTATAAAAACGTACCTTTGCCGCCAATATGCATTACGTTTCAGCGGAAAATATCAGTAAGAGTTACGGTATCAAACAATTATTTGAGAACATTACCTTTCACATAAGTGAAGGAGATAAGATAGCACTGGTTGCCAGAAATGGTACCGGCAAAAGTACCCTGCTGAAGATACTGGCAGGTAAAGACACGGTAGAGAATGGTACGGTATGGATACACAAAGATGTAACGGTAGCATTATTCGATCAGGACCCTCAGTTTGAAGAAGACCTGACAGTACTTGACAATATATTCCACTACAAACACCCCGTATCTGAAGCCCTGCGTAAGTATGAAAGAGCCATGGATTCGGCAGAGCAAGACCCTACAGAAATAGGTGAAGCGCTGGCGCTGATCGATGAGTTGGGCGCTTGGGAATTTGAAGGTAAAGTAAAAGAGATATTAGGCAAACTGAACATCCACAATCTGGACCAGAAGGTAAGGTCTTTGTCGGGAGGACAACGTAAACGTGTAGCATTGGCACAGACCCTTATAGATATTGGTTTTGAGCATAAACACGTATTGCTCATCATGGATGAACCTACCAATCATCTGGATGTGGAAATGGTAGAATGGCTGGAACATTATCTGAATCAGGAAAAGGTGACCCTGCTGATGGTAACCCATGACCGGTACTTCCTGGAGGACGTTTGCGATGAGATATGGGAACTGGACGACAACAAAATATACAGTTATAAAGGTGACTATGCCAACTTTCTGGAAAAGAAAGCTGCCCGCATAGACAATCAACTGGCCAATATAGATAAGGCAAAAAACCTGTATCGTAAAGA
The DNA here is from genome assembly GCA_947447465.1 of Chitinophagaceae bacterium. GTDB lineage: Bacteria > Bacteroidota > Bacteroidia > Chitinophagales > Chitinophagaceae > Flavipsychrobacter. The sequence continues at coordinate 2,387 of CANFKE010000046.1, read as the reverse complement.
GCTGGAATGGATGCGCAAGCAGCCTAAGGCCAGGACCACGAAGTCTAAAAGCAGACAGGATTCTTTTTATGAAACAGAGGCCAAGGCCAAACAAAAGGTAGTGGACCTGCAGGTGAAACTGGAAATGCAGATGAACCGCCTGGGAGGTAAAATAGCTGAACTTAAAAAGGTATATAAGAGCTATGGTGAAAAGGTCATCCTGCGCGGATTTGATTATACATTCAAGAAGGGAGAGCGTGTAGGTATCATTGGTAAGAATGGCGCCGGAAAATCTACCTTCCTGCAAATGCTGCAAGGCATTGAAATGCCCGATAGCGGTAAAATAAATATCGGTGACACCATTATTTTCGGCAACTTCTCTCAGCAGGGGCTGGTGATAAAGGAGGATATGCGTGTAATAGAATATGTAAAGAACATTGCTGAGCATTTTCCTCTTGCGGGCGGTGGCTCTATCAGCGCATCACAATTCCTTACGTTGTTCCTGTTTCCTCCCGAGCAGCAATTTACTTATATTTCTAAATTAAGTGGGGGTGAGAAAAAGAGGCTGCAATTACTGGCAGTATTGTTCCGCAATCCTAACTTCCTGATACTCGATGAACCGACGAATGATCTGGACCTCCCTACCCTGTCCGTATTAGAGAACTTCCTTAGTGAATATCAGGGTTGTTTGCTCATCGTATCGCATGACAGGTACTTTATGGACAGATTGGTAGATCACTTGTTCGTTTTTGAAGGTGATGGTGTGGTCAATGACTTCCCGGGCAACTATTCAGAATACAGGCTATCGCTGAGATCGAAAGAAAAGACCGGCACACAATTAAGTGGTGAATCGAAACCTGAAATAGCGGAACCCGAGATAGTAGCAAAACCTAAGGAAACAGAAAAGAAGAAATTCTCCTTTAAGGAAAAGCGCGAGTTTGAAATGCTGGAAAAGGACATGGCTGCTCTGGAAGAGGAAAAGACCACTATTACAGCTAAAATGACCGACACTACCCTATCTTACGACGAGCTGCTGAAGCTGGGCAACCGAATCACAGAAATAACAGGCTTACTGGAAGAAAAGGAAATGAGATGGCTGGAATTGAGCGAATATGTAAGCTAAGATAAATATCAACAACATTGTACAGGTCGAAGCATGCGCTTCGACCTTTTTGTTATACATGCTCAGACAAGGAGCATAAAGATCGATTGTAAGCTATTGCTTGATGACCCTTAATGTCGTTTTTGTCCCTGTCATATCTATCAATTGAAGAAGGTAAACTCCGGGCGGCAGACTATTTAGGGCGATTGTGTTGATACCATTTTGCAAAATGCCATTTTGCAAAATGACACCAGTAACTGAAAGGACATTATAGCTGGTCGTAGTCGGCAATGCTGATATATTTAATTCATTCGTTGCCGGATTTGGGTAAACATTGGTATTTCCCGATACTTCGTAAACGTTATTTACAGCTAAACCAATAACTACTACATCAGTGCACATGGAATCTACCCCACATGCTGTATAGGTAAATTCGCATACATCGAATGTATCAGACGATAAATAAGTATGGCTAGCATAAAACCCTGTGTCTGTAGCCCCATCGCCGAAATGCCACACCACACTATCTAGATTGGCGGTGCTGCCGGTATAGAAGAAACCGACAACCTTTGTACCTGTATCTGTAAATGAGGGAGTAATGATGCAAGGGATAATGATGTCGGTACAAGATGAGTCTGTACCGCAAGCAGTATAGACCGTTGCGCACAAGTGGAATGTATCGGGTACTGCATAACTATGAGTAGCCGTAAGTCCTGTTCCGTGGCTGCCATCGCCAAAGTCCCAGGTCACACTGTCTAGGTAGGTAGTAGTGCCGGTATAGGTAGCATGGATAAAAGAAGTGCCGGTGTAAGTAAATGTTGATACGGGAGTGCCGGGGCAGGCAACAATTACAGTATGACATATTGTATTGCTACCGCATGGTGAATATGCGGTGACGCATACATTGTAGCTGCCGGGCGCAGCGTAAGTATGTGTGGCAGACGAACCAATTCCGGATACACCGTCTCCATAGTTCCAGATAATACTATCTAATGCAGCAGTTGTACCGGTATATATGTACCCTTTAACGTAGGTGCCTGTGTCTGTGAAGTTAGCTACCGGAGCAGTAACACAGGTAATAGTTACAGGATGGCATACCGAATCTACACCGCACAGGTTATTAGCAAGGGCGCAGGCGGTAAAAGTGCCCGTAGTAGCATAAGCATGGCTTGTTGTGAGCCCTGTAGCATGACCGCCATCCCCAAAGTGCCACACGACACTATCTGCGATAGCACCTGTATAGGTGAAATTGCGGGTTGCTGTTATGCCAGAAGAAGTGAAAGCACTGGCAGGTGCACCCACGCAT
>CANFKE010000045.1 GCA_947447465.1 Chitinophagaceae bacterium | reverse complement strand
TGAAGAAGAGTATAATTCTTGCAGTTCTGGTTCTTTTATGTGTAGGCATCAGCAATGATGTGATGGCTCAGAAGAAGAAGAAAAAGAAGCCTGCTAAAACTGAAAATACCACACCTGAGGCTACAGGTACAACTGCAACGCCTCCACCTCCGGCTCCGGTTGCCGATGCCGGTATGCCAATAGAAGACACAGGAGTAGCAACATCTGACGCTATCGTAGCTGAAGCTGACTCTTTTGACTTCACATCTATAGTTTTGGATACTGCAAAGCCAACAGATGGTTACTTGAAGTTATCAACGCTCAGAGGTGCAAAGCCTTTCCCTTTTCCAAAGGAAGATAAGAATAGTGTGAAATTCTACAAGCGTATCTGGAGAGAGATCTCAACTACAGATTCTGAAAACAAAATTTTCTCTATTCCTAACGAAACTTTGATACAGTTCATCATGGATGGTATCAAGGCTGGTAAGCTGGTTGCTTATGAAGACGAAAACTTCAAAAAGAAATTGAGCTATGTAAAGGTAATGGGACGTTTCCGTGACAGTTCTATCGTTACATTGACTGATACTACTACAGGTGAAATGACAGGTACTAAAACTGTATTGAATGACTTCAATCCGGATTCAGTAACTAAGTTCGAATTGAAAGAAGATATCTTCTTCGATAAAGTTCGTGGTCGTGTTGTTACTGAGATCATTGGTATAGGCCCATTGAAGAAGAACAAGACAACTACCGGTGTTGACATCGGAGATACGCATCCGTTCTATCTTAACTTCAAGCAGTGCCGTGCATTGTTTGCAGCAAGAGAAGTTGTAGATCCTCAGAGAGATCTTTACAATATCAGCTACGATGATATTTTCATTCAGCGTGCTTTCAAATCTACTATCGTTAAGGAGTCAAATCCTGCTAACATGAGGATCAAGGATAAATATCCGGATAGAGAGCGCCAGATCAAGGAATCTAACCGTATCGAACGCGAGATCGCTCGTTACAAGAGAAACCTTTGGAAATTCTCTTAATCTTGAAATTTCTTTTAAAAATGGTGCGTCGATCGACGCACCATTTTTATTTTAGGTCTCACGCTCCCACATGCAATATCCACACAGTGTTATTAAATACTTCTTTTGCTATTTTTTGTTTAGCATGTTTATGTCGATATTGTATCGGTATCATAAAACTTATAGATGAACAAATTACTAATTGCCGTTTTATTGTTGGTGCAGGGAGTTACAACGCAAGCCCAATCTACCTTTAAGTGTGGTTGGACAACTTACAAAACGGCAATGATCGTTCATGAATACACCTATAGTTACACCTATTCCGATAGTTTCAGACTCTATCTTGCAGATAGTACAAAAACTTTTGTAGCACCGGATAGTGCCGCTACACTCACTATAGATTATCCGTTCAGAGACAATACCAAATATCAGGTTGCAAATTATTTCAACGCCAAAAAGAAGTTAGTAAAGTCGGAAGAGTACAAAGACAACATTGTACAGGTAATGAAAGAATATAAGTATGATGATAAGAATCGTAAGATATATCAGTATGAAGACAACAGACTGAACAGCAATAATTTTAAAAAAACCTACGATTATTCTTCAGATAAAAGTGGCGATTTTATTGTCAGTGAGGTCTCTTATTTCAATGGTAGGGTAGAGTTCTATACAAAATCCTATTATGATAAGACCAACCAGAAGTATAAGGAGATAAGACTTAATGATAACAATAAGGATGTGGTACACGTTGAGAACTTCTACTACAACGCAGCCGGAAAGTTGAAAGAACGTACCGTTTTCTTCCCCGAGTTCAAAGTGACCAAAAAATTTCAGGAACCCGGTGGTGATGTACCTGCCAAATGTTTTAAATCTCAGGTAGTGAACATCCCGGAAAAGGTAACATTAGGTACCAAGATTTCCTACCTGAAGAAGTTGTTATACAAGAATAATGCAGCGTTGCTTGATCATGAGTGTAACGAATTTGAATACAGGTTCTTCTCTTCTGATTGTGAGGTGATTATCAGTACCACAAAGGTCAACAATATCAAACAGGTAATTTTCCGCTATAAAGAAAGGGTGAATGGATAAGCTATTGCGCTCAAGATCCTTTCACTTAGTTGTTTTTTGATTTATTGCTAACACTTTAATCAGTAACTTGCATCATCATTCTGATACGGGTTATTATATAATATAATTTTCTTCATGTTAAAGGTAGGAGTACTTGGTGCCGGTCATTTAGGTAAGATACACATTCAGCAATGGCAAGAAATTGAGGGTGTGGAATTAGTAGGATTTTTTGATCCTAATGATGAGCAGGCAGCCACTACAATATCACAATATCAGGTACCCAGATATACTGACATTGATACCTTGATCTCTTCTGTTGATGCCATTGATATAGTAGCACCTACTACTTCACATTATGAGTTGGCAAAGCGCTGTTTGCTTTCAGGTAAACACTTGTTCATTGAAAAACCTTTGGCGCATAATCTGGAACAGGGCAAGGAGTTGGTGAAGTTGGTGAAAGAAGCCAATGTAAAATGTCAGATAGGCCATGTAGAGCGATATAACCCGGCTTTTTTAGCATTGGGCGATATTAATGTTCAGCCAATGTTCATTGAGGCGCATAGGTTGGCACAGTTCAATCCTCGTGGTACTGATGTTTCTGTGATATTTGACCTCATGATTCACGACATAGATATTGTATTGTGTCTGGTCAAATCTCCTGTTAAACGTATATCTGCAAGTGGTGTTTCTGTTATCAGTGAGAATGCTGATATAGCTAATGCGCGTATCGAGTTTGATAACGGGTGTGTTGCCAATCTTACCAGTAGCAGGATATCACTGAAAAAGATGCGCAAGGTCAGATTATTTCAGCGCGATGCTTATATAGGAGTAGATTTTCTGGAAAAGAAAACAGAGATCATCAGGTTGAAAGATACAGATGCCCCTTCTGGCATGATGGATTTTCCCATAGAAGTGGGTAATGGTGATAAGAAGATCATATCTGTGCAAATGCCGGAGATCAGTAATCTTAATGCTATTAAAACTGAACTTGCAGAATTCGCATCAGCTATTATTAATAACAAGTCAGTTCGGGTTTCAGTATTAGATGGCTACCATGCAATGGATGTGGCCCACCAGATATTGAAAAAAATGAGTTTACACAATGAAATGCACAATGTTTAGCGGATTACAGCGTTATACAAAGTGAATTAAGGAATTATGACAGGGATCTATACTACTTCAAGATATTTATTACTAATTATTTTATTAGGCTTAGCAGGAATAAGTTGTACTCAGAAGGACTCCAATCTTGTACCTACTTACATACATGTGGATTCCTTTGCTGTCACAACATCGGCATCATTACCCGCTGATGTTGCCTATACCCATCAGATCAACTCAGTATGGGCTTATTACAATAATAATCCAATAGGTGTATTCGATCTGCCGGCTAACATTCCGGTTATTACGAATGGCAATTCTACAGGTGTACTTACCCTGAGGCCGGGGATCTCTGTTGCAGGCTTGAATAATTTTCTGGCTACTTATCCTTTTTATACCAGCGATACCTCAACATTAGTGTCACAGCCCGGAAAGACCATTCAATATTTACCTAAAACGACCTACTACTCATCAACAAAGTTCAACTTCATTTCTAAGTTTGAGCCATCTACAGGCACTCGCTTTAAATTGGTAGATGGTACTGTCCCTATTACCATCAATAGTGATAGGAACGGCCTCATTACATTGACCGCACCAACGGATACACTTTCTGAAGATAGCTCATCAGTACAGTTCTCGATACCATTAGGAAAAGATGCTTACATCGAATTTGACTATAAGTGTACTGTGCCATTTGCAGTAGGTTTGAGAGCGTCTTTGGCCTCTATTTATACAAAGTACTATCTGGCAGGTATTTACCCGAGTGATCATTGGCAGAAGTTCTATTTATCGGTAAAAGATTTTGAGGCCCAATACCAGGCTACTACATATAACATGTACATAAAAACGGTATTGCCAACTGGCGAAACAAGCGGGACCGTTTTAATTGACAACATTCAACTGGTATATTTCGATTAATTCATGCAGTTAAGCCCTGTTAAAAAGAACGCAATAAGGCAGTTGATACTGCTCGATTATGCTGCCTCGGCGCTGGCATGGTTCACCTTTTGGGTATATCGCCAGAATCTGTTGCTAAAGATAGATTATGTCGATACTTTAAAGATATTCCTGTTCAGGGATTTCATCAATACGCTTGTCATCATACCTGTAGGTTGGTTTTTACTTTATCTGCTTTCAGGCACCTATTTTGATCTATATCGTAAGTCCCGTCTTCATGAGATCAATCGTACACTTATTTCATGCATATTGGGTTGTACTGCGGTCTCGGTTATCGTCTTTGCTGATGATAAGGGAGATTACTCCTATTTTACCAATGCAATAGGACACTACTTGTTGATACAGACTATATTTACATTGGTCTTCAGGTTATTTATTTTATACAGAGTAAAAGTAAATCTTGTAAAGGGTAAAGTTGGTTTTAACACCCTCATCATAGGAGGTAATCAGCAAGCCATCAATATCTACAAGCAGGTGAAAGATAACCCAAAGGTCTTGGGCAATATCTTTCTCGGATTTATATACTCTAATAAAGAAGCAAGTAATGGTATGAGTAAATTCCTGCCTCAGTTAGGTCACCTGTCTGAGTTGGAAAGTATCATCGACCAACATAAGATAGAAGAAGTAATTGTAGCGGTTGACTCTTCAGAACATCACTTGCTGGAGAATATTCTTACTCGTTTGTGCTATCGTCCGGTAGTAGTTAAGGTATTGCCTGATTACTATGACATTTTGAGCGGATCGGTAAAGACAAGCAATGTATATGATGCTGTACTTATTCATATTCATCCTAACCTTATGCCCGATTGGCAAAGGGTATGTAAGCGTGCAATAGATATTATCTGCTCTTCGACTGCACTCATTTTATTATCTCCATTTCTGTTGTTTACCGCCATAATGGTCAAGATGTCCTCAAAGGGACCTATCATCTATAAGCAGCAGCGAATTGGTTTATTTGGTCGTCCTTTCTATATACTTAAGTTCCGCTCTATGTTTGTAGATGCTGAGAGCGGAGGACCTGCATTATCCAGTAAGACTGACAGCCGTATCACTAAATGGGGTAGGTTTATGAGAAAGTGGCGTGTTGATGAATTGCCACAGTTTTTGAATATTGTAAAGGGTGACATGTCGCTTGTTGGCCCAAGGCCTGAGCGTAAGCATTATATTGATATCATTAGTCAGGCTCATGCCCACTATAAATACCTTCATAAAGTAAAACCCGGCCTTACCTCATGGGGTATGGTACAGTTCGGCTATGCCGAGAATGTTGAGGAAATGATAGATCGTATGCGTTATGATCTCCTCTATATTGAGAACTGCTCCCTTGCACTCGATATAAAGATCATTCTTTACACCTTTATTGTCATCTTTCAGGGTAGAGGAAAATAATTCCATTCCTAATTTCCACATTTACAGCGCATTGAATTTACTTATAAAATATATTCTTACTACAAAAACTTAAATAAGCGAACGTTCATTTATATTTGTTGAAAACATAAAATTTCGGATGCGCATTAGAAATGAGGATAAGGTACGTCTGGTGAAACAAAAAGCCATGGAGATGCTTGTCTCTGACGGTTTTGAAGGGTTTAGTGTCAACAAGCTTGCACGTGCTTGTGGTATTTCGGTAGCCACTCTTTATATCTACTACAAAGACAAAGACGATCTGATAACAGAGATAGCATTGGAAGAGGCGAAGAGAATGGGGGATATTACACTGGGCGATTTTGATCCGGAATTATCTTTTGTTGCAGGCTTGCGTAAACAATGGGAGAACCGGTCTAAGTATGTGCTCGAAAACCCTATCGCAAGTGCCTTTTTTGAGCAACTACGAACATCCACCTATCAAGATAAAGTGATGGAGTGTATCATCTGCGATTTTAAAGCTAAGATGGACACGTTCATGCAGAATGCAATAAAGAATAAAGAGGTAGATGCCATGCCTCTGGAAGTGTATTGGTCTGTGGCATATGCTCCATTGTATTCCTTATTGAGATTTCATCATGAGGGAAGGAGTCTTGGCGGGAAACCATTTATACTTAATGATGACATCATCTGGCGAACTTTTGATCTTGTAGTTAAAGCGCTGACACCATCCAACTAATCATATGAACTCTTAAATCAAATTACCATGGGAACAGAAAATATACTTCTCTTTAAGTCGAATATAAAGACAGCATCAGACAAATTTGCTGTAGAACGAATATTGGATATGCATCCACATATTGATCAGTGGACAATAGACCAGCAGGACGAGGATTGTGTGCTGCGCGTCATATCTCCGAGGCTCACACACAACCATATCATTGATATGGTAAAGGGTTGCGGGTATCATTGTGAAGAATTGACAGATTAGTTTAGATGTCATTTTCTAACTGCTTTATTTTCATGATGTAATCATTATGAATTTCTTTTTTTAAAATCATAAGATCATGAAACAAAATACTACTAAAATACCTTTTACTTCCTATCAGAAATTTGTGATTTTCATTTTAGCAATAACTCAATTTTCTGTGATCCTTGACTTTATGGTCATGTCGCCTTTGGGTGATCTGATGATGAAAGCATTGGACCTTAAAACATCTCAGTTCGGCTTGGCAGTATCCGCTTATGCTTTCAGTGCAGGTATATCAGGTTTGCTTACAGCAGGCTTTGCAGATAAGTATGATCGTAAAAAGTTGCTATTGTTCTTTTATACCGGGTTCATATTGGGTACTGTATTTTGTGGATTAGCAAATTCATATTCATTATTGATAGCTGCCCGCATCATTACAGGATTATTTGGAGGTGTTATAGGATCTGTGTCACTAGCCATAATCGCAGATCTGTTCGATATACATCATAGAGGACGCGTAATGGGGTTTGTTCAAATGGGGTTTGGAGCAAGTCAGGTATTGGGTGTTCCTATTAGTCTATACATCGCCAGTCATTGGGGATGGCATGTACCGTTTATCATGGTAGCTGCTTTAGCTTCAGTAGTGTTGGTTATGATCACAACCAGGTTGCAACCTGTTACCAGTCATCTTGCAGAGAAGAGTGATAAAAATGTATTTCTGCATTTGTGGCATACAGTTGCCAACAGAAATTACAGAATAGGATTCCTGGCAACTGCATTATTGTCAATAGGAGGTTTTATGATGATGCCTTTTGGTAGTGCATTTGCCGTTAATAACCTTCACATTGCCCAAGATAAGCTGTTTATATTATTCATGATGTCTGGTGCAAGTTCATTGGTCATAATGCCTTTAATTGGCAGGTTCAGCGATAAGATCGATAAGTTCATCTTATTTAGTATTGCTTCCGCATGGATGGCTGTAATGGTAGTAGTTTACACCAATCTTTCTGTTACACCATTGTGGATGGTGATAATCTTCAATATTCTGATGATGATGGGAATTATGAGTCGTATGATACCTTCCAGCGCGTTGACTACTGCATTGCCCGATTTGAAAGATAGGGGAGCATTCATGAGTATCAATTCTTCATTGCAGCAAATAGCAGGCGGCATTGCAGCTGCATTCGCTGGTTTGGTAGTAGTACAAAAGACGAAAACTGCCCCCTTAGAGCATTATAATACACTTGGGTATATTATAGTGTGCATATCTGCGTTAAGCATATTTATGGTCTATAGAGTCAGTAAAATAGTAAAGAAGAAACTGAACGAGAAAGAAGTATAAATAGCAATTGGACATTAAAATAAAATCCGCGTTATACACTGTATAACGCGGATTTTATTTTAATATTTATTTCCTTATTTACCTGCGAAGAAATCAGCTGATTTTTTGGTCAGATAAACTTTCTTTTGAAGGAATACATCTGTTTTGTCTTTAGGGATACGAAGCTTGTAAGTTCCGCCGGGAGTATTATGATACACAAACTGATCGTAATCAGGATTCCAACGGTTCATCAACTTCTTGTCTATACCCAACTCAACAGCCAGTACATCAAATGAAATTGGCTGATTGATGCTGAGGATATTCATGTTCTTCAACTCATCGTCGGTAAAAGATACCACTTTCTTAACAGCAACCGGAGTTGCAGGTGCTGCTACACCTGGTTTGCCCGCAGTTCCTGCAGTCGGTGTAGTAGCCATATTAGCAACGATCATTTCCTTTATTGCGGCTTCCTCTTCTTTGTCTTTGCTGAACTTAAAGTCAACAGGAATGCTACCGAGACTAATGAATTTACTGAGGTTCTCAAAGATACTTGCGGTAGCAATAAAGGCCAGTACGTGGCCCTGAGTTTCGCGGGGCAGGTATTCTTTGATGTCCCAGAAATTATGGCTGCCTGTTTTTTCAATAGCTCTGAGCACAGGAGTAGGGCCACTGTTGTAAGCAGCTACAACCAGCAACCAATCATTAAGTTGACTATATAAAAGGTCGAGGTACTTGGTAGCTGCCGCAGTTGATTTATTCCAATCCGTACGTTCATCGTTTTTACGATTAACGGTCAATCCCATCATACGGGCAGTTGTTTCCATCATTTGCCATGGACCTACGGCACCGGCATGTGATACTGCTTTATGATTGAGCGCAGACTCAATAACTGCCAGATACTTCAATTCCTTGGGCATTTTCTTCTGCTCCAGTACATTGTCCATAACAGAGAATGGAGCTGCACTATTGCTCTGAACACTGCTGAGTGTACGATTATGGATCTCCATGTACTTGCGTACAAAGTCATTCACATATTCGTCCTTTTCACCGAAATAAGATTTTTCTCCGGCCAAAGGAACATGACTGTAGGGTAATTTTTCCTGTGTATTGGCTGCTATCAAACCATTAGTTGACTTAGGTTTGATACCATTGGATAGGGAAGAGTCGGCTTTACCCGTCTTAGCGACAGGCTTATTAATGATCACCTTCTGCTGCGCCATTGCTGATGCTGCGGAAAGCGTAATGAAAATACTTGTCAAAAGAACTTTACATTGCATGTTTGATCGTTGTTTAAGCGGTGAAGCATGCAACCCTAAAACAAAGGGAAGCCTACAAAATAATTGTTTCTATTTGGGGGATACCAGACTTTTAGGTATTGTACTAAGCGTTGTTAGTAGTATTATTTGTGTTGATCTTTTCCTTTTCTTTCATGCCTGATTCGATCTCAGTTTTAATGCCGTCCTTAGCTTCATTGAACTGACGGATACCTTGACCAAGGCCTTTAGCCAACTCAGGTATCTTTTTGCCACCAAACAGTACCACTATGATCAGCAATAAAACGATCATTTCACCACCCGTAGGCATCCATGTAAGCAAAAGCGGATTAACATTCAAAATTGTCATACTAGATTAGATTAAAACTGTTTATAATAATTTCATCAGGGTTTACAGCAAAGTTAATTCTTTTAGCCGATATAACCGACTTTATACGTCCTGATGGCTAATTTTAACACTTAAATGACCTGCTTTAGTTGAAAAACAGGTCATTGTAAATGTGGTTAATGTTTAATGTATATGTGCTTTCAAATGTGGCTTATGATACCGGTTCTCTGTTCAAAGTGCCTGAAGTATAACGTCTCCATTTCTCCAGTACTTCATTCATATCATCCGGCAATTCTGAGTCGAACTTAATGAATTCATCGGTTACAGGATGTTTGAAACCCAGTTCTTTGGCGTGCAATGCCTGCCTTTTCATTATACTGAAACAGTTGTCTATAAACTGTTTGTATTTACTGAAAACTGTTCCTTTCACGATCCTGTCTCCGCCGTAGGTAGTGTCGCCAAATAGTGGATGCCCCAGATATTTCATGTGTACCCTGATCTGGTGTGTACGACCTGTTTCCAGTCTTAATTCCACCAGTGTTGTATAATTGAATCGCTCCAGTACCTTATAATGTGTTATGGCTTCTTTACTGCCATGGTCGCCATCCGGAAAGGTGTCCATTATTTTTCTGAAACGAACATTTCTGGCAACTGGTACGTTGATGGTACCTTCGTCTTCCTCCAGATCGCCCCATACAAGCGCTATATATCGCCTGTGAACTGTGTGCGCCTTGAATTGTGCAGAAAGATCCTGCATTGCATGCTCGCTCTTGGCTATAACGATAAGTCCGGTTGTATCCTTGTCTATTCTATGCGCCAGACCTACTCGCGGTAAACCGGTTTCTACCTGTGTTTGCTGCAAATACCAGGCAATGCCATTGACCAATGTGCCGCTGTAGTTGCCACAGGCAGGATGCACTACCATGCCTGCAGGTTTGTTAATGAGCATTACTGCATCATCTTCATATACTATGTTTAAAGGTAGTTCTTCAGGTATGATCTCGGTACTCTCAGGGCGGCGGGTATCATATACAACTATATGCTCCAGTGGCCTCACCCTGTAGTTGCTCTTTACTTTTTCACCATTTACGAGAATCATGCCCTCGTCCAGCGCTTGCTGTACTTTGTTTCGGGTAGCACCCACCAGCCGCACCATCAGAAATTTATCAATGCGCAGTGCTTCTTGTTTGGCCGAGGTAGTCATCTCAAATCTGATGACCGGTTCGTCACCGGCCTCTATGACGTCTTCTTCGGGTTCTTCGTCATCCCAGGTATCTTCCGGTATAAAATCTTCACTCATGCGGCAAAGTTACCTTAATTCGGCAATTAGACAATCGGCTCAATGAGGTATATACGATCTCTTATTGGGGCAAACCCCAATATTGTTTTTCATTTCAACAATTACAGACTAGGCCAGTTTGGGTAATAGTAAGCTATTCAAGTCAGCAACACCGGGTACATTTTCACAAACAAAAGCTTCACCATACTGAGTACCTATCCGCTTACCGGCTAGTGCATCACGTGATTTGATCGTTTCCAGAAAATTGCCGGTAGAGATATAAGTTAGCGGTTCATTAGAATTAGGGTCATGAAACTGGCTGGTGTAGCATTTGATCGCTTCCATCTTTTGCTCAAACGTATCAGAGATATCTACTATCAGAGATGGTTCCAGATGTCTGTCCTGTACCATATGAAACACACGTTTCGGGCGCCATGCTTCCTGTGGTTGCCCTTCCCATTCAGTCTCTATCTTTCGCAGTCCCGACAGAAAGCAAGCATCAGCTATCAGTCTGCCACCTTTTCCATGGTCGGGATGTCTGTCTTCAAGTGCATTGGCAATAACAATCTCGGGGCGATAATGGCGGATATAAGCGATCAGTTTTCTCTGGTTCTCCTCATCATTGCGGAAAAAGCCGTCGGGCATCTGTGCATTGTGCCTCACTTTAACGCCCATTAGCTGAGCTGCTTTAGCGGCTTCGGTATATCTGGCAGCCACTGATCCGCGTGTGCCCAGTTCGCCCTCTGTAAGGTCAATGATCCCAACAGCATCACCTGAATTAATGTGTTTCAGCAGGGTACCTGCAGCACTAAGTTCAATATCATCGGGATGGGCGGCAATAGCCAGTATGTGCAATTTCATAAGCTGTATTATCAGATCTCATCTGAAAATTTGGACTGCAAATATACTTACATAAAAGCGTAGTCCTATCAATAGTGCTATTGGTCGTTTCTCTTGTTGAGGTGCTACCTATTGCTTCAAAGCTAATTATTTTAGTAGTTTTGGTGTGATTATACAACGGATGTAAATGAAATATCTGATCTCGGCAGCCCTATTGTTTGTTACAATGTCTTCATCGGGTCAGATGATCAATACAGTGGTGCCCAAAGTAAAACTGGGAACTATTTTAGGTAATCATCTGGATAGTGGTAGAGTAGTTCGGCCGCAGATATCTTCTGCCGAGATACTGGCATTCCCATATCTGGTCGTTGATGCTCCGGGGTGGAAAGTTGTAGAGTATAAATGTTCTATGTTGTCGTCAGACAATAAATATTGGGGACCATTTGTTATAGCCGGCTCTAAACTTGATGACAGGATCATTGAGCATGTACAAAGTGCTGATTTTAAAAAAGGGAGAATGTTCCTGGAGAACATCAGGCTGGAGCATGATGGTATAAAGAGTGTTACCAATAATATCATTATTGATTATAGTAACTGATCGTATTTATCTAAGTGCAACCACTTTAAGTTCATTCAGCATAGTTGTGAGTATGGGAACTTGTTTCTTTTTACCTGAATAGATACTTGAACATTTTCGCCAATTAACCTATTTTTACCGCATGAAAGTATTCATCTCAGGAGCATCAGGATTGGTAGGTGGTAACTGCCTCAAGCATTTTACAGAAATGGGCTGGACCGCAGTTGGTTCTTATTTTTCATATCCTGTTGATGGAACTGTATATTATGATACGCTCAATCCTGCTGATGAGAAGAACTTTGATGTGGTAGCATTTGCTCCGGATGTTATCGTGCACTGCGGTGCGCTCACTCATGTGGACTACTGTGAGGCTAATGTTCAGGAGAGTTATGACAAGACAGTGCAGAGTACCATTAATCTCATAGCCCTGGCAAAGCAGTGCAATGCCCGCATGGTATATATATCTACTGACTATGTTTTTGATGGTCATAATGGCCCGTACAGAGAAGATGCTCCTGTGAATCCGCTTAGTGTTTATGCCTGCCACAAGTTAGAAGGTGAAGAAAAAGTATTGTCTGAAATAGTTGGTGCACTGGTATTGAGGGTTACCAATGTATATGGAAATGAAGTGCGTGGTAAGAATTTTATTGCGCGTATCATAGATCAGGCAAAGAATAAGCAAAAACTTACATTAAAGCTGCCGTACGATCAATATGCTTCTCCTGCCAATGCCTGGGACATTGCCCGTGCTATGTTCGTTTTGCTGAGAGATAATAAAGAAGGTATCTACCATATTGCCAGCACCGACTATCTGAACAGGGTAGAATTAGCACTGCGTGTATTAGCTTACTTCCCTGATGCTGAATATGATCTGATCCCGATGAGTACTGCTCAGTTAGCACAGCCTGCTGCACGTCCGTTATTGGGCGGATTCGTCAAATCTAAGTTCAGCAATGAATATCCTGAGTTCCTGTACGGAAATATAGATTCATATATGAGAGAGGTCATGAAGTCGTAAGACCTGAAGATCTGAACTTTCCTTGATAATGATTTGTCTGAAACTATTGTTGTAGAGCTTGTACTGCAATGTTCCATTGCTTCACCACATGCTCGCTCACCAGTGTCATGTCCAGATCATTCATACATTTAAAATGTTTCTTTGGACACTTGTTATACCCGATCTTACTGCAGGGATGGCAGCCCAATGACTTGTTCTCGATGATCACAGATTGCGGTGCAATGCGTTCTTTAAGATTGTTGTACCCATAGTAAGGGAACATACCCATTTCGGGTGATGTATTACCCCAAAGTGATATGATAGGTTTTTGATAGGCAGCAGCAATGTGCATAAGACCGGTGTCATTACTTACAATTACATGAGCATGCTTTACCAGTTCTGCCGATTCGTTCAGGTTGAATTTGCCGCAGGAATTATAGATCTTTATAGGGTCTTGTTCTGCAATGAGCTGGCCCTCTTCGCGGTCTTCAGGACCGCCCAAGAGTATAACAGGGTAGGGTACAGTCTCGCAAAATTTCTTCCATTGGGCAACAGGTAATTTTTTAGTGTTGAATGAACCACCAATGACGCACCCTACATAGCCGCCCCAATGACCCATAGGTATATCATCATTCTTAAGCTTTGCATTTTCAGGGGTGAAGTGGTCTAGCCCTTTGCCATCATTATGCACCTTTATCTCTCCTGCAGGCTCAAAATAACGTTCTACAATGCTCTTATCCGGCATCAGGTCTAACTTGAAATTGGTAAGCAACCACTTCTTGATATTCAGCTTTGGGTATGCTTCAGACGGGACATCAAGTGCTTTTTTGACTTTTGTGGTCCGTAGATTTTTATGCAGGTCAATAACAAAATCAAACTCTTCTGCCTTCAGTTCTTCTATTACTTTATTCAGGTCGTCACCAAAAAGATGAAGCTTATCAATGTAAGGGTTATTACTTAGTATAGGCATGAAAGACGCCTTGGTCAGGTAATGGACCTTTACTTCAGGGCGCTGTTGTTTCAGGCAACGCACTACAGGTGTTGTCAGAACTATATCGCCGATAGATGAAAAACGGATAATGAGAACCTTCATTAATTAAAAGGTTAAAAGCTTTCCTGCAGCGGGCAGGTGAAAATCTGAGTTTCAGAACTTATGTTCTGAAAACAGGTTGAATGATGCTATCAGTTAGGGAAGTAAGTCAGTTCGCACCAGGCCTTATCTTCAGTGATGCCTAAGGCTTCCTTTGCCGCACTGCTGATGCCTATTACTGCATTAGCGTATTGCTTGGTATCAGGAACAGGGCCTAAGACTTTAGCATAGATGGTCTTTCCTGTGCCCGGGTTGGTAACTTTAATGATGGCACCACGTGGTGTAGTACTATGAAATGCAAAGTATATCTTATTGCTGCCACCCTTTTCAAAGAATACAGCAGTACCTTTTTCATTAAGTACATTCGTGCCGTTTCTTGTCTGTACATTATACAGGCTATCCAACTCTCCAAACGCATGACGACCGGTGTCATTGTTCACTACACGTCCTTTTCTTGAAGGGTAGGCAATACCATCGGCCATAGTGATGCTATCTTTCTGAACTATCTTCAACCAGCCAATAAACACAGCCTGACCTTGTTTCAGAGAGTTGCCGCGCATGCCATTCCATAGCACTATATCTTGTTTTTTTACACCGGCATACATACTCACTAATGCAAGATCATCTCTCTCTCCTACACGAAAATAGAGCTCTTGCTGATGTTGTAATCCTGCTTTCTCTTTGCTGGCAGTAAAGTTCTCCGGACTTACAGGTATATATAATGTAGTGCCTACGGGTAGTTTCTTTCTGCCATCTACCATGCTCAGGCTTTCAATTTTATCCTGAGGAGCATAGAATCGGTTCGCGATCATCGCAACACTTTCTCCTGCTTTCAGGCGATAAGTGATGACAAGACCCGCTCCCTTTCTGTTAGCTATCAGACTATCAGAATTCTGGGCCATTGATTGTACGGCAATCAATGAATATATAAACAACATTAAATATCTTAACATACAGACTGCAAATTTACGAGTAAAATACAAAAACTATGCCCTTTTTAACTTCCTTCACAAGTAGTTACGATTCCGGTATATCCATTCTTATACGCCAATTCTTGGGCAGGTGGTTGTTGGCGCGGTTCTGCAGTGATTTTATCCACCCCAGCCCCAGGTTGTTAAATTTAATGATCTGCCATCCTCTGCTGTCACTTTCAAGGTTCATATCTTCTCTTTTCAGAAACTTCAATGCCTGTTCGCGGGTCACATCTATTGCAGGCAAATCGGGAGATGCGTCTGTACTTAATGCTACATCGTGTGCAGGTATCCAGTCTTTTACGGATGGTGAACCTAATGGAAGTCCCACTCGTCTGAAGTAAAATAGCTTTTGCAGCAGCAGCCAGTCACCTTCATGTGCAGCAGCTATGGCATTGTAAGACTCCTTGTCATGTTGAATATATTGTACACTATCAATAGCAAGCAAATGACCGGCCTGCTGTTGTATCTTAGACATATTCTGTGGCTTGAACCTGTGCAGAAATAAGGTGGAGGGTATTTCTTTCTTTCTGATCGCAGATATAAAAAAGCCCTCACCTTTAGCTTTGCCTGGAAAAAAACGATAGCCATGCATTTTATGTTCAGGCGATTGTGTGGCTACAATACCCCAATCTTCTTTGATATCTACTTGTACGCTTTCAGTTGAGTATGTTCCGGCGATCCAATCCAGTATTGCCTCGTCCTCTTGAGGAGAGAATGAGCAGGTTGCATAAATGATCAATCCGTTTTCTTTGAGTGAAGGCCATATGTCTGTTAGTATTCGCTGTTGACGCGCACTGCACAGCTCAACATTAGCCTGTGTCCAGTCGCGCAGCGCATTCTGGTCTTTTCTGAAAAGACCGGATCCGCTGCAGGGAGCATCAATTACGATGACATCGAAGTAGCCACCCAGTTTAGTAAAGTCTCTCGGGTCATTGCACGTCACCCAATTATTGGTATAGCCCCATCGTACTATATTTTCTTCAAGGATAGTAGCTCTCGATCTGATGACTTCATTGGATATGAGCAGGCTGTTCGGAGTGAGTAATGAAGCTATAAGTGTTGATTTGCCACCCGGAGCCGCACAAAGGTCCAGAACTCTTAATCCTTCGGTATCCGTAACGGCACTTTTCCATACATGCTCAAGGAACATAGATGATGCTTCCTGAACATAATAGGCACCACCATGAAACGCAGGGTCAAGTGTAAAGACCGGCCGCTCAGCCAGGTACAGACCATTGCTATTCCACGGTATCTGATCACCTGCAATGTCAGCACCCGACTTCTTTAGCGGATGTAATCTCACTGAGGTGGTTACAGGCTCTTGATGCGCCTTTTGGAATGAAAGTTCATCAAAGCCCTTTACAGAGCGTAGGTCTTGAAGTAGCTGTTCCGGTAATTTCAAATTGATCAATTAAGGCCCGAAATTAATGAATCGGGCAAGAATATTGTTGTTTACTGTTTTTGGATAACGCTTTGACGTTGTGCTGCCAGCACTTGTCTCATTATATCTTTTGCTGCACTTTCTTTAGGCATAATGTTCATAGCTTTCTGCAGATCATCGATACTCACCTTCCATTCAGATTTATTAGCGTGTGCTATACCCAGTGCGCAATAGGCATTATAGTCAAGTAGGGGAGATAAGTGATATTCCAGCGATTTGTTGGCCAGTTTTATAGCATCATCATTTTTATTGAGCGACCCCTTAGCTACAGCCATATAGGCATATAGTCCCACATTGTCATCTTTAGTGGTCTTTATATATGCACTGTAGAGTGAGTCTGCCAATGTATGTTGTGCAATTTTTAATGCCAGTGCAGCTCTCCAGTCCAGTCGAGCTGTATCTTTAAGTATTACGGTCACAGGTATCTCGTCTATGTTTTCAGAATATACATAGGGAGGTGGGAAATAATTTTCCAGATAATCAGGCTTTACGAACAATGAATTGAATACACCATAGGTCCAGAAGTTGGAATTGCGCATGGTATAACCCGACTGTACTATCTTGATCTTAGCCTTAGGGTAGTGGCGGTTGATGTAGTATTTTACAAAAGCGCTGGCATTTGTAGAGATCGCCACAGTGTCTTTAGATTGCTCTATAGGTTCATTGGCCATCATCTTGTCAACTGCTTTACGCATAGTTATTTCCCAGTAATCACTGTCATAGGCATAGAATGCCTTGTTGAATCCGCCAACAAATTCATTGAAGTAGGTATATTCATAAGGATGGTTCTTGATACACCAGGTTATTGGTTTGAACATGCCAATAATGCAAAGCACTACAAATGCTATCTGAAGGGACGTTTTCTTCAGGAATTTGGTTATTTCACTCAGTCCTATGCCCGCTATTAGACAAATGCCTGGGTAAATGAAAAGGAAATGCCTCCAACCGGAATACAACGCTGCATGGCTCGCTATAGCATAGATGACAGGGAAGAAAGTGGCTACCAGCAATAAAAAACCGACTTTCCAATCATACTCTCTCATTCTTTTGAGAAATAGGGCAGATCCGATAAGTAGGCTGAGTAGAATGAATATAGGAATGGTAACTAACATATACTTAGGTATATAGCCGATAGGTACATGCAGCGAATTAATAGCATTGCCTTCAAAATTGATGTTCACCTTCATTGGGAACTTACTGGATATCCCCAGTGCGGTGAAAAAGTTCTTCACCGGGTTCTGTAACAGATATGGCCAGGTAAGCACCACTATCAGGAATCCACCACCACCAATGGTAAGATATTTGATCAGTATATCCTTGCTGTTTTTGATCGTTTGGCTCATCAATGGTTTGTTGACCAACAGGTATAATATTGTAAACATGCCCAGATATGCAATCAGTAACACTCCGACAATACGGGTATTGGTGGCAAAGGCGAATGATATCATTATACCAATTGTTGACTCCCATGATGGGGCAGGTAGTTGTTCCAGAAATTCTATCATGAAGTATATGGTAGCTATATACCCGGCACAAAATGGAATATCCTTAGTATTAAATAAGATATGCCCGAAAAATGAAGGGGTGAGGAAGAGTAGCCAGGAGGTAAATATCGCAGCCCTCCAACCTGCAATCTTTCTGGCGGTAAGACCCGCAAATAGTATGGCCAGGATGCCGAATATCTGATTGATAAAATGACGAGAGTCAAATTCATGCATGCCCTTATCCATTCCACTCACCTTATTTACTCCTACGGCAATCAGTTCAAAAGCACTACCGTAATACCTGAGCAGGGAATCTACTTCTGCTCCTTCCTGCTTACTGCCCATGAAACTCTTATCCTTACCTCCACTCATATAGTAGGCATAGTTAGCCTTACCATAGTTGTTCATGTCCATTTCATCGCAGTGAAAACCACAATTAAATCCACTGAACCAAACAGTGAGCAACATGCCAATGATAGAGAAGAGAAAGATTTTCTTTAAAATAGAGTCAGATAGTATTGTTTTTTTTTCTGCAGCAGTCGATTCTGTTACTAGTTCATGTGAGGCAGTAGTATGCTTGTCATCAGGTTCATTTGATGCTGAGGTGGGTTTGGGAGTGTGTTTTTTTTTCATAACAGGAGATAAGCGGCTATTTTTAGAATAGGTGTTAACGCAAGACAATTATAACTCAATTGTTCTGACTGTGCAAATATCTGTAGTTTATTTGTCGATTATTTTATACTTGACCTTGCTAGTTGCTGCGCTACATATAAGACGCACAATTACATGCAGTCGTTAGTTATATGCCGATATTGGGCAAAAAAATACCCTGTGCTACAAAAGCACAGGGTATTTTTGATTATTATCGTCATTTCTCTAATTGATAGTGAACACCTTAGTTACTTTTGGTGTAACAGTTCCAGTAGTACCTATCTCTTTTTTTATAGGAGCAACTGCACTTGCGGCCTTCGTACTATGTAATACTGAAATGGTTGGAGCGATAACCAGTGCAACGATAGACATCAGCTTGATCAGGATGTTCATTGAAGGGCCTGATGTATCCTTGAACGGATCACCTACTGTATCACCTGTTACAGATGCTTTATGAGGTTCAGACTTTTTGTAGTAGATCTGACCATTGATCTCAACTCCTTTCTCAAATGATTTCTTGGCATTGTCCCACGCACCACCTGCATTGTTTTGGAACATACCCATCAATACGCCACTTACAGTAGCACCTGCAAGGAATCCACCCAATACTTCAGGACCTAAAAGGAAACCCATGAGCAATGGAGAAATAATAGCTATGGCGCCCGGCAACATCATTTTTTTCAAAGATGCAGTAGTAGAAATGGCTACGCACTTGTCATATTCTGGCTTACCAGTGCCTTCCATGATGCCTGGTATTTCGCGGAACTGACGACGAACTTCTTCTACCATGCTCATTGCAGCCTCACCTACGGCACGTATTGCAAGTGATGAGAAGATAAATGGTATCATAGCTCCTACGAAAAGACCGGCCAATACATCAGCGTGGTAGATATTGATCGCATCATTCAATGCAAAACCATTTTTTTCAACCACACCTACATAAGCGGCAAACAATGCTAGTGATGTAAGCGCTGCAGATGCAATAGCGAATCCTTTACCTGTTGCAGCGGTAGTGTTACCTACAGCATCCAGAACGTCAGTTTTTTCACGTACTTCTTTTTCCAGTTCGCTCATTTCAGCAATACCACCCGCGTTGTCCGCAATAGGACCAAACGCATCGATCGCCAACTGCATAGCTGTTGTTGCCATCATACCGGCAGCAGCAATAGCTACACCATAAAGACCTGCACAACGGTGAGCACCATAGATACCACCTGCCAAAACAAGAATAGGAAGGAATGTACTTTCCATACCCACTGCGAGACCGCCGATGATATTGGTTGCGGCACCTGTTGAAGATTGCTTGATGATGCTCAATACCGGACGCTTACCCATTGCTGTATAGAACTCAGTGATCATACTCATCAATGTGCCTACTGCAAGGCCTACAAGTATTGCGGCAAATACACCCGTACGAGTGAACTCATGGCCACGCAATGACATTGTTTCCGGCAATATACCATTGACAAGGAAGAAGCAAGCGATAGCAGTCAATACGATTGAACCATAGTTACCCATATTCAATGCTCTCTGTACAGCACTGGTGCTAATACCTGCACTATCTGAGATACGAACAAACAGAGTAGCTACCATAGATAATAATATACCTACACCGGCTATCAACATAGGTAACAAAACAGGAGCAAGTCCACCAAACATGTCTCCTGACATAGATGATGTTTCACGACCCAATACCATGGTTGCCAATACTGTAGCTACATAAGAACCGAAAAGGTCGGCACCCATACCTGCTACGTCACCAACATTGTCACCAACGTTATCTGCAATAGTTGCAGGGTTACGCGGATCATCTTCAGGAATTCCTGCTTCTACCTTACCTACAAGGTCAGCGCCTACGTCAGCAGCTTTGGTATATATACCACCACCAACACGGGCAAACAATGCAATACTTTCAGCTCCTAATGAGAATCCGGTAAGTACTTCTATTACACGCTCCATTTCTGCGCTGTCAACAGCTTGAGTAGGAGCGAAATACATTTTGAGGATGATGAACAGGCCGCCAAGTCCTAAAACCGCAAGTCCGGCTACACCAAGACCCATTACAGAACCACCACCGAATGATACGGCAAGGGCTTTGCTAAGACTGGTACGAGCAGCATGAGCAGTACGAACGTTTGCTTTTGTTGCAATACGCATACCAATGAAACCTGCAAGTGCACTGAAGAAGGCACCTACTATAAATGCAATTGCAATGATCCAGCTTGAATTAGGACTGCTATAGCCCATGAATGCAAGCAATATTGCAGCTATAATTACGAAATAACTCATGATCTTGTACTCTGCCTTCAGAAAGGCCATTGCACCTTCGGCAATGTAGTTGGCGATCTCTGTCATACGGGCATTGCCTGACTCTTGCTTGGTTACCCAGGCTCCCTTTATGAATGTGTACAATAATGCCAGGATCCCGAATCCCGGTACGAGGTAAAATAATGGCGTCATATGTAAATCCTTGTTAAAAAAATGTGAAGTGACAAATATAGTTGTTTGGTTTGAAAAATTATATCCTTCAAATAAAACAATGTGATCGATGTTAATAATGTATGTAAAACCTGTAAATCAATGAGTACAGATAGTTCAAACATATTTACATGTATCTCAGGATTGAATATTCTGACTCAATTACCTATCTTGCCACCGATTATATACAGGCTTATGTCGTTCAGAAAGTGGAGGAATCTTACTATTATCAGTTTACTATTTATATTGACAATTGTCAGTGTAGTAAATTATATGGTGATACGAGATACCAAAGACCAGCTCTTCACAGACGTAAATACCATTCCTAAAAACAAAGTAGGATTATTGTTAGGTACGGCCAAGTTTATGGACAAGGCCAAAAATATTATCAATCCCTATTACCAGAATCGGATCGATGCAGCAGTTCAGCTTTATATGGCTGGTAAAGTCGATTATATCATAGTTAGTGGCGACAACAGTACACAATATTATAATGAACCGTTGTTGATGAAAAATGACCTCGTAGCTAAAGGAGTGCCTGAAAGCCGTATTCTTTTTGATTATGCGGGTCTCCGCACATTAGACAGTATTCTCAGGTGCAGAGACATATTTGGTCAATCTCGGTTTACTATCATTTCCCAGACCTTTCACAATCAGAGGGCCATTTATATAGCCAATAGAAAGAACATAAGTGCAGTTGGCTATTGTGCAGCAGATGGCGATGCTTACGTTCAGGTTTTTGCTCGTGAGAAACTGGCACGGGTAAAAATGATGATAGATCTGCTGCTGAATAAGCAAGCGAAATTCTACGGAGATAAAGTAGAGATCAAGTAATTACTTATTTGAACAATAATTCAGCTTTTGCTAAACTTTCGGGCTTGCCCACATCTATGAAGGTATCTCCGGTATGGTCATATCCTTTTACAATACTTTGTTTCGCAGTATGCAGGTAGAGGTCTATTAGTGAGAATTTACCGCTAAATGGTGCGTTTTCCCATATTGCTGGGCTCATTATCTGTATGCCACTGAAGGCAAATGGTTGCGTATCTGTTATAGAACGGGCTATCTTTTGTTCATTGGTGCTGTTATTCTGCCAGCCACAAAGTGTCATTTCAGTATCAAAAAGTAATTGTCTCGAGGAGTCTCTTTTCATCACCGCAAGTGTTGCAATAGCTTCTGATGACCGATGTGATGTTATAAGTTGACCAAGGTCAAGTGTTGTCAGTACATCTACATTCATCACTACAAATGGTTCTGCACCTGAGAAATACCAAGCTGCTTTTTTCAATCCTCCACCGGTCTCCAGTACCTCATCTCTTTCATCAGATATAGTAATGTTGCTGCCAAAGCCATTGTGTTGCCCTACCATATCTTCTATCATGTCTGCAAAATGGTGAACATTGATGATCACATCTGTTATGCCAAATCGTTGAAGATACTTTATGTTGATTTCCAATAAGGTTTTATTGCCTACCATAGCTAATGCTTTAGGAGCATTATTAGTAAATGGCTTCAATCTGGTTCCTAGTCCTGCGGCAAACAACATAGCTTTCATAGTGTAAATTTATGTAGATAGCCACAATTTTATAAGTCAATTTGTTTTTTATATACTTTAGCTGAAAATATACCCCCATCCCAATGTCAAGGAAAAAGAAATCAAGGAGCAGCATAGACCGTATGCTGACATTCAAGATCGTCGATCCCCTAATTCAGACCGCATTGCTCATCTACTACTTCTATACTATAGACGAAGGTGGTGATTGGTCCAGAAAAATATTCTGGTTACTACTTGTGTTTCAGGTGGTCAGCTTTGGTATCAACTATTTCCTGCCATTCTATAAGAAGAAGAAAATAGAAAGATGGGCATTTGCCTTATCTCTGGTCATTTGGTTGGGTATTTACTATTACGTCACCAATAAAGTTAAAGAGGTAGTAGTTACAGATCTTGATCTGAAAAGGTTTGCAGTAAATGGTGTTCATAATTTCTACCTGATGTTTTCAGGGTTGCTTGTTTCAGTTTGGTATTTTTCCATTTGTTTCAGAGAAGTCACCAAAATACTCAAGAAGCAACAGCAGATCAACGGCTGATTAGATATCAATAAATACATCATTCACGCATAGCTTTTACTTCTATTTTCATAACCCGTCCGGTTGTTCGGCTTTTTTTTATATTTTCACGGCAACTTAATAGAATATGCATCAATTAATAGAGATTTACAGGCAGTTGATCGACCCCAATTGGATAATGGCTCACGGCGGTTTATATGTGGTCATGTTCATTATTTTTGCTGAAACTGGTTTATTCGTTGGTTTCTTTCTTCCCGGTGATTCGTTACTTTTTGTTACAGGTGTGATCATTGCTACAAGTACTGCCGCATCTAAATTCGGCAATATGTATATAGACCTTGCTTTTTGGATAGGGCTGATAACTGCTTGCGGAGTAATAGGTAACATTATAGGCTATTGGTATGGCAGCAAATTTGGCCACATTTTGATGAAGAGGGAAGATAGTATGCTGTTCAAGAAAAAATATATACATCAGGCGCATGATTTCTATGAGAAAAAAGGTGGGTTGGCTATATTCTTTGCGCGCTTCCTGCCCATTGTGCGCACATTTGCTCCCATAGTAGGCGGAATGGTAGATATGAATTATAAGAAATTCATTTACTACAACATTCTGGGCTGTTTGGCCTGGGTCAGCAGCATGATGTTGGCCGGCGTATTACTTGGCAATATTCCATGGGTACAAAAAAATCTGGAGATCATTGTAATAGGGTTAGTTATCGTAACAACAGGTCCTGTATTGTTCAAAATGTTCTTTGGTAAAAAGAAAGCCACTACAGAAGCATAAATTGCAAAAATCCTTCACATGAATCGTAGCAAGTCTATTGGTTTACTCAGTATTCCCGTTCTGGTTGCAGCGTTAGGCTATTTCGTAGATATTTATGATCTGCTGCTTTTCAGTATGGTAAGAAATGCAAGCCTTACAAGTTTGAATTTAACAGGTGAAAAAGCATTAAGTGTTGGTCAGGATGTCATCAATGTTCAGATGATCGGCTTGTTACTGGGGGGTATCTTTTGGGGCGTGTTAGGCGACAAAAAGGGTAGATTGAGTGTTTTATTTGGTTCTATTCTTTTGTATTCAGCCGCCAATATTGCCAATGGCTTCGTGCACACAGTAGAGCAGTACGAAATATGCCGGTTCATTGCCGGTATAGGTCTGGCGGGTGAATTAGGTGCCGGCATTACACTGGTGTCTGAACTAATATCTAAAGAACTACGTGGCATTGCAACATCTCTGGTTGCAGGTATAGGCCTCACAGGTGCCATTGTCGCTTATTTCATTTCACAGTCATTCGATTGGCGGGTATGTTATTTTATCGGTGGTGGTCTGGGGTTGGCATTGCTCGCATTGCGGATCAGTGTATTTGAATCGGGTTTGTATGCTCAGGTAAAATCGCAGAATGTAAGAAGAGGAGACTTCTTTTTGTTCTTTACCAACGGTAAGCGGGCACTTAAGTATATTCTGGCCATTCTCATTGGCCTCCCTACATGGTATGTCATTGGTATGCTCATCACGTTCTCCGATAAGTTTGGGAATGAATTTGGTATCACTGAAAAAATAAGCCCCGGAAAAGCAGTCATGTATGCCTATGTGGCTATCGCTATTGCCGATGTGCTAATAGGTTTGGTCAGCCATGCATTAAAGAGCCGTAAGAAAGCGCTGTATATATTTTACGCCATTACTATCGTTGGTATATACTTGTACTTCAGGCAGTACAATGGCAATGCGGCCAATATGTACATGATCTGTGCCCTTATGGGCTTTGGTACCGGGTTCTGGGCATTGTTCGTAACTATGGCCGCAGAGCATTTCGGCACCAATCTCAGGGCTACCGCAGCTACTACCGTTCCTAATATGGTGCGCGGATCGTTGCCTATTATTTTTATGCTCTTCAATTTCCTGCAGCATAGTTTACATTTTAGTTACATCAATGCAGGTGCTATTACCGGTGCAGTTGTAATGACCATCAGTACTATTGCTGTGTTGATGACAGAAGAGACGTTTGGTAAAGACCTCGACTTTATCGAACACTGATAATACCTCCTCCTTTTTCCTGAAAACCATGACACATGACCGAAGCTTTATTTCAGTTCATCTGGCAGCACTCTTTATATCAGGTGACCGACCTGAAAACCACCGATGGTGAACAGCTTACCATTGTACATCCCGGTAAACTCAACAAAGATGCTGGTCCCGACTTTTTAGAGGCTCGCATTAAGATAGGTAAGACCATATTAGTAGGCAATGTAGAATTGCACCTCAAAAGCAGTGACTGGCTCAGGCATGGTCATCAGCACGATCTTTCTTATCACAATCTCGCACTTCATGTGGTCTATGACAATGATGTTGATGGGGTAGCCATCAATACTCCTGTTCTGGTGCTTGATGGTAAGATACCTGCTCACGTTATCGGGAAGTATGATGTGCTTATGCAGGCCGGAAATCAGTTGCCTTGCTCAGATCAGCACAAGCAGGTGAGGTCTATAACCAAGGAAGGCTGGCTGACACGGCTGCTGGCTGAGCGTTGGGAACATAAATTAAGCGACTGGAATGTAATGCTTGAGAACTCAGCTGAGGATTGGCGAAACTTGCTCTACTGGCGCATGGCGGCGAATTTCGGATTCAAGACTAATGCAACTCCCTTTCTCTTACTGGCGCAATCCATACCGCTCAATGTACTGGGCAGGCATAGAGAAAACCTCATGCAGATAGAAGCTCTTTTATTTGGTCAGGCAGGTATGCTCAATGCCTCCTTCATGGACGACTATCCCGAAAAACTACAGGATGAATACAGCTATCTGCGCAAGAAGTATAAGTTGTCGCCAATATCTGCGCATCTCTGGAAATTCCTGAGGATGAGGCCTGCTAATTTTCCCACGGTAAGGATAGCTCAGTTTGCTATGCTGATCCACAAGTCGGAGCATTTGTTCTCCCAGATCATAGAGACCCATTCAATAAAGGAGATAGAGCCGCTTCTCGATGTTACCGCCAGCGATTACTGGATCGACCATTTCATGTTCGATGAGCTGCAAACCGGCCCGGGGCCTAAGTCGTTGGGCAAATCCTCTATTCAGAACATCATCATCAATACCATAGCCCCTATACAGTTTTTGTATGCTTCAAGGCAGGGCGCAGCATCTCTCAGAGAGCACTCTCTGAACCTGCTGGAAGCAGTGCCGGCAGAGAAGAACAACATAACTGCACTATGGGCCGACAATGGCTGGACAGCTAATAATGCCGCCCAAAGTCAGGCACTTATTCAGTTGTATAACAACTACTGTAGCGCTCGCAGATGTCTGGAATGTACTGTAGGACTCAATATTATCAGGCAGGCCACGTAATATTCAGTGTCTTCTTGCAGTCAGGGTGCAGGCTTTCCATGATCGGGCAATTTAGCGCAGCGGTCTCCAGTATCTTCTTTTCCTTATCTGTAAAGGGTTTACTGTTGGGAAACCTCATATCTATCTTTATTTCACCGATCTTACGCGGGTTGGTGGTCATGATCTTTTCCACATCACATTCTGTGCCATCTATGTCTATGTTATGCGTCAGGCAGGCAATACCCATTGTGGTGACCATACACGATGCCAGTGCAGTAGCTACCAGATCGGTAGGGGAGAAACGTTCTCCTTTGCCGTGGTTGTCAACAGGAGCGTCGGTTTCAATTGAGCTGCCTGAACGCAGATGAGTAGCCAATGTGCGGAGGTTACCGGTATAAGTTACTTTAGAGGTCATGGTCTGATTTTTTGTTAAAATTACTGATAGATTGTTGATTCAGAGATAAAGTCGTAATTTAGTTTAATTATATGTTGTGCGGCAAAGTGTTGCATGTATATTATTTCTTATGAACAAGGCAATAGGGGCATTTATCACACTTCTGATCTGTAGCAGCTCTGGCTATGCCCAGCAGGTCGTTTTCTCTTCTGATTCTACTAAGACAGTTGAAAAGCCCGCGCCTGCTCCCGTAAAACCCAGACTCATCAAACTCCCCAAGCCTATCCGACATGAATTGAGTTTCGGATTAAGGCTGAATACCAATGGCTGGAGTGTATATAGTGACTATGGTAAGGCCAAGACCAACAACATGAAGCAGGTGGATATGTTCCACAACGTGTTCTATTTGCAGACCGAATTCACTGAAAAGAAAGACCCTAAAGAAGAAAAGGTAAAAAGCCAGACACTCACTAATAAAAGTTCCAGCACTTACATCTATGGTAAGGTCAATAATTTTTATGCATTGAAAGTAGGGCTCGGTTACCGTAAGTTGATAGCAGGTAAGCCTGACCCGGGTTGTGTATCCATTCACTGGGCAACTACCGGAGGGTTTTCATTAGGTATGCTCAAGCCTTATTACATAACACTTGCCGGCGGCACGCAGAGTATCAAGTACACAGATATCAATCAATCAGATTTTCTCGATCAACGGATCATACAAGGTAATGCCGGTTTCAGTAAAGGCCTCAGCGAAATGCAGTTCATACCAGGCGGGCATATCAAATCGGCTTTACACTTTGATTTTTCTGCCAATAAGAAAAATGTTATTGGCGTAGAAGCAGGTGTCAATGCAGAATTCTATTCTACACCGGTATTGCTCATGGCCAATCAAAAGCCCGTTTCCTCATTTTACGATCTCTTCGTATCGTTCCAGTTTGGTCGCCGTTGGTAGGGTAGTTGACTCAAATTGAATAGAGTACCCCGTAGCTCCGTGTCTCATTTGTCCTTTTATCAATTACAAGATCGTAGGCCTACTACCGTTATCCTTTCTGAATACTATAGATTTTCTCTTTGCCGGTTTGCCCATTTAATTATACTTTTTATGGCCATTTTGGACTAATTTGCACCCCGATATGCAAGAGTTGCCTATAATCAGTTCAGTTGATGTAAAAGCTGACACGCGTGTTAAGAAGCCCGATTGGCTTCGTGTAAAATTACCGATAGGTGAAAGCTACCGCCATGTTCGTGGTCTGGTAGATACACATAAGTTACATACCATTTGTGAGAGCGGCAATTGCCCTAATATGGGCGAATGCTGGGGAGAGGGTACTGCTACCTTTATGATCCTGGGCAACATCTGCACCCGCTCTTGCGGTTTTTGTGCTGTTGCTACCGGTCGCCCTGAGCCTGTGGATTGGGATGAGCCGCAGCGAGTAGCGGAGGCCATTCATCTGATGAAGGTAAAACATGCTGTAATTACTTCTGTTGACAGAGACGAGTTGAAAGATGGCGGTTCAATTATCTGGGCCAATACCATAAAAGCCGTTCGTGCTCTGAATCCTGAAACTACACTGGAAACGTTGATACCTGATTTCAGAGGTGATTGGAACAACCTGCAGCGCATCATTGATGTAGCTCCTGAGGTGGTATCACATAACCTGGAAACGGTAGAAAGGTTGACCAAGAAGGTGAGGATACAGGCTAAATATCATCGTAGCCTTGAAGCGTTGCGCCGCCTGAAAGATGGTGGTATGCGCACCAAAAGCGGTATCATGTTGGGACTGGGTGAGGAAAAGCACGAAGTGCTGCAATCATTACAAGATCTGGCGGACAATGGCATTGATGTGGTGACATTGGGACAATATTTGCAACCTTCTCAGAAACACCTGCCGGTAGTTCGTTTTGTACATCCCGATGAATTTGCCGAATATCGCGAGGCCGGTTACAAAATGGGTATCGACTATGTAGAAAGTGGTCCGTTGGTCCGTTCTTCTTATCATAGTGAGCGCCACGTAATAAAGGGCGAGGGTAGAAAGAAATGGGAAGAAAGTAAATTGATAGCTTAATATTTTTCAAAGGTCATAGTAAAGGTCGGGACTGCTGTTCCGACCTTTTTGTTTGCATCAGTCGATATTTTATTATTTATAAACGGTTGCTTTTGAGACGCAATTATGCGTCTCTACTACTCGTAATTATTTTGCGTTGGGATAATTATGGTTGTGCCGAAATGCTATTCCGCCAGTTTCCAGGTAGTGGTCTTGCCAAACATGGAAAAGCCTACATAGCCTCTTACGTCCAGATGGTCGCCTTTATAGGTGAGTTTGCAGTCGTATGTTTTGCCATTTTCGGGGTCATATACGGTGCCGCCATCGTAGGTGTTCTTACCATCCTTTTTGAAGTTCTTCAGGATCACCAATCCTATAATAGGCTCGCACCTCAGTTCGGGTTTGGGGCAATAGCCATTGTATTTCGGCTTGCCGTCGGGTAACAGCGGATATTTGAGCCAGATGACCTTGCCGTAAAACTTGCCGTCCGCGCCCTTATAGACCTGTATTTTGGCGGTTTGGCGTTCGTTGTACCATATGTGTTCTATCTGATCTGCGGCCTGCGCAATGGCTTGTTTCGGGGGTATTATTGAAATGAAAAGGATAATGAGAAAGATAAGGGTCTGCTTAACGGGCATAATTCATAATGTTTACTATAAAAATACCGATAATTTTCCAATAACAGAACAGCCCTAGTTCACGTCTCTTACCGTGCCTGCGCCCGAAATATCTTTATTGACCACCGGATGTCCTTTGTATTTGATCTTGCCGGCTCCGCTTATGTTTACGTTAAGTATTTTCAGTGCGGTCACATCCGCTTTAGCGGCCCCGGACACCGATGTGGTCACTTCATTGGCCTG
Organism: Chitinophagaceae bacterium; assembly: GCA_947447465.1. Taxonomy (GTDB): domain Bacteria; phylum Bacteroidota; class Bacteroidia; order Chitinophagales; family Chitinophagaceae; genus Flavipsychrobacter. Next base: position 3,644 of record CANFKE010000045.1, on the reverse strand, counting down.
CAGCGGGAACGCGGCTATCTTGCCCGCGCCATTTACTTCATAGCTGGCTTTCTGTGCCGTTCCTCCGTTTACCGATATATTGGCTGCGCCGGATACCGATGTGGCGAAATCGGTCACATTAAGGCTATCTATGACCAATTTTACACTACCGGAGATCTCTACCGCAAATTTATCGCCCGTAACAGCGCCATGAATATCGGCATCAGTAGATCCGCTAAGGTCTAATACAGACAAAGAAGGAACGATCAGTTCGGCCGTTGTTCCCGAATGACTGTCAAAGGTCCATGAGTCATCAAGGTCGGTATAGATGCGTAGCGTATTGCTGTCGTTTGCTGTTTTGATGTGCTGCAGCAGGTTCTCATAGCCGTGCAAAACTAGGGTAGGCTGCGCGCCGGGGCGCACTGTGATGTTGGCTTTTATATCAGCCGAAAGATCGAGGGTAGTAAATGCCGTAATGGTTCGGGTGGAGGATATCTTATTTCCTTTTCCTCTCAGTCGCTTACCGTGGCAAGATGAGAAAATTACGGCTACGCCGGTGAGGATGGCTAAAAAGTAAAAATGTTTTTTCATGACTACCTGATTTTTGATGTTGCTAAAGTAGTGAACACAGCTACAGGTAGGTTGGCCAAATCGGTGAATGCCCTATAAACTGCGGTTAGACCTCCACCAAAGGTAGGCGAGTGTTCCCATGATACCCAAAGGTAAAAAGGCCAGATAAACGATACCGCCGTTCAGCCCCTTTGCGCTTTTATCGTCAAGACCCTGCGCTGTTTTGGTGCAGATAGAACACCCCTGTGCTTTAACAGCGGTAACAGAGGCGGTCATTAAGAACAAAACCAGAAAATACTTTTTCATGTTGCAAAGTTAGGGGAATACTGAATTAAATAGCAGGCATATAGTAAGGGTGGATGAACCAATATACCAATACACCGGTAATGCTTACATACAACCAAAGCGGCCAGGTATATTTGGCCAATTTTTTATGCTTGTCATACTCACCGGTCAATGACCTGTATGCCGTAAATAGTGCAAACGGAAGTATGATGGTGGCCAGTGGTATATGGGTAGCCAGTATGAACAGGTAAGTGTAGTACTTGCCATCATGTGGCCCGCCATACTTGGTCTCACCTGCCAGCAGGTGATGGCCTACATAAGACAAAAGGAACAATGATGATAACACGATGGCCAGCAGCATAATGTTTCTGTGCATGGTGTACTTTTTGTTCTTTACCGTTATCAGCCCCATTACCAGCAGCACACTTACGGTAGAATTGATAATGGCATTGACCAAAGCGAACAGGTGTATATTGAATCCAAGATCGAGATCCAGTTTATACCTGGATGTGATAGCTACCAGTGCGAAAACGGCCACAGATGCGGTCCAGATAATGATATTTGCTTTTTTGTCGTCTTTTTTTAATGCGGTAGTAAGCATATGCTATGCAAGTTGTCTAAAAAATTGTCGCCACTATAGGACTTGTTTACCTTCTTATTCTTTGCGGGTCATAACCCTTTACTTTTTCAATGTAGTAACAGTTGCCAATACATCAATTTCCTGCTCCTCGATCTGGGGCAAACTATTTCTTCTTTTTCTTTTCTTTTTCCAATGTCAAAAGTACGATGTCATCTGCGCATTTGGTAACTGCGGTGTCATTAAGGCCGTCATAATAGCCGCGTATGTAGCGGTTCTTATCCAGCAGTATCAACTTGTCAGAATGTATGAAGTCTTCCGCTCCGCCATCGCCGGGGCCTGTAGCAATACCCAATTCTTTATGGGCAAACTCGTATATGGTCTTTTTGTCGCCGGTAAGGAACCACCAATGGTCCGGGTTGGCATCGTAACGGTCGGCATAAGTGCGCAACACCTGGAACGAATCATGCTCAGGCATTACGGTAATAGAGATGAAGTGAATATCGTTACTGAGATTGGTCTCTTTCTTCGGATCCTTCTTAAAGCCCATTTGCAGTGTACGCATACTCTTGGAGAGTTTAGGGCATGTGCTGTTACACTCCGCAAAGAAGAAGTTGATCACCACCATCTTATCCTTCAGGTCTTTATTCAGCGATATCTTTTCGCCCAGTTGGTTGGTCAGCACCAGATCGCCTACCTGATGGTAGATGGTATCGAGTACCGCCGGATTGCCGGGTAGGGTATCTACTTTCTCTATGATGTAGTGCTTGGGCAGCTTTATCTTTCCCTTCGATAGTTTGCTCACTATCAGGTATAAAGAAAGCGGTAGCAAAAAGGCTACCGCTATACCAATAAGAAACTTATTATTTGATCTTTTTTCAGTCATTACTTTGCTATCTGTTGTGTGCCATGATCGCGTGTTGGTGTGCTGCTATTCATGTGCAACCAGAAACCGCCGTCTGCAAGGAATGCGATGATGAACCAAACGAACAAAACCAATGGAACAAGTACCGTGATCATAAAGTTTTTCTTTTCATCGCCAAGGTGCATGAAAATAGCTACGATATAACCAGCCTTGAATAAAGTAAGACCCAGGAATATGAACGCCAGAAGAGCCTTTGGCATGCTATGACTAAGCTGCATACCGATGAATACTTCTACAAGGGTTACAGCAAGCAATATCCAGAATACTTTCCAGATCTTCTTGATCTGTGTTTTGCTTTCTGTTGATTCTACATCTGTATGATGAGACATTACACCGGAGTATAGTTTTGACTGATCTCCTTCGTAAAGTGCCTGTACGTTATCGTTGTTGTGGTGTGATGACATTGTATAATATTTTTAAGTTGTGAGTCAGTAAGATTAAAGCAGGTAGAAGCAGGTGAATACGAATACCCAAACCAGATCTACAAAGTGCCAGTAAAGACCGATCTTTTCTACCATTTCGTAGTGACCACGACGCTCGTAAGTGCCGTTAACTGTGTTGATCAGCATAAGGATGTTGAAGATAACACCGCTGGTTACGTGACCACCATGGAAACCGGTGATGGTAAAGAAGTAGTTGAAGAAGTTGTGTGTTGACTGCATAGCAACCAATGGCTGAGTCTGGAATACATTGGCAACAGAAGCATCATGCATGTTGAAGAACTGCTGATACTCATGTACCGGTGTATTTACATTAGTGAATGTACCCCATAGGCCACCGCACTCACCTGCAAGGTGTGTCCACTCCCATGCCTGACAACCCAGGAACGCAACACCACCGATGATGGTCCACAATAACCAGGTAGCAACGCTTTTCTTATCACCATAGTGACCGGCATGTACAGCCAATACCATTGTTACAGAACTCATGATGAGGATGAACGTCATCAAACTCACGAACAACAACGGGAGGTTGTGCCCTTCAAGGAAGGGGAAAGATTTGAACACAGTGTTCGCATCAGGCCATACGGCACTGAAGAAACGGGTCGTACCATAAGAGATCAGGAAGGCTCCGAACGTGAGGGCATCCGATAACAGGAAGAACCACATCATCATTTTTCCGTAGCTTACGTTGAACGGAGAACGACCTCCTCCCCATAAATTTTGCTCCTGTGCTGTAGTAGCTGTAGCTTGCGACATAGACTTGTTTTATTATTTCAGTGTGTGAATTTGAGTGCGAAAATGCAAACAATTTTATTGATTTACCAGAAAGAATACAAATAAATATATCCATAATACATCAACGAAG
>CANFKE010000044.1 GCA_947447465.1 Chitinophagaceae bacterium | reverse complement strand
GAATGTCAGTTTCCCATCCTGCAGGCAAGTGGGTCAACATCCCGGAATAGAGGTACACCTTAACGCCATTCAAGTGGGTCAACATGACGGAATCTTCAAACCTGGGGTGGGTCAACATCACCGGAATGGTGGGTCAACATAAAACGGAAATTACATTTTAACTGATGCCGCCGATGCGGCGACTAAAGATTGCGACACATTGTTCAAGGAATAGTTAAGACGGACAGTTTAATCATAGACTAGTGGAAAGCTCAGGACACTTTACAATTTGACCTTATTCAAATTTGCATTGAGTACATTTGAGGACGTCTAAGTACCAATAAATATGAATGTTGCAGAATATTGTAAGTTATCTAGTGAAGCAGGCTACATAGAAGACCTTGATTACGTAACTGGGCTTGAAGTTTCGCTGCAAGACTTTTTAGATTACTCAGAAATGGACATAGATCTAAAAAAGCACTTGGTAATGAAGATGTTGTGTCGTAGTTTTTATGGTACTTACATGGCGTTTTTTCAAGACGTCGATTGGTTTATTCGTAGTTTCTTTGAAGAATATATCGCCGATCCTAATTATCCATGGATGACAAGTACCATAAAGGAAGCAGCATATATGGTATTAAGCAACGAACGCCCAAAGCAAACGATATCTATATGCTATTTGTTCACAACAATTGAAAATTACACTAAATACTTTTTAGGGTTTAGACCGTCCCTATACAACTTCGGCGATCCTAAAAGACATGAATATCTAAAGCTATACAATGAAAATCGAAAGAATGGAGTAACATTGGAACGTGCTGTCGAAATACTACAGCATCAAACATTACCAATTTCTAAAGCCCTAAATGAAATCGAAATGGATAGAATACAAAGGTTGCAGAACAGAGTTTCGGAAGATACATGGACGAGATACAGAATTGGAAAACGAATAGGTCTTGCCCGCAATCCGATGTTACATGGGGAAAGAATAGGTTTTTCTGAAATGGGTTACTATCTTCTTATGATCTACATTCTGTATTATTTCCATGATCCGTTAACTAAAGTAGGTAGCATTGGAGATAAGACTTGCTGAATTTTTATAAGACCGCCCATCATTGCCCATAGAGTTTTATCAATTTCATCAGCAATCGTTGCAATTGCTGCCGTATCAATACTATCTATTGCATTATTTTGGGCGATCCCTTTACCATCTCTATGAGCAAATAAACCATTTCTGACTGCATCAATAGTAACAATATTCTTTTCTCCAAGGCGCACTAATTTGATTCTATTTTCACTAAGTTCAGTGACTAATTCTCCATAACCTTCTAGTTTATTATAAATTTTGATAACTGCATTTATTCTAGTCAATAATTTATCAGCTTGTGTCTTTACGATATCTGAACAATGTGTTGCAAGTGCTCTTGTAAAATAGTTCATCTCATAAGTATTATTGGTCTGCTTATTTATCAAAAGATATCTACAACAAACAGCAATATCTATCTGCAATAAAATGATGTATAATACTAAATCAGAAAGTTGATCGTGCTTTTCACTTATTTCCTCAGTAGGCAAATCAACATAAGTAACTACAAGCCGTTTAAAGTCGAGTAACTTTTTTATAATAAGATTATAGTGATCATTTATTTCTTGTATTCTGTTATCTTCCATAATTGTTATGGTTTGCAATGGATATGAATTTCAATACCCGCTTCAATACAGCAATTTACTAACCCTGATATTAGCCATAGTATTTGAATCACTTGATTTCTTTCAGCAAAAGGTAGCTCAGCTTTAAGTTGTTGTAATTTTTGCGCAAGCATATCCTTTGAAATAAAATCTATAGCCAAGATTATTTCCCTCTTTAGATTTGGATTCATCAATGCCTTTTTATAAGCTATGATAGCATTGTCCACAGTGTCACCTCTACGTAACTTATTAATACGAGTTCGAGTTCGGGAAATAGTATACGGTTCAAGCCAACCTGTACGCTTATGATTGTCCAATCTGTCAAAAGTAGGATTGAAGTTTGCAATGTTCTTTTGAGCTTGTCCTATTACATCTTGAAATGCAGTTGCTGACATAACTGAAGTTCCATGCTTAGCATGAATAAAGCTCAGTGTATTGTTTTCTAATCTGATAAAGTCAGCCCACTCATCACCTAAGTCATCTAATAGAGAAAATGGTGATCCATTTAATATGGTTGTATCGATGTATGAAAATATACTTCGAGCAGAGAAGGCTGTTGATGTTGTTGTGAATATTCCCTTCTCACTTGTAGCATTTGCTAGCAATGGTACTGGATGAAAAACATCTAGAAAGCCATCAATACTGTTCAACAACTTGCTATCCTTATACAGTTTTCGGTTATGGTAAATCAGATCAAGGTTATCAAAATTGACAGTATAATCATTTAGAGCGTTCAAATAAGTGAGTAGCGGCTTTTGAGTGCCATTCTCGAAATTTATTTGAATATTTACTAGCTTTTTTGAGGTAAGCGTGATTGATTTTAAATTCAATGATAACTCAATATTGCTGATCGCATTGGTATGTAATTTGTATACGGGTTCACCATTTACTATGTTTTCATCAATAGTATATACTATACTAATTGTCTGAAGAAATTTGTCCATTGGAATAACTCTCGATATCCCATTTTTTTGATAAGTAAAATTTTCAATTACCTCATTTGCTATATCCTCTTGAATTTTAGATGATCCCACGTAAATAGCTATTGGAACTAACTCATCAACCATTGCTTCATAATCTACAGGCTTTGCAAATACATCGAGAAATGTTTCCCGTTCCTGATAATTACTAATTTTATCAATTATCCTACTTGCCCAAATTACTAGATCGTAAATGTATTTTTTTTCTCCAAAGTTTGTAATTCTAGATGTATTAAATCCTATTGTCATTTTAGCGGAATCATCATTCAATCGCATTGAATTAGGGACGTATCTTGAAACACCGTATGTCGGTAAAGATTCTTTCAAATTGTCAGCTTCATAAATTTTGCTTCTCATCGAATTTCGAAGTATACTAGTATTATTCAGGGATACTTTTTCAATACTAGTAGAATCCTCTATAAATATTGTTGACAAAATTTGATAGTCAATTTCTGTTAACCCTTTATAAAGAACGTCATCAACATCACCAATGTTCTTTTTAAAAATTACGCAGTAATTTATGTGGTCTATGATTAATAGGTAGGCTAGCTTTTGTTCCTCCCATCCAGGGATTTCCTCTTGTATAAAAGATGGCTTACTCACCATCTTGAAAACACAAATAGAAAATTCAATTTCGGGGAAATCTGCATACTGGAACTTTTTTATATTAAGCAAAAACTGACCTACTTTATCGGAAGATGCATAGGTGAAAATTTCAGTTATATGATGCTTACTAAAATGTACATTTCTAGCTTTTGAATAAAATTGAGCACTTTCATTAAGTATAATGTTGTCTATATATAGTGGGTTATCCGCAGCCATAATTATTACGTTTACATATTGGAAAATAATTCAGTAAACATACAAGTAAAATTCAATAAAATATACGTGAAAAATATCATTTGATATGCGTGAAAAATACCCCCATCTTGACTTCACAAATAGAATGATCTGATTAATAAAGCGTACTAGGAAACTGGAAATTAATAGTAAAAATATTAGTGTATTGTTTCCTTCCATTAATTATATTATCAGTTTAAGTGCCTCTTATTATTAAGTAAACTAACCTATCTAGTTTCATGAAAAGTTGAGCTAACATATTTTCAGCTGATATTCAATTTGACAGACAAACTATCTTAACAACTATCAAATATAACTTATTGGTTTATTGCTTGCAAAGTCTAGCTAATATTTACCTTTATACTTTCGTATAAATTTAAACTATCAATAGATTATTTGATTCTGTACTAAAAGCTAAATGATAATTTATTTTACAGATTTACCCAATCTTGACCTGTCCATTCATAAGCATAGGCAATAACCATTCACGCAGTTCAGCAAGTTTTTGGTTCTCTTTTATGTTAGTCAGTATCATCTTAAAGCATTGATTTCCAATTTCAAAATAGGAATGAAGAATTCTGTCTTCAGGTATTGCAAAAAATAGCTCTTTGATTTTATCTTGAGACAAATTATCCCTTGCTGAACCGGAACTCAAATTGATTAGATGCTGATATATTTGATGTAATCCAAATTTAAGATATGGTGAAATCCTTCTGTCATTTGGCATTATTGCACAAATAGCTTGGTTAGTGCAGGCTTCAATATCCATCAAACTAACTTGACCGGCAGTAGCACCATACATGGCCATCAATATTGTTCCTTTGGGAAATATTTTTGCACTTGAATTATTTAGTCCTGCTTCCGTTATGTAATTTTTAGATTCAATAATAAAAGATGAATTTACTTCACCACTATTAATCCAAGGGATGTTGCCGTCTTTATAATACTCATGCTTAGTTGACAATGGAGTACCGCCAGATCCTGTTTTAGCAAAATCTTTAATTTTCTTGACCTCCCATCCAGATGGAACTTCCCTCTTCAATTCATCATTCCAAACCATTTTGCCCCCACCTGTTTTGTACGGCTTACCATTAGCATCGGGAAAATCGAACTGTACAAACCAATAATCGTAGAGCGTCTTTGCCATCTGCTCTAAATTATCATTTACCTAAATCAAGAGCTATTTTTGTTTGCTTTCCTTTGGGATTTATTATCTAAATGAATTCTCATGAAGGAAATTATAAAACAAGGAATTATCAACGAAATGGCAAACGCATTAAATTTTCAACAAATGCAACTATTGGAGAAGGTTCTCCAACAAAATTTCCGTGAGATTGAAATGAGTTGCAGAAATATGGAAATTATTTCGTTTGCTGATAGAAACGTTTCGCTACTGGAGTTATTTATTTCTGCAAAAAAAGTTGAAGGGTGTTCTGAAAAATCATTAAAATATTATCAGTTCACCATTCAGATGATGTTAGATAAGCTGGGTAAAAAAATAACAGAAATCTCCACCAATGATTTACGATCTTATCTATCTGATTACCAAACCCAAAAGAATTCCAGCAAGGTAACAATTGATAATATCCGAAGGATTTTTTCAAGTTTTTTTTCTTGGCTGGAAGATGAAGATTGCATCTTAAAATCACCGGTAAGAAGAATACACAAAGTGAAATCTGCCAGGACTATAAAAGCCGTACTCAATGATGAGGAAATTGAAGTGCTGAGAGACAACTGCAAAGGAATCCGGGATCTTGCATTGATGGAAATATTATGCTCAACAGGTATAAGGGTAGGTGAGTTGGAGAAAATTAACCGTGATGACATTGATTTTCACGAACGCTCATGTATTGTAACCGGAAAAGGAAATAAAGAAAGGGAAGTTTACTTTGATGCACGAACAAAGCTTCATTTAAAGCAGTACCTTGACAGTAGAAAAGATAGCGACAAGGCGTTATTTGTATCTCTGGCAAAGCCACATACAAGGTTATCTATTGGCGGGATAGGATCTGTGTTACGAAAGCTTGGTGAAAAGTCTAAAATTGCAAAATTACATCCGCATAAGTTCCGTAGAACACTAGCTACAACTGCCATTGACAAGGGTATGCCCATTGAACAGGTACAAAAATTACTTGGGCATGTAAAAATTGATACTACCCTACATTATGCAATGGTTAATCAGGCTAACGTAAAAATTGCTCATAGAAAATACATTGGATAAGTATGCAAGAGTTTTATCTTAAAGAGTTACTAAAAATTAAAAACGGCAAGGATCACAAAGTTCTGTCAGAAGGAGATATACCTGTTTTCGGCAGTGGAGGAATAATGCGTTTCGGCAACAAGTATTTATATGATAAAGAAAGTATTCTTTTACCTCGTAAAGGCTCGCTCGAAAACATCCAATTCTCAAATATACCCTTTTGGACCGTCGATACATTATATTACACTGAAATTAACGTCGATCTTACTGAGCCTTACTATTTATATTACTTTTTAAAGTCCTTGAACTTAGAGAGATTAAACTCAGGAACAGGAGTCCCTAGTATGACATTTGATGCCTACTATAATGTGAAAATAAAACTTCCGTCGCTAGCCAATCAAAAAGTATTAGCAGGTGTTCTACGTAGTATTGATAGCAAGATTGAGCTGAACAATAAACTAAATGATAATTTAGAGCAGATGGCCAAGACGCTCTATGATTATTGGTTTGTACAGTTCGATTTTCCTGATGCTAACGGCAAGCCATACAAAACCAGTGGAGGTAAAATGGTATGGAATGATGAGTTGAAAAGAGAGGTACCTGAGGGATGGAGTGCATCAACACTCGATGAAATTGGAAATATTACTGGTGGTAGTACACCTTCAAGAGACAATGATTCCTATTTTACTAAAAATGGTATCGCATGGATAACTCCCAAAGATCTGTCGTTAAATGAGGGTAATAAGTTTATTAAAAGAGGCGAACAGGATGTTTCACAAGAAGGTAGGAACGCAGCGTCACTAAATACTATGCCAAGGGGTACTGTGCTTATGAGTTCAAGAGCACCTGTTGGGTATTTAGCAATTGCCAGAAATGAAGTAACAACGAACCAGGGTTTTAAATCATTTGTGCCAAAATCATATTTTACAACTGAATTCATCTATTATACAATTAAAAACTTAGCACTGGTAATTGAAAACAATGCATCAGGTTCTACATTCAAGGAAGTTTCAACATCAGTCCTGAAAACAATTTATTTTCTTGCGCCCCAAAAGCAAGTAATTGAAATGTATACCAAATCTATTTCCTCTGTTTTCAACAGGCAGGAACTTCTGGAAGAAGAGAACCAAAAACTTGCTGAACTGCGTGAATGGTTATTGCCTATGCTTATGAATGGACAGGTCAAGATTGGGTAAATCTGTAAAATAAATTATCATTTAGTTTATTGTTGAGTTCTATCTTAGCATCGATTAGCGAAAGGACATTTACAATTTTCTGTGTGATTTCTTCATCGACAGGGACAAGTATTTTCAAATTTCTTAATGCACCCAAAGTTAGGTATGGTTGAGATGACCCAGTTTTAATTTTAGATAAAACTTGTCTACCCTGATATGAAGTCAAATAGTAATACAGCCATTCTGCTTTTACTTTGCTACCAGTTTTAAATAATCCTACATTCTTTACAGCGTAATCAATTTCGCTATTTCTTTCTACATAACAAAAGCCACAATACTCTCCAATCATGCTAATTATTACATCCCACTGGTCGACTTTGCTTCTTTGAATAATTTTATTGTAATCGTTGTCACTAATTAAATATGCACTTTCAAAATCAATATTTCTGCCTTTAATATGCTTCGAGGTAATTAGTGGTTTCCCTGTAGTAGTAGATGGGGGACTATCATGAGTACCATCAGTGATTTTACTACAATATTCGAGTGCATCAATATATTTCCAAACATCAAATTTCATACTTCAGCCCATTTAATTGTTTCTGAATTTCCTTTTCCAAGGTTTTCGATTCAGCGAATAGGCTGTCAAGACTACTTTTAAACCCTTCCATTTTTTCAGTGAACTCTTCGGGTGTAATGTCAGTATATTCAATCTTTACATCAAAATATTGCCCGGCACTAAAAGAATAGTTCTTCTTCGCAATCTGTTCGTAAGAAACAACTACGGTAAAATCTTCTACTGCTTCATGCTTATTGAAGGTGTTAATTATTGTTTGCTCTTCATCAGGGCTTAAAAGTGTTTTCTGGTTCTTACCATCTTTTACAGTAGTCCCCAGTTTAGAGGCATCCATTAGCACTATATGTCCCTTCTTATTGGCATTGTCTATAAATAGTATGCTCACATTGGTACCCGTAGTGGCAAATATATTGCTGGGCATACTAATTACACCCCGCAGCATTTTTTCATCTACCAGCTTCTCCCTTATCTTTCGCTCAATGCCGCTTTGCGCTGTAATGAAACCTGTAGGTACTACAACAGCGGCTTTACCTTTTGCCGATAGGGAGTACATGATGTGCTGGATGAACATGGGGTATATGGCCATACCTTCAGGCTTTGCCTTAGGCACATTAGGTGTGCCGGCAAAAAAGCGCTGATGGTTTTCTTTGCTTTTCAGGTCCTCTACATAGTCGCTAAAATCCAATTTAAAAGGTGGATTAGAAACTATAAAATCAAACTTTTTCAGTTTGCCGTCTTTTTCTTTATGATACGGATCAAGCAAAGTATTTCCCTTTACCACATTGGGTATAGAATGTACAAGGTTGTTCAGTATCAGGTTCAGACGCAGCAGGTTAGATGATTTCTGCGATATATCCTGAGAATAGATAGTGCACTTGTCTTCACCTATAGCATGTGCCAAGTTCATCAATAATGTGCCAGATCCTGCTGATGGGTCATAGCAAGTTACATTCTTTTCCGGTGCGGTGACCAAGCAAGAGGCCATTATCTTAGCTACAGCATGAGGCGTAAAATACTCCGCATACTTACCGCCACTATTAGTATTATAGTCCTTTATCAGGTACTCAAAAATAGTAGCGTAGAAGTCAAACTTTTCGTTGAAGATGTGCTCAAAGCTAAAGTTCACCAATTTGTTCACTATAGCTTTACAAAAATCATCACGCTTATCTATTACATACTTGCTGATATTTTCAAACAGCATTATCTTTTCGCCACCATCAGTTATAACTGAGAATATATCGCTGTTCTCTTTAGCTATATCCAGCAGTGTGTTATCAAACAGTTCAGAAAACTTAGCCTGGTTCTGGTTCTCAAACAGGTAGGAGATATATTGTTCCGGCTTCAGTCTTGCTGTGCTTTCCGTCATCTGCAGCAGCAACATGTCGTAGTCTGCTTGTTTATATTGCTTTATGGCTGCTTCCCAGTTATCGGCTTTCGCCAATTTTGGGTCTATCTGCTTTACCTCGTATGCAAACTTATCGTTGAGGAACTTGTAAAGAAAAACCTGAGTTATGATCTTAAACTCATTGCCATCATTGCCAAGTCCGTAATTGGCGCACACACTTTTCAGGTCGTCAATCAGTTCTTTAGTATTCCTTTCAAAACTCTGTGTCAGGCTCATTTATATATCTGTTATGCTACACGACCGTAATATTCGTTCATGTATTCTTTTACTATTAAGTTATTTATGTTTTTTGACCGGTCTGCGTCCAAAGGCAGATCGTATTTAGTCTTCAACTGACTTATTACAAGACGCATGATCATCTTCTCCACGTAGCTTTCATTGTCCATAATATTGGCGTTCTGCAATATCTGTGCATCTACCTCTTTCTTCAGGCTTTGCAGTGCCTCAAACAGTTTACTTTCACTGTCGGTCAACGGGTCTTTCTCCATCAGTCTCTTATGCAGGCGTGCATACTTTGAATCGTTATCGTATTTGGCACGCAGCAATTGATTTTTACGCTCCAGTTCTTTGGCTTCGTCATATATCTTTTCCAACTCCTTTATGTTGCGCTCCATTTCTTCCTTGGTAACTTCACTCAGGTTCTTCTTTTTAAACAACCGCTCCAGTTCTTCCTTCAGCGTTATAAATTGAGGATCGTGTTGATCAAAATTACCGCCCAGCATTTCTCTGGTTTTCTGCAGTGTGTTTTTCAACTTATCTGCAATTATCATCTCTTCTTCCCTTAGCTTGGTAAAGGCGAAGATCACATCTTCCAGTGCTACATTCAGTAGGTTGCTGGTATCTACATTGTTTTCCAGTGCTTCTTTTGTGTTGATCAGAGCAAGGTGATTATTGGCTTCCCTGTCTAATACAGTTAGTTTCTGAAAATCCATTTTATCCAGCATTTCATAATGACCGGACAGGCGAATGAGGTTGTATAAGTCCCTTGCATTATTCAGCGCCTTAGTGATCTCCAGCATAGTTTTGCGGTCACTTATCTTGGTAATCTGCTGAGAAAATACTTCTGCATTGGCGGTGTCGTACCTGAATAACACGTCTTTTATTTGCTCTATATCGGCACCAATTTCCTCTTTGCTTTTGAAGAGATTGGTATAATGCTCCATTTCATCGCCCAGTTCGCTTTGCAGCTCTCTGAAATAGTCCTGATTGGTCTTGTCAAACTCCCTTTGGATGTCTGCAAAATCAACTACATATCCGTACTTGAATTGTTTGTACGTTCTGTTCACCCTTGTCAGCGCCTGCAAAAGATTATGTGCTTTAATTACCCTTGTTACATATAGCTTCTTCAGCCTTGGAGAATCAAAGCCGGTAAGCAGCATGTTGTAAACAAAGAGCAGGTCTATCTTACCTGCCTTAAAATCCTCAACCAGGTCTTCTCTATCTTTCTTAGTGCCTGCATCGTGCAGTATCAATGCCGACGATTTCACCTTACTTTCTTCTTTTATTTTGGCGCCATAACTATGAGGTGGTTCGGCTGCAATAGCATAGTCCTGGACGTCGGGCTGAGCATACTTGTAGTCAAATATTTCCTTCATTTTCTCAGCCTGCTCAGATGAATCACAGATCACCATACCACCAATAGTATTGTCATTCATGGTAATCCTAGACTTTTCAAAGTCTGCAACTATGTATTCGAGCAGCGGCTCTACAAATTTGGCATGAGAATATACAATCTTTCTGTCAGACTTCCCCTTCAATACATCTATCTCTTCAAGAGCTGCTTTCAATTTAAGGTGATAGCTGGTTTCTATCTCCTCACGTATCAGTCTTAATGTATAGCCATCTGCAATAGAGGCATTGTAGTAATACTTGTGTATGTAATCGCCAAAAATGTCTTTTGAGTTATAATCTGTGCCCAACAGCGGCGTGCCTGTCAAACCAATTTTAATTGCATTAACATCAGACTCATTCAGGTTGGCCAGAAAGCTACCTTTAGGATTATAACTGCGGTGCACCTCGTCCAGAAAATATACTCGCTGAATATTCAGTTGATAATCCCTTCTGCTCACCACATCTTTATCTTCCTTGAACTTCTGAATATTAACTACCGTTATTTCAGGCTTGCCGGAGCTATTATGAATGGCGGTGGTCTTCTTTAAGTCTTTTACAAAATCATCTTTTGAATTGACCTTATGTACTACCAGATCACGACTTTTGAATTCGCGACCGGCTTGTATAAGCAGATCCAATCTATCTACAATAAAATAGAACTTTGGGATGATTCCTTTTGACCTAAAGTAATGAGTAAGGAACTTTACAGAGTAATATGCCAGGGCCGTCTTGCCACTACCTTGTGTATGCCAGATGATGCCTTTACGAACACCCTCATTCAGCTTCCGCTCAATTGCCTTTGTTGCAAATAGCTGCGGATAGCGCATAATGTGCTTTTGCAAACCAGCTGTTTCCTTTACATAGGCTATGGCATATTGCAAAATGAAGGATAGCCTTTCGGGTTGAAATATCGAAGTACACATCCTATTAGTGGGCAAATTGGGATCCTTATTCGTCAAAAATTCCTGAGAATTCTTAATACTAATAAGGTTATTGTCCATTAAAATTTTCGACTCTAACTCATCTGATAATACAGTGAGCAACCTGTTTAAATTCAGTATTTCTTGTTCTCTGAAATAATTGAACTTGACACTAGTATATGAGGTGGTCGCATAAAATGCCCCTTGCAGCGGCTGTGAACCATCATCCTCATAATCCATATTGTTAGAGAAAACCATCAACTGCGTAATGTTGATGAACTTTCTGAATTTCTTATTTGAGAATCGGGTTTGTATTCTCTTATATTCCGCCTGAATGCCGTCGAGATTATTGGGCTTTTTAACTTCGATAAATGCCAGCGGCATTCCGTTAATTAGCAACGTTATATCCGGTCTGAATTCTTCGCCATTATTAATGTATGGTAACTCTGTTACTACCTGTAGCTTATTGTTGGTGAAGTTTTCAAAATCTATGAGTGTTGCCCCAGAACTGGATGTGAGCATTTCATAAAATGCCTTTCCGAGATCTTCATTGTCTAATGCCAGACTGATGTTATCAAATAATGCCAGCACATCAGACTCAGACAATTCGGGATTCAGCCGTTGAACGTTGGACAGGAAAATATCTTTAAAGATATTGGTACTTTCATCCCACTCACCTTTTACCAATGGCAGGTATTCGTACCCCAATCTGCACAGGTGCAATATGGTTGGTATTTTCACTCTTGAGTCTTCATTAAAGGCCATAGCAGGTAATTAGGCAACGGAGTCCAAATATAACTATTTGGATTAAAGACTACTAAGATTCAGGTAGTATTTCCTTTGCAGTTGCAAATTGTCACTCAGGTTGGGATTAACGCTTACAATTAAAGTTACTTTAAAGCTAGAAAAGCAATTATAAACCAGATAGAGAAGCCACTCTGATAACCTACTAAAGTCGGTTGTAACTGGTTTTAGCTGACTTAAACCGGATAAAGCTGATTTTAGCCGGATATGTGGTATGTTTTATGGCAAATTAAAGCAACTTTAAAAGTGTATTTACGCTACCAAATAGATTTTTTGATCAAAAACAATCATTTGTTTGATTCTTTACTTCATATTCATATTTGGTATAAAAATTGCCACACAACAATTGTAAGTATTATATTTACAGCAAAAATTGATTTGAATTTGAACAGAAAACAATTATAACAATACATATAAGAAGGTTGTATTAAAACCATATTGTTACCGTCCAAAATGTCCAAAATTTAACCACGGCTAAAGCAATAAATGGGATTAGATACGCAAGTATGCGTAACTGACTCTTTTTGCTTTAGTAGGCTTTGGACAGCCTTGGACGGTAAAAGGAAATTCAGTTACGTATTTTTTTTAACAAGTTCAAAATGTCCAAACAAATGAAACAAATCAAGACAGCTCTTGGAGCAACATTTACAGTGGCGAGTATGCTACTATTTTCAACTTTAGGAAGTTGTGTGAAGGGTGATAAAGGAGATACTGGAGCGGCTGGAATTAATGGTACGAACGGAACAAATGGTTCGCAAGGCGCACAAGGCAATCAAGGCCCAATGGGTGCGACTGGTGCAACAGGAGCAACAGGAGCGCAAGGGCCAGTAGGTGCAACGGGAGCAACAGGGGCAGCAGGGAATACAAATGTACACACTACGACCTACACCATAACTCCCGCAACTTGGACGTGGTATCCATCACCAAATTTCTTTAATGGGGCAAGTGCTTCGTGTTCAAATATCACTTCTGCTGTTATAAATTATGGCATGGTTGCCGCTTTCTGGCAAGACCCTGCAATCAGTACAACATCATGGTATTCTATGCCATATGTTTGGTCACCAACAACTACACAAATGTACACTGTAAGCCTTGACTGGATTCAGGTTGGGAGTTTCGGCATCAGGTTCTATTGGAATGATGGTTCTAATTCCGTTTGGACAGCAAATAAAACGCTGAAAATTGTCACAATTAGCGGATCTGCCAAAGCAGATCACCCTCATACTAATTGGAACGACTACAATCAAGTTATGGCAGTACAAGCTGAGTATGACAATAATGTAACGATTTATTAGCTTGAATGTAAACTATTTTAAATGGTTGACTAATTAATTAGTCAACCATTTAAAATATAATAGATTTCCTACTTTAATCGCAAGGCAATAGCAAAAAGACAGTTCTTTATGTTTTTTGTTTTTTGATTCTATGGCATTGAGTATAGTTATCGATATAATTGTCAGCACTCTTCTTGAAAGTAATGACTACCCACCCTTGAAAAGGGGGCAGACCATATACAAAGTACGGAGGCACAAACTCAATCGGATTGGGACGGTTAGTTATTTTCTGAGTTCTGTTACGCAATTATGGTAGCTATAACGTTGACTGAATATATTATTCCTTTATTACCCTAAACGTTTTTCGACTACCATTGTCTGCGACTAGTTCCACCATATAAACGCCGGACGCATAATCTTTAATTTCAATTGTATTATGCTCTTTTTGTAAAACACCTTGTTGTAGGTTCTCTCCCATCACAGTTAACAAACGATAATTTGTAAGACGAGTTATGCCTGTAATATGCATCTCATTTGTAGCGGGATTAGGATATACATTGATATTGTCAAATATGCCATTAACATCATTCACTGCAAGCCCAACAACAATAACATCTCTACACATTGAATCTACCCCACAGCTTGTATAAGTGTACTCACAAACATGGAACGTATCGGAGGATAGGTAAGTGTGGCTCGTATAAAAGCCTGTGTCTGTTGCGCCATCGCCAAAGTTCCATACCACACTGTCTAAATTAGCGGTGCTACCGTTGTAGAAAAAGCCAACTGTTTTAGTTCCTGTATCGGTAAAGGATGGTGTAATAATGCACGGGATGATCAGGTCTGTACAAGATGAATCCACTCCGCAATCGGTATAGACAGTTGCGCATATATGGAAGGTGTCGGGCACAGCGTAGCTATGTGTAGCTGTAAGGCCTGCTCCATGAGCACCATCTCCAAAATCCCATGTTACGCTGTCCATGTAGGTCGTTGTTCCGGTATAGGTAGCATGGATAACAGACGTTCCGGTATAGGTAAATGCTGATACAGGTGTGCCGGGGCAAGAGATAACTACAGTATGGCATACCGTATTGCTACCACATTGCGAATAAGCCGTGACGCATACATTGTAGCTACCTGGCGAAGAATATACATGGGTAACAGACGAACCAATACCATGCCCACCATCACCATAGTTCCAGCTAACGCTGTCTAGCGCTGTTGTGGATCCGGTGTATATGTAGCCTTTCACGTAAGTTCCTGTATCGGTGAAATTGGCTACAGGGGCAACAACGCAGCTAACAGTTATAGGATGGCATACTGAATCTACACCACACAGATTATAAGCAAGAGCACAGGCATTAAAGGTGCCGGTAGTGGCATAGATATGGCTTGCTGTAAGCCCTGTTGCATGGCCCCCATCGCCAAAATGCCATACCACGCTATCCGCTGTAGCCCCTGAATAGCTAAAATTGCGGGTTGCGGTGACACCCGATGAGGTAAAAGCACTGGCAGGCGCGCTAACGCATGGAATGACAATCGTGGCAAAACGGGTATCACCGCCGCAGGCTGAATATATTTTTACTCGTACATGGAAAGTGCCTCCAGTTGTATATGCATGAGTGGGGCTGAATACAGTAGAAGTCGAACCATCACCAAAATACCACCTCACGCTATCAATGCCCGCGGTTGTGCCTGTATAAGTAAATATAACTGTAGGTGAGCCCGCGTATGTAAAAGAGGCTACTGGCATAGCCGTACAATTACAATCAACACCGTACTTCATTACAAAAAAATCTGTATTTCCACCTATCGACGTGTATGGAGAAATACTGCCACCCCAAATTGTCGGGCCACCAGCTCCTCCAAGATAAAGATTACCCACCTTATCGGCAGCAATGCTATATCCACCATCATCATTTCCACCGCTATGTATTTGCTGCAAGGTTTGAACATTACCACTAGTGTCTAAAACAGCAAAATAAGAATTTACACCCTCGCCAGAGTAACCAACTATTGTATCTGTACCGCGTATAACTGTACCCACCATCGCCCCCATAGCGGCAATTTTACCGTTAGGCATAAGACATATTGCTGCGAGATAATTAGTGCTTAAACTTCCTGCAAAAGGTTTTATCCATTTCGCATTGCCAAATGTATCTACTTTAGCCATAAATGCTACTTGGCCGCTAAAATATGGCGCATCAGTAATAGTGTCTCCACCGAATGCTGCAGAACCCGATCCAACGCCAGTAACATAAATATTACCTTGACAATCATTTGTAATTGACCCAAAATTGGCTATTGCACCAGAGCTGGCGAACAGAGGAGATTGAACAGTATCCTGCCAGATGGCATTTCTATTCACATCAAACTTGGCGATAAAACCGGGATATGATCCAGTAGGTGATAACCCGTAATTATTTTCTCCATAGACATATAGCTTGTTATTAGACGTATCTATTGAAACACCTTTTAACGCTAGTGTAGAATCTAATTGCAGCCTAGTCACGCTAATTAAATTACCGCTTAGGTCATACATTAAATCATATGTCCCATAGCTAGTAAGGAGTGTTGGTGTTATTTGCGACCCAGGTTTATACATTTTGATAAAATGAAGGTTTTGTTGTCTATCGAGAGCTATCCCTCCATAACCTGGCATACTGGCGGTTCTATTGGCAACTGTACTGGGTCCCACCCAACGCAGCCAATTAAAATGGCCGTTAGTATCAAATTGCATAGTGGCTGCTACCTGATAATTAGCGGTTATTGTAGTATCATACCCTATTTTCAGATTGCCATGCGGAAATATACCGGCGATGTAAACGTGTCCGGCTCTGTCAACAGTTAACCCCAATGGAAAGACATCTGACAGAGAGGATGCGATCAGTTTGGCCCAACGCATTTGTCCTGTACATGTGTAGCTTGTAATCAAGATATTGTTAGGAGCCCCTAACGCACTGCTTGCATGAAAAGTGTCGGCAGTCATTGCAGAATTACCTACAATATTTATAGAATATATATTACGATTCTGATCCGTACACACAAAATAGGATCCTTCATTTTTTTCAGATGAGCCAACAGAGACTGCATCGCTTCCCCCGCCACCTTTCACCCATTGGTAATCCTGAGCAGAAGCAGAAAAACTGGCGATGATCAATATCAGGCAAAAGAATTGTTTTAGAAATGTCTTCATCTATTATCAACTTAGAGTTTAAAATTAAACCAATTTTGTATAAATGCCTGCCCATTTGTATAAATGAGCAGGCATTATTGTTGTTTAGTTGTTCACTATCAGTCGTTGGGTCTGTAATGTTTTACCATCACCTTCCATCCTTATGATGTACATACCCGGAACAAGGTCTGCTGTGTTTACATCCCAGTTGCCATTGTTATTTGGAACATGAATTTCCGCCACTTTCCGGCCCAATTGGTCATATACCGACAGGCTTCGCTCCGCATAATTACCATCGCCATAATTGTACGAGATATGTACCAACTGCGTGGCAGGGTTTGGATAGACTAGCATAGAAGTCGATATATGTGCCAGATGGATGGTTGTGTCACCTGCGGGTTTCTCGGCTATCCAGCTACAGTCAGGCAAACTAACTTTCAATGCAATCATGCACTTTTCGCCACTCGGATGGGTAACTTCTAGATACACAACAATGCCTGTGGCATCAGTATCCAATGCAGTAAATACAAATGTCATAGACAAAGGCGTACCAGCCGACAACGTACCCGAAGATATGTCTAACGGGCCATTGTTCGTGCCAATGTTGAATGTGCCACCTAAGCCATCGGCAATAGTAATATGAAGTTTATAACATGCCGGACTACCTGAGCATTCGGGTTTTATGTCCATAGACGTTTTCCCGCAATCGTCGCAAGAAACTATTTCAACATTTAATAACTCTGATTTCTGAGGACATAAGTCGCCTGTTTGTAATATCCATTGGTAAGAGCCACTTTGTACTATATCGAAGGGCGGCATAACACCTGCCCCATAAGTGTCAGACACACCTACATGCACCCAGTCCCAGGAGTGGAAAGAGACATTCGGTGGCCCATACAAAGTAATCGGAATTCGTTGTTTACAGAAATCGTAGCACCCGGAAGGTAAATACTGGAAGTACCATAAGGGGTTGACCGGAACATCAATATCGGCAGAACTTTTGCACCCGGCTATGTTGGTAAACCATACCCTGAACGGTCCACCATCATATATATCATTCACAGGGCCCGCTACGCTATTACTCCAGTTAAACGTACCAGGTTCCGTAGCTGTCGCTATAAGCTGTAGATGGTAGAGATCACAATTCACTTCTAATGGACCTGAGATAATTGGCACATCCGGCTTGGGAAACACACGAACAGTAACAGAATCCAGCTCATCACAATAGACACCGCTTAGTGTATCTAGCACAGTCAGTTTCAGCTTGAAGATATACGTACCTGTATCAAGGTACAGGTTAATTCCCGGCGTTGCAGCATAAGCTACATTGTTGATGTACCACATATAGCTTACTCCATGTCCGGCATAGCCATTGAGCGAGATATTTTCATTGGCGCAATAATTCAACTGCCCCCTTATTTGAACCCGCGGTGTTTTTAATACTCTAATATTCTCAGAACGGAGTGGCATAAACTGGCAGCCATGTATATCGTACACTTTAACGGTATAGGCACCGGTAGTATATACATTATCGTAAGGTACTATTGTAGAGTCTGGTATAGACCACTTGTAGGATGATGAAAAACTAGTTGGACCATCAATATAATTAATTGCGAACGGAACCATATTGGGGCAAATAACAGTGTCTATATCCATCTGTCCAAATAGCTGATTTTGATAAATGTTTACAAAATGAACAAATGTATCAAATTGACAACCCAAAGTATCAGTTACTGTTAATATAGCAATATTCTGATTGGGGTTTGATCCACTTTGCCATGCATACGTACAATCAGGATTCTGTCTTCTGTTAGTGCCGCCGTTACCAAAATCCCACAAATAGCTGACAATGCCAGCAGTACTACCCGGTGTAAAGGAAATTGGAATACCAGCGCAAACATTGTTAGGTGTAAACGTAAACCCGAAATGAGGATGCCTTGCAGGGATTGTTAAGGTTTTTGTAACTGTGCAGCTAAAAGGCCCCAGAGTGCCACTGACCGTTTCTGTTACTGTAGGTGTACTGCCCGTTGCAAATACCCCTATAGCTGTTCCTGCTCCCGTGCCCGTTACAGATGCTGGTGTCCATGCAATTGAAGAAGGTACGAACCATGAAAGGTGTACACTATGATCGACAAAGAATACACTGTCGTAACCACCAGGAGCACATCGTAAAAAGTACTGGAAATCAGGTACAATTCCTACGGTGTCCAAAATAACCAATGTGTCTCTACAGCCTGTAGGTGAAATGTACACATAAGCAAACCTGTAAATGCCAGGGATATCATAGGTAGCGCTGGCATTTGGTCCGGCACAATTTCCATTTATATCCCATGTGCTTGCAGATGCAATAGATGGCTGGTTGAAAGCATGCCAGTGCGATGTGGATGGACCAGTGCTGGTCAAGGTAATAACATTACATGATACAGTTCCTGAAACAGTAGCGCCACAAGCTGATGTTGAAGGGCCTCCACAGCAAGGGGGAGGTGGCGGATAATGTGGAGGTAATGCAGAGGTATCATAAGCACCATGACAGACATCTACAAACATGAGGTCAGCTGATGTATCTGAACAGCCATTTGCCGAGACAACAGTAAAATGAAAAGAGTTATTGGTGGTGTAACCAGGATTAACAGCTGCATAGTCAGGTAAAGTAGCGCCAGTGATTGCAATTCCATTACGGTACCACCTGAATGTAAGTCCAGTTCCAACGTGATCTGTAACAGTCCCAATCAAGTGAACTGTATCATTAGTACACCACTCCCAATCGTCGGCTGTAGAAGCAAACGCAACTGGAGACGGCTTCATTGCAATTGTTGTAAACGCTACTCCAGTTGATGGGCAGTAATCTAAAGTGTCGAACAAAGAGGTTAGCCTTACACTGTAAACAACATTACCTGCCGATGTATTTGCCGGGAATAGGTGAGATACCGGTGCAGATGAAATTACGGTAACGCCATCGCCAAAATCCCACCGGTAATTGCCGGTTCCATTATGCGGGGTGAAGGTAATAGGTACACCAGCACATACTGCAGTATCGGAAGTGGTGATATATACGATTGGGGGAGGTTGTACTGTCACATGAAAGGTATCAGAAACGGAAGTATCGCATTTTTGCACCTTCACTATCAGCAAAGCGTTTGTTGGAGCTACCACATTATTCCATAAAACGGTTACGTCAGCAGAATGGTTACCTGCCACAACGCTACCTACGCTATCAGGATATATCTTCCAATCATAATTATCTGCACGATAATAGCCTGATGAATATTGCCTATGTGAATTAGCGCATGGCAGATCATCTCCCGAGATGACTGGACTGACATTTTCCTGTGTGATATTGAGAACAGTTACAGGAGCCGGGCAATGCGGATCACTATCAGGGTCGTGTTTTACCATTAGCTGCTTTGTGCCACTGCTTGTCCATATAACATCTACAACGCTACTGCCCGATGCTGGTATAACATGACCCCCAACAGCCCCCCAGCTATATATAGTTCCAGGAATATCATTATATGCGGTATAAGTATATACTCGATTTAAACATACTGTATCTGGCCCTCTGACGCTGTCTATTGCAGGAGACAAGTCGATCGAAGTCATTGTTATAGGATTAGTGCAGAAATCACCAGATGCATTTATCGTATACACCCCTGGAACGGGTGTGGTGAGTGCAAAAGTGGTAGATGGCCCATATGTTGACGTACTTCCTAAGGGATCTGTAACAACCCATGTTGCTGAGAGCCACCCGCTCATGGAATAAGAATAGCTTGCAGTGTTGTCAAAACATGCCGAAACAGGACCTGCAATATCTGCTTGATCTCGAACATACACCACCTTTGTGACATCGCCCCCGCATAGCTTTAATTGATTGTTATACCAGCCATGAATTGTGTAATATCCTGGTGTAGGGAATTTTACAGTAATTTGGTGATCATTATTGTGGCCAATTATGATACCAGGACTACCAAGCACCCCCCACTCATAGTCTGTTGCAGCCCATAATGGTAATGAATATACATATGGTTGTTTTATGCAAACATTTGATGGGCCTGATATATCCGCTGCTTTGAGTATAATCGGTATTTTCACAATAGATGGGGCACTACAACTGCCACAGGCATCTTCAACACTTACATACCCAAAACCATCAGCCGGTGGCATATCCCATTCCACCTCTATCGAACTCGTACCGTCACCACTAATAATTGTACCACCCGTTACAGTCCATACTGGCCCACAGGTTGTTGAGTCATTTATTGAATACGTTGCATGCTCTCTTTCGCATACAATTGATGGACAATATATTACAGGTCCTGTACTGTCTGCTACAAATATTTTTATATTTTTGAATGTATCGGCACAACCACAACCATTTCGGACTATCAGATTTATATAGTAGGTTCCGGGTGAGCTATAGTTATGTATAGGGTTTTGCAAAGGAGAGCTGGTGCCATCACCGAAGTCCCAGAACCAGGATGTTATCGGAGACAATGTATCCGCTGTAGAATGATCAAAAAAAGCGATCTGATTGCCAAGGCATACAGCTCCTGAACTTGCACTAGCAGCAGCATGCGGTTTTGATACTACCTTTATGCATATGCTGGCTGACCCAATACAATGACTGAAGGTATCAGTCATTGAAATTGAACCTGAACCCGGTGTTGACCACTGAACGTCAATACTGTCGTTGTTGTCGCCATACATAGCGACAATTGTTCCTCCACTACATGCCCATGTAAAATGCCCGGAATCTACACCATTACCGTAATAACGTACAGTTGTATTTTCGCAAACCATGAGGCAGCCATCAGGGTCTGTTACAATTACAGGTACTCCACTTTCTGATTCACCATCTGTAAGGCTCTGGCAAGCAACAATAAAGTTTGTAGTGATGAAGGGCGATGGATCAACCAGCACCCTGAATGTGTCAGTGAATGAGCTACATACGTTACTGCCTGTACATGTGATAATGGCAGAGCCAAAGGATATACCTGTAACCACTCCTGTTAATGTATCTACCATTGCCACACTAGGATTACTACTTATCCATGTGCCGGATCCGAATATTTCGGTAAGATGCAATGTACTACCAGAGCAAACAGCATGAGGGCCATGTATTTCAGGATGAATACCAAGAACCCAAATAGTATCTATTGAGATTATATAGCCGCAAACGGTGGGTATAATATAGCCAACGAAAGTTTGCCCTGCAGATATACCTGTAACCAAACCGAATGAATCAATTGAAGCTATTGAGGGGTCGGCAGATAACCAAAATCCACCCGGTGCCGGATTGCTGAGCTGGGACGTATCGCCTATACAAACAGTGTCCTGACCTAAATTAGGAAGTGCCACTGGCGGATTGATTACTGTGTCAGCGGTAGTTACAAAAGATGTACAACCATATACACTGCTATACGTATAAGTAATGGTGCAAATACCTTCGCTAATACCAGCGACTGTACCCCAAATATCAATTGTTGCTATTGCAGTATCGCTGCTAGTCCATATACCGCCAATAGTGTCATTATATAAATTAGTTCCTCCACCAACACATTCTTTTGCCAATCCTGTGATGGAAGGAATGATTGGTAACGGATTTACATGGAGTGAGTGAGTAGCTATACCAGCACACCCGTTTGTACTTGTTATTGTATATGAGATCGTGACATTACCTTCTGCTACGGCAATTGCGGTGCCATCCAAACTTATAGTTGCAATTGATGTATCGCTTGTGCTCCAAACTCCGCCAGTTGTAGTATTGGTTAGCAGCAGAGTATCCCCGGAGCACACAACTGAAGCTCCAATAATAGAATCTACAGCGGGTAACGGAAAAACTGTAACCGTATCTGCAATAAAGCAGCCTGTATACGGATTGGCATAAGTAATTATATTGGTTCCAACACTAATACCCAACACAATTCCAGTTATGTCAATAGTAGCAACTGAGTCATAAGTGCTTGACCACATGTATCCATATGGCGTACCTGTAAGGACTATTGATGAGCCAATACAGACTTCCGCCGGAGAAGGTGTGATTGTTGGTAAAGGATTAACTGTAATCACAGCCGTAGTAGTTGTAATGCCGCACGTATTAATTAGAGAGTATATTACAGTATCTGTACCCGCACTAAATCCGGTAACTATCCCACTGGTACTACCCACCAGTGCATTGTTGTTAGTCATTGTCCACGTTCCACCAGTAACAGATGCTGTATCAGAAATGTTCATTCCTACACAGACTGCAGAGGGGCCGTATATTGAAGCTGCAACCGGAAGGGTGTGAACTATAATTGTGTGCAAAACAGTAGCAGTACCACAACTGTTAGTTACTGAATAAGAAATAACTGCTGTACCTATTCCAGCACCACCTACAGATCCTGTTGCTGATACTGTTGCCACCGAATTGTCGCTGCTGGTCCATGTGCCTCCCGTTGCCCCATCTGTAAGCAAGATAATAGATGTCCCAACGCATACGCTGTCGCTACCTGTTATAGTGCCGGGATTAGGGTCTGGGTCTATGAAAGAAATCGTAGTATCTGCTGTTGCTTTACAGCCATGTGCATCAGTCGCAACTAAGGTATAGGTTCCAATTATAGATGGACCTACTGGGGTAACAGAGGGATTTTGTAGTATAGACGAAAATAGTGAAGGGCCAGACCATAAATAGGTAAATGGAGAGGTTCCTCCTGCAAGAGAGTCATATAGCGTTACTGATGAACCGCCGCAGACTGGCATAGTATGTCCAATAAAGGAAATATGAACTTCCGGAAAAACCGTGACTACAAGTGATGTGCTACTACTACAGCCCAACGTATCCCTTGAATATAAGGTCACTGTATAAGTACCTGCAGCACCATATGTATGAACAGCCGTGTAGGAAACACTGGTGTCGCCATCTCCGAAATCCCAATGGGTATGATTAGGAACTGAAAAAAGTGTAGTTGAATTGTTGTAGAAAGTATCAGCGAGGCCAAGGCAAACATTTATCGAAGATGCTCCAATGGATGCCATTAGTGTATCTACCCTGATCGTGTCAGGACTTGCGCTTGAACATCCCGTTGCAGAGTCACTAAGTAAAAGTGAAATGTAATATGTTCCAGGCGTAGTAAAAGTATAGGCTAAAGTGTCAATAATTCCGGAAAGGACTCCGTCGATATACCAATTCAAGGACGCACCTGATGGCGGCTGCATACCTAAAGTAACAGAAAGCGGGGAACAGTCTATATGCTGCGAAACAAAAAAATCTCCGACTTTGCCAAATATCCGAACATGCGCGTATGCGGTATCCTTGCACCCATAAAGATTGCTATCGATTAGGACAATTGTATCTATCCCAGCACTAATATACGTTTCCGAAGGGAAACGCCCGTTTACAAGCAGATCGTTTATATGCCATGTGTACCTGATTATACCAGTATCGGAGTTTGTTCCCATCCCTGAAAAATGGACGGTAAGAGGTGTGCAAATGGAAACGGAATCATCCATTGCAATTGCGGCAGTAACTCCAGTTGCCTTGATAATAATTATAGTGTCATCTACACAACCTAGAACTGTATCCGTTATTGTAAGAGTGACGCTATATGTACCCCCTGTAGTAAAAGTATGTTTTGGATTTTTGACTGTTGATGTGGGGCCGCCATCACCAAAAGACCATAAATAACGTACAGGATTTTTGGATGATGAATTATTTGTAAAGCTATCAGGCACACCTATACATGGAAATTTCGTAAACGGTTTGAAATTAGCGACAGGCTTATAAACAAAAACCTTTTTTTGTGCAGAATCACGGCAGCCAATGTTATCCGTTACAATATCTTTAACGAGAACTGAATCGTAAAAATTGGTAGTCGTATATACATGGGTTATAGCAGTCAACGATGTAGATGGCCCATTTGTCAAGTTAAAATACCAATGAAAATTACTGAGTGTCCTAGTGGATATACTAGTCGATGTATCTATTAGAGATATCGTGTCGGAAGCGCAAACCTTCAATTGTGTTACGAAGCCGACTGAAGGTTTTGAAACATAAACATTGTGAGTAGTAGTGTCCGTGCATCCATGGTTGTCGAACCCAACTAGTGAAACAGTATAGGTACCCGCAGCACTAAACGTATCGACAAAATTTGAATAAGGATGTACGTAGTCATATAATGCCTCGTACGTTGTTTTCTTTAGTACTGAATTGACGTACCAATTGTATTGATGGTAAATAAACTCTGCGTCATCGTGAGCTGAGACGAAACTATCTATGTTCATCGCGCCAGGACAAAAAGCAGAATCTGAGACTGAAAATACTGGGTGTATAACTCTGGGATTTACATATACCAAGGCGGTATCACGACACCCACTAGTGCTGTTGTATGTAGCCAGGAAGACAGAATAAGTGCCTAAAGAAGGGAAAATATGTACCGGGGAATCAAGCCCGGAAATAGTACCGTCACCAAAATCCCAAAGCAACGAATCCACACCTGTAATACCTGCTCCGAAAGCAACTTCTGTAGGCACGGCGCAATTATATACCGTAGTAACATGCGAGTAGGGGGAATCTACTAAGATAGGTGCCGGAAGAATGTAACTGCGACTACAACTGCCTGAAAAACCCGACAATATCGGATGAAAAACCCCTGAATGTGTAAATACGTGGTAACCCCCCCAGCCCGACTCTGCTGGGCTACCGTCGCCAAAGTTCCAAATCAGGTTATCGACAGATCCCGAATCTACATGTGCCTCAAATTCTACAGGCTGATTGCGGCATACATGTGTTGGAACGGCAGTATAATGTATGTACGGTGCAACATTAACCTTTACATTAGCACTCTTGGTTACAACACATCCGTTTGCCATTGTCATAGTACAACTTGCTGTGTAAGGAGTAGTACTTGCGTAATAATGGGTAAGTGTAGAAAGTGTAGCACCGGCATCGAACGTGCCATCCCCAAAATCCCATGAATAATAGACAGGTGGAGATGGGTAGGGAACATAATACAAGAATGCATTGGGGATACTTGTATACACAACCGCATCGAAGGATACTGTGTGGTTGCAACCCGTATATTCGTCATCTCCTGGATAGGAAAAGGCTGTCATCGGGGTCCCTGCTATTATTGCTGCCAGCATGTCATACACCGTGTCTTGTACGGAAACTGTGTCCCTGCATCCGTGAAAATCCTTGACATACATTGTGATAGTCGAGATGCCATAATTTAATGCCCTTCTTAAGGTATCGAGGGAAACTGTACCGCTATTAACTTTCCATAGTACCTGAGCATAACTGGTATCAGGCGAAAAGGAAATCGTATCGTAGGTATGACATGCTATAGATGGAGAAATACTAAAATTTGCGTCCGGCTGAGGATATACTGTAAAGGTTTGGCTAGCAGTATCGGCACAATTGCCGTCCTTGGCGATCAGCGTAACAGACCCGGGTCCTGCACTATTATATATATGCTGCATGGTATCGCTTGTACTCTTCACATGCCTGATACCATCCCCAAATATCCATACGCTTGAATCAGGAGTGGTCGGGAATACACTGTTATTATGAAATACTACCGGCGTGAATATGCATGCAGACGTATCTATCGTAAATCTCGCCTTGATAGTATCTCCTTTGACAGTTTTGTTGAGGCTGTCTTTACAGCCATGCGCGTCAATAAGAACAAGCTTCACAGTATTAGTAAGCCGCAAAGGTGCATAGGTGTGTGAAACCGGATTAGTAGTCGTAGTAACTGTAGTCCCTTCTTCTATAAACTTCCAAACATAGGTAAAAGGTGTCGCTCCTGCCGATGTGCTGGTCAATGTCACGTCAAACGGGAGTCGGCAGATAACTGCCCGAGATACACTAAAATTTGCATTGGGTATATGGAATACATGGATATAGTTATGCTTCACTACAACATCAGAGCAGCCATTACTGTTGGTTGCGGTTAGTTTTATGTCATAGTACCCGCCTGACGTGTCAATAAAAGTATAGTGTGGCGAAAGGGCTGTTGATGTATCTCCGTTTATTAACCATGCGTAACTTATCCCTCCCGGTATCACCGAGCTGCTGGCATTGCTGAATGTGACCGTGGTGCCCGGGCATATAGCTGTGTCACTGGCAGTGAAATTTATATCCACGTTATGAGGGACGACTATATTCGTGATGAAAGTCGCACTGTCTGTAGGATAGAAAGCTGTCAGTCTCACCGGATATGAACCGGCAGAAGTATACAATGCTGAGATCGTATCTGCAGTCGTTGTTATCACACTACCATTGCCGAGGTACCATTTAAGGCTCGTATAGCCTGGTGTGGAGGTGCTTTTAAAATGAAATATTTTATAGCTACATGTTCCGGTTGTAGATGCTATATAATAATTAGCAGTATCGCTCCCTTTAACATTCAGGCTTATAAAACAAGTGCACAATACGATAGTAAGTAATTTGAAAATGTTTAGCATAGTTCTAGTTTTAAAGGTTATATTTTACAAAATGAATACTTTACAGTAATAGTTTTTGAAATATTGAAATAAACATACAACACATTTTTAAATTATTACAATTTCTATTACCGTGAAAAATACCCTTTTTCATGTCATTTTTTTAACAAAATCAAACTATCATGTCGTTATCTCCAAACTGAAGTATAGCAAAAGACTTCAGGGTGCACTAAAAACAACCTGAATTTACAGATGGCATAAATAAATATCGACAGTTTCAATTCCTCTTTTTAGGCTTGCCATCCAATTCGACTTGTGGTACTCAGGGCAAAACACCGACATAAAATCCACCTGACAGCATATGTTTCTTTGGTTCCAAATACGCACATAATTCTTTTATAAGCCTAGAGTATCGTTGAATATATATCTTATGTTTTGATGATTTTAGCCTGGCATAAGCAAAAAACATATCATTATCTGTTTCAATGAGAATTTCTATATCATTACCAATAGTTTTTTCATTATTGGCCTCATACATATGTATTGGCAAGTCGTTATTTTATGCTTCCTTCCAAAATCTGAAAATTAAGTTCTGTGTAATGGTCGTCTCGTGTATGGGCAAGTTGTGTTCTCGTGAAAATTTTATTCTTTTCCAAATACCAATAGAGACATCTGCAAACAGAACACAAGCATTTTCTAGAACAAATTGAAGATTGTCAATTTGATAAGGTAATTGAGAGTGGCTTTCTTAAAGACAAAGAACCTTATGCGGATGTAAAACTATTGAGAAAAGATGGACTCTTTGAAGTTTTTGGAAAATTGGTTGTTGGGTCCGATGTTGAAGATTATTTATAGCGTCATTGATACTTACAATATTTTTGTAATGGTTTTGCTAAAAAAATTTATGGATGTACAAGTATTTGAATAAAATAGACTTTATTTGTACCAGTAATCATAAACCAATACAAGGAATAGCCGTTGCCATATCCATTTTTCGACAAGTCCAAGATCAATCTAGATGCAGCAGAGAAGCTCAACAAGGAAGCTCTATACACTCCAAGTATACACTGCAGTTACTACGGGGTATTCCAATATATGTTACACGTACTTAGTACCAAGACAACGAACGAGTGGCACAATTATTTAGTTGACATTAAGAAAGATAGTCATTCGCACATTAAGCTGATTAATATTATAAATAAGATGCTACGTCAGCGTAATCAGCAGGACTTTAAATATTTTGACGAGAAAATCACTGAATTGAAGGCGATGCGGAAAAAGGCCGATTATTCAAGCGATTTAATTATACAGGAGGAGGCGCAAGGGTCAATAACCGTTGCAACTACACTTCAAAAATTATTAATAGACAATTTTAAATAGCGTGGATATAAAAATCAAAATACGTGAAGGTCTTGAGATGATATCCAAGAATTTTCCAGGCATCAAGTTTAGCTATGGTTTTAATGACTATGCTGATGCCCATATTGTGCGAATAGATCCTGAGAAAGATTACAATTCCAATTCGAGTTTAGACAATGCTTGGATGGAACTTCTTGATGAGTTAAACTATGAATATCCAGAGGACCATGTTGTATTTGTTCCACCCACTTCAAGCCTAGTCGTAAAGAATCCTGAATTTTGTGTTGAACATAAGACTAAGCAAGATACATCTACCCCTTCTTCATTTTTTACATACTTGTGGGATGAACTGAATCTTGCCTTAGATAATGGAAGTATTAGTCGTGGTTGTAAATACCTCAGTTCATTAGAAGGGAATGGACTTTTTGATGTATTCCCCAATGACATTATTTTCTCTATTCCCGGGCATTCTGTTTATTTGGCTAAGAATCATTGGCGTTTAGGTTTCGGTACAGAAAACATGAATAAACAAAGAATAACCGTCATTTCTTCTGGGAGTAATTTAGCGTTAATAGATAAAACAACCGTATCAAAAGAATACGGAGAATACAGTTACGCAATGGCTGCCTAAAAATTATATAAATGTCTCAACCTAATTATCGAATTATAAACATTCTCTTTCTTGAAAGCTCATTTAAGAGAGTAAGGCAATTCCAAGAAGGAATTGACATAGTTGTTAGCTTAGATGTCCAGAAGAGTGTTAGCTTTTTCGAAGATAACGGGAAACAAATGGTGCAGATCGAATTGACGGTAGCAGCAATAGGGAAGATAGCTGAAGAAGAAATCTATACGTGCATGGCAACTACTACAGGGATATTCAGTTGTGAAAGCGGTACAGACGAGTCGAATGAAATATTTGCTAACATCAATGGCCCTGCAATTATCTATCCGTTTATCCGTGAATACATGGCCAATCTGGCGATGAAAGGTGGCATCACACTTTTCCTTCCTCCAGTTAATTTTATCAAGATGCACCAGGATGAGAAGGCAAAAAACAACTCGCAATAGCAGTAATTAACTTCAATCAATTTAGATAAGGCAGGGCAAAATAAAAGCCCTGCTTTATTGCTTCAGTAGGAAGTTTGTAATCAAATATAATAAACTCTACGCAATAATAAGATCCACATAGGAGACGAATGATCTTAATCAAACAATACGAATCGTCTTTGATGTGAAACTAATTAACAACAATTAAAACCCATTCGCATAAACTAGAAGTGTGAATAAACGTTGTTGATTACCAATTGTTAGTTAGAAGCTACTGGCTTAATTGAAACACTATTATAGGATACAATTATTGATTTCCAAACATTAATGTACGCTGTAATACCACTCATAAATTGTTCAACAGCTTTGCTTTGTTCTGTCGCCAGAAAATAACTAAAATTATCATCACCGTATTCACTTCCTTCATAAGTGAAATATTGCGTGCAGCACCACCATTCATCGTCAAGTTCAATGTCTGGAATCTTCATTGACATAGTTTGCTTAAGTGTGCCTAACTCAGCCATCAAACGACCATCCCTGACATCGTTGGTTTTGCTGTCGACTGCTAAAAGACCATACCATAAGTGAGATAAATTGTGTTCTATACAGAAGTAAACTTTTATGTCTTTATTTATTTCAAGGCATAGACTTTGAGCAAAACAGGTAAAACCTTGATCTTTGGTTTCTGATATTTTGCTTATTGGTATTGGCTTGAATATTCTGGATACTGGTCTAAAGTCCAATTTTAATGCATCAAGTTTTGGCGCTAAAGCAACGAAAAAATCTCTTTTTTGGTCAATACTTATCTCTGCAAGGGCACCAGTAAATTCCTTCATGTATTTCAGTAGATGAATATTTTCAGGTTGCGTAAGAATTTCTTTCATTTTCATAATTACTTTGTTTGATGGTTGGCGCAGAATTTTTTCATTAAGTAGATTGTAATAAAATTGAATTCCAGTATTTGCAATCGGGTATTTTTGAGTTAATACTAAACAGCTTTCAAGCCAAGACTTTATTTGTGCACTATATGAAATTGATGTGTAAGGTTCGTTAAAGGCCGTTGATGAGTCATCACCCGATTTTGTTAAATAGAGAATATAAAATTCCTTACCTTGGACTTTACAATATTTAGCGTAGCGGGATATTTGGCTGGGTTGTTCACCAGCATTTATTTTATTTTCAATTGCTATAATAAAAGTCTCACATTCAATATAGATGTCAATGAATGTCCTAATCCCTTCTATAACGCCACAATAGTGTTCTCGTTCAACGGTAGCATCTTCCAACTCCTTGAGGTGCTTATCGTCAATCTCGAATTTTACATCCACACTTGTAATTTGCCGACAGAACTCATTCAAAAATAAAACTCCGCAATCGTGAGTGTCATACGGGTTGAGAAGATAACAGATAAAATTACTGTGCAATTCTTCGAGGTGATGACGGGTGAGACAATTGAATACATTGAATCTATTTTTCCTTTCCCTTCTGTCTTGTTCATATTCGTCTCTGAAACCGTCAACTTTTAAAACAAGTGGTTTGAGTTCCTGTACGGTCAAAATAAGTTCACGATCATGTTGAAGTGTCGTCTCTGTATTGCGGATGATCACCGACTCAATAACTTCATTCAAGTTTGACTTCTCCATTATTATAAGTTAGTACCTAAGAGAATTGGGAGTTTGTTAAGCACGAATGAAACAAAACATTCTTTGACAGTAAATATACATACTCGTTATGCTAAAAAGGAAATTACTTTTCTACTCAAAATAACACATGATTTTCTTAAAATTAACAGTCCACCTGATACTTAATCAGGTGCTCTGCCTACTTTAAATCGAGAGCGAAAGGCAAGGCTTTCAGACCGTAGTGTGTGGGTGAGATTATTGTACTTGCATTGAATGTTGCAGTAAATTAGAAAATAAGCTCGTTGAATTGTAACTGCGATGACTTTGAATTCATATTTAAAGCCCATAACTGCAAGAACCGGTTATGTTGACCACCTGATACCGATTTAAGCTGCACAGGGTAAACCGGTTCAAATTGACCACCCTTCACCGGCTCAAACTGACCACCCTCTAAGAAGAATAAGTTCATGCTTGTAGGATACCAATAGTGTTAAGTTGCTAAAAACTTGACACTGATGGCGAACAATCCGATAAGCATGATTAAGATTAGACAGATACTCCGTTTACACATTCAGGGGCGCAGTAAGATGCAGATCGCTGCACAAACAGGCATCTCCCGTAATACACTGAAGAAGTACCTAAAAGAGTTCGAAGCCAGCAAGTTGACCTTTGATGAGATCGGTGAACTGAGCGATAAAGACCTTGAAGATTTATTCATAAAACCGGAGGATAAGCCACTCAATGATAAGCTACAAATACTTTTCAGCCTCTTCCCATCAGTAGATAAAGAACTGAAGAAGAAGGGCGTTACCCGACTGATGCTCTGGGAACAATACAAGCGTAACCAACCTGATGGTGTTGGGCGCAGCCAGTTCAACTTCTACTATGCACAATGGAAAGACCAGGTTAACCCTACCATGCGCATGGAGCATAAGGTTGGAGATAAACTCTTTGTGGACTTTGCTGGGGAGAAGCTAAGCATAGTAGATAAACAAAGTGGTGAAGTTCAGGCAGTAGAGGTGTTTTTAGCCATACTAGGAGCAAGTCAGCTCACCTATGTAGAAGCTGTAATGACACAGCAAAAAGAGGATTTTATCGCAGCCTGCGAAGGAGCCTTGTATTACTACAACGGCGTGCCAGCCGCTATTGTACCTGATAACCTGAAGTCAGCAGTAATCAAGAGTAGCAAGTATGAACCCACCATAAATGAGACCTTCGCAGACTTTGCAGAGCATTACGGCACAACTATACTTCCAGCTAGAGCTTACCGGCCAAGGGATAAGGCTCTGGTAGAAAATGCCGTCCGGCTTAGCTACACCCGTATTTATTCCAAGGTTAGAGATCATACCTGCTACTCTTTGGAAGAACTCAATGCTGCAATCAGGATACCGCTGGAAGAGCATAACAACACTCTGCTCAAAGGCAGGAACTATAGCCGCAGGCAGCAGTTCGAGGAGATAGAACGGGCTGCGCTCATGCCACTACCGCCATTGCGATATGAGATGAAGAAGCAGCTATTTGCTACAGTAATGAAGAACGGCCACGTGTCACTTGGGCCTGATAAACATTACTACAGCGTTCCTTATCGTTTTATCGGCAAGAAGGTCAAAGTACTATACTCCCGGCATACCGTAGAGGTCTACTATAACTACGAGCGTATAGCCCTGCATACACGTACCAAAAGTGCCTACCACTACACTACGGACAAAGATCATCTAGCGTCTACTCATCGCTTTGTCAGCGACTGGACACCGGAACGGTTTATCTCATGGGGAGAAAGCATCCATGAGGATGTAAAGCTGTTTATACTGAAGATACTTGACCGCAGGCAGCACCCGGAACAAGCCTACAAGTCTTGCATCGGAGTATTGGGCTTTGCCAAGAAGGTAGGTAACGAACGGCTCATTAAAGCCTGCCAGAGAGCTTTAGGGTATGGCATTTACAACTACAAGACCATACAGAACATACTGGAGAAAGGCTTAGACCAGCAGGATGAACCGGGCGAAAGTGACCAGCTTAAAATGCCATTCCATGATAACATCAGAGGAGAAAATTATTACAGTTAATCTAAACAAATAAAACAACCAATTATGAATGCAGAAACATTAGAGAAAATGCGCAAAATGAAGCTACTCGGTATGCACCGAGCCTTTAAAATTAGTCTAGAATCGGGAAAAGAAGAGGCATACACACCCGATGAGATCATTGCTCACCTGGTAGAAGCTGAGTGGGAAGACAGACACAATCGCAGCATTGATCAGAAGGTCAAAAATGCCCGCTTCCGGTACAAAGCAGTCATAGAAGATATGCACTACCATACAGACAGGAACATTGACAAGAATCAGATGATGCGATTTACAGATTGCTCATTTATCGACAAAAATGAGAACATAATCATTACAGGAAGCACAGGTATCGGCAAGAGCTATATCGCCTCTGCAATAGGCCACCATGCTTGTGGGATGGGATACAGAGTAGTGTATCACAATGTGCCCAAGCTCTTTGCTAAACTGAAAATGGGTAAGGCTGATGGATCTTATATAAAGGAAATGGCCAAAATAGAACGGCAGCACTTGTTAATACTCGATGACTTTGGAATACAGCCTTTTGATGCTCAGAGCAGAGCTGCACTTATGGAACTTGTAGAGGATAGGCACGGCAAAGGAGCGTTGATTATAACGTCTCAAATACCTGTCAGCAAATGGCATGATATTATAGGCGAACAGACGGTAGCCGATGCGATCCTTGACCGGATCATCCATAATGCGCACCGTTTAGAGCTGAAGGGGGAATCGCTCAGAAAGCGGCGAGTTGGCAATAACGAATCGTAATATTACATTTGTATCGATAACTGCCTGCCGGCGGCTCCTCATTGTCAAACGATATTTTTTGCATCTTTGAGAGCAACTCCAGGCTTTATCAGAAAAAATATCATTTGCCAACGAGGTAAAAACACTGACAATAAAAATTAGAATTATTAACTATCCAACGAGCATGAACTTCAAATCTTCGCCAGCACAAATGGTGGTCAATTTGCTTCGGTATTAGGTGGTCAGTTTAATCGGTTTACGCAATAGGATTGATAATTGTTTCGTTATTACTCGAGAAAAAACCAAACTCACATCAAGAGCTAATCCACGTCCTATAAGAATTCCTATCATTCCTAGGCTTCAGGTATTACTTGATAAAGTTGGAAAGAAGGATAGTCCCTATGTATTGGGG
>CANFKE010000043.1 GCA_947447465.1 Chitinophagaceae bacterium | reverse complement strand
GTGTATTACCTTTGCAAAAATATTTTAGGTTTATCATGTTTGTAATAGTAACTATAGCGGGTCAGCAATTTAAGGTAAAGCAGAATGACGAATTGTTTGTACACCGCCTCGCGGGTAACGCAGGAGACAAGGTTGAGTTTTCTGACGTTTTGATGGCAAGTGCCGGTGGTAATATAACTTTTTCAAAGACTGCGAAAGTAACTGCTGAGATCATCGATCATCTTCAGGGTGACAAGGTGATAGTATTTAAGAAGAAGCGTCGTAAAGGATATATGAAGAAGAATGGCCATCGCCAGGCTTTGACTAAGATCAAAATAAATGAAATTGCTTAATCCCTCAATTTTAATTAACACAATAAAGTAAGTACAAGAAATGGCACATAAAAAAGGTGAAGGTAGTGTAAGGAACGGACGCGATTCACACAGTAAAAGATTAGGAGTTAAAATATTTGGCGGTCAGCCAGCGATCTCTGGTAACATCATCCTTCGTCAGAGGGGTACAGAATACCACCCGGGTGAAAACGTGGGTTTAGGTAAAGATTTTACTATATTCGCATTAACAGATGGTATTGTTGAGTTTCGTAAGACGCGCAACAAAACTTCTGTATCAGTTAGAGAATTATCCGAAGTCGCTGAGGCCTAACCCCCAAAGCGATTTTGCCATATAAAGGTTTTTGTTTAACCCTTAAATTCACAAGTTATGGCAACAGCAAAGAAGGCAGCTCCTGCGAAGAAAGCAGCACCTGCAAAGAAAGCAGCAGCACCGGCAAAGAAAGCGGCAGCTCCTGCAAAGAAAGCGGCTCCAAAAGCGGCACCTGCAAAGAAAGCAGCGCCTGCTAAAAAAGCGGCTCCTGCAAAGAAAGCAGCACCTGCTAAGAAGGCAGCACCTGCAAAAAAAGCAGCACCTGCTAAGAAGGCAGCTCCTGCAAAAAAAGCGGCACCTGCTAAGAAAGCAGCGCCTGCAAAAAAAGCAGCAGCACCGGCAAAGCCAGTTGCAGCTAAAAAGAATGCTGGTCCTGTTAAGAAGGCAGCCGCTAAAAAATAATTTAGATTTTAGCGAAATCTTTAAAAGAGACTGTCACAACCAGTCTCTTTTTTTATGTCCCTACTTTATCGGGCAGTCGATCACACTCATTGTCTGCCCACCAACCGACCACAACGGATCACTCACCGTTTATTAATACATATAATACTTCGCAACAACTATCTTTGCGGCAGCAAACAAATCAGCTAATTAGTTAATCTATCTATTAGCTAATTAAAATGCCTACCTTTGCACACTTATTTTCAAGTTTTTACATGGATCGTAATCAAATTACCGGCTTCGCGCTACTGGCATTGTTGCTCATAGGTTATATCAGCTATAACCAGTACGAGCAAAAGAAGTATGAAGCAAAGAAAACCGCAGGCTCAGTTGCACAAGCTCGTCTGCACCCACTGAAGATGGATAGCGTTGCTGCTCCTACTGCGGCAGCAGCTGTGGTCAATGACTCATTAGAAGAAGCGCGCAAAAAGCTGA
Organism: Chitinophagaceae bacterium; assembly: GCA_947447465.1. Lineage (GTDB taxonomy): Bacteria > Bacteroidota > Bacteroidia > Chitinophagales > Chitinophagaceae > Flavipsychrobacter. Next base: position 33,120 of record CANFKE010000043.1, on the reverse strand, counting down.
TGCCGCCTGCTTATAATGGTACTGCCGAAAAGGTGGTACTTGAAAATAAGAAGGTATCTATAGAGTTCAGCACAAAGGGTGGCTATCCTGTAGCTGCTCAGTTGAAGGAGTACCAGACCTACCGTAAGAAACCATTGTACCTGTTCAACGGTGGTGGGAATACGTTCAATGTAGTACTGCCTGCAACAATAGATAATGGCCGAGCTACCGAATCGCTGTATTTTGTGCCGACTACCCGCAACGAGGCCGATGGCAGCAAGACCATTGATTTTGCAGCAGACCTGGGTGGTGGTAAAAAAGTAGATCTTATCTATTCATTGCCGGCAGATGATTACATGATGAAGTGTAATGTAGTGCTTACCGGCATACCTACACCAAGTGTAAAACTGAACTGGAATACCGTAGCGCTGAATACCGAAAAGGATATTACTAACGAGCGCATGAACACTCAGGTGTACTATCGCTTCAAAGACGAAGATCACGATTATTATACTGTAAGCACAAGCGAGCAGAAGGCACATCATAGCGATGCAACTACCTCATGGGTGGGCTTCCGTAAGCAGTACTTCAGTTCTGTATTGATCAATGAAGATGGTTTCAGCAAAATGGATGTAAAGTCTCCTGCCAAGGCTACAGACTCTGCAGTAGTTGCCTCTAACCTGGCTGAATTCATGCTGCCGTTGAAGCCGGGAGCTAATCAGCAGCAGACTGCATCATTGAAGTGGTATATTGGTCCTAATGATTACAATACACTGAAGGCATATAAAATGGAAATGCAGGATATGGTGCCATTGGGATATGGTATCATGTCGTTTGTAAAGTATATCAACAGATATGCGCTTATTCCTATCTTCTATTTCTTATCCAGCTTTATCAGCAACTATGCGATCATCATTATGCTGATGACCATATTCATTCGCCTGATACTTTCTTTCTTTACTTACAAGAGTTATCTGTCATCTGCTAAGATGCGCGTACTGAAGCCGGAGCTTGATGAGCTGCGTGCCAAGATAGGTGACGATCAGCAGAAGATGAGTGTGGAGCAAATGAAGCTGTATCGCGAGGCTGGTGTGAACCCACTGGGTGGTTGCCTGCCTATGTTATTCCAGTTGCCTATTCTGTTGTCTATGTATTATATGTTCCCGTCGTTCATAGAGTTCAGACAAAAGAGTTTCCTTTGGGCCGATGACCTGAGCACTTATGACAGCATATTCAACTTTGGTTTTACCATTCCATTCTATGGCGACCATATCAGTTTGTTCTGTCTGATGATGACCGCATCAAGTTTGTTCCTTGCCGTGTATAACCGTAATATGACCCCGCAGGACCCGAACAACCCGATGATGAAGTACATGCCATATGTATTCCCTATCATCCTTATGGGTGTGTTCAACAAGATGGCTGCAGCGTTGACCTTCTACTATACCTTCTCTAACTTACTGAGTATCACACAGCAGTTCCTGATACAGAAGTATTTTATCAACGAGCAACAGATACATGAGCAGATAAAGGCCAACCGTGCCAAGCCTGCAGCACAGTCTAAGTGGCAACAGAAGCTCACTGAAATGCAGCAGATGCAAGCAGAGAAAGCTAAGATCCAGCCACGTAATAATAACAAGAACTAATTAGTTACTGATATTAAAGTAAACGCCCCTGACCATTGGTTAGGGGCGTTTTTCATAGGGCGAAACCCATTTTGCATGTGCATAAGCGTATAGTTCTTAATTGCAGGGTATTTTTTAATGTCGTGGATACATAAATACTGACGTTAGCCTCAATAAAGAATATATGTTTATCTGTTACGCTACAAAAAAGCCCTCCGGGAAACCGGAGGGCCGTACTAAACACTGATTCAAAAAAATGTTAGAACTTAAATGTCAATCCACCCAATACATTGAACCCTGCCTGAGGGTAGTAATAGTTTTGAGTGGTTGATGTGCCACCATATATGTAGCTGAATGTGTAGCCATTGTTGACATACAGGTTGCCGAATATATTGTTGAGCGCCAATGATGCAGTCACTTCTTTGCAGAAGCGCGTCTTTACAGAGTAGCGGATCAGTACATTGAAATAGTTATAATCATCAATGCGGCGATATTCATTGCTGCTGTTATCGAGGTATTGCTTTCCTACATACTTGCCGGTGATATCTATACCCAGGTTGTGCTTATTGTTGTGTATAGGGCTAAATGAAGCTGTCAATGCACCAACAACATTGGGAGAGAAAGCAATGTCGGTATTGCTGTGCTGCACTGCACTCTGAGCAGTGCTATCGTAATTGTCTATATACTCGGTGAACTTACTGATCTTGTTTCTTGATAAAGTAAGATTGCCATAGAGTTTCAGCCAGTCAGCTACTTCATATCCGGCCATCAATTCTATACCCGCCCTATAGCTTTCGGCAACGTTGGTAGGCGTGTAAGCGCCTACATCATTGATCTGGCCGGTGAGTATCAACTGATCTTTGTAGTTCATATAATACAGGTTGGCAGATGCGGTATATTTCTTGCCACTCACTTCGTAGCCTGCTTCACCATCATAGAGTCTTTCCGGCTTTGGTAAGTGCTGTGCATCAGCTTCAAAAGCACTTCTGCCAGGCTCACGATTACCTATCGCGCCCGATGCGTATGCGCGCATCCGCAGATCATGGTCATTCTTTATCAGGTAGCTGATACCCGCCTTAGGGTTATAGAAATCATAGTTTACTGAACGTCTGAGGTCAGGGTTCTTGCGGAAGCCATTCATAAAGTAGGCAATGTTGCGATACTGCATATCGCCGAATAAAGTGACCTTGCCTATGGTGTGCTGAGCTTTTACATATACATTGAGGTCGTTCTTTTGCGCATCGTTCTGATACCATTTATAGTTATCAGAGAATCCGCCATTACCTGCCCATATAACATTGCCATAAGCCAGGTTAGCAAATTGGCTCCATCCGCCACCCATTACCACCTGAGTCTTGTTCTTCACATATTGGAGAGAGAATACGCCACCGTAATAATAATTGTCTAACCACAAGCGTCTGATAAGATCTGTCTGCATCGTATCTCTTATCATGATCGGTAATCCGTAGTCGGCATAGGCCTGACCGGTTTTGTACTCTTCATAATAACCCTTGCCACGTGTAAGAAATAAGCCTGCATGGCCTGATAGTGAAGAAGAGAACTTATGATCGGCAAATAACTGGTAGTAGTTCTGCAGATAATTGTCTGTCTGATTGTTGTAGAATGATCCGTCTGCGCGAGGGCCTAACTCATTATACGTTCGGTTGGTCCTCAAAGAGTCTTGAGGCACTCCGTTCCATGCCTGTCCAGTCCTTTCTGTTCCCGGCATAAACAGGAAGTGGAAAGATGTTTTGGCATTGGGTGTCCATCCTGCTGTGAACTGCATAGATTTAAGATCTGATGCCGAGCGCTGTATATATCCGTCGCTGGATATTTTAGACAGGCGAACATCGAATTGAAAACCGCCCTTCAATAGGCCTGTACCTGCAACCAGCGTGTTTTTGAACGTGTTGAATGATCCGTAACTGCTGCTGTAGATAATACCGGCGGTGTCCATCTGCTGCAGGTTACTGATACTAATGGTTCCGCCAAATGCACCTGCGCCATTGGTAGATGTGCCCACTCCCCGCTGTATCTGAATGGAACTGGTGGAGGAGGCGATATCGGGTATATCTACAAAGTATGTAGCCTGTTCTTCAGGATCATTTACCGGCATGCCATTGAAGGTAACATTGATACGTGTAGGGTCTGTGCCTCTTATCCGCAGCCCTGTGTAACCAACGCCCGTACCTGCATCGGATGTAGTGACGGCCGATGGCGTGAACTGAAGCAGCATGGGTAGGTCCTGACCGAGATTCTGTTTGGCGATATCGATCTTTTTGATGTCTGTCTTTGCGAATGGTGCATCCTGCGTGGCCCTTACGGCGCGAACCTCTATGGGTTGCAGTTCTTTGATCTTTTTGGTGGTGTCCGGTACAACGGTGGTTGTATCGTCGTCGTCATCTTTATCTGATGCAGATGATTGGGCATGCGTATTGGTGAATACGGCAAGCGACATACATGATAACAGTAACAATTTTTTGAGCATGGCTTTGACTTTTTTGTGAAAGTTGATGGGATGCCATGCAATAGATAAGATCAGTAAGTAGTGAGGCTATAATGTAAGATGTGGCCACAAATTAAATTACACTCACTTTTTCAAGCGTTTTTCCTAACCGGCATTACCCTGTCCAGGTTCAACGGGTGTGATCTCAGCCTTTAAAAGGCACCCCGAAACATTTTTAATGTGCAGCAAAAGTACAACTAAAGTAAATAAGGAGCAAAAAACGTCGTAAAGCGCTCGTAAGAGGTGATATTTGGCAAAATAGTCTACTTAATTACCTGACTAATAAGTAAAAATTTTATAGAAATCAAAAAAAAAGTTGAAAAAATGGGGTCATTTTAACAAAAAAGTAATTTGGAATATGAAAAACTCATAACTTCGGGATGCTAAAAATATTTACCAATAATTCAAAAATAAAGCAAAATGAAACATCTTCTACTATCGGGGCTGGCTATCAGTGCGCTTATGGCTACTAGCTATAAGAGTACAGCACAGCTTACAGAAAATTTTGAGACCACGACTGGTACAGCTCTGCCTGCAGGTTGGACACAGAACGTAGTTCCTAATGACTCAACAGGTTGGTTGTCGGGTACGAACACAACTTTGGGCAGTTCTTATTTCAGCCCTAACGCGCACACACGTTTTGTATGCGTTAATGATGACAAGTATCAGGGTGGCCCTAACGGTAACTCTTTGCTGAAGTCAGCTACTTTCAACATCCCAGGAACAATGGCTCACCCATACCTTTCATTTGATTGCAGCTTCCTGCACAGAAATGATGGTGGTTCGCCAGCTATCACAGAAGTAGGTACTGTAGAAATTTCTACTGACGGTGGTACTACTTGGACCGTGATCTCTACATTGGCCGGTAACACAGCATATTGGTGGGAACCACGTTATATCAACATGAGCGCATATCTCGGTATGAGTAACGTAATGCTTGGCTTCCGCTATCAGGATGGTGGTGCTTGGTTGTATGGTTATGCAATTGACAACGTAAGTGTATATGATGCGCCTGCAACTGACCTTAAGTTGACTTCTATTGCTCCTGTAACTGGCGATCCTACCTCTTATGGTGTAGGTGGCAGCACAGTGAGCATGACTGGTACAGTATTTAACAATGGTGCAACTTCAATTCCTAGCTACAACATCAACTACCTGTTCAATGGTGGTGCTGTAGTATCTAGCCCTATTTCAGGTCCGATCGCTCCATTTACATCTGCTAACTTCACAGCGCCAACTCCTGTTACTTTCCCTGCTGCTTTGGGTTCTTATCCAATTCAGATGTGGGTTAGCGTTACAGGTGATGCAAACATCAACAATGACTCAAGCTCAGTGAACCAATTGGTAACTGTTTCTTTCCTTCCTACAAAGAAGATGATGTTCGAAGAGCCAACAGGTACATGGTGCGGATGGTGCGTACGTGGTATCGTTTACATGGACTCTCTGAGAAATGCTCATCCAAACAATGTAAGTGTAGTATCAGTACATAACTACAATGGTTATGATGGTATGGCACACGAAAACGCTTTGACAACTAACTATGATAACTTCATGGCAGCTAAGGTTAGCGGTTTCCCTGCATTGGTCGTTGACCGTCGCACATACAGCGCAGATCCTTCAGAAGCATTCACTTATTACAATGCTTTGTACAACTCATTCGGTTTCGCTGACATGACATTGACTACTACTATTACCGGTTCTAACCTGAATGCTTCAGTTTCTTTGACTCCGGCATTGAACCTTAGCGGTGACTATCGTCTTGAACTGATCGTAACTGAAGACAGAGTACATGGTACTACAGGTGGTTTCGCTCAGCATAACTACTACAGCGGTGGTGGTTCAGGTGCTATGGGCAACACTGAGTACAACTTCGTTACTTTGGGTTCTACTATCCCTGCTGCTACTATGTATTATGATTTCGTTGACCGTTACACAGTTCCTGACATGTCAGTATCTCCAAACGGTGTTGCAAGCAGCTTGCCATCTACTATGACTGCAGGTACTGCATACAGCTACAACTTCGCTGCAGTTCCATTGGCTGCTACATGGGGTAAAGGTTACATGCGCGCTATTGCTTTGTTGATCGACAACAATTCAACTAGCCCTAACTTCGGTACTATCCTGAACAGTGCAAACGTTCAGATCGCAGTAGGCGTATCTAACGTAAGCGCTGGTGTTGAAGGTGTTCGCGTATTCCCTAACCCTGCAAACGAAGAAGCTAACCTGGCTTTCGAAATGAAGCAGAGTTCAAATGTTGGTATCACTGTTTATGATGCAGTTGGCCGTGTGGTTTACACACTTGCTAATCAGCAGCTTGCAGCTGGTGCTCAGCAGATCACTATCCCTGTAGTTGATTTCGCTGCAGGTGTTTACAACGTGATCATCTCTACTGAAACAGGTAAGATCTCTGAGCGTTTCTCAGTAGTTAAGTAATCTGATAATATCCCGTCCCTGATAGGGACTCGGATTTCAAATAAAACGGTAGCAGATCAATATCTGCTACCGTTTTTGTTTATTATACCCTGACCATTGGTTGATCAAGTACAAGTCAACTTTCCGTATCTGATGAGAGCTTAAATACCTTGGGCACGAAATTTGATAGATATAGTGATACGATGGCCGCTAATAATAAGACATAATATTTGGCAGTTATCGCAATAATTACTAATTTGCATAGATAAATTCTCGGAATGAAAAAGATATTTACTTTATTGTGTACTGCTGTTGCCTTGCTGGGTTATTCTTCTGCTCAGGCACAGTCATTTACAATGGAGCGTGATACAGTCTTCTTTACCTGCACCAGCGCTACTTTACAGAATATTTATGATACCGTTGCTCCTGCAAGCGGGCCCGTTACAATAAAATGGAACGTAGTAGGAACTAACTTCCCTGCTGACTGGCAAGCAGTATCCGGTATCTGTGACAATAACAACTGCTTCAATCTGTCCGGTACTGGTGGTCTGTGGCCTGCAGGTACCATCAAGACCAGCATGGCTTACCCTGTAGCCGGTGCTAATCATGATTTCCACCTACAGTTCAATGCTTCAGGCATTACAAGTTCAGGTACATATTATGTAAGGACAAGGTTGTATAATTCATCTACTTTAGGAGATACAACTTATGCTACATTCGTTGTTACTGCAAATGCGCCTAACGGAGTAACCAATATCAGCAGAAGCAATGAAGAGTTGTCTTTATATCCTAACCCTGCAACCACAGAGATCAACCTGGTATATGGTGGTAGCGCAGATGTAAAGACCGTTTCTATTTACAATATCATTGGTAAGTTGATGTCTGTTTACAGAATCAGCGGTAACAGCGCCAATATGAGTCTTGAGAATATGCCTGGTGGTATCTACTTTGTTCGCTTGGCTGATGCACAGGGACAAATTGTTGCAACACGCAAATTCACTAAACAATAAACTGATTCCTTACAATATTTAAAAAGCCTGCGATCTTATGATAGCAGGCTTTTTTGTTATGTAGTTGTTGCTTATTAATTATCTCATTACGCTTTTGGCTTGTCATGATTGAACATCCATGGCAGTCCGAATTTATCTACACACATACCGAACTTAGCACCCCAGAAGGTATCCTGCAAGGGCATAGTAACGATACCTCCGGCACAGATCGAATTGTATTCCCGCTCAATATCTGCTTCATTATCGTAGTCGAGAGACATAGAGAAATTATTACCCATTTGCACATGGTGCTGTTCAGATCCGTCTGAGAACATAACGGTCTGACCATGTATTTTCATAGAGGCATGCATCACCTTATTTTTGTCTGCATCTGCCGATGGCATTTCGCTGTGATCGCCAAAACGAATGATATTTTCAATGGTGGCACCTTGTATGGCGTCTTTATAAAAGTTCATGGCTTCTTCAGTAGTGCCATTAAAGCTGAGATAGATGTTCAGTCCCATGTTGAATGATTTTTATAGTGTCAAGGTAAAAAATAACTTGATTTTTCTCGTTATTGATCTTCTAATTCTTTGATCACAGTGTTCAGTTGATCCATCTGTTTACCATAGAATAGCTTAAACAGATAGCCTGCGAAATAGTAGCTGATCGGAGTAAATACAGCGATGCAACCGACAAGGAATAGCAGAATGGCCTTATTGGCTAAAAAAGCATCTACTGTTTTAGCACTACCGGTAACGCCACCTATCAGAAAGCCCGCCGCTATTGAAGACGGGTAAACAAATAATGAGACCTTTTGTTGAATATTGATGTAATCATGAATTGCCGATCTTATGATCTTTAATTGCTGCAATACAGTAACGTCAGGGTCTATCTGCAACACTATTTTCTTATTCAGTTTTACCGAAATTACAATGGTCCAGATACAGAACACATCAACTGTCAAAAGAAGTAGCTGCACTTGCCAAATGGAGAAATATAGCGTTATGATGAGTGCGAAGACGGTAATGATAACCGACAGGATAATACTTAACTGCAGGCTCTTTTTAAGTTGGCTGAGCACACCATGACTCTTCAGTCGCGATACCTTCACGCGGTCTATCAGTTCATTGAGTATATCATCTTCCGGCTCCAAATTCCGCCATTGTTGTTCTATTTCCATGACGTTAATTTTTTAGTAGTTTGTTTAACTGATCTTTTATCCTGTGGATCTTTACCGCTACATTGCCTGTAGAGATACCTACGATCTCACCTATCTCACTATTATCATATCCATCAAGATGCAGTGAAATTATTGCCCTGTCAGATTCTGCCAATTGTCTTATAGCCTGATATAGACGCCTGCTGTCTTCGGTAGCATCAGCATGAGGTTTAATGGAGGGGGCCAGAGGCTCAATATCTTCGGTATAGTGCACTAATTTCTTTTTCCGTTTGTGGCTAAGTATCGTGTTGAGACAAACCCTGTAGAGCCAGGTAGAAAATTTGGCTTCATTACGGTAAGAGTTGCGTGCGTTCCAGCTTTGGTACAATACCTCCTGATACAGATCTTTTTTCTCCTCACGGTCTGTGGCATAGAGTCCTATTAGCTTGTTGAGCAAGCCCTGGTTCTCTCTTATGTATGTCATAAACCGTTGTTCGTCCAATGTGATATTTATTTAGTGACCGGTAAAATGATCATTAAGACAAACATAGCGAGTATAATAACAAGGTGCGCGATCAACCAGGCTTTCTGATAAAATGGTCTGTTGTTCCACCTTACCGACTGATCGAAGGGGTCGAAAACCAATGCGAGTCCCATGTACATGAGTCCATCAGATACAGAGCCGTTGTAGATGTAAAGGAATATGCCTAACAAAGTAAATGCTCCGTAGGCAAGTTTGTTGAGCGGGCTCGGAATAGCTTTTGGTTTCTTGATCTTAGCTTCTGTGCTCATAAAATAATTGTTTTATGAATTATTGGTAGCACAGAGTAGTTAAAAATTACAATCGGTAAATAATTTTTTAGACAGGCCGGTTACAGCAGAATATACAACCTTGGCTTAATGGCAGCACAATAACATAGGAAAGCGAACAGGTAATATCAGAATTTGTGAACGAACTCATCAAGGCTGTCTTCTTCCGACAGGTTGAATTTTTTCTTCAATCTATATCTGTTCTTCTTCACACTTTCGGCAGATATGCCCAGCATACCTGCGCATTCTTTATTGTCTATATTCAATTTGATGAGGAGGAACTGCCGCTGATCGCCTGCCGCCAATTCGGGAAAGCTCTGCCGCAGCCTGTTGATGAATCCCGGATAAACTTTGTCAAACTTTATTTTGAATTGCACCCAGTCATCCTCAGTAAGTATCTTCAGTTGATACAGCTCACTTAAGTGTTCGTTTTCTATTTGTTGGTTGGCAGTGTCGGTAATGGCCGATAGCTTTACCTCCAGCTCTTCAATGAATTTATTTTTGGCTATAATATTTTCAGTAAAATTTTTAAGATCGTTCTCATTGGCTTCAAGTTCAAGTTTCACTTTTTCTATCAGCAGCTTATTCTTTCTGTTCCTGTTGGATAGGAAGAGAATGGTCAGCGATGCACTGATCAGTATCAGTACGGAGAATCCCAAATAGGAGATCTTCTTTATTTTATCAACGTGTTGCAACGCATTGAGTCTTGCTATCTCTTCTTCTTTTTTTTCAGTTTCATATCGCACATTGATATCTGTGATAGCTTTTATCTTTTCTTCATTGAACATAGAATCTTTCCATGATTTATATTTCTGATAGTATGTGAGGGCATTTTCAAAATCATGTTCATCTTTATAAAAGTTGTACAGTTTTCTATAGCCGTTGGCAATGGCATCTTTTTGGCGGCTTTTTAGTGCATCTTCTATCGCCTCATTCAAAAGTTTTTCAGCCTCTGCTTTGTTACCTGTTTTCCAGATGCAATTGGCCAGATTTTGTTTGATGATCGTTATTTGTCGTATGTCGCCGGCTTGCTGCATAAGCACCAGCGACTCTCTGAGGTTAGCAATGGCACTGTCCCACTTCTTCATGCCCATATATGCCAGTGATAGATTATTAAGGCTTTCAGCGATCTCTCTTATTTTGCCACTTTGGCGCCTGATGGAAAGTGATGCATAAGAATAGGTGAGTGATGTATCGAATTTTTCTACAGCATAATAGCAGGTGGCTAATATGGTTTGCATGTAAGCCGTCATATCTTTATCGCCATTGACAATGAAGTATTTAAGACATATCTGAGCGGTGTCTATAGCTTTTATATAATCTTTCTGATAGTAGAAATCAATAGGCATCTCGCACTTAATATGCATGATGCCCGCAGTGTCTTTTAGCTGCTCATATATTTTCAACGCTTTATATCTGCTGGCAAAGGCAGCCTCGTAATCTGCTTTATAATGATAGTTGGTACCCAGTCCCGTGTAAGCATCTGCCAACTCACGACCGGCATTCAATTTTGTATAGATCGAAACAGCATCCTGAAAGCATGTATTGGCGGAGTCGTATTGTGCAGAATAATTATATGCATATCCCTTTGTTTTCAATATGAACCCAAGTCCGTATGGATCATTGCTGTTTAGCTTTTCATAATATTTAAGGTGATCGAGTAATTGTGCATATCTGTTTTGTTCTATAAGCACAGCTCCTAATCGCATATAAATGGTATCTATATCTGCCTTATTAAAGTGTTGGGCCTTTTCATATGTTTTTTCGGGGTTCGCAGTATCAAGATCTGCAAGATGGATGTCTTGTAGCTTTTTCTTATTTGTGCTCTTTTCCGAGCATGCAAATAATAGCACAGAAAAGAGAAAGGAGACTAATATGAGGCGCAGATGGGTGGAAAACATAATTGTTTACGATCGGGAGGTATAAATAAAAAGTGAAATTAAAGCGAAAAGCTGAACTATAGCTAACCAATAAACGCAAAATTGTAACCAATAGTTATTAAAAAATGGGTTGTACCCCATATTGTACCCCTCTATTATTAGGAATTCGGGGGCGTATGAAGATACATTTGCATGAACTGATGTATTTGATCGGTCGCATTTATTTTACTATCAAAAAACAATTGTCAAAAAAATTACCAATGAAAAAATTACACCTTTTGTTGCTTACGGGATCAATGCTGTTATCCCAGATCGTGTGTGGACAGATCACCTCTCCCAGTCCCTATTGTGCCGCCGGTTATGATGATATGGGGGGAACTTTTGCCGTAGATCATCATATTTCAAACGTTACTCTGGGTACACTCAATAACACAACAGGGAGCACTCAGTACACCGGAGCTCACTATGCATATTACAATACGGTTACTGCACCCAACCTTACCAAAGGCAGCAGCTATCCTTTGTCTGTTACCCATGATGGCGGTACCACCATTCACTTTTTAGCAGTATATATCGACTTTAATCATAATAATGATTTTTCTGATGCAGGTGAGCGTGTATTACAATATACGATCAATGGCCCAAGCATCCCTAACCCGGCAACAGCTACTGTAGCCATTCCGGCAACAGCTGCTACAGGTGTTACCAGAATGCGTGTGATGGTATTTGAAGATGATAATTATACATGGACCTTAGCCTCTACCAATGCCACACCTTGCACCGCCGATGCTACAGGAACATTTGACTGGGGTGAGACAGAAGACTATAATGTGAATCTTGTTGCAGCAACAGCAAGCTGCGATACAGTAACCGGATTGACGCTGTCAGCTATTACCGGTTCATCTGCACATATGGCATGGACCGCTGTCACCGGATCAGCAGGATACCAATACATTGTAAACACTACAGCTGCGTCGCCCACAACGTCGGGAACCAATACAACCGCAACAAGTGCAAATGCTACCGGCTTACTGGCTGGTACGGTTTACTATGCACATGTAAGAGATAGCTGTGGGGTAGGTTCATTCTCTGCATGGGTGAATAAACAATTTACAACCAGCGTTGGTGTGAACGATGTTACGTTGCAAAATGCAGCTACATTAAGTGTACACCCTAACCCTGTGAGTAATTTACTGACAATAAATGTTGATGGTAATGCAGGCAGCACCGGGGTCGCAGATATTGTTGATGTAACAGGAAGATTGTTGCTGCATACAGATATCAATGGCAACACTCAGCTTATTGATGTAAGCACATTACAAAGTGGTGTTTATTTACTGCGTTACAATGATGGGATCAATACAAGCGTTGTTCGTTTTGTGAAACAATAGGTATAGGTGGTCAATAAGTAGTGTAAGTTGGAAAGGGTGTCTCAAGATGAGGCACCTTTTCTGATTAATGTAATATGACCAGCAGATAGATATTGCATCAATATTGTACAAGTGCTTACATGATGTTTGCAACTATTTTACATCGTGTTCTAACATTTTCTTTCTATACCTCGTCATATTGAGTATAACCACTTTTTAAAACTCTGCATATGAAGAAAACCATCAATCTCCTTACTGTGCTTATTGCAGCATTTATTGTCTTTGAAGGATGCAAAAAGAAAGATTATAATAATTCCACCACCGCTATCAATACCCATGATGCTACCAAGCTCAAGGCCTTGTTTACTTCATTAAAACCAACCCCTCAGAATTTTACGGTAACTGCTGGTACCTATCGGACCATCACAGCAAGTGGTGGTACAAAGCTGGCGTTCTACCCCAACTCTTTCAAAGATGCTTCTGGTAATATAATAACAAGCGGCACAGTAGATCTTCAGGTAACAGAGGCCTATAAGCCCGGTGCTATGATCGCATCTCGTGCTGTTCCGGTAAGTACAGATGGCCGCCAGTTGATAAGCGGCGGTGAGGTCAATATCAAGGCAACAATGAATGGTCAAGAAGTATATGCTAATAAATATGGTACTTCATTCAAGCAGCCGGCAAGCTCCACACAGCCTATGGAGCTATTTATAGGCTCTACCGGTGGCGACTCTATAACTACCTGGACACAGTCAACATCTTCTTCAGGAAATACTTCCGGTACTTCGCTCGATACATTTGGTGCATCATCGGCATACTATATTTTCGACTCATGCGAGCAGTTCAATTGGCTCAATTGCGATCATTTCTATTCATGCGGTTGCACACTTACTGATGTTAGTTTCGATATTGCCGATACTAATTTCAATGCCAATAACACTGCGGTGTTTGTCATATTCCCATCTATCAACTCTGTTGGTAATGCTTATAGTTCAGGTACTTCTTCTTATGATTTTGTGTATAGTAATGTGCCTGTTGGTAATACCGTTGATATAGTCTGTATTTCAGCCATTGGCAGTAATTATTATTACAGCCATCAAACCGGAGTAACGGTAACGTCGGGGATGGTCATTCATCCGGTAATGACAACACAATCACTATCTTATATAGCCGCGGCCATAGCAGCTTTGTAAAATACTTATATACCAATACCTATAGTCCCTATCCTGTTTTTCTTTCCTGCGGATGACTGACAATTCAAGGAGAGACAATAGAGGCTGCTGCGGCAGCCTCTATTAAAAAACTATCTGCATGTTTGCAGAAAAGAGTCAACTAAGTAAACCTTAACAGCTATTGTATATGGAAAGAAGATTCAGACTTCTCCTGGCGTTTTACGGAATTGTAGTGATAGTAATGATAGCCAATAAAAAGAGTGGACAAGAAAGGCCAACTGTTAAGCCGGTAGCCGACTGTAAAATGGCTGCCTGGATAAAATGACCTAAACCCTTTTTCGGATTGTTATCTATAGACCCTTATTAGTTCTGGCGATGTAAAAAAGAGGTTGCCGCAAGACAACCTCTTTTATTTTTTTTCAGCATTTACTAACGAAGTCACTCAACACAACGTCATATATAGTAACAAGCAGAAAAAGTTCAAATAAAATATACTATCGTTAAGTATAGACCCTATCAATGAATCCTATCTGTAAGCCCTTTCTCTACTAAAGCCCTATCTAAACCCTGCTTTAGTTTCCTTAACATAGAAGAGCGACCATCGAAAGACAGTCGCTCTTTTTTGTTATTTGTAGAAATGATCTATTCACTTTTTCGTACATCGATCACTCTCACCTGCAGGCGCGTAGTGCCATTATACTCATTCTCTTCTATACAGAAGACCATATCGAACGGTCCTGATTTTACAATTTCATATTTATCAGCCAACCCGAATCCTATACCCTCTGTTATAGCCATTCCATCCTGTTGGGCTACAATACGCAGGTGCGTATCTTTCACTATACTGGAATTGCCTTGATAATCATATACTCTGCGACTAACAAATACGGGTTTCATATTTGCCGGACCAAATGGCTCAAATTGTTTGATCAGACTGTTGATAGATGGCTTGATGAGAGATAGAGGTATCTCTGCATCAATATTTATCTCAGGTGTTTGCTGGTCTGTAGTAATGGTGCGTGCTACTACTTCTTCAAAGCGCTCAATGAATAAGTTCACCTTATCTGCTCCCATAGTTACACCGGCAGCATAGAAGTGACCACCATAGTTTTCCAGCAGATCGCGGCATTCATGTATAGCCTCATAAATATTGAATCCGGCTACAGATCGGGCACTGCCGCTGGCCTTGCCATTGGCGGCTGTAAGCACAATAGTAGGTCTGTAGAAATGATCTATGAGCCTGGATGCTACTATACCCACTACTCCCTTATGCCAGTGCTCCTGAAAAAGAACTGTTGACTTGCGTAAAGAGACCTTAGGGTCTCCGTTCAGTATGGCTAATGCTTCTTCAGTAGTGGTCTTGTCAACTTCTCTGCGGTCGTCATTATCTGAGTGTAATGAGGCTGCCAGAGAAATGATCTTTTCCGGATCGGTCTCAATGAACAATTCAACAGCTTTACGGGCGTCGTCCATACGGCCTGCTGCATTGACACGAGGGCCTATCACAAATACCAGATCTGATACGGTAAGGTCTTTAGTAACACCACCCAACGACTTGAGTATAGCTATTGCCGGGCAAGGGTCTTCATTGATACGTCTGATACCGAAATAGGCAAGAATACGATTCTCGCCATCAATAGGCACTATGTCTGCCGCAATGCTGGTAGCTACAAGGTCCAGATAAGGATATACCTCTTCCAGCGATATTTTCCATTGCAGGGCCAGTGCGCATACCAGTTTAAAACCAATGCCGCAGCCACTAAGCTCCTTATAAGGATACTTGCAGTCTGCTTGTTTCGGATTCAATATGGCATGTGCCTGCGGCAGGTGGTCATCGGGTAAGTGGTGGTCACATACGATCACATCAATACCCAAAGACTGCGCATAATTAATGAGTTCTGCCGACTTGATACCGCAGTCTAATGTTATGATAAGGGTGTACCCGTTGCCGTGTGCATAATCTATACCCTGCTTAGATACACCATATCCCTCGCGGTAGCGATGAGGCAGGTAATAAGTAAGCTCACCTTTATAATTCTTTCTGAGGAATGAATACACAACAGATACGGCTGTAGTACCGTCAACGTCGTAGTCGCCATATACCATTATGCGCTCATGCCATTCTACTGCCTCACTTATTCTGTCCACTGCCCTCTTCATACCCTTCATAAGAAAGGGGTCGTGTAGCTGAGATAATTCCGGGCGAAAGAACTTTTTAGCCGCATCATAATCAGCAACACCTCGTAAAGCCAGCAGCCTGCAAATAGCCGGATGCACATGCAATGATTCGTAAAGACCTTGTACTACCTGTTCATCAACCTCTTTTATCGTCCATCTCTTGTCAGGCTTCATTATGCAAAATCAAGTTGTTGCACCGCATTGTGATATTCTGTTATGAAGGTATCCAGTTTATTGATGAACCTTCCGTCAGCAACATTGGTAAAGAAGTCTCCTTCCTTCATAATGGCCTCCAACAGGCTGTCTTGTGCCTGTATGCATTGTATCGCGGTATTATATGGAATATGGCTGAACGATACCATTTCATATACCGACACAAATTGGTCGGGATATCTCTTGCCTAATTCTTTCTCTATTTTCTTTCTTTCTAAAAATACAGCGTCAGCTACTTTGTCACGCATTTCCACAAAGTTCTGCAAGGCCAGTGCACCAACGGCATCACCATTTGGTTTGCGTTTGCGCTCATATTCATTCAGTATGGTGGTCCAGTCTTCTCCGTAAGCATCCATCAGTCCGCTCAATATGGTGCAGTCTTCAAAGCCGGCATTCATGCCCTGTCCGTAAAATGGTACAATAGCATGTGCCGCGTCGCCTATCAATGCACTCTTGTCTTTATAATGCCATGGCATTATATGTGTAGTGATCAATGATGATGTAGGATTTGTAAAGAAGTCTTCTATCAAAGTAGGCATCAGCGGAACAGCATCAGCAAATTTTTCATTGAAGAACGCGAGTACATCCGCTTCTGTTTTCAACTTTTCAAAAGAGTTTTCTCCGGCAAATGGCATGAATAAGGTACAGGTAAATGTATTGTCGGTGTTAGGTAACGCGATCATCATATAATTACCGCGTGGCCAGATGTGCAGCGCATTTTTCTCCAACATGATCTCACCGGCCTTGTTGGGCGGAATGTTCAACTCCTTGTAACCATACTCCAGGTAGATCTGATCGCAGCTTACTCTGTCCATATGAGTGTAACTCTGTCTCAGAGCAGAGAATGCACCATCTGCGCCAAACAGCAGGTCTGCCTGAACGGTTTCTGTACTACCGTCGGGAAGAGAAAAGTTAAGTTTATTGTTAGGTACATCTACATTGGTACACCTGTGTTCAAATTTAATGTTCACACCTTGTTGTTCTGCAATGGTCATGAGGCGCTTGTTCAGCTCACCACGGCCAACTGAGTAGATGGCTTCATTGTTCTTACTGTAGGGTTGGTATGCCTGAGAACCATCGGGCATATGTAGCTGGCGACCATACATAGGTATTGCTATGGCCTCAAGGTCTGCACGCAGACCTGCAAGCTCTAATCCCTTCCATCCTCTGGCACTCATGGCCAGATTGATAGAGCGGCCGGCATAACCTGTAGCTGTGCGCATATCAGGGCGACGCTCATATAATGTGACCTCATGACCTTTTTTCTTCAGTATTACGGATAACAGCGAACCAACAAGGCCCGCACCTAAAATAGAAACCTGACGTGACATATATAATTATAGATATTTTACAAGTGAATATCCGTAAAAGTACGAAAATAGCCGACAGTTTTCGCAGCGCTAAACCTGTGATATATATCATATATCTGCCATTGACAATAGCGTTCAAATGGGTTAAATACAGACAGTTACAGTCAGTAGAACTCCATAGGAAGAACAGACGGAAGTAGTATATAAATGACAACCGGATTGGCTTAGTGCACGAAAAGTATAGGAATAATGGCAGCCAGGAACTTTAGCGTGATGACCCCACCAATAATGACCCCCATTATGGCCAACCCTTTCAGTTTTTGTTTTCTGTTCAAAGCCTGGCCTCCTAATATGAATGATACTATGGCCAACACTATACCTAAACCTGCCAACAGCGGCGCCAGTACACCAGCGGCGAAGCCCAGAGACAGGATAGCCGCCAATGCAAGCACAAATGAAACAATACTCAGGTCATACTTATCGGTCTGTTCCTCATGGTACTTGTTGTGTCTGTGTTTCTTATTGACAGTTGTGACTGCACTTGCAGGAATGACTGATACCGGCCCTTGAATATTTGCTGATGGACATGTCACCGGTTTCATTGACCTGGGGACAGGAAAGGCAGCATAGGCTCTGCCGCAATTAGCTAATAGTAATAATATCAATAGGATAGTTCGTAGATGATTCATAGAATAGCGATCAGATCAGGAATGAGCGCTAAAATAATATACGATGATCAATAAATGATAGTTAGCCGGAGAATATCTTGAATGCTTACTTTTCTTATTTTTATCCAACCATGAAACGCTGGCCATTGAATACAGCCTATATCTGGGAAAGAGCCCCCTTTCTCAGGTTATTACTCCCTTTTGTATTGGGGATAGTGGTGTATGATCAGCTTGGTAGTAAGTACGTGAACTCGCAATATCTCTTAGCTATCATTACAGCCGCTCTGTTCGTTTTAATAGTGTCAATTACAATCAAAAAAAGTCTTAACGGAGTAGTTACGTTCCTAGCCGCCAATTGTTTATTGTTGGCTTTCGGGTATGGTCTGGCAAGTAAGAATGATATAAAGAATGACCCTGCTTTCTATGGTAAAAGAGTCAATAAAAATACTACCTGTATTGCAAGAATAACGGCAACGCCTGCAGATAAAGAACATTCATGGAAATTGCCGGTAGAGATCGTTGCGCTTATCGATGATGGTAAAATGATCAGGTCTTGCGGAGAGGGTATCGTCTATATCTATAAAGATCAACAGCCTATGCTCTACCACATGGGCGATACTTTGTTGTTGCCTTCTGATTGGCAAGGTGTTCAAAATGCAGGAAATCCTTACGAATTTGATCATGCCGGATATCTGAGGCGCAACAATGTTTATTATCAGCAGTTTTGTACAGCAAAGTCTGTAAGGTTATTAGGGTTGCATAACGGGACTGATGCAACCATAACAGAGCAAATGCACAGGTGGTGCATGGACAGACTGGATAGGTATATTACAGATATACCAACAAAAGGGCTCATGCAGGCAATGCTGCTGGGAGATGAAGTGAATCTGGATAACGATACTCGCCAATACTTTTCAGATGCAGGTATTGTCCACATCATTGCTATAAGTGGTGGTAACATTATGATGTTCTTTACGGTCATAGGCTGGCTGTTGCGATGGATAAAAAACAAGAGATATCAATGGGTGTCTTATATGGTGGCATTGCCCCTCATCTGGTTCTATGTGGTCATGGCCGGTGCTTCACCATCAGCTATACGGGCGGCCATCATGTTCTCTATTCTTGCTGTAGGCATATTGCTCAGCAAGAACAACAATAGCTTTAATCACTTAATGGCTACTGCGTTTATTTTACTATGCGCGCAACCCATGTGGTTATATGCATTAGGGTTTCAATTGTCTTTTATAGCCGTACTTTCTATCATTATTTTTTACAAACCCATTTATCAATGGATATTACCCGGCTGCTCTCCCAAAATGCATAAATGGTTGAGGTGGATATATTATCAGTTATTCCAGACCATAGCTGCAAGCCTTGCTGCGGAGATCCTGGTAGCACCGTTGGTCGTTTATTACTTCCATAATTTCCCTGTTATGTTTTTAATGGCCAATGTGCTGGCATTCTTTTTTATGTTCATTGTGCTACTACTTGGCATGGCTATAATCGTAGTTGGTTATTGGTCTGCACCTGCAGGAATATTGGCTGCGTTGAGTATCTGGTTGGTATCCTGTTTCAATACTGTATTGAAATGGCTGCGGGTATTCGATCCGCTATCATTTCACTTGCTTAGACTGTCTATTCCCGAATTGCTGATGGTATATCTAATGGTTTGTGGCATTGCATTGTTGTTGCTGCTGCAACAAAGACGAGGATTATTGATCGGCCTTGGTAGTTGCGCCGTATTGCTATTGTTGTTTTGTATTGATAGTTGGCAATATCTGCAGCAGCAAAGATTTGTAGTGTACAATGTTGGTAAAGAGAATCATATTGAACGGATAGAGGGTGAAAGCTATTCGCGGCTAACACAGGATACCACTTCCGGTTCAAAGATCAGGTATGCTACCGGTCCTGCTCATATTGAGTGGCGGGCACTACAACGTGCAGATGACAGTAGGGATAGCCTTATATTGGTAGATGGCAAACGCATATTGGTACTCAACAGTCCTAAAACCGGAGGTGTGTTTCCGGTCGATTATCTGGTACTTAACTATCACAGTAGTATAGATCTGCAACAATTACAAAACACATTTGCTCCAAAGGTCATAGTGATGGGTAATAACTACTCTCGCAAAGAGCAATTGGCTGCAATGAAAGTTGCTGATGCCTGCCATTTGCGGCTACATGCTGTGGCGTTGAACGGTGCATTTTCGGTTGGCCATTAGTGAGGTCATTTCTTCACAAATCTGTCATCAGTAAGGGTGCGTAGAAAGTTTTCCAGATCCTGCTTCTCTACTTCTGTAAGATGCAACGGACGTTGCAGCAGGGTGTCCATATTTACAGGGTGTGGCACTACTTTATATACATCATCATAATAGTCTATCACCTCTCTGAGTGTTTTGAACATGCCGTTGTGCATGTATGGACCTGTTACTGCAACATTGCGCAATCCGGGTACTTTAAACTTGCCGAGGTCATTTTTGTCTTTCGTAATACCATACCTGCCGGCATCAGTATAAGTAACCCCGTCATAAAGGCCTATATTCCTGAACTCATCACCTGTAAAATCGGGAGTAAAGTGGCATTCTATACATCGCGTCCTTGTGCCCATGAATAGCTTCCTGCCTCGCTCTGCCGATGCGCTTATGGCGGTACTGTCATCATTCATGTACCTGTCGAAAGGGGTATGGCTGGTTTCAAGTGTGCGCTCAAATGCTCCTATCGCGATCTTCAAATTAGCTTCTGTTGGTGGTTCATTGAAGATCTCTCTGAAGAGGCGGTTGTACTCTTTATCCTTGTTCAATCGTGCTACTACATCGCCTATGGCAATACCCATTTCATTAGGGTCTTCTATGGGGAATTTTACCTGCTCTTCTATTGTTGCCGCACGACCATCATAAAAGAGGTATGGTCTGTCGGTAAGGTTGGCGCATGATGGGGCGTTACGTTTACCAAATCTGCCTTTGATGCCTTTGCTGAAGGCAACAGTATCTGCGAAGCCATGTTCGGGTATGTGGCACGATGCACAGCTCAATTGTTTGGTGGCAGACAACTTACTTTCAAAAAACAGCATCTCTCCCAACTGAGCCTTATTGGTAGGCTTGCCATTGAAGGAGAGCGGCGACTTAGGCCTCTTATTGCCGATAAATGAATAGCAAATGATCATCATAGTAAAAGCAATGATCAGTGCTGACAGTTTTTTCATTGGTGCAAAAATACAATAATGCTGTTTACAAGACAGGTGATCTGTGTCACAGGTAAATAATGGACTATATATGTGATCATCGTTCGTAAAACTCAATGGGTAGGTCGTCCGGGTCGCTGATGAAAGTGAATCGTTTGCCTGTAAATTCATCGATCCGGATAGGTTCGGCCACAACGTTATGTGTCTGAAGGTGTTGTATAGTAGCGTCAAGGTCTTTGACCTCCCATGCCAGATGTCGGAGGCCTGCTGCTTCAGGTCTGGAGACCCTGGCCGGTGGATGGGGGAAGGAGAATAACTCTATTACATAGTGACCGTTAAGTGCAAGATCTAATTTGTAAGATCGCCGTTCTTCTCGATAAACCTCAGCTATCATTTTTAGTCCAAGTACTTCTGTATAGAATCGTTTTGATCGCTCATAATCCGAACAAATGATCGCAATATGATGTATTCCACTGATCTGCAACATGGTAGGAAGAATTTATGTCAAAAGTACATCACGGGTGATAATAAGGGTGAGCTGAGCGCAAACGAGTACTGTTAATTTTGTCCATATTCTTAAACCATGAAGCATGTCATTGACACTCAACTGTTGTTACAGGTACCCTTTTAGGCACAGGAGCGATCACTACCTATTCCCGATCATAGCTCCGAAAGAAGAACATAATTGAATGGGTGTGACACAGGAAAAGAACAGCGATCATATTTTCCTGACCTGTATAGTTCATTAACAATATTTTATTAGGCCGAAAAATAATATTTACGCATATTTAATAGATTTTTGCATCCTCATGCCACATCTTAAAAGAATTATAGCATCGTCGGCCATTTTGCTGGTGGTGTCATCATCAAATATAGCATCTGCACAGACCGGGCTACTCAATGAAAAGCCTACATTACAAGCACCGGCACCTACTACAACAGGCAAGGTATCAGGTAAACTGGTAGATTCAAAAGGAGACCCTGTTTCTTACGCCACTGTTACTTTATTGCGCACAGACTCTTCGGTAGTTAATGGAGACCTGTCTAAAGACGACGGATCTTTTAGTATCGCGCCTACGGGTTTGGGGTCGTTCAGACTGAAAATAGAATCAATAGGTTCTTCTACCAAGGTCGTTAATGTTACCATTACCGCCGATTCTACTGATAAGAACCTGGGTAAGATAAAGATAGCACAGTCGGAGACCACCCTGAAAACAGCCACAGTTACAGGTGAAAAGCCGGTAGTGGAGCTGAAGGTGGATAAGAAGGTATTCAACGTGGAAAAGAACATCACCAGCTCTGGTGGTAGTGCTACCGATGTGTTGCAGAATGTGCCGTCTGTATCTGTTGATGTGGATGGCGCTGTGAGCCTGAGAGGTAAAAGTGGTGTTACCATACTGATAGATGGTAAGCCCGCTACCTTGCTGGGTTCAGACGTTACTTCTGCGCTGCAGAGTATGCCCGCCTCAAGTATAGAAAGTGTAGAGGTGATCACCAATCCATCTGCAAAGTATGATGCACAGGGTACTACAGGTATCATCAACATCATTACCAAGAAGGATGGGCGTTTGGGTATCAACGGTAACATAACACTGGGTGCAGGTACAAGAGATAAGTACAACGGCAACTTCGGTCTGAATATACGTAAGGGAAAGTGGAGTGCTTTTGTCAATGCCAATCTCCGCATCAACAATACGTATAACAATGTAATAACCGACAGGCAGGACCGTATTGCAGACTCAATGGGCAACAAGCATTCTTACCATACTTACGAGCATGTGCCGCGTAATTTCGGCGGGTCGTTCAATAGTATTGGTGTTACTTATGATCCTAACAAGAACAACTCGTTCACGTTCACCGAGAACATCAATAAGATGGGCTTTGGTTTCAGTGATAATTCCGACTACTATATCTACCCGACCTCCGATCAGTCTGTACTTCCTGTCTATCATTTAAACAGATTCAGTAAATCATCCGGTGGTCCTTTGTCGTTCTCTTCGGCATTTGATTATAAGCACAAATTCAAAAAGAAGGATGAGGAGTTGAGCGTGGATGCCACTTATGCTACTACCACTATTCAGCGTCAACAGACCTACACTACTTATGCAGACAGCACAGCGGCAGGTAAGCCTTATCTGTTCGATGTGTTTCAGGACGCGCCCGGTGGCGGAGGTAACAGTACATTGACCGCATTCGCAGATTATACCGACCCCTTGTTTACGAAGAATGGTAAGCTGGGTGTGGGTTTCAAGAGCCAGATCTATTGGTTCAACAGTAAGAACACACCAACCACTGATACGCTGGGTAGCCCGCATACACCTAAGGCAGTTGATTACAGCCTGTATGCCAAGTATGACTATCAGCAGCAGATACATGCGGCCTATATCAACTGGAGCGACCAGATAGATAAGTTCAGCTATCAGGTAGGCTTGCGTGCCGAAGATGCTGAATATAGCGGGAAGTACCAATCGGTGGGAGATACCAGTCTGAAGAACAGTTTCTTTAACTTCTTCCCTTCAGTTTTCGTTTCTTACCAGATGCCTGCACAGCAGACCGTTTATCTGAATTACAGCAGACGTACCAACAGGCCTAACTTCTTCCAGTTGCTGCCTTACCTTGATCTCTCAAATCCGAGTACGGTGAATACCGGTAACCCTGACCTGATCCCTGAATTCATAGACAATGTGGAGTTTAGCTACAACAGGTTAGATAAGAAGGGCAATAATCTCATCTTCAGTGCCTATTATCAATACACTCAAAACCTTATAGAGCGTGTGACCACACAAGGAGAAGGCCAGTTCGCCTCTTTGCTGGTGTCTAAGCCACGTAACCTTGCCAGCGGATCTACTTATGGAGTGGAGGGTATCGCTAACCTTAAGTTGACCAAAATATGGGACGCAACTGTCAATGTTAACCTGTTCCAGAATCAATTGATCATAGGTAGCAGCAATGCCGACCTGGTGGCCAACTTCCCAAACAGAAGCGGTTTTGGCTGGTTTGCAAAGGGTAACACCAGTGTGAAGCTGCCGGGCGGATTTTCCCTGCAGGCCAATGGTAACTATGAGTCTGCAAAGGTGATAGCACAGGGCAGAACGAAGGATACGTATTGGATAGATCTGGCATTACGCAAGAACATGCTGAAGAACAAGGCTACACTTGTACTGAACGTTTCTGATATCTTCAAGACACATCGATTTGTGAATGAGTTCGATCAGGCGCAGTATTTCCAGACCATCAACCGTGTTAAAGAAACGCGAATAGGTAATATCACTTTCACTTATCGCTTTGGTAAAACCGATGTTGGCAAGAATATTGCAGGTGATAAGAAAGAGGCCAAACGCCCTAAGGAAGAACCGAAGAAGACTACACAGCCTAATACCGAAGATCGTGGTAAGAACATGAAGGACGGAGAAGGTGATGACAACGGCGGTGGTGGCGGTGGTGCTCCGCAAGGTGGTGGCCAGAAAGGCAAGTAAGCAGATGGAAAGTAATTATCTTTAACACGAAAAATAACCGCTAATAATGGCCAGAGGAACAAAGATGATGATGGGCCTGCTGATACTGACAGGAATATCTGTTGGTGCGCAGGGGCAGATGCTGAGAGACTATGTAAATGATGCTACCAGAGCATTGGGTGGTAGCCGTAAGAAGACGGCCAACAAGAATACCATCACCAATACAGAGATAGTATCGGGCTTGAAGCAGGCACTGGAAATAGGTGCTAAGAATGCTACCGGCAAACTGTCTGTGACCAATGGATTCTTTGGTAATGCACTGGTAAAGGTGATGATGCCACCAGAAGCTGCAAAGGTAGAGAACACGCTGCGACAGGTAGGCCTGGGCGCGTATGTAGATAAGGCCATACTGGCCATGAACCGTGCTGCGGAGGATGCTGCAGTGCAGGCGCAACCTATATTCATCAATGCTATTACCGGTATGACCGTGCAGGATGCAATAGGCATACTTAAAGGCAATAATGATGCGGCTACCCAATATCTGAAAGGCAAAACATCGGCACAACTTACGGCTGCCTTCAAACCAGTGATCAGTGCATCATTGGATAAGGTGAATGCTACCAAGTATTGGGCTGAAGTGTTTGAGGTATATAACAACCTGCCTACTACCTTCAATAAGGTCAATCCTGATCTGGCTTCTTATGTAACGGATCGTGCACTGAATGGTGTATTCCTGTATATAGCTGAAGAAGAGGGTAAGATCAGGAATAACCCTGCCGCTCGTGTAACGGACATCCTGAAGAAGGTATTCAGCTACGGCAAATAGTGATCAGTACATATCATTTATATGCGATCCCGACCAACAGGTCGGGATCTTTTTGTTTCAGGATCATGCCATTATTCCACCTTCAGTAAATAGTATTTTTTAGTGGCTTTACTGCGGGTGTCGGGGTTGAGGAACTCGGGAGTAAGTTCGCTTACTTTAAAGAGATCGCCTTGCAGTAAGGTGGTGTACTTATAATTGTTGTGTTGCAGGTCTGTAAGGCCTTCGTCCATAGTGAGGACATACCTTTTGCCGACGATATTGGGTAGTGTGTCGCTGCCGCTGAGTAATTGCTGAGCGTAGAAGTCGAGCGAGTTGAGCGGGTCGCGCATCTTGTAAGTAGCAAACTCAGAGGAGGGTATCTTATGTTCGAGCAGATACCTGCCGGCCTGTGGGCCCACCTGATAGCTCAGCAGCCTGTAATAAACGAAGTTGGTGAGGAATACGTTAGCAATGATCATGGCTATAGCGGGTATCATGAGTAGTCTGCCAGCGGGCTTGCGAATGAAGGCTATATAGCAGAGTATTGCAGTGCCTGCTATCCATAATATGAGCGCTACCATTCCCGATGGAAATATGTAGGTGATGAGGCACAATACCAGTCCGGTCACCAGTACTACTATGGTCATCAAAAATGGCTGTAAGATCTTGTAGATGGCCTTGTATTGCTGCCCTTCAAGGAAGGAGGCCACTGAGGCGGCCACTATGATGGCTGCCAACGGGAACGCCACAAAGATGTAGTGCGGCAATTGGTAGGCAGATGAGCCTAATGCAAGGTAGGCAAGCAGGAATCCTCCTGTACTTATCCACTCCTGCTCAGGTTGCAATCTCCCTTTTTGTCGGATAACATTAATGAGGTTCACAGCGATTGCCGGCACCAATACGAATACCCAAGGGAGAAATGACCACAGCATATTGAGCAACAGAAAGCTCATGTCGGCTCCATTCTTCCAGGGGCTTTCGCCTGTGATGCGCCCAAAGCTCTGTGACCAATAGAAGAACCGCAAGCCGGAGACGTGTTGCTGCCCGTTAACTACTTTTTCGGGGTGGAGATCGAATTGCTGATAGAGGCCAATGCTCATAGGTAGCAGCACAATGGCTATTATAACTATGCCCGGTATGTAGGCAGGGTTGAAGAACTTCTTCCATTGGCGCTTGAGTGCCCAGTCTGTAGCGAAGCTGAATATGGGTACCATGAGTGCGATAGGGCCTTTGGTCATCATACCGAACCCTATGGCTGCAAAGCCCATGAAGAGGTACTTGTATCTGCGTATAACATCCCACTCTTTAATGAGCCATATGGCAGTTATTACCCAGCTCATGAGTATGGTATCACAGCGCACATCGTTGGTCATAAGGAACATACCCTGACAGGTGGCCAGGATGAGTGCTGCCGCACGGGCCGTATTGTCGTTATAGAGCAGGCGGGTGAGGCGATAGGTGGCGTAGAGTGCCCATAGTGCAAAGAGCACAGAGGGCAGCTTGTACCCGAAATTGCCCACGCCGAATATCTTCATACTCAGTGCGCTGATCCAGATAAGGAATGGTGGTTTGTCGAGATACTCCAGACCTCGATCGTAGAGCTGGAGCCAATTGTGGCTGCTGAGCATCTCGCGGCTCATACTGGCATATTGTGACGCGTCGATATCCATAGTATCTACCCTTACAGCAGTAAAGTAGAGTATGGCGATAACTATAAAAATCCAGAAAGGAATCTTTGGCATAAGTAGAAAAATATCATGGGGAGGTAATAAATCAAAAGTACGTGCCCCGTTTGCAAAAATAGTTGCAATTTTATCGAATGTTGCAATTAAAATATCAGTCGTTCGAACTGGCTTTTCAATATCCGTTCACCACGCATAAGGGTAGTAAAACACATCAGCCTACGTTGGTAACATCACTGGGCCTTGCCGGAATGACGGGTTTTGGTGAGGCGCCGGCCATCAGTTACAATAATGTGACGGTGCCCGATATGATCGCATCTCTGGAGGCCAAGCGCGGTATGATAGAGCGTTATGCGCTGACCGATCCTCAGCGTTTCTGGCATTTCTTGCACCATCTGATACCCGGCCAGCATTTTCTTATCTGCGCATTGGATATGGCCGGATGGGACCTTTTTGCACAGATGCGCCGTATGCCGCTATATCATTTGCTGGGCATAAAGTGGGAAAATGCTCCGGTGACCGATTATACCATAGGCCTGGATACTGCTGAAAATATGACCGCCAAGGTGCAGGCTCACCCCTGGCCGGTATATAAAATAAAGGTGGGTGAACCTAATGATATTGATAAGCTGCGCGCCCTGCGGTTGGTGACCGACTCGCCGTTCAGGGTAGATGCCAATGAGGGCTGGACACTTGACGAAGCCAAAAGGCTATTGCCGGAGTTGCAGCAACTGGGGGTAACTCTGGTAGAGCAGCCGCTATTGCGCACCGAAACGGAGGCGATGAAGGAGCTGAAAGCGTTTTCTCCGCTGCCGCTGTATGCCGATGAAAGCTGCCAGACCGAAGACGATGTAAAAAAGTGCGCCGATGGTTTTGATGGTATCAATATAAAGCTGACCAAGTGTGGCGGTATTACGCCGGCAATGCGCATGATCAAAGAAGCGAGAGCGCTGGGCCTGCGGGTAATGATGGGCAATATGAATGAGAGTACCATAGGTACATCGGCCATAGCCACGTTGATGCCATTGCTGGATGAAGCGGATGCGGATGGTCCGTTGTTGTTGAAACAAGATCTGGCCGAGGGGCTTACTTACCATAATGGCCACCTGAAGATAACCGGTAAACCGGGATTGGGTATCAGGTTCACAGGGTTGAGGGATAAGTGATCTTATCTGTTTTTATGCCCGATGCCCGATGGAAAATGAAAAAGTAATCGGGCATGGAAAAGTGGTAGTTGGTTTATAATCAATTGGTTATAAAATTTGCCAATGCCCGATTATGCCCGATTTGTTACCTGTGTTCATTATGCAGTTCTCAGCTATCTCCTGCCCAATAGGGGTTTCAAAGACCTGGATGCATTACTTCGGTAACTACAGCATGTGATGTAGTATTTATCTGTTTTTATGCCCGATGCCCGATGGAAAATGAAAAAATAATCGGGCATGGAGAAGTAGTAGTTGGTTTATAATCAACCGATTATGAAAATTGCCAATGCCCGATCATGCCCGATTTTTTACCTGTGTTCATTTAGGTAGCGCGACCACGCCCTGCGTTTTTAAGGGGTAGTTTGGATAGGGTCTATATGTCAAAGAACGAAGGCAGGAAGATGCTCTGCCGGTTTGCAAATTACTATGTGTTATTGTGTTGGCAGAATAAAGATATTCACAAAAGTTACGTCTGCATAGTCTGAAAGGCTCTGTGGGTAAGGGTTTGGGAGGGGTGATTTTTGTGGATATGTTTTTTGATCACAGATCGTATGTTGTGTTTGTCTGAACTGTGATGGCAGTGATTGAATGATGGTCTATGATATGTGGATGTGTAGGTTATTTGACTGCAATCTGAAGATCGCGCACCGTTCGATGTAGTTGGGATGGCTAGGCTGAACGGTATTCGATCGGGCGCGAACCTACGGCTCGCGAGTAATGGACGGTCATGCATTTCTACAAACCTTTTGCACCTACGGCGCAATGACTGGTTTTGAATAGTGAGGTTGACCCGGCCAGCGTAACACTGCGGTCAGAGACCGCAAGCCGTGTGGGGCGTAGTCTGAGGCTTAGCTCATAGTGGGTGGTGTCTGAACCATGATTACGCTGATTAACTGAAGGCTATGATGCCCGATTGTATCGGCAATCTGAAGATTGCGCAACGCTACGACGTAGTCGGGAAGGCTATGCTGGACAGGGATATGCTGCAACAAGCGGGTCAGAGACCCGTTAAACTGCGTAGTCACGAGAGCGCTGCGCTAACTCTCGCGACAGTGAAATCAGAGATTCCCTACCGGTGGAGCGAAGTCAGAGACTTCGCTCAGCAATGGGCCGCTGCGCTGTTGAATGTTAAGTAGTGGCGGTATATATTTGCGGTACAAACCTATTTTAAGGTAAATGCATTTTTAATGAACCGGACTATGAAAAAACTCACCTACTGTTTACTTGCGCTGTGCAGCTTGCTGGTTTCCTGCCACCCTGCCGAGAGCGTAAAGCCAATACCTATACATACGATTAACCTCACCTTCAAGGGTACCACTTACAACGATACCTTTAAGGTTGGAGATAGTCCGTTTATAGGGTATGGAGATGGGAGTGGCAATGCGTCGGTGCAGTACAGGCAGATATTCATTCAATCGATCATGAACGGTTTTCATTTTATTGCCGTTGGTAATGTGAAATCGCGACAGGGGACTACGCAGCTGATAGACACGACCAACTACATCGGGGACTATATTGTAGGGCCGTTTACCGATACACCCAACAACCTGAATGTGTTTAGCGAGGTCAGTATGATCATTCAGGACACGTTTTATCAGCACGACTACTTTATATACGATACCACCAAAAGCTATATAAGGGTACTCGTTAATAATGCCACCGAAATATCTGGCGAGCTAAGTGTGAAAATGCGTCATAATTATGGCCCCATGAACAGGGTAACGGGTAATTTCAGGATCTTTAAGTAAGATTGCGCACTGCTACGATGTAGTTGGGAGGGCTACGCTGAACGGTATTCGATTGGGCGCGAACCTACGGCTCGCGGGTAATGGACGGTTATGCATTTCTACAAACCTTTTGCACCTACGGCGCAATGACTTATTTTGAATAGAGGGGTTGACCCGGCCAGCGTAATACTGCGGTCAGAGACCGCAAGCCGTATGGGGCGTAGTCGGGAAGACTACGCCCAGCGAGATTACCAAATATTCTGAAATTTTGCCCTACAGTATCTCTGAATACACTTCTTTTGAAGCAATGATGATAATATCAAACTGTCTGCACTTATTTTTATTACTTTACAGCTATCCTGTTTATTAAGTATCATTATTTTTTTATTAATTTGATACCCTTTTGTAAACACAGTATCCCCCCTATATGATAACTCAAGGATGCCGTTCTTGTGAAACGCCAGGCTTTCGAAATATGGGTCGTTTATTTCATTCGTACAGAGGTTCCAATTACCTAATATTAGATCTTGATATTTCGAATGAGTGGATTGCATTAACAGTAAAAACGTCAGTATGATCTTCATAATAAACCTTTAATCCTATAAAGTACATTCATTTAATTCCCTCCTGTCGCGAGAGTTAGCGTAGCGCTCTCGTGACGACCTAGTTTGACGGGTCTGTGACCCGACGAAGCACACGATTATAAATCGACATGCACAATAGGCAACAAGCCCGGCAGTGCAGTATAATAGTCGATGGCACTACTATATTTATATTCTTCGGGACGCCACACAATTCCGGCCCTTACAGGGTTCTCGTGCAGATAGTTGAGTCGTTGCATGAATTTTTCGGCATTATCCAGTGCAACAGGGTGATATTCATGTTGCCAAAATTGGCTTTCTTCCGTACTTCCGGTGGCCCTACCTGTGTAGCCAAACATGTTCAACATCCACGTTCTGCGGCTCTCTTGTCCATTTTCGGCAATGGCATCAACTATCTTTTTCGAAGTGAATTTCTTCATGTCGCGCATCACACCTCCTATATTATAGCCTTTGTCGCAGCTAATTATCATGTGGATGTGGTTGGGCATAATAACCCAAGCGTGCAGCAACAATCCTTTTTTTTCGATACAATGTTTTAGGCTATCACAGATGATCTCTTTATACCATTCCCGCGATAGGGCATCGACCCAGCCTACAACGGTGGAGGTTACGAAGTGGGGTGTCTGGTCGTCTGATACTTTGTAGACTGATGACATGGTAGGTTAGATAGTGATCTAGTAAAAATACAAAACAATTGCGCAATTGCTTACTCGGGTCACAGACCCGTTAAATTTTGCCGTCACGAGAGCGTCCCGAAAAAATCGGGCCTAACTCTCGCGACAGCATCTGTTGTATTGTCCATCAGCTTGTTCGGGAAGTACAAAACAATTGCGCATTTGCTTACTCGGGTCACAGACCCGTTAAATTATGTCGTCACGAGAGCGTCCCGAAAAATCGGGACTAACTCTCGCGACAGGTACTAACTAAAAAATCCCCCACTCACTGAGCGGGGGATTTTTAGTTAGTATCAATACTCGAACAATTACAGCTTCATGTCATCGTCGTTGCCGTTGTCCTGTGGTGCAGGGGCTACTTCGGGGTTAGGCTGGTTGTTGTTTCCGTTGTTGTCATTGTTATCGCGGCGTGGACGGTCTCCCTGCGGACGATCACCACGAGGGCGGTCGTTGCGGTCGCCACGCGGGCCACCTTCACGGCGCGGGCCGCGGTCGCCACGTTCTTCACGCGGAGCCGGTTCTACATAACCTTCAGGCTTTTCCATTAATACCTTGCGGCTTAAGCGCAGCTTACCTGTCTTAGGGTCTGTGCCTACCAGCTTGATCTTAACTTTGTCGCCTTCTTTCAGAACACCATCGAGTGTGTCGAGGCGCTTCCAGCTTACTTCACTTATGTGCAATAAACCTTGCTTGCCCGGCATGAACTCAACGAATGCGCCGAATGCTACCACGCTCTTTACCACACCTTCGTAGGTCTCGCCTATTTCAGGTATAGCTACGATGCTCTTGATCCAGTTCTTAGCCTTGTCAATACTTTCCTTGTTGGCAGAGAATATCTTGATGATACCTTCCTGTCCTACCTCTTCAATATTGATCTTAGCACCTGTTTCGCGCTGCATTTCCTGTATCACCTTTCCACCCGGGCCAATGATAGCACCGATGAATTCGCGATCGATAGTGAGCTGCTCGATACGTGGCGCCTGTGGCTTGAGGTCATCTCTCTTCTGAGGGATGCTCTTGTACATAGCATCGAGGATGTGGAGACGTCCGCGATTAGCCTGCTCTAAAGCCTGCATCATCACTTCCATGCTCAATCCGTCGCACTTGATGTCCATCTGGATACCGCAGATACCATCGCGGGTACCGGTAACCTTGAAGTCCATATCACCCAGGTGATCTTCATCGCCCAGAATGTCTGTCAATACCGCGAATTTTCCATTCTCAGCTACAAGGCCCATAGCCACACCACTTACGTGCTTAGGCAAAGGAACACCCGCATCCATGAGCGCAAGCGAACCTGCACAAACGGTAGCCATAGAAGAAGAACCATTAGACTCGAGGATATCAGATACCACACGAACAGTGTATGGATAATCTGCCGGCATCATTTGCTTCAGAGAGCGCATAGCCAGGTTACCATGACCTACCTCGCGGCGGCTCTGGCCTCTCATCATCTTCACCTCGCCTGTAGAGAACGGAGGGAAGTTGTAATGGAGAATGAATTTAACGTAGTCT
>CANFKE010000042.1 GCA_947447465.1 Chitinophagaceae bacterium | reverse complement strand
TCAACTGGTAGCAGGTATCAATACCGTAGGCGATAATTATCAGGTAAAGCACAATGATCTTGTTCCCTTGCAGAGTTTTGCTAATACTACAATTGGCGCATTTGCCCAATATACCCTGCATATAAAGGACAAGACCACCATTGATGCTGGATTACGAATAGATGACCACCTTAAATACGGCCTGTTCGTACTGCCGCGCATTGCATTCTTCCACCAGATAGATAAGCACTTTGGGGCAAGAGGCGGCTTTGGCATGGGTTATAAAACGCCCAATCCGCTGATGCAGCAGGACATAGAGTATGCGCCTAACTACATCCTGCCCCTTGCAGACTCTGTGAAAGCTGAACGTTCATTGGGAGGCAACTTTGATGTGAATTACAAAAAGGAATGGGATAAGGAACATACCCTGTTCATCAACGGGTCGGCCTTTTTAACACAGATAGACCATCCATTGTACATTGGCCAAGGCTACGCACTGGAGAACCGTAAAGACCCATTGGTGACCGCAGGAACCGATATATATGTAAAGATGGGCATCAAAAAATGGGAACTATACGGCGGCTACACTTTTACATCGGTACCTGCAACTTACGGACCGGCGGGCAATATACCTTTATCTCCCAAAAACAGACTGGCCTTTGTGGTGGTAAAAGAGATAGAAGAAGAATGGCGGTTCGGACTGGAAGGCTCTTATACCGGCTCACAGAACAGGTATGACGGCAGCCAAACACCGGGCTATATGTTCGTAGCCCTAATGGCCCAATATAAATTAGGCAAGCATGTATTGCTGGTACTCAACTGCGAGAACCTGCTCGACTATAGAATGAGCAAGGAAGAAGCATTATATACCGGCAGCATCAGCTACCCGACCTTCAAGCCACTATGGGCGCCAATAGACGGCCGCGTAGTGAACCTTTCGGTAAGGTGGAAGTTATAAGCTTGTAATGAGCTGTGCCATACCATGAAGGTGTGGCACAGCTTACTTCTAAAATCGACTATTGCATTTACGACCAAACCATTTAATTTTACATCGTGCAGACTTTCAAAACATCAAAAGCGAGGGAAAATATCTTAAGTCGTATCCGCAAAGGACTGAGCGAGGCCAAACTACCTATGCCCTTCCCGGAAACGGATAAGGAAACACAGAAGATATACGCCACAGGAAATGATGGAATGGAAGAGGTATTTGCAGATGCTTTTATCAAGCTGGGTGGTAAGTTCATCTTCTGCGACAATGAAAAGGAACTACTGGACAACATCAACATACTGCATGAGAGCCGTGGCTGGAATCATATGTTGTGTGCCGACAACCGACTGTTGAAAATGTTCAATGACCTGGAACCGGGTATTGTTGAACCTGCTGAACCGTATCTGGAGACTGCCGACGCTTGTATCACCGGCTGCGAAATGCTGGTTGCCCGAACGGGATCAATCCTCATCAGCAGTAATCAGCATATGGGCCGTACAGCACCTGTGTTCTACCCCATCCACATCGTATTTGCCTATGCCGACCAGATAGTTGGCGATATAGATGAGGCATTTGCCGCCATGAAAAAGAAGTATGGTAATGACATCCCCTCAATGATGAACCTTAATACCGGACCCAGCCGCACAGCGGATATAGAAAAGACCCTGGTAGTAGGCGTTCATGGCCCGGCAGAAGTGTTTTGTTTCTTTGTGAATGCAGAGAGTGGTGCGTTTTATAAGAGATAATTCCCATTTTGGTCCAATAGTATTGTAGTTGACTACTAAACATTACCCTGCAGTGGCTATGCTATCTCTAATCGGCACCCCGAAAGACCCATTATAATTGGCCGCGAACCTACGGCTCGCGTTACTATTCAAT
The DNA here is from genome assembly GCA_947447465.1 of Chitinophagaceae bacterium. Classification (GTDB taxonomy): domain Bacteria; phylum Bacteroidota; class Bacteroidia; order Chitinophagales; family Chitinophagaceae; genus Flavipsychrobacter. The sequence continues at coordinate 33,939 of CANFKE010000042.1, read as the reverse complement.
ATTGTTTTGACTACAAACCTTTTGCGCCTACAGCGCAATGACATTTAACCGAATAGACTTTCGACAAACTGTATTTTACCAGATATACATTAAACGCGACCTGAACTTCATGTCATTGCGCCGTTAGGTGCAAAAGGTTTGTAGCTACAAGATATATTCCATTAACCCGCGAGCCGTAGGTTCGCGCCCAACCGTAACTGTACCGACATGTAGTATTCAAAAGACACTAAATACTATTCAGGCAATGTAAATAAATACTGATCCTCAAACGGTATCTCAAATTTTTCCAGCATTGCCTTGTATTCATCTAAAAATGCCACTTTTTTATGATGTTCTTGTTGATTTGAGACATACTTCGAAACTGCATCAACCTGAGATCTCCCATAACTAAAAGCCCCATAACCATTTTGCCATTGAAACTTCCCTATTGTCAACTTCTCTTTATTGATCCATTCTGCAGAATCACCTTTTACAATCCTCATTACTTCAGAAACAGATTGAGTTGGATTTAGCCCAATGAACATGTGAATATGATCAGGCATATTGTTGATAGCAATTAACTTATGTCCATGATTGCGAACAATAACTGAAATATACGACCGTAAACGTTCATCCCATTCTTTTTGCAAGAGCGCAGCTCTGAATTTTGGAGCAAATACAAATTGGACATAAAGCTGAGTAAAGGTATTCGCCATGGTTTTCAAATTGGATAATAAACTTATAGGGGAAACGTCATTAAAAGAACATCTCTAAATTATTCCAAACTTAATAAACTGTGTTTCATTTATTAAACCAACGCCACACCCAATACTTCCCACATATTCATCACCTATGTCAAAACTAATTACCTTCCAATTTTTGTTGGTAAAATCTATTGCATGACCACCTTGTAATGATGGTATGGAGCGGAGCTCATCATCAACACCTTTTGCGGTGGCTTTTAGCAATGCTTCCTTACGTGTCCAGAGCAAATAAAAGGTATGACGAGGGTCTTTGAAAGATCGGATATGAAGAGCCTCCTCAGCACTAAAGCAGGTAGGGATTATTTCTTCGAAGTCGAAATCGGCAAGCTTGTGTTCTACATCTATACCTACTTCCTTATCTGATATGGCTATCAGAATCTTATCTCCGGAATGGGAAACATTGTAATAAACCGGGCGCTCCGTGTTTTGTATAAAAGGCTTTTTGTTATTGCCTATGGCAAATACAATATCTTGCGGCTGATGTTCTATGTACTTGCCCAACAACTGCCTAAGTGCTACCCTGCTTACCATAAAGCGTTCCCTGTCTTTTTGCCGGTAGTAGCTATGGGCCCGCTTATATTCCGCCTCGTTTAGCAGAGAATGAGCCAATGGCAGTAGGTGTAATGATGCTGAAATGGTGATGTCGTAGATATGAACAGTGCTGTGTAATTGATAGTTATCCGGTTCATTGAGCCAGATCACATCATCTATACTACCACAGTTGACTACTGCCATGTCATTATGTTTATTCCGGTCGTTCTTTTTAGATCCGACGATCAATTTTCAATTGATCGTCATGGTTGGAGCAGGCCTCACCATGACGATCAAAAGGCAAAAATTACATCTTTTCCGGCAAGGTTATACCCAGCAGGTTCATAGAGTGTCGGAGCACAGATGCTGCCATGACCACTATCATTAACCTTAGTTGTTTCTTTTCTTCATTCTCGGCCTTAGATATGCTGTGTACATCATAGAAAGAGTTGAAAGTCTGCGACAACTGGAAAGCATAGATACATAACTCTGACGGGTTGTACTCATCTGCCGCTGCAGCCAATACTGTAGGATATTGTTCCAGATGCAGGATCATAGCCTTCTCGAGAGGTGCTATCTCTTCGGTCAGTTCAAATGCCTGAAAATGGCTTACTGATGGCATCAGTGGCACATTCTCTTTCCTGAGGATAGAGCAGATACGTGTATGCGCATATTGTATGAAAGTTGCAGTAAAGCCATGCAGGTCTATTGACTCCTTAGGATCAAAGATCATCTTCTTCTTGGGGTCCACACGTAACAGGTAGAATTTAAGTGCGCCTAATCCTACCGTATCATATAGCTTACCCAGTTCTTCCTCTGTAAATCCGGCGGTCTTGCCATTCTGTTCGGCCTGTTCTCTGGAAAGGGTAATCATCTCTTCCACCATATCATCCGCATCTACCACTGTACCCTCCCTACTCTTCATACGACCCGATGGCAATTCTACCATTCCGTAAGACAAGTGATGGATACCATCGCCGCAAGGTTCACCCATTTTCTTCAAGATGAGCTTCAACACTTGCATGTGGTAATTCTGCTCATCGGCTATTACATATATCGACTGATCGAGCTTAAAATCATCGTACTTCAGCTTAGCAGTACCCAGGTCCTGAGTTATGTACACCGAGGTACCATCTCCACGTAACAACAGTTTTTCATCCAGACCTTCGTCCTTAAGATCTATCCATACCGAGCCATCCTCTTTTTTGAAGAGTACGCCCTTCTCCAGGCCAGACTGTACAAGTGCTTTGCCTAACAGATAGGTCTCACTTTCGTGGTAGGTCTTATCAAAGGTGATGCCCATTTTCTTATAGCTTACATCAAAACCCTCATAAACCCATCCATTCATGGTTTGCCATAACAGATACACGGCAGGATCACCAGCTTCCCACTTGCGGAGCATTTCCTGCGCTTCCAGCATAATAGGCGCTTCCTTTTCCGCAGCTTTTTCGTCTTTGCCGGCAGCTATAAGTTCTGCTACCTGCGCCTTGTACAGATCATTGAACTTAACATAGTAATGTCCTACGAGGTGGTCTCCCTTCATACCTGCGGATTCGGGGGTGGCATTATTACCCAATTTCTCCCAGGCAATCATACTCTTGCAAATATGAATACCCCTGTCGTTAATGAGATTAGCTTTTACTACTTCATTGCCCGTAGCCTTGAGTATCTGCGAAACAGCAGCACCAAGGAATATGTTACGCATGTGGCCAAAGTGCAATGGTTTATTCGTGTTGGGAGATGAGTATTCTACCATCACCCTGTTGTCTTTCTTTACCTGCTCGCCATAATGAGCATTGCTGAAGTTATTGAGCAAAAAACTACCCCATACACTGTCCTTTACGGCCATGTTGAGGAAGCCGCTCACAATTGCATAAGACGAGAAAAGATCCGTATTAGCTACCAGATAATCGCCCAACTGCACACCCAGTGCATCAGGTTTCATGCGTAACAACTTTACAAAAGGGAACAACACTACGGTATAGTCACCTGTAAATTCCGGTTTTGTAAGATTAACGGAGATCATGGTATCCTTTATCTCCGCATCGGGGTAAAGGGCTTTCAGAGCAGCAGCAACGGCAAGTCTAGTCTGTGCGAAAAGTGTCATTGATATTGTGTGTTTGTGTGTAGTTAACGTTAGTTTCCGGGTAATAAGCGGAACTCAGGGTACTCCAACATCAAAAGGAGTAGCATGTGTTATCGGGGCAAAAAAAATCAGGCTGCTGAAATAACAGCAACCTGATAATATCTATTGGAACAAAGATTATTTTGCCTTTTTAGCAGGAGCTGATTTGTTAGTTGCCGGTTTTGCAGAGTTACCATCTTCTGCACCTGCAGGTCGCTGCATGAACATAACAGAGATGATGCACAAACCTGCGACCACGCTCATCAATACCCATGTACCTTTTTCCATGATATCGCCAGACTGCTTAACGCCCATAACCTGTGAACTCACATTACCGAAAGAACCGGACAATCCACCACCCTTAGGGTTTTGGATCAATATGAAAAAGCCCAGTACAGCACAAGCAATAACGATAACAGTTGTAATTAGAAATATCATGATCTTTTTTCTTTTAAAATTTCTTCTATTTTGCGGGCAAAGTAAGCATTTTTTTGCGGATTGCGCAAACTTAATTTTTTATACATTTCAATAGCCTGGTCGTATTTGCCCTGCTTCATATAAATATCTGCCAATGATTCACTGGCCAACCCTTCTTCCCGGGCAATGGAGTTGACCGCCATTTCGAATACATTTTCAGGTATCTCATCATTCTCTTCTTCCAATGCTGCTGACAACTTCTCTTTCTGCCACATGGTACGTACAGCTTTCTGGTCTTCCAATTCCGCGTTCTTCTTCTCTGCCGTGGTCTTAAAATGGAGTAGCCATTCAGTAAAACTCATCATCACCATCAGAGATTTTTCCTGAGTATCATCGTCCTGACGGACAGCGAGTTCGTCCAGGTTATCGGGGAGTTCTCTGGATATTTTGATACCCTGCTGCATGAAATAGTCATCACTTTGGGCAGGAGTAAATAATTGTTCCTCTTTCTGCTCAGTGATAATATCAGTATCGTAGTGATGTGGAACTACTTCTTCAGGTACTGCATCTACAATATGTGCATTATCCGCTATAAGCACAGGTTCATTTTCATTAATTACATCTTCCGCCTCCACAACAGGTATCTGATCCTCTGTCTCAGATATTTCACTGACGGAGACGGTGTGATCTGCATGGACCACAGGCGTCTCTATTACTTCAAAGACCTCTTCCTCTACCGTTAACCTGTCTTCTTCAACAGATATCTCTTCCACCAGTTCCGGTTCTTGTATGACAACAACAGGCTTTTTAACCCCTTGTATATGATCTAAGAACATGAGCCAATTGCCCCTGTAGGGGTAAGCCGCAGAAAGCATCTCGGATGAAAAGGCCTTCTGGCGATGAGTCTGTGCAGCCCTTATATAACGAGCAGGAATGAAATAAGGGTATTTTTTTATGATAGCATCCACCTCACCTGCGGCTTTACTATTGGCCACGGGTGCTTTTTGCAATAAACCGGAAACTACTTTAATGGCATTTTTGTCTGTCATATACTACCAGTTTACAAATGCTTTATTAAAAATATCGTCGGCAAGTTGATTGCCAATATCCTCTATCAATGCTGTTTCTACATTTTGCAGGGTCTGAGTTGCATCAAAGTCAGAAAAACGAGTAAACGTTTGAGTGAAATTAGCCTTTTCATTCTTTCTGTTCTTGAAGACCATTTTGATAGACACCGTCAATCTGTTCTTAGTTGCGTTTTGCACATTCTGCGCACCTGTAACGGTTACAGTATAACCAATGATATCGCCGCTGAGATCATAATCGGCATCATCGGCTGAAACGGGACTCAGACCAGTTTGAGATAAAATGCGACTGCGTAATTTATCAGTAAGCGTAGCAGCGAGACTAGGCACAACATTCTGTGCTTTGTTCTGCAACAAGCGAATATTGATGTTCTTTCCTTCTATAGTGGCACCTGACAGGCTGTACACTTTACAACCTGCCAATGATACCAATACGACGGCAGCTAACAATAAAAGGCCTTTAAAACCCATAAGGGTGCAAAATTATGCTAATAACCTGATTTAATATATAGAATACTCAGGGAGCACAAAAATTAGCTATGATTTATATTAAAAGCTATGCCACACTTTTGATGTGTGGCATAGTAAGGATTATTATCTAGTGTTTTGCCGGTTCCGCATCCCTTTTCAGAGAATCTACACTTATATTGGGTGTGCTATGACCATTGTGACATGTAACGCAAGTTATCTGCTCCAATTTACCATTCATGATCTTTCCCAGATACTTACTATTGATATCGGCGGTCATTTTAATCATTTCACGGGTAATATCTTTTTCTTTTTTGCTATCTGATGCAAAATCAAACCTCATTCGCTCCTGACCCTCTATTTTCTGACCCTCATGGCAATAGTTGCACCTTACACCCAACGCTCTTGAATAATTGCGCATAGCATTGTGCAGGTCTTCCTCAGAAATATCCTTAGGGAGCACCTTAAGATTCTGAGGTTTTTCTTCTTTATGATGTTCCTTTTGAGCAAATGATTGCGCAAACACCATAGCAGCACAAACTGCGGTGATCATAATGGCTTTCTTACTTACAAGTATCGACATATTGAACGTTTGAAAATGAGCTAATTACCTAAAGTTAGTCATAAAACCCATTTATCAGACATTTCTATGACAAATACCTGCCCTCAATCGGCATTCTACGACCTATACCAAAAGATTTAGGAGATACCCTGATGATAGGACAAAACTGATTGCGCTTATATTCGTTGGTGTTTACCAAACGAGTAATGCGTTTAACCAGCGCTTCATCAAACCCTGCTGCAATGATCTCCTTAGGGCCTTTGCGCTGCTCTACATAGAGATACAAAATAGGATCAAGTACTGAATAATCAGGCAGGCTATCACTATCCTTCTGGCCGGGACGCAACTCGGCACTAGGTGCTTTATCTATAATATTCTGCGGAATGATCTCCTTGTTACGATTGATGTAACGAGCCAATGCATAGACCTGTTCTTTATACAGATCGCCCAAAACGCCCAATCCTCCTGCCATGTCACCATAAAGGGTACCATAACCTGTTGCCAATTCACTCTTATTAGAAGTATTTAAGAGTATGGTTCCGAATTTATTGGAAAGTGCCATAACCATAGCGCCTCTGATACGCGATTGAAGATTTTCTTCAGCCACATTGAACGGGAGATCTTTGAAGATCGGTTTCAATGCTGCCTCGTAGGTCTCGAAAACGTCTTTTATAGGAATGATATCATAATGCCCACCCAGATTTTTAGATAATTGTACAGCATCATCTACCGAGTGACCGGTAGAGAACTGGGATGGCAACAATAGTGCATTGACATGCTCAGCACCTAATGCCTCACTTGCCAAAGCCAGCACCACCGCGCTATCAATACCTCCGGAAGAAGCTACTATAGCCTTTTTGAAACCCATTTTACGGAAGTAATCTCTTATTCCGGTAAGCAAAGCCTGATGTATCTTATCGATACTCTTTTGCGGCTCTAACTTTTCAGGCATGGTCTGGATAGAGGGTACTTTATCAGCGGTACAAATTAAGTTGCCCGACAGTGTACCATCATCATTAAATTCAACTGACTGCATAGCCTCAGTGAAATATGGCAATTCGGCAATGATATTACCAGCAACATCCATAGCCAGAGAACCGCCATCGAAAACGATATCAGTATGCGCACCAACAGTATTACAATATACCATTGGCAGCTTGTACTGCAGGACATTTTGCTTCACAGTACCCTTTCTGCTATCGGCATGTACATAGTCGAATGGAGACGCACTGAGATTGATCATTAAATCAGGCTGCTGTTTGATCAGCTCATCCATAGGGCAGGTGCGATACAAAGGGTCTTCAGTAAGGTTCCAGATATCCTCACAGATGGTCACTGCCAGTTTCTTGCCTTTGAACTCGAGCACATTCCAGTTGTATGCGGGCTCAAAGTAGCGGTACTCATCAAATATGTCGTAGTTGGGCAGTAGTGTCTTGTTGACCACTCCCTTTATCTCGTTCTCATACAGGAGAAATGCGCTATTGAAGAGATTTTTCCCTTGCGGAGTATCATTTCTAGACGGGCAGCCTACCAGCACGCCAATAGTGTCGGCAACCTTACGGATTCGTTCAACTGATGCCAGTCCGGCCTCAATAAAATCATTGAACTCCAAAAAATCTCTTGGCGGATAACCGCATATGGACAACTCGGAGAAAACAATAAGGTCTCCCCCGTTTTGTTTTGCTTCCTCAATAGCTGCGATGATCTTATCAGTATTGGCCTCGAAATTGCCTATATGGTAGTTTTGCTGTGCTAGAAATATCTTCATGACGAGGTAAAATTAAGGAGTAGCAGCTTAATAACCTATGCATCGGCAGAAGATGCCCATCCGGACGATCATTGGTGAGAGACCAACAACAAGCGATTTATTAAAGCAAAACAGCGCACCAATTAGTGCGCTGTTCAAGTATTATCAGTTAATCACTACTAGATGATCAACATGGCATCTCCATAGCTGAAGAAGCGATATTTTTCCTTGATAGCTGTTTCGTAAGTATGCATCATCAGATCAAATCCTGCAAAAGCACATGCCATGATCATCAGACTGGTCTTAGGCAAGTGGAAGTTAGTGATCAATGAATCTGCGATAGAGAATTCGTAAGGAGGATGTATGAACAAGTTGGTCCAACCTTCTTCCGGCTTCAACAAACCCTGAGCAGTTACTGAACTTTCGAGCGCACGCATTGTAGTAGTACCTACAGAGCAAACGTGGCGTTTTTCCAGCTTAGCTTTATTCACAATATTGGCTGCGTACTCATCTACCTTAAAGTATTCAGCATCCATTTTGTGTTTAGACAGATCTTCTACTTCAATGGGGCGGAAAGTACCCAAACCTGTGTGTAAAGTAGCTTCAGCAAACTTAACACCCACTATTTCCAGTCGCTTGATCAACTCACGGCTAAAGTGCATACCTGCAGTTGGTGCAGCTACAGCACCTTCGTACTTAGCATAAACTGTCTGGTAACGCTCCTTATCTTCTTCTTCAGGCTTGCGCTTGATGTATTTAGGCAATGGTGTTTCTCCAAGAATATCCAGCATATTGCGGAACTCCTGATCTGTACCATCGAATAAGAAACGGATAGTACGGCCGCGAGAAGTAGTATTATCTATTACCTCTGCTACCAACTCATCGTTATCACCAAAATACAACTTGTTACCCACACGTATCTTACGTGCAGGATCAACTATAACATCCCAAAGATGGTTAGGCTTGTTCAACTCGCGCAAAAGGAATACTTCGATCTTTGCACCGGTCTTTTCTTTACGACCATACAGACGAGCAGGGAATACCTTGGTGTTATTCACCACCATTACGTCCTTGTCATGAAAATAGCCGAGAACATCTTTAAAAACTTTATGTTCTATTTTGCCGGTAGCTCGGTCAACCACCATAAGGCGGCTTTCTTCACGTTTTTTAGCGGGGTGTTGTGCTATGAGATTTAACGGTAATTCGAACTTAAATTGCGACAACTTCATAAGAAAGAAAAGATGTTTTAAAAGTGTGCGAAGTTACCGATTTTTTTAGTTAATAACGAGTATTTTTTGTATTGACACAGATATTCATAGATATTACAATTGATTTCGCTATTGTTAAAACCGTATAATTCAATACAAAAGGCCTCCCTGAATGGCCATTTCTGCCGTAACTTTGCACTCATGCAAATTCAGGAATTAACAGAGATCATACCTAGTGAGCTATCGGACAATTCGAGGGTATGGATATACCAGAGTAGCCGTGCCTTTATAGAAAAGGAAGCGAATGAGATCAATGAGCAATTGTTGCAGTTCTATACACAATGGCAAGCACATGGCGAACCCGTAAAAGGCTGGGCAAAGTTACTTTTCGGACAATTTGTGGTGATCATAGCCGATGAGACCGACGTAAAAGTAAGCGGATGCAGCACTGACAGTTCGGTAAGGGTGATCAAAAGCCTGGAGCGCCAATACGACGTTAACTTTTTCGACCGTATGATGCTTACCTTCTTAAGAAAAGGCAAGGCAGATATGCTGCCAATGGGACAGGTACAGTATGCCATTGATAAGGGCTTCATTGATGGTTCTACCCTACTATTCAATAATGTGGTGGAAACGAAGAAAGAACTGCTAGATAAGTGGTTGATACCTATCAGCAGCAGTTGGCTGGCAGACCGTGTGAATCTGAATGTAGCTAATTGATCATAGATCAGATATTTTTTAGAAAGCCACCATTCATGGTGGCTTTTTTGATTGAGAGCGAATCCAAACAGTTGAAGGTCAGTTCGATCATACATTGAAATTAGATGCACTTACTAAGCCTCACCCAATTCTCCCAGAGGAGAGGTAGGAATTATCTGATGTAATATAAAATATTTTATGCCGACTTTGGAAGAGTAAATGCTGTAAGATAATCCTGTAATAACAAAAGGTTGCCAATCGGCAACCTTTTGTTATTCATTATAAAGAATATCTATCACTAATTATTCCCTGTAATAGTCACCTTACCGGTAAACTTACCATGTGGTGTGCTTACATTGACAAAGTAGATACCAGCTGCATTATTGAGCTGCAGATCTATCTTTCTGTTGGTCATCATATTGGCTTCCATTACTTTCTGGCCCATGATGTTAGTTACTGTCAATACACCTTGTTCGGTATAATCAGATGTGACATTTACACTGAAATTACCATTGTTCGGGTTAGGATAGATCTTCACATCAGTAACTCCACCATTGGTAACATTCTTGATACCTGTCGGCGTTTTGTAGTATGTCTTCTGCATACATCCGTGACGAGTAGTGATCACCCAATAGTATTTGCCCACGAAATCCGGTGATGGATTGTAGTAGTTCTGATTGGTCTCACCCGACAACAATGTTGAATCCAGCGTTGACGCATCATCATACCCCCACTGGTAAGTTCCCTCATCACTTGGAGAACATACGAAGTCAGTATTGAAATACCATACATCAGGATGATCAGAAAAATCATTGCTCACAATTACGGCAAACGAATCGCGGCTGGTACAAGTGAAGCCATTCACATTAGATGTAAGGTAAACCCATGACATACCCGGATTAGTGAAGTTGACCAAGCAATACTGATCAGTAGAACCGGTAGCCCATACCTGAGCATTATAGCTAGACCAAACGTAATTGATACCTGTTGGCGGAATTATGCCTGCACCGAAGTTCTGATACATGGTTCCTGCACACAAGAATGGAGGAGACATAGTAGTGATCTGCGGTGGTGCTGGTGGTGCTGGCTCTACATTAACATGAACTGTCTGTGTATTGACGCAACCTGATGCTGTAAGCGTGAAAACATAGCTTACCGGGATAGTAACGACACCCGGCACATTTGTCAATGTCTCATTGATAACAAATGAACCTGAAGCTGTTGCAGGTGTTATACCAGCAACCGCAGGACGAGTCCATGCAAATACTGTAAAGTCAACCCCTGTTTTCGCAAAGTATAATATAGGGCTTCCACTACATACTATAATTGATGTATCGCTACTTAATGTAGGTAATGGATTTACCTTAACAGTGAGGTTCTGTGTGCTTGAACAACCATTAGCAGATACTGAGTAAACATAGATCACATTCACCGCTAAGGTATCTGTACTTGTCAAAGTCTCACCTATACTACCTATACCTGCACCAGCTGCATTTGTAATATTCGGTACAACAGCTCTGGTCCATGAGAATGACACACCCGGAGGAGTACCTGAAGGTGTATAGTTGAATGGAGTTCCACTACAAATTGTCTGTGTGAGTGCACTTGTAAGTGCCGGAGTTGGATTAACTACTATTGTATCAACTGCATAGGCAGTACCACAAGAGTTAGTTACAGCATAAGTAATGATAGCTGTACCTGCACTCAATGCCGTAGCAATACCGGAACTGTTGATACTTACTACGGTAGGTGCAGATGTGCTCCATACCCCACCAATTGCAGGATCTGTCAAAGTTAATGAAGTACCTATACATACACTATCCACACCACCATGAATGGTATCCGCGAATGGTAGTGGATTAACGTAAACTGTATCAGTAGTATCAGCAAATCCGCAGAAGTTGGTATATGTATAATGCATCACAACAACTCCCTGAGCTATACCAATTACAGTACCAGTAACAGAATCGATCTTAGCTATAGTAGTATCGGTACTTGTCCATACGCCACCAATAGTAGTGTTGGTCAATACTATAGTTGCATTTACGCAGACACTATCCGGACCACCAACTACACTAACTGTAGGAGTAGCAATAACTGTGATCGGGTAGATAGCCGTATCTGAACCGCAAGTGTTGGTATAAATATATCTGATGGTATCCACACCGGCAGCTACCGGAGTAACCACACCTGTTGCAGAAATAGTAGCAATGGTTGTATTAACGCTGCTCCAAACACCACCGGCAACAGGATCAGTAAGTGCCATAGTGCTGCCTATACACATGCTATCGTTAGCACCTGTGATCGTATCAGCAAAAGGTAATGGAGTAACCGTCATTGCGAAAGTATCTACATCTGTACCACATGAGTTGGTATAGGTATAGTATGCAATATCAGCTCCTGCTGTTACACCCGTAACAATACCTGCTGAAGAAATAGTAGCATTAGCATTGGCCATAGACCATGTGCCTGCACCACCTGCAGTAGTATTTGTCAATGTAGTTGTTGCACCCACACATACAGATGCAGTACCTGTGATCGTACCTGCATTTGGCAGCGGATTGACAGATATAGTCAATGAAGCATCGGCAGAGCATCCGTTAAGGTCTGTTCCTGTTACTGTATAAGCTGTAGTAACAGAACCTGAGAAAGTAACAGGAGTACCTGTACTTGCACTCAGATCAGTTCCCGGTGTCCAAACGTATGTATTAGCACCATTTGCAGCAATTGTAGTGTTCGTACCTGCGCAAATAATGAAAGAACCCGGAGTTGCTGTAACTGTTGGTAAAGGATTAACTGTAACACTAACCGTCGCAGTTCCGCTACATCCTGCACTAACCCCTGTTACAGTATAAGTAGCAGTGTTGGTTCCGCTGAATGTAACAGTTGCACCGGTAGATGCACTGATATTGGTAGCCGGTGTCCATGTATAAGATGTAGCACCATTAGCTCCCAAAGTTGTTGTAGTACCTGTACAAATAGCAGCTGTACCGGGAGTAGCAATAACCGTAGGAACAGGATTGACTGTTACTGTGACACTACCCGTACCCGTACAACCATTTATATCTGTTCCTGTAACTGTGTAAGATGCAGTGTTCGTTCCTGTGAATGTAACTACCGCACCTGTTGTCGCGCTAATATCTGATGCAGGCGACCATACGTATGTATTGGCACCTGCCCCCTGCAAGGTAGTCGTATTTCCTGCGCAGATCGTTCCGGTTCCTGCAGCTGCAGACACAGTAGGTAATGTATTGACACCAACTGTTACCGTATTTGCATTAGAACAACCATTGATATCAATACCTGTAACAGTGTAGGTAGTTGCTGCTGCAGGCGTTGCTGTTACAGGAGTTCCTGTTGAAGCACTCAATGTAGCAGAAGGAGACCATGTATAGCTTACACCGCCATTAGCTGACAATGTTGTTGATGAACCGACGCAAACTGACGCTGAACCGGAATTAGCAGTGATATTCGGCAATGGATTAACAGTAACCGTAACAGTAGCAGTACTGCTGCAACCGAGGCTAGAACCTGTAACAGTGTAGGTAGCCGTATTGGTTCCGTTAAATGTTACCGTAGCACCTGTAGATGCACTAAGATCAGTAGCAGGCGACCAGCTATATGTTGTTGCGCCAAATGCACCTAATGTAGTAGAGTTACCTGCGCACATGGTTGTTACACCTGATGTAGCTGTAACTGTAGGTACAATATTAACGGTAACTGTAACACTACCCGTGCCGACACAACCATTGATATCTGTTCCTGTAACTGAATAAGTTGTGGTATTTGTTCCTGTAAATGTAACTACAGCACCAGTCGTTGCAGTAATATCAGTTGCCGGTGTCCATACATAAGTGCTGGCACCTGAGCCTTGAAGTGTAGTATTTGTGCCCGCGCAGATAGTGGCCGTTCCGGCAGTTGCCGTTACAGTAGGTATAGCATTGACAGCAACGTTCACTGAATTAGTATTCGTACAGCCATTGATATCCGTACCTGTAACTGTATAGGACGTTCCGGTTGCCGGAGAAGCTGTTATCGGAGTTCCTGTTGTGCTATTTAAACCTGCAGAAGGGCTCCATGAGTAGCTGACACCTCCGCCAGTTGATAATGTAGTTGATCCACCCAAGCATATTGCCGAAGCACCTGCGACTGCTGTAATATTAGGCAATGCATTGACTACTATAGACTGAGTATCTGCATTAGTACCACATGAATTAGTAATAGTATAAGTGATAATAACATTACCACCAGACACTCCAAATACAACACCTGAGCCGTTTACTGTAGCTACAGCATTATTGCTGCTTGTCCATGCTCCGCCGGCACCTGTATTGATCAATGTTGTAGTAGCAGATACGCATAATGATGTTGCGCCTGTTACTGTGACCAACGCCGGAAGCGGATTAACCGTAATAACTACGAACGTATCTAAAGTAGTACAAGGATAAATTGCCAGATACCTTACTGTATCTGAACCGGCAGCGATACCATGAACGATACCTGTAACAGGATCGACCGTAGCAACTGTGTTGTTGCTTGTTGACCAAGTACCACCTGCAACTGCATTAGACAATGCAGAAGAATCATTCTGACAGAAAGTAAAGGTACCAGTGATAGGCGTATGAGCCGCTGCAGCAGGGATGACCATGATAGCTACACTTGCAGTATCATTACCACATGTTGCTGTAGTGGCTACATATAATATAGTATCATTACCCGGTACTACACCACCCAAGTTCTGCACGGTGGCAGAAGCAGTAGATATTGTAGCAATTGCAGGATGCAGGTTGATCCATGTACCACCGGTAACCGGGTTAGACAAGGTCATTGAAGTACCCGCACAAACACCGGAAGCAGACGCTGTGATAGTGCCGGCATCAGGCAAAGCGTTAACGGTCACCACGTGCGAAGCGCTCAATGGTCCGCAACTGAAAGATTGTGTTGTATAAAGAATAGTAGTAACACCTGATGCTAGAGCATGAACAACACCTGTTACAGCATCAACTGTTGCAACGGCCATATTGATACTACTCCAGATGCCACCGGTAGTAGTATCTGATAAAGTTATCGTTGCATTGACGCAGACTGCTGCAGGACCAGTGATGATACCTGTATCAGCCAATGCCTTTACACTTATCGGGAATCTAACTGTATTTGAATCAGCAAGATATACAACTGTGTACACCACAGTATCCGCACCTGCAGATAAACCTGTAACTATACCAGTGGTATCAGACAAACCTGATGCAACCGATGCATGACCCTGTGTGGTACTCCAGTATCCAGTTGAACCGGCACAATGAGGGCTATGTAATGTAATTGAAGAAGAAACGCAAACAGAATCTGTTGTTCCCGCTATAGGATTGATCTGCGGTGTAGAAGTATTTTTAAAGGTAGAAATGGTATTACCAGCAAAGTTAGCAACAACAACATCCGGCTTTTTATCACCATCAATATCTCCAACTATAAGACCATGAGGTTCAGCCCCGGCAGCCATTAGGTAAGTATTACCAACCTGAAAAGATGTTGATGAAAGGTGAAGACCGGAATGATTGTTATGAAGAATTTCGATCTTATCAGACGTATATTCACCAAACACTACATCTACCTTACCATCTCCATCAAAATCACCTAAGCCCATTGAATATGGAGTACCGGCGATACTGTAAAGATTAGGAGTAAAGCTAAGCGAGCCGAGCGAAGAAGTATTCTCAAAAACAGTAACATTATGAGATGTATAGTTACCGACTACTATCTCAGGCAAATTATCACCATTGATATCTGCAGCCTGCACCTCAGAAGGATTAACACCACCCGTTGCAATATCCTGATGAGCGGTAAAATTGATATTACCGGTACCAGATGATATGTTGCGGAATACAGAGATATTATCATCCTGAGTATTGCTTACTACTATATCAGCAGCGCCATTGCCATCAAAGTCTGCGGTGAAAATACTTCCTGATGAAACCGGCGCGGTACTACCAATAGCAAATGAATCGTATTGAGTGGCTGAACTACCAAAGAAGTTAGCAGGGAATATTCCTGAAGGTATTGATGTCATTTGGTTGCGGAATACTTTGAAATTTGATGTTACACGTGTAACAACTGCAATATCCAATTTACCATCACCATCATAATCTGCAATAGCGACCTCTGAAGGGCCTGAACCCGGATTAAGGTCACGTTTAGCACTAAAACTAATATTACCTATCCCTGTGCTTGTATTTCTCAGACAAGATACCCTTCCTGAACCGGAACAAGCAACGATGATATCCAGCTTACCATCACCATCAAGATCAGCAAGTTTAAGATTCACACCACCGTTTGATGTTGTGCATACAACAGGCACATCATAAATGATACTACCAGGGGTACCAATGTTTCTGTAAATATTTACCGCACCTAATCCTGGTGTAGTTGTATTGTAAGTACATACTACCAGATCGGGTTTACCATCACCATCAACATCACCGAGATTAGCATGACGTGGAGCTGATCCACCCGGAGCAAATGGACTGGCAACAACCATATCCACTCTAGGCTTGAAAGTAGAACTATCCGGAATGTAACAGCCATAGTCATAAGTAGGCAGGAAGAAGCCTACCTGATTACATGCAAAAAGGCTAAGCGCATTGAGATAAGAAATGCTGGAATAATTTGCTCCTAATGGTAAAGTAACTGTAAGTGTGGTAGGTGTACTTGAAATAACATTACCACGAACAGCACCAAAGAAAACAATGTTATTATTGTTAGGAAGAGCGCTAGCATCAAATCCTGTACCTCCAATAGTAACCGTAGTAACCAAAGGGATACCAAAACTTGGTGTTACTGAAGTAATGGTAGGTGCTGTAGGAACAGCCAATACAGCCATAGACTGTGTATCTGAAGCAAAACCACAGCTATTAGATACTGTATAAGATATGATCGTAGTACCTAATGAAAGACCTGTAACTATAGCAGAAGGTGTAGTATTAGTTACAGTTGCTACCGACGGCACTGAACTGCTCCAGTTAAAACCAGAGGCTCCGGTAGTAGTCAATGTAGTTGTATAACCTAAATAAACAAAATTAGAACCTGTGACCGTGCCGGAAACAGGCAATGGGTTGATATGAACTAAGGTAAACGTATCTGCAGAACCACAACTACCATAACTAACGGAGTAGCGAATTGTCATAGTATCTGCTACAGCCGCGCTCACACCAAAAAGTTCTCCTGTAGTTGCATTAATTGTAGCTGCCCCCGAAGTGCCTACAGTGCTCCATGTACCACCAGATAGACCATTAGTTAGGAATACTGATGAATTGACGCAGACATTTGTTATACCTCCGATTGGTAAAGAAGGAGATGAAGGAGATGGTGCGATAAAACCAAGAACTTTTTGTACTGTGTCTGAGCAAGAACCTGCTGTAACTATATATAAAACTGAATCGCTACCTAGTACATTACCAGTAAGTGTTGCAGTTATACCAGACGCTACCATTGTGGCGATCGAAGTGTTTACGTTATTCCATACACCTCCCGGCACGCTTGCAGTAAGTGTAACAGAACCACCCACACAATTTCCTGAAGCTCCGCTTATCGTTCCTCCATTGGGAGTAAGATTTACAGTAACTACATGTTGTGCGCTAAGATTACCGCAACTGAATGATGAATTAGTATAAGAAATAATAGTGCTACCAACTGCTACCCCTGTTATGGTTACTACACCATTGGTATCAATAGTTGCTTTTGATGGATCACTGCTTGTCCATATTCCACCTGAAGCTATGTTAGTCAGCACCATAGATGCACCTGTACATACAGATGTTGGACCAACGATGTTTCCTGTATCAGCCAATGCTTTTACATTGATCACATAACGAACGTAGTTGGTGTCTGACAAGTAAGCGACCTTAAGGACAACTGTATCAATACCCGCAGAAACACCTGTAATAGTGGCAGTAGAGTCATTAGCTCCGGCAACTATTGTTGCGTGTGAACCGGCGATCGTCCAGAAATTCTGTGCACCTGCGCAATGATGACTATGCACGTTCATCTGTGCATTGACACACACTGAATCTGTTGTACCGATTATTGAGTTCGTATCCGGTGTAGCAATGTTTTCAAAAATGGAGATCGTGTTAAGACCAATGTTAGCTACAATAATATCAGGTTTATTATCACCATCTATATCGTTTATTGTTACCCCTTGATTTGATGCTCCAATTCCTGTGTTTAAGAGTTTTGGTGCATTCATCGCAATAGTTCCAACAGTTGAATTATTTTGTAAAACCGCAACTGAATGAGCAATATCTTTAGAGCCTGCAATATCAACTTTGCCATCTCCATTCAAGTCACCTGCAGCCACAGCATATACACCAGTATTAAAACCAGATCCGCCAACAGCAAATACAGATGGAGTGAAATTGATATTTCCTGATGTAGAATTATTTTTATACACTACAATACCACCTGAATTTGAGCCATCACCATAGTAACCCACTACCAAGTCAATTGCATTATCACCATTTATTTCTGCTGTAATTACCTCGGTTGGATTTACACCTACAACATAGTCTATATGATTTGCGAAGTTGATATTTCCTACTCCTGTTGAAGTATTACGCAAAATAGAAATGGTGCTATCTGACGTATTCGAAGTAACAAGGTCAAATTTACCATCACCATCAAAATCACCGAATGCAATTGTTGCCGGGTTACCAAAACGATTGTTTCGTGCTATGGCAAAAGAGTCATATGTACCTAATCCCCCGGGACCAAAATCGCCAGTAGAAAAGCCACCTGACGCGATAGGGGCTGTGATCGTGTTTCTAAATACCTTTACATTGTAATAGTTGCTAGTGTCATAAGTTACAACCGCAATATCAGGAAGACCATCTGCATCAAAGTCCGCAATTGCAACTTCCGATGGGCCAACACGTGGATTCAAATTATAGGTGCTAGCAAATGCAAGTCCTGACATACCGGTGCCGGTACTAATATTTCTTAAACAAGAAATTCTTCCGGAACCAGAAGCCGCCACAACAATATCTAATTTACCATCGCCATCAAGATCTGCTAACTTAACATTCACACCTCCATTAGAGGTAGTACATATATAAGGAGTTGGATTGTAGGATAATATACCATTTACGGAACTATTATTAAGAAATATATTAAGTGCCCCTTGGCCAGGTGTACCAGACAAATAAGTACTCACAATCAAGTCAGGTTTACCATCTCCATCTACATCACCAATTGTTGCATGTCTTGGTTGCGGATTTGCAGTATTAAGTCCAGTAATAGTTTGATTTATTTTCGCTTTAAATGTGTCAGTTCCGCTTATGTAGCATGAATTATCATAAACAGGCAAGAACAGCCCCTTTTGAGACCCAGTTTGTTTTGAAAGGCTATTTAAAACCGAAACACCTGCATATTGCGCACTATATGGCACCAATACACTTAGAGTTGTACTAGATCCACCTGTAACAGTTGCTTTAACTCCGCCAAATGAAACAATGTTATTCACTGCCACAGCATCAAAACCATGACCATAAATAACAACAGAAGTTCCCACAGGAGCAGAATTGGGCGAAACGGAGTCTATTACAGGTTGTGCTACTGTACTTAGAGCAAAACTCCCCATCAATAAAATGACGAAAAGAACCCTTTGACAAATAGTGTAGATTTTATTCATATTCGAAAGCATGTTATACTAATAGTTAACGAGTGCGAAAGTCGCATTTTTTTTCTAATAAACCTCCATATTACTTAGAAAGTAATTAACATTTAATCACCAGAATAAGAAATTATATGGAAAACAGGGTTAAATTTAACCTATATTTTTTTAATATCATAGCACAAGAGACAATTTTTAAGACCTTCAAAATTCGCATCAGAAGGCATTTTATTAATTAATTGTACTAAAATATAGCTTCACCGCTAATATATTGATGATCAAAGTCTTTTTTTTTTATGCATTTATACATTTTTTATTAGAATAAATATAGTACTGTATAAATTCATCATAAAAAGATAATAATGCAATTTTAGTAACAAATGATCTAATTTATGCTAAATTAAATTTTTCTTTAGCAGGCTTGTAGAACAACAATAATGATGAGCCTGCAATAAATAGAATAACAGAGATGATCTCTGCCTGAGATGGATGAATAAAACCAAGATCATATTTAGAATTGACCCTTACCAGTTCTACAAGAAACCGCTCTACACCTGCTAGCACCAAATACAGACCAAACATATGTAGTGGATATTTCAGCTTTTTTCTCATTGACCACATGAATGCAAAAAGCAAAACTCCGGCAATTGCCTCATATATAGGAGTAGGATAAACACCTACCGGCAAGACACCGGTATATTCTCCTGTAGCACCTGCAATACGCACACCTTCATTACCTACATTATGCGGGTAATTCATAGCTACCAGCCATCTTGGCACTCCGGCCGGCGCAGTGAATGGTATTCCGGGTGTACCCTTAGTAATTTCGGCAATATACTGCGCATCCGCTGGTGTGGCCGCACGTAGTGCAGCATCAGCCTGAGTTACATAGGCTGTATTATATATTCCCCAGTCACCATCGCCAGAAAACTGACACCCTAGCCTACCCAGACCATAGGCCAACATTATTGCAGGCGCAGCCGCATCGCACAGATGCTTGAATCCTATCTTGTACTTACGGGCATAATAATAAAGAACGATCGTAGCTACAATAAATCCGCCATAGAAAGTAAGGCCACTCCTTGAAAACAAACTACCTATAGGATCTTGTATAAAATCGCTCCAGGTCTCAAATGCATTAAATATTTTGGCACCAATGATACCGCCAATAGCTGCCGCAAATACGATCTCAGTGATCAGCATATGCGGATACATCATCGTATCCTTCACTACGGTTGACACACTGCCGTCTGCAGCCTTCTCTTTTACCTTTACCGCCTTCTTTATAGGGTGCAAAAGCCCCATCTTCTCCTTGCGCATCAATTCGGATGTGGTAACACGAGCCGCAGCTATGAACGCAATGGCAACAAAAAAACCAAAGGTTTTGAAAATACCCAGCCATGCAGGCATAGGAATGCCCAACAAACCCTGGAGTAAATATTGAAAATCAGGATACATGCTGTAAAAGTAACGCTATAGCCCGACAACAGGAAACGTTAATAGTTAAAAGGAACAAAATGTACACATACTATTACTAGTAGTTTAATTTAGACTTGAGGAAGTATTATATATATAAATAATTACCCTGAAAAACTAAAGTGTAGAAATTAATAAAGTCCTTGCCAAGGCAAGGACTTTGTTTGTAATATTTTGTTGAGGATCAGTAATTAGTTAGTGTATCCGCTAACCTGACTGTTGAAGTTATTGGTACGTGAAAGATCATCGAGTACTGGCGAGCATTGCATCTGACCATTAACATTATTGTACCATTTCATAGTACCTGCCGCACTATCGATGGCATAAAAATATTTGTCGTAGCTACCAATATAAATTGTGCCTTTGTAGCAAAGTGGACTAGATTTTATTAATCCATTAGTAGCATATTTCCACTTTACACCACCATTAATAATATTCAATGCATATAAGTTGTAGTCATTGCTTCCTATGTAAACTACCTGACCGTAGATAACGGGTGAAGAGTTAATATTACTATTTGTACTATCAGACCATATCTTAAGACCTGTTGATGTATCTACACAATATACCTTAAAGTCGTTGCTGCCAAATATACACTTACCCGCAGCTGCAGCAGGAGAACTGTTGATAGCACCACCTGTCTTAAATATCCACTTATTGATACCTGTAGTTGTAGGACTGGTAAGATACATGCTATACATAGCACTATCGCTGCAACCTATGTATAAGAATGGAGGACAGATAGAAGGAGAGGAAGTAAATGATTTTGGAGCACCTACACTATAACTCCAGGTAAGATTACCATTGGTTTTGTCCACACAATAGATAGTACCTGCTGTGCTGGCAAAATATACCTGACCATTATAGATAGCCGGAGAAGATTCTAATGGACCATCAGCCGGGAATGTCCATGTTACTGCGCCGGAACCTGTATCGATCGCATACAAATTGTTGTTTGTTGTAGCCAGATAGATCAGTTTACCATCAGCGATAGGCGTAGCCTTGATACTGAATGGGGATGCACCGGCAATGGTCATTTTCTTTATCAGTACACCGGTATTGGCGTTGATCTTATAAAGTGTATCGCAGTTACCTACAAAGGGAGGCAATTTAATCGTACCTACATACAACATTTCGTTGTAAAGTAATGGCGACGCATAAATTGATGATGGCAGACCCAATTCCCAGTTTTTGATACCGGTGGTAGGTTGATAAGCATATAGAACACCATTATCACTTCCTATGATCACTGACGGTGAATATGAAGTGGTTTGAGGTGCATCATCACTCTGCTTCTTACCACATGCAGAAAGCAGCAGAGATGCCGTGCAAACAGACAATACTATTTTAGACCAACTATGTAGCATAACAGCGAACTGAGTTTTAATAAATTGCAAGATAGTAATTTTAAACAACTTTCTAATAGTAACAGTAACTTTCGTACAAATAGCTGATGTAAAAAGACCCGCCTTATTGCTAAGACGGGTCTTTTTTGATCTTTGTTAGTTAATGTACTATATATGCGCTATTTGTATCTTTTCCTTCTTGCGCTTTACCTGATTGACAAGTGAATTAAATGCAAGGTCAAATGACTCTTCAAATGTTTTGCTCTGATGCTTCACAAAATAGGAATGCTTTGGTACATATATTTTGATCTCGGCAACCTTATCCTTTACCTGATGTGAAAAATTATCCAACTTCAGATATACTTCGGCACCTATAATCTTATCATGAAACGTATTCAGCTTTTCAATCTTGGCATTCACATGATCTAGTAATTTCTGATCTGCATCAAAGTGCACAGTCTGGATTTGTACATTCATAACATATGTGTTTAATTGTTAAAATAATTCACCCTCTCGGATGATTTTGCTTATGTATCTCTTTCAATTTATCAATGCTATTATGGGTATATATCTGCGTTGCTGCCAAACTGGAATGTCCTAACAGGTCTTTGATCGCCTGTATGTTCGCACCATTATTCAGCAGATGGGTTGCAAAAGTATGCCTCAGTACGTGCGGACTACGTTTGCTCAATGTAGTAGTGAGGGTAAGGTATTTGTTGACTACCCTATATACATAGCCTGCATAGAGCGGCTTTCCGGCAGGCACATTCAGTAAATATTCTTCATCATACACCTCAAGTTCTTTCTTTACTGAAAGGTAATCCAAAATTGAATCCAAAACTGCAGAACTTACAGGTATTAACCTTTCTTTATTACCCTTTCCCAAAACTCTTATTTGTTTCAGGCTCCATTCAATATCAGCCTCTTTTAATTGAAGCAGCTCATTACGACGCATACCGGTAGTATAGAGCAATTCACAAATAAGTCTCTCAGTGGCACCTGCAAAACCCGGAGCAAATTGTATTTCCTCAAACAGGTTGATGGTTTCCGTTTCTTTAAGAAAAACAGGAAGCCTGCCCGGCAATTTCTGAGCATGCAACAACTTTACAGGGTTCTTTTCTATAAGACCCAATCTGAGCAGATATTTATAAAAGGAGTTAAGACTGGATATCTTCCTGTTTATGGTTCGTGGCAATGATCTGTTTTCTTTCAGATCGGCAAGCCAACTACGCACATGAAAATGGGAAATGAGCAGCTCATCATGTATCTGAAATGTAATTGCAGAAAAGGAAAAGAATTGATCAAGATCACGCTGGTAGGCAGCTATGGTATGGGCAGAATACCTTTTTTCAAATTTAAGGTAATGTATAAAATCAGTCTGTAGCCCACTCCTGCCCATAAAAAATCCGTTACCATAAATTTACAACTTTACGGTAACGGATACAAATATTTTATTAAAAATTTCTTGACGAAAATTTAATACAGAGAATACTATTTATCGAACTCTCCGTTGGCTAATTGCTGTTTGTACACAGCTTTCAGAACTTCGGTACGGCGCCTTATCGATGGCTTAGTGAACGACTGGCGGTCACGCAATTGGTTAAGAACGCGTGATTTTTCGTACTTCTTCTTGTACTTCTTGAGCGCTTTGTCTATATTTTCGCAGTCTTTTGAATCTATTATGAGCATATAATAATACCCCCTTTTACTGTTTGGGAATGCAAATGTACAGCTAATTATTTTTCCAACAAAAATATTTTAGCATTTTAGAAAAAATATTTTTTTACAAAAATCGACGTGTTTTATATCATCATTACAGATAAAATACCTCCTTAGAACAATTTTATATTTTTTACCACTTTAAATAAATAATTTTGGTGAAAATGCGTTGTTACTGAGTATAGCTGCACATGTAGTGTCTATATCTTACAACTACCATCAAGAATAAAAAATGAACAAAAAGTTAGCGATACTATTATTCAGCTTTGCTACCCTATCGGTTGTGGCTTGCAAAAAATGGGCAGATCCGGCACCCACTTCCGATCCGCGCATCAATAATCCATATTGCAACGATCCTGAAGCTGTCAATTATAATTGGGGCTTCCCGGGAGTACCTGATAATACTAAATGTTTCTTCCCTTCTGATATTTTTAATGGCACTTATCAGTTTACTGATTCTGTTTATCAGGCATCTAGAGGCTTCTTTATTTTTACGCAGCAACAAACATTACAAGTTGTAAAGCGCAGTCAGAATAAACTGGAAGTTTTTGGTCTCTGCGGTACAGGTAGCCTATTCATTACAGCACACCGCAATTTTATTGCTACAATAGACACAACTGTGGGTGACACTTCTATTATTAATAGAGGACAGTTATTGTGCAGAACACAAGATACTGCCAGCGGCACTATTACTTACAACAGGATCGACTCACTGCTTCATATATCCATCACTGTAGTAAGCGACACAGGAATTACCATACATACAGGCAAAGCCAAAAAGATCTGACCCTAATAAATATGTTCACAGGAATTATTGAGACCACTGCAAAGGTTGCAGATATTACACACGACGGCACAAATGTTCACTTTACAATAGAAAGTGAACTTGCAGGTCAATTAAAGATAGATCAGTCTGTAGCACACAATGGCGTATGTCTTACTGTTGTTGACATCCATCCGGATCAATATAAAGTAACCGCGGTACAGGAAACGCTGAACAAGACCAATCTGGGCAGCTGGCACAAAGGCGACATCATTAATCTGGAACGGGCATTAAGGGCTGGCGACAGGTTAGACGGGCACTTTGTTCAAGGACACGTAGATACAACAGGTATTTGCGTAGAAAAGCAAACACTGGATGGTAGTTGGCTTTACCGATTTACGTTCCCTGAAACTTTTGCACCACTGATCATTGAAAAAGGATCAATTTGCATCAACGGTGTCAGTCTTACCCTATTTAATGTTGGCAGAAACGAATTTACGGTCACTATCATTCCTTATACTTTCGAACATACTAACTTTAAGACACTAAAGGAAGGCGATATCATCAATCTGGAATTCGATGTACTAGGCAAATACAGCCTACGTATGTGGGAACTGAAAGAAGGTAATTCCCACTCTTAATATTATTAGCGCATAAAAAGCGCATAAAAGAATAGGGAGTATCTCAATGAGATACTCCCTATTCTTTTATCGGTCAACAGATAATGCAAACGGCAAGACCTGCAGTACTATAATTACTTATTCCAATCAGACGCATCGCTGAAATCAATGGCAGACTCATAGCCATAATCATCTTTCTGCAATGTGAGCGTATCCTGAACGATATAACGCATAGTGATACCGCCATACTGACCGTAAGTAACATTGGAATGTATGGTTCCTTCACCAAAAACTATCTTCCCTTCCAGATTCTGAGAAGGAATAACTATCCTGTCGCCACCTACTACATATGCTTTGATGGGACTATGGAAAAAGTTGTAAAAATTAGTGATATTCACGAAAGTGATACCATCACCATCAACAACATTTACCTGATATTGTTTGGCCAATGACGCACTTCCTTTTTCAAATACAGACCAGTTTCCGGTAAACTTCTTGCGGGTAATTGTTTCGCAATTTGTTCCCTCGTAGCCTGTCGGACAAGTACAAACACCTTTATTGCAAATACCCCTGTTAGCACAAATTATCGTTTTGCATCTATCCGTATTGCAAGAAGTATAAAATACCGCAGACATTGCTGATATTGTGGTGATAGCGGAAATTATTATCGCTTTGATAGTAAACTTCATTGCCCTTGTAAAATTTTATTTATAATAAAGATAAATCATTTTCTTCGTCAATTCTTCTCGACCTATCTGGTCCACTGAGATGGAGAGCTTCCATCAAGATCGCTGTAATAACCAAAGTCATCAACCACCTGTGTTGCAGTATCCACTACCTCATAGATCATTGTGAGCGTATTATTTTCTGTTGCATTGATATTAGTAGTGTGAATGTACCCTTTACCAAAGATCACCTTTCCTTCTAATTGTTGATTAGGTATAAAAATAGTGTCTTTTACCACGTATGCAGAGATCGGAGACTTAAAGTAATTGTACATGTTCTTTAAAGTAACATGATATGCATCGATAGTGCTGGTCTCAATAGCAACCTGATATTCTCTTGAAGGTGTAGTAGTTCCTTTTTCTTGCACATTCCATCCACCCAGATAACGCACTCGTGTGGTTATCTCACAATTATTGCCCTCGTAACCCGACGGACAGATACACTTGCCATTGGTGCAGGATCCGCCATGTGCACAAGCTATTGCCTGGCACGCATTATCGTTGCCTGACGGAGTTTTACCACATGACACATACAAAACAGCAGAGAACGCTGTAAGTGAAGTGAGCAGAGAAATATAGAGTGCCCTTGCTGTAAATTTCATTACCAATAAGTTAGTTGAGTAAAAATAGAAAAATAACGGGAAGGATTGCACTTATATCAAAAAATAAATTCTATTGCTTGGTCCATTCAGACGGATCGCTGAAATCAATGTCAGCATAATAACCGAAATCATCTACGAGTTGAGTGTTTGCATCTATGACCTCATACCTGATAGTAATTGAGTTATTGATACCTGTACCTGTAGAGTGAATATAACCTTTTCCAAATACCACCTTATCCATCAACTGCTGATTAGGAATAATGATCGTATCACCTAGTATTGTGGCCCTTACTTTTTGACCATTGAAAAAGTTGTAAAGATTTTTGATCAACAGACCAGTTACAGCACTATCCCCTTCAATACTTAAAGGATATTGACGTAATGGCGTAATGCTACCCTTCTCTTTTACAGCCCACAGACCAATAAACTTCTTTCTGGTAATAGTTTCACAATTAGTGCCTTCATAACCCGGCAGGCATTTGCAACTGCCTTCATTACATGTACCTCCATATGCACAAGCAATGGCTTTACATTTATCAGGGTTACAACTGGTATATATTGCAGCGAACAATACCCCTGACAGTATTACAATTGAAAACAGCAGGGACTTCAGCGCATTTTTCATTTTCATTGAAAATTCTAAAAGAGTTTAAAGATAAAAAATATTTGTCAGAACAAAGTATTTTATATCTCATCAAAAGTAATAGCAATTATTTCAAAATCAAATACAAAATAAAAAACATACTTTAGATATAGTTCACATCAGAAAAAATGACGGTCAATACCTTCACAGAATAACCAATCCCCCTATTTTTCTATCTCGCTCTTATATGCTTTTATACCTTTATATATTGCCATTGCAACCTCTGTCTGCCCTTTTTCGGAGTTAAGATATGCCTCTTCCTGTGGATTATTGATAAATCCTATCTCAACAAGTACGCCGGGCATAGCACTGCCTGCAAGCACTTCCAGACCTTTTTGCTTAACACCAAGATCTCCCCTGCCCTGATTGGAGAACTGCTCCTGTATCTTAGTTCCCAAACGCACGCTACGGCTCAGGAATGCCTGTGTATATTGTGCAACAATGATCGCCGTCTGCGGATCATTGGCATTCAGCAATCCATTACTGCTGGTGCTATCACCACTGGTAAACTCATCCTGAACCTCACCACCCAGCTGCCCCATACGATGCAAACCTAATACATAGGTCTCTACCCCCATTCTGGATGTCTCGTGGTGACGAGTGCTCTGATAGATCGGCTGTTTTACGGTTTTATGATGACGCTTGATGGTCTTATACCCTACCAGCTTTTTAGTATAGGTGTATGGAGTAGAGTTGGCATGTACGGCAATGAACAGGTCGGCCTGCGCCTTATTGGCAATTTCATGCCTTTCCACAAGTGTAGGATAAGCATCGGTAGTACGCGTATAAATTACCTGAAGGTTCTTTAAACTATCAGACAATATCTTACCCAGCTTTAAGGCCACCCCAAGCGTCACGTCTTTTTCATAAGAAAAAGCACCCTGAGCGCCGAAGTCTTTGCCTCCGTGTCCGGCATCAACCACTATTTTATTTACTTTCTTTCCTTTGGCATACAATAAAACTGGCTGTAATAGGGTTAAAACCGATATAAATGTGATCGTTATAATGCGCATAGTAGTTTTATAAAAGATTTAAACAGGCCCGCTGATAAAACGTCACACTCAAATAGTATTTTTGCGTCGCTTATGCGCCTGTTCGGTAAATTTATTTTAAATTTTTCATCATTGCATTGCTTTACCCCGTGTATAGCAATCATTTTTATATTCTTTATAACAAATACGGCTTTTGCGCAATCGAAAAATACACCGGTTGCAGATACTGTTTTGGTAAAAGACAGTGCAAATATAACATCTGCCCCAAAATTATCTGACAGCTCAAAAAAATCAAATCCTTCTGACACATCAGCCATCGGCAAACTGGAAAGCAGACTTGGGATCAAAATATCTAAAGATGCACTGCCTTCAGTTGTTAAGGCCGATGCTGAAGATTCTGCTGTAATGAACATGAAGACCAATGTATCTCGCCTGTATGGCAAAGTGCAGGTCAATTATGAAGATATGCAGGTCAACCACGGGCAAATATTGTTTGATCAGGGCAGTAATAAAGTAGTGGCAGCTCCATCTGCCGATCCGTCTAAAGATACAGGAACACTAAAAAAAGGCACTTTTGTGCAAGGCAAGGAGAAGTTCGCATACGACTCTATGCAATATAATTTTAAGAGTAAACGTGCTATCGTAAGAAATGTACAAACACAATATGGAGAAGGATTTGTACATAGTGACCAGATAAAACGTAATCCTGACCAGGTGATCTATGGATCACACAGCATTTATACAACATGCGCACTAGACACGCCACACTTTGGCATTGTCGCTTATCGCATCAAGGTAGTTCCCGATAAGCTCATTGTCTCGGGCCCTGCTAATATCAACATCATGGGCGTACCCACTCCTATATTCCTTCCATTTGCATTGTTCCCTATTTCTGCCAAACAAAAATCAGGCTTTGTAATACCTACCTACAGTGTAGAACAGTCTCGCGGACTAGGCTTACTCAATGGGGGCTATTACTTCTACCTCAATGACCATATCGACCTGCTTACTCAGACCAACATCTATACAAAAGGCAGCTATGCCATCAGCGCGGTAAGCAATTACAGTAATATATACCACTACAGGGGCGGATTCAATCTATCATACGCTTTCAATAAGACCGGAGAGAGCTTCGAACCGGGAGCAAGCACACAAAAAGATTTCATGATCAACTGGCGTCATTCATCTGATGGCAAAGCTAAGCCGGGTCAAACATTCAATGCATCTGTACAGGTCGGAACATCATCATTCTATTCCAATAATAGTTATGACCCTAACCAGATCCTTCAAAACCAATATCAGTCTAATATAAGTTGGAGCAAGACCTGGCAGAACAAGCCTTTCGGATTGACCATTAGTGCACTGCATAGTCAGAATACCGCAACTAAGCAGATCAATGTAACATTGCCGGCAGTTAACTTCCACGTTACTCAGTTCAATCCTTTTGCAAGCAAAAAACGAGTGGGTAGTCATTGGTACGATAAGATCACAGCCAGTTATACCGCAGATATGTTGAACAAGGGTACTTTTTATGACAGCACCTTCAATGCAGCTCATTTCAACCTGAGCAATTTTCAGAGTGGCATTCATCACTCAGTACCTGTGAGTGCCAGCTATACCCTGCTCAGATACATCAATATGTCATTCAGTGCCAGCTACAACGAATATTGGCTTACCGAAAAACTGCAAAGGGAATACAATTCAGCTGACAGCAAAATAGACACAACAAGATCTAATGGATTTTACACAGCACGCGACTATAACGCAGGAGTATCCTTTACTACACGTATCTATGGTATGAAGATGTTCAAGAGCGGAAGCCTGAGAGGTATCCGTCATGTCATCACGCCATCTGTCGGACTTTCGTATCACCCCGACTTTGCCTCTTCACCATATAGCTACTACTACAAAACACGCTTAGACACTACTCAGAACTATTACCTGCAGTCTTATTATGCTACCTCACCTATAGGGCAACCTGTAGCAGGCAAGGCCGGACTGCTTAATCTGGGAGTGGGCAATAATCTGCAGATAAAAGTAAAATCAGGAAAGGACACAACGGGCACAGGTACAAAGAATGTGACCCTGATAGATGGACTTAGTGTCAATACATCTTATAATATGGCGGTCGATTCATTCAGATGGAGCAATATTGCTCTTGGCTTCCGTACCAATATTTTGGATAAGATCAATGTCAGCTCCAATGCGGCATACGACCCTTATGCCCTCGATTATAATACAGGTCGCCGCAGACCACAGACCATGCAGGAATTAGGTTATGGTATCGCGCGCTTCACTCAGGCCAATATGTCTTTGGGCGCTAACTTCCACTCCAAACCCAAAGGAGGAAAAAACAGCCCTACCAATACCGAAGAATATGCAAGAGTAATGCGCAACGCAGGCTACAACGAGTATGTTGACTTCAATATTCCATGGAGCCTGAACATCAATTACACCATGAACGCTGCCAAGAACTTCAGCTATTTCTCTCATGGAGATACACTGGTACTTACTCACAACGTTACCTTTCAGGGAGAGTTCCAACTGACACCTCGCTGGAAAGTATCTATGAACAGCGGATACAATTTTACCTATAAACAATTGACCCTGACATCTATAGATGTATTTCGCGACCTTCACTGTTGGGCTATGCACCTGCAGACCTTCCCATTCGGTCCGCGCAAAAGCTACAACTTCACTCTCAACGTAAAGGCACAGATACTACAAGATCTGAAACTGATGAGAAGAAGGGATTACAGAGATACACCTCTTTAATAGTTTGATGGCTCATTTTTTTCACTTGCCTCAACATTGGTAAATTGCTCTTTTAACAAACTAAATCCGGCAACAAGCCTAAGTGATTACCTCGAAGGTGCAAACGGTT
Source organism: Chitinophagaceae bacterium (assembly GCA_947447465.1). GTDB lineage: Bacteria > Bacteroidota > Bacteroidia > Chitinophagales > Chitinophagaceae > Flavipsychrobacter. The sequence continues at coordinate 2,923 of CANFKE010000042.1, read as the reverse complement.
TGTAGCCATTATATTCATATGAAATGGTTAGGTGGCAGACAAAGCGAAAATGTAGAATATAGCGACGGTGGCGGTAATGGCGGTGGCAGGCTTCTTGGAGGTGGAATAGGCGCTACAATAATTGGCATCATCATTTACCTCATCACCGGGTACACGCCCAATCAGGTGAATAGAATGGTAGATGCAGCAGGTGGTGGAAGAGAAGAACAGATAACCACTAACTATCATGCGGAACAAGGATCAATGAAAGAATTCGCATCAATAGTACTTGCTGAGACAGAAGTAGTATGGGACAGCCTATTTGCCGCCAATGGCATGACCTACAATAAGCCGGTCATGCGCATTTTTGAAGGACAGGTAAATACTGCCTGCGGAGGCGCATCAGCGGCTGTTGGCCCTTTCTACTGCCCATCAGACCAAAAGATATATCTCGATGTCTCATTCTTCAACGAACTCAAAGAACGATTCGGAGCGCCGGGAGATTTTGCCAATGCCTATGTCATTGCACACGAAGTTGGCCATCATATTCAGTATCTGATGGGTACTACTCAAAAAATGAGCCGACTTAAAGGATATGGCGAACGCAGTGGCCCACACAGTATGTCTGTAATGCTGGAATTACAAGCCGATTTCTATGCGGGCGTATGGGCGCATTATGCCGAAAAGATGAACAGCAAGGACAACCCGGTAGTAATAGAACCCGGAGATATAGAAGCGGCTCTGAATGCTGCAAACGCTATTGGAGATGATCGCTTGCAAAGACTAACGCAAGGGCGTGTAGTACCTGATGCATTTACTCACGGCACATCAAAGCAGCGCATGTATTGGTTCAGAAAAGGTTATGAGACAGGAGACATTAGCCAGGGAGATACATTCAGTGAATTGGCAAATTAATTGAATTTCATTCTTTGAAGCGAGAATCAATGACGAAACAATTGCTGTCGTAAGACTTTTATTTCCAGAAGGTGTTGCTCTTTGGAATCGGCATAGTTTGCTGATTCCTCTTTCGTACACAATTGCTTAGCATACACTACATCCTCATTATACATGCTCATATACAATGCCTCTGTAACAACATCATGCAGAATAGCCTCGTGAGCATATGGCTGCAACAGCTTTTTCAATTTCAAGTGAGGTCTCATTTGTAATGCCACTATTGCACTTTTCTTTTCTTCCGGCAGCCAATTTTTCAGCGCTCTTACAACCGCGGCATCTCCTGTTGCAGACGTATCCAATATGCTGATCATATTCAGAGTCAGATCTCGAACATAGAATGAAGTATCGCTCAAGTGTTTGTAAAGTGTACTCACAATACATTTTCTGTCCATACTCAGCATGAATGCAGGCCCCATGGTTACGTCATACCATTCTCTGTGATTCATTACCATTGCAAATACCCTATCTGTCTCCCTTGGAAATATCTTCATTATCCATGGAAACAATACTATTGCATTATTGCTCGTATCAAACGTTTCAAATCTGTGCCACATTTCCTCATAATAGGTAGTGTCTTTGAAAAATGCAATTAGCATATAACCCACATTTCGCTGACATAGATTCCCGTCAATAAGCATTTTAATGTGCTCTGTATATGACCGATCATATTTCAAACTGCGTGCCTTCTCAATTGACTCCCGAGTCGCCTTTATTGTATCTGTCTTAACTTTCGTTACAGTCAATACATATGGGTTACCAACGCTCATGCCCTCTACTAAATAAGCAAAACATCTTGCATCATCGCATGTATAATTGCTGTCGTAACTCGCGCTTAAACCTGCCCTGAATGCAGACAATAACTGCTGCTCCTGTGCAACAACCCTTAAGGAAATGATTAAAAACAACAATACACCTGCATAATGCTTCATAAGACCGATCACTATATAATAAAGATAAGCTTTCCCGAAATCAATTCCGGATCCTGTAAACGCAAGAAAGCGCCCTACGAGGGGCGCTTTCAGTATCTAGTAGTAAGTATCACTTACAAATAGAGGCTAAAAAATTAAGCTACCAAAGTATCCAATACCTGGTTCATGTTGCGAACCGCTTCAGCGCTCTTGTTGAATGCTTCCATTTCTTCTGCATTCAGCTTGTAGTCGATGATCTTTTCCCAACCGTTGCTACCTATTACTACAGGTACGCCAAGGCATATATCGTTCTGGCCATACTCACCTTCCAGGCTCACGCAGCAAGGGAATACTTTCTTCTGATTGCGAACGATAGACTCGACCAATGCAGCACCTGCCGCACCCGGAGCATACCATGCACTTGTGCCCAACAACTTAGTAAGGGTTGCACCACCTACCATTGTATCAGCAGCTATCTGCTTCAACTTGTCAGCAGCTATCATGTTAGATATTGGTGTACCATTGATAGTAGCCAAACGTGTAAGAGGGATCATTGTAGTATCACCATGACCACCAATTACAGTAGCATGAAGATCGTTAGCAGAGCAATTCAGTTCTTTCTGGATGTAGCACTTGAAACGTGCACTGTCCAGGATGCCACCCATACCAATGATACGGTTCTTTGGCAAACCTGTAGCCTTAAGGGCCAGATAAGTCATAGTATCCATTGGGTTAGATATAACCACGATGATCGTGTTTGGTGAGTGCTCCAACAGGCTCTTGCACACATTCTCAACGATACGTGCATTAGTACCTATCAGTTCTTCACGGGTCATACCCGGCTTACGCGGAATACCTGAAGTGATCACACAAACATCAGAATTAGCTGTCTTGCTATAGTCATTGGTAACACCAATTACACGAGTATCGAAACCCAGCAAAGATGCTGTCTGAGAAATATCAAGCGCCTTACCTTCAGCAAAACCTTCCTTGATGTCAAGCAATACCAGCTCTTCTGCCAGCTCTCTGCGGGCAATGTTGTCAGCACATGTTGCACCTACGGCACCGGCACCTACTAC
>CANFKE010000041.1 GCA_947447465.1 Chitinophagaceae bacterium | reverse complement strand
GATTTCGGTATGTTTTTAAACGTTGTTATTTTGTTTTAGTAAAACATCAGTCCTTTTACTAATAATTTCATTAAAACCGCCAATGGCAATAATTCCGAGGCGCAAAGGTACATAAAAAAATGAAATTTGCTATATTGGAAAAACGAACCGAACACCTGCCACGACCTGATGTACCTGTTGAGCAGCAGCAGACCACCAACCAGAAATGATACTACGATCATCTGTCGGGCAACTCCTTCATCCGCAAACGCCAGAATAATAATGAACGGAATGAGCACTATGGCCAGTATCTTATTGATCAGAAAAACATTGAAAAGATAATGTTCGGTCACCCCTTCTACCCTGAATGCCCAACCACTGAAACGCACTGCCAGATACTTTGCAGTATATATGATAGCTGTTCCCACTATAAGCATAATGATCAGTAACGATGAAGGAATGACTCCTGAATGTTGTGGCGTGTAGAACTTCACCACATAATACATATAGGCACCTACCGATATCGCGAAGAATACATTCATCAGCAAATTCAGAAATCCGGCTCCCTGCAATTGATCTTTTAACTGCCGGTTACTTAATGTAGGATTCCAGAATGCAGACCATAGATTCACAAAGTAGCGCTGATCTATATATCTGATAACACCAAGCAACAAACATAATGACAATAGAAGGTAGAAATCTGAGGTCTGTGAGTCCCAATTGTGGGTGATCTGTATATCACTGATCACCAATCGGGCATTCATCAACGGATTGTGCGTGATCATACTGTCGGTGAGCCTGAGCACCGCTTGTGCTCGGGTAGTACTGTCTGCAAGCACAGGAATATTATATTGCCCTAGATTCAATGTCAGTTGCTTACCGGCAGCATTGCCGGCAAATAACAACATAAAACATAGAAAAAGGTGGACGATACGCATGTGGATGTACAAAATTAACTGATTAGCACTGCAAATGATTTATGACAAATAGATAATGTACAAGTATTTATCCACTACCAGTGTTGATAACATTACATATAATATAATAAACTCTACATATTGCTATAGATAAAGCGGTGGACAACAGGGGATAGAATTGCCGTAAATTTGCATCCTCATGGAGAATAATGCATATCAGGATGCCCGCAAGGGAAATACCGCTACATCTGCGGGTATATATATACATATCCCATTTTGCAAGCAGGCTTGTGTGTATTGCAATTTTCATTTCTCTACCTCGCTCAAGTATAAGGACGAAATGATACGGGCGATAATTGCCGAGCTGGAAATGCAGAAAGACTACCTGAAGAACGTTGCAGTGGAAACCATCTACTTTGGCGGAGGAACGCCTTCTCTACTCAGTGAATATGAGATAAATACCATAATTGAGACCGTACAAAAGAATTATAAAGTCAACCAGCTCGCAGAGTGTACCCTCGAAGCCAACCCCGACGACCTGAACAGAGAATATCTCAGATCACTGAAAAGAACACCGGTTAACAGACTGAGTATTGGCATTCAATCTTTCAGAGATGAGGATCTGTTGTATATGAAACGCGCCCACAATGCGCAGGAAGCAGACTACGCTATAAAAGCGGCTCAAGACCACGAACTCAGCAACATCAGTATTGACCTCATTTACGGTACTCCGGGATTGACCGACAAAGACTGGAAAAACAATCTGGCTAAATTAAAAGAACTGGCCATCCCGCATTTTTCAGCATACGCACTTACAGTCGAAGAGAAAACAGAACTCAACCACCTCATTCAGAAAAAAAGATCGGCACCCGTAGATGCAGAGCAGGCAGCAGGGCAATTCGAATTACTGATGGAACATGCCGAAGCAATGGGGTATGAACATTACGAAATAAGCAACCTGGCCCTACCGGGCAAATATGCGGTACATAATACCAACTACTGGCGCGGACTACCCTACCTCGGCATCGGCCCGTCTGCCCATTCATTCAGCGGCTCGGCCAGAAAATGGAATGTGGCCAATAATGCGCTATACACCAAAAGCATCCTCATAGATAAGAAAGTACCTTTTGAAGAAGAGGTACTGACGGAAGTGCAGTTCATGAATGAATACATGATGACATCACTCCGCACCATGTGGGGTTGCGATCTGGAAAAAATAGAAAAAGACTGGGGCAGCGACATAGTAAAGGAACTCATGAAAAAGTCAGAGCGGCTGATAGATAAGGGTATGCTGGAAGTGAAAGAGAAAAAACTCATCATCACCAATAAAGGAAAGCTATTTGCAGATAGGATAGCGGGGGATCTGTTTTTTTAGGCCATTGCGCTCACCAATACGGGATATACTCCCGACACAAGAAATACGGCCGGACACTTTTAGGTCTTCCCATTTAAGTTTTCCCTTATTTTGCACTCATGTTTGCCGATATCATACTGCCGCTAAATCTGCCGCAGTTACTCACTTATGGCGTACCCATCGAAATGCAGGAGCTGTTAAAGCCCGGCATGAGGGTGGAGGTTGCGCTCGGCAAGAATAAACAGTATAGCGGTATTGTAGAGCGGCTGCATAACGACAAGCCCGACTCCTACATGGTAAAACCCATCAGGAACATTATTGATGAAGCACCGGTAGCCAATGAAAAACAACTGAAATTCTGGCGTTGGATAGGTGAATATTATATGTCGGCACCCGGAGAGGTAATGCAGGCCGCACTGCCCGCCCACCTGAAGTTGATGGGCGAAACACGACTGCAATGGATAGCAGGTGAAGATGTGCAGATGAACCTGAGCGATGAAGGGTATATTGCCGCCGAGGCGCTGCAGATAAAAAGAGAGATTACCATCAGCGAACTTCGGGAAATAGTGGGTTACCGCCAATTAGCAGCAGTACTCAATGAATTACTGGAACAGGAAGTGATCCGCATCAACGATGAACTGGAACAGTCCTACAAACCAAGAAAAGAAAGGATAGTTGTTATTGCAGATGTCTATAAAGAAGAGCAGGCCCTTATGCACCTGTTCGATCGTCTTGCCAGAGCGCCCAAACAACTGGAGCTGATCATGGCTTACACCGAATTGAACATAAAGAAAGGTTATGTAAGACAGGTGGACCTCCTCGACAGAGCAAAAGCTACCGCATCTCACCTCAAAGCACTGGTAGAAAAAGATGTATTCAGCATCAAGGAACAGGAAATAGATCGCTTACCGGCCAAAGATATTCCTATCACCAAAGAAGTAGCCTTTACTCCTGTACAACAGGTGGCTTACGACGACCTGAATAAAGGACTCAATGAAAAAAACGTAGCTCTCTTACAAGGTGTTACAGGTAGTGGTAAAACATTGCTCTACATTCATAAGATACAGGAATGTATCAACCAGGGTGATCAGGCTTTACTGCTGCTACCTGAGATTGCAGTTACCACCCAACTGGTAAGCAGGTTGCTGGCCTATTTCGGCGACAGCCTGGGTGTATATCATAGTCACTTTAGCAACAATGAGCGGGTAGAGATATGGGAAAAGGTGCGTAAAGGAATATACAAAGTTGTGGTAGGCCCGCGATCTGCGTTGTGGCTGCCGTACAACACCTTGGGCATAGTCATCATCGACGAGGAGCACGACGGTTCTTACAAACAAAGAGACCCTGCACCGCGCTTTCATGCAAGAGATGCGGCAATATATCTGGCTGCATTGTATGGATCTAAAGTGATATTAGGCTCTGCCACACCATCGCTCGAAAGCTTGTACAATGTACAGCAGGGTAAGTATGCCTATGCCTCACTCAAGGACAGGTATATGGGCGTTAAGATGCCGATCATTGAACTGGTAAGTCCGCGCAGCACAGACCCAGCTAAAACAAAAACTCCGGGCATTCTTACTCCGCAGCTCCAGCAAGCTATTCTGGAAGCATTGGCTAATAAAAAGCAGGTCATTCTTTTTCAGAACAGAAGAGGATATTCGCCATTTCAGCAATGCACCGTTTGCGGCTGGGTAGCTCAATGTACCAATTGCGCAGTATCGCTCACCTACCACAAAAGCACCGGCAAACTTCATTGCCACTATTGCGGACTGAAAGCAGCGCTGACACATGCCTGCCCTAGCTGCGGCAGCAGCAGCATGACCAGCAAGAGCTTTGGTACCGAAAAGATAGAAGAAGAGGTGCAACTGCTATTCCCAAAGGCCAAGGTCGCCCGTATGGATGTGGACAGTATGCGTAAGAAGAACAGTATGGCCGAGCTGTTTGAGAACCTGCAAAAACATAAAGTAGATATACTGGTAGGCACCCAGATGGTAGTCAAGGGGTTGGACTTCGCATCGGTATCTTTGGTGGGCATATTAAGTGCCGATAGTATCCTCAGCTTCCCCGATTTCAGAGTGAATGAACGAGCATTCCAGCTGATGGAACAAGTAAGCGGCAGAGCCGGCAGAGCCGATGGCGAAGGACGGGTGCTCATACAAACTTACAACCTGCAGCATCCCACCCTGCAATGGGTAAAGGAGCATAATGTTTCAGCATTCTATCGCTCAGAGATCAAGTTCAGAGAGATGTTTGGCTACCCCCCATTTACCCGCTTGATCAAGATCATTTTCAGACATAAAGACGAAGCCAAAGCTATGGCAGCGGCAGGATTGATGGCGCAGGGTTTGCTGACCATACCTCATGTCACCGTACAGGGGCCTGGGCCTGCTGTAGTAGCCCGCATCCGCGACCAATACATTCAGGAGATATGGATGAAGTGCCCCAAAGACAACAAACAAATGGAACCGGTGAAGGAGTTTTTAAAAACACAAAAGCAGTACATACTTAACCAGCGTGGGTACTCTAATGTACAGATCGTATTTGATGTTGACCCGGCATAAAGAACTATTACCCATCGCATACAATTGAGCACCGGATAGTTGTTGACATTGATATAAGTTTTAACGATTACCTGAACTGTATTTCGTAAATTTGTAATAACACACATCAATGACCTATTTCCATATCAAAGATCAAAATCAAAATTTCATGAAAAACTTTATCAGTTCCTTATCCCTGTTCTTCATTGCAGGCTTGTCGGCAACAGGTCTTCATGCACAAACTATAAATCCCTTTGCAGGCAACCATACCAGTGGTTATTCAGGCGATGGCAATGCCGCACTTTCTGCACAGTGCTTCGCACCTGCAGGTATCGCCTGCGACAATGCAGGCAATGTTTACTTCTGTGAGATAGGCAATTCGGTCGTCCGAAAAGTCAATGCTGCGGGTATCATATCTACTGTTGCAGGAACCGGCACAGCAGGATTCAGCGGCAATGGCGGACCTGCCACCGCTGCCAACATCAATCAACCCACAAGTGTAGCTATAGACGACACCGGCAATATCATCATTACCGACGATGCCAATAATATGATCCGCAAGGTCAACACATCTGGCATCATTTCTACTATTGCAGGCACAGGTGTGGCAGGCTATTGGGGCGATCTGGGGCCTGCGGTCAGCGCTCAACTCAACTCCCCATCAGGTGTTGCTACCGACCACAAAGGAAATATTTACATTGCAGATGTATATAATCATGCAGTGCGTAAAATAGATACAGGTGGTCGCATCACAACAATAGCAGGCGATGGCACCCCGGGATATACAGGCAATGGCTATTCTGCTATCATTGCCAGCCTTAACTTTCCTAAAGGAGTTATAGTAGATAGCGCAGGTAATATCTTTATTGTCGATCAGGGCAATTCAGCCATCAGACGCATCAACACGGGTGGCATCATCAATACTTATGCAGGCTGCGACACACCGGGATATAGCGGCGATGGCGGCTATGGATATAAAGCAAAGCTCAATGCTCCAACCGAAGTAGCTACAGACAGATCGGGCAACTTATATATTGCCGACTTCAATAATCATGTGGTCAGAAAAGTTACCCCAAGTGGCATTATCAGCACCTACGCAGGCTCAGGTACCTCAGGCTACAGTGGCGATGGAGGCAATGCGCGGCTGGCCAACATGGCAGGACCATACGGTGTAGCCGTCAGCAGCACAGGCCGCATCTATATTACCGACGAGATCAACAATGTCATTCGGGTTATTGATATTGCTACTGGTGTAGAGCAACAGATCACTCTCGATCAGTTTGCCCCTAAAGTTTACCCTAACCCGAGCAATGGTGCAATAACAATAGAGTTACCGGCAACAAAGGTTGACGCAGCTTTATTAGTAGTTGATGTCACAGGCAGAACGGTACATACAAATGCTATTGCTGCATCCAACCAAGCTTCGAAGGTGAGCCTGCAGGGCCTTGCTACCGGAACTTATTTTGTGAAGGTGACCGCTGGTAGCGATATCCGCAGAGAGAAGTTTGTAGTACAGTAAACAATACCATTACATACCAAAGACCTTATCAGTACATGTCATTGCACAGTTAGGTGCAAGAGCTTTGTAGATTTTAATTTATCCCTTTTCATAGAGCGCCCGTCAGGGTCGCAACAATCGCAATCAGACCTGTTTTACTAGTATAATATCAGGGTAGGCAAAAACTAAAATACAGAATGACAGCAGCAGAATTTGTTGACCAGATAAAGGATTTCGCGGTAACCAAAGAAGATCTTAAAAATGCCGACTTCCCTGATGAATTTGCAGGAATGTTAGCTAAAGGATATGAGTATAAAGTACTCCCTAAAACAAAGAATTCTGCCAACGAGATCATCAACCTCATAGCCAACTATGACATGTCAAGTGTTGAGATCGGCATGATATCTTTTGATAAAGAGATCAGAGAAACAGAAGGTTTTTATTTCTTTGGCAAGGTAGAACTGGACCTCATGGCCATCAGCAAGGGCAACAATGAAATAGTAGTTGTTGACTATTCCGATACGGATGAGATCATTCAATATTGCGCCGCTAATTCTAAAAAATTCTTAGCTGCTATGATGACCGCCTGGAGAGCCACTACAGAGTTTTTACTGGATGAAGAAAAAGCAGATGATTATGATTACCGGGAAGATGTGATAGCTAAATGTACCGAGCTTGCCGGAGGCGATGCCTACTTCGATTTTTATGACAATATGCTGGGAGATTGATACAATATCACATTGATACTAACGCTGAACAAAGAACCTTGCTCAATAAAAAAGAGGCTTGATGAATGACCATCAAGCCTCTTTAATTTTTTTTTGCGCTGCTACTTCAGTATATAACTATCCACGTCCTTCTTAGTTATCTTCTTATCAGATAAGATAATAAGGCGCTCTACCACATTACGCAGTTCACGAATGTTTCCTGTCCAGTTATATTGTTGCAATGCCTTCATGGCATCTGTATCTATTTCTTTCACCGGTTGTTTGTATTCCTCACACAGATCTTTCATAAAATGATCTACCAGCATAGGTATGTCATCTCTGCGATCGTTGAGCGATGGCACCTGTATCAATATCACACTCAGACGATGATAAAGGTCAAGGCGGAATCTTTTCGCTTCCACTTCCTCCAGCAGGTTTTTATTTGTAGCGGCAATAACGCGCACATCTACTTTTATCTCTTTCTCTCCACCTACACGGGTTATCTTTCCTTCCTGCAGCGCTCGCAGCATCTTAGCCTGCGCATCATGACTCATATCCCCTATCTCATCAAGAAATAAAGTGCCGCCACTTGCTTGTTCAAACTTACCCAACCGCTGTTTGATAGCAGATGTGAACGAACCTTTCTCATGCCCGAACAATTCGCTCTCTATCAGCTCAGATGGTATTGCAGCGCAATTCACCTCTATCATTGGGCCGTTGGCACGGTTACTTAACTCATGTATCTTTCTGGCCACCAGTTCTTTTCCCACGCCATTCTCACCTGTCACCAATACACGCGCATCTGTGGGGGCTACTTTAGCTATCGTCTCTTGTATGCGCTGTATGCCTTCGCTGTTGCCTATCATTTCGCTACCGCCCTTCGCTATCTTTTTACGCAATTGCTTGGTCTCTGCCACCAGCACTTTCTTATCCATGGCATTGCGCAACGTTATCAGCAGGCGGTTCAGGTCAGGTGGCTTGGAAATATAATCATAAGCTCCCTTCCTTACGGCCTCAACAGCGGTCTCTATGTTTCCATGTCCGGAAATGACAATGAACGGAACATCAGGTTTTTCTTCCTTGGCAAACTGCAATACCTCAAGCCCATCCTTCTTCGGCATCTTTATATCGCAGAGTATGCAGTCGTAATTATTCTCTTTTATCTTTTTTATACCCTCTTCTCCATCTGCTGCTTCTTCTACAGTAAATCCTTCAAAGGTGAGTATTTCTGTCAGCGCCTTACGTATTGCCCTTTCGTCGTCTATGACCAGTATGTTTTGTGCCATCGTGTGTATGTGTAATGATTGAAAACTAATTTATAGCATTTTCAATGCCAAAATACTGCATTATGCTGAATTGGCTGAAAGTTTCACTTACTGAAAACAAAAAGCCCGCATTTCGCGGGCCCCAGTTATTATTTCATTTTCAGGCTGCATTATTCACCGGCAACGGCAATACATCTCTGCTGTTTATCCCGTTATGCACTTCTGCTTGCTCTACTTCTTTTTCTGTCGGCAAGAGTATCAACCTCAGTGTAGTATCATTGGTAAAATAGCTGATCGCCCAGTTAATGAAGATCATCAGCTTGTTTTTCACACTCAGTATCAGCATCAGGTGCAAAAACATCCAGGTAAACCATGCCATACGACCTTGAAAACTCATAAATGGCAGATCTACAACTGCTTTACGTTTACCAACAGTCGCCATCGTACCCGGATTTTTATAGGTGAATGGTTGAAGCGGCTGCCCCTTCAGCATTCTGACAAAATTCTTCGCTAGGTTTTTTGCCTGATTATTGGCCACATTCGCAAGCTGAGCATGTCCTTTAGGCCATTCTTTCGTTTCCATGTACGCAATATCCCCCAACGCAAATACTTGCTCCAATCCCTCTACCCGGTTCATCTCATCTACCCTTATTCTATTTCCCCTTACTATAGATGTTTCAGGGATACCTTCAGGCACATTGCCTTTTACGCCCGCTGTCCATATCAGATTTCGGGTCCTTATCGTCTCTCCATTCTTCAACTGCACTACATGTCCGTCATAATTTTCTACCACTGTATTCAATAGTATTTTCACACCCATGCTTTCCAGATATTCCTGAGAGCGTGCCTGAGATGCGCTACTCATATTCTGTAGCGTATGTCCTGCCCCTTCCAGTAAATATACCGTCAGCTTAGAAAAGTCCATATCATGGTAATCTCTGGGCAATACATTCTTTTTCATCTCCGCCAGTGATCCGGCCAATTCCACACCTGTAGCACCACCTCCCACAACCACTATGTTCATTATTTCTTCCAGCTCTTCCTCTGTAGCATTCAGCGCATCTTCAAAATTCAACAATATGCGGTTACGCAGGGCTATGGCTTCATTCGTCGATTTCATCGGATAAGCATATTGCTCTATCTGCTTATTGCCAAAAAAGTTAGAGGTACAACCTGTTGCTATTACCAGATAGTCATAATTAAATGTACCATCCTGTGTGATCACTTGTCGGGCTGCCGTATCTATACGATTCACTTTGGTGATCCTTACATGAACATCTTTTCTGTTCTGAAATACTTTTCGAAGGGGAAATGAAATAGCACTGGGTTCTAATCTTGCAGTGGCTACCTGATATAATAAAGGTTGGAACTGGTGAAAATTGTACTGGTCTGTGATGATGATATTATATCCCTCATTCTTTAACCGCCTGGCTAATTGCAATCCTGCAAAGCCGGCTCCTATTATTACAATTGTTTTTGTCATAATTCCGATGATTCATTATGCAAAACTACCATAAAACACGCGCCATCATTATTGCAGTTCCTCATACATCCCTCTTGCCCAAACTATATATTTTAATTACCAATGCCTCAGCCCTGTTTTTGATTTTTACACCCCGGCATCCTAAATTTGGTTACCCACTCCATCTTTTCACCATGCTTCTTCACCAACTGATAGAAGGAATAGCTCATTTGTTTTATCCCCATATCTGTGAGGGATGCAGCAAGCAATTAGTGACCAATGAACAGATACTCTGTATCAGCTGCGCGTCATTATTGCCGGAAACGAACAATTACAAGATTCCCGATAACGAAACCGGATTGAGGTTTGCCGGTCGTGTGCCATATAGATATGCTGCCACTTATGCCTATTTTACAGACGACGGATTACTGCAACATTTACTGCACAGATTAAAATATGCAGGCAAACAGGAAATTGGTACTTATTTGGGTAAAAAATTCGGGCAGAACCTTAAAGACGCTGCATGGATCAACGAGATCGACGCGATCATACCCGTACCACTACATCCCGACAAGCTGGCAAAGCGCGGTTTCAACCAGACCATGCTCTTAGGCCAAGGGATGGCTCAATCCATTGGTATAGATATGATGACCGATGTGTTGATACGTACTCGAAATACCGAAAGTCAGACCAGTAAATCCCGCAGTGAACGGGTAGAAAATATGGCAGGTGCTTTCCGGATAACTCAAAAACAACGCATAGAAGGAAAGCATATATTATTAATAGACGATGTACTCACCACCGGCGCTACTCTCGAAGCCTGTGCATTGGCACTGATGGAAGCAAAGGGTGTGGCCATCAGTATCGCCACCATCGGCATAGCAGTTTAATTATATGTGTTTGCGGCTGCTCATATTAGCTGAATTTTACTGGGTATCAGGCTCAACAACTTTCATGCGCACACACTATATTAATTTGAAACCTTCACCTATATTTGTACAGATTTCCGTAAGCTGCTTGGTTAAATAAATATTTCGCCATACCTTACGCGATTAGTTGGCTACCTGCCGACAAACAAAAGCTATTATATAACAAATTCGGTTTATGAAGAAACACTTATTGGCGGCATCAATGGTACTGGCTTCCTTCAGCTCTATCGGAGCAGGTTACCAGTTAAATCTGCAAGGTATCAGGCAGCTCGCTATGGGCGGTACAGGAACTGCAATGCCCTGGGATGCATCTACCATTTTTTACAATCCGGGCGGTCTTTCTCGCCTTAAGGGTATTCAGGTATATGGTAGCATACTTGGCATAATGCCTTCTACAGCTTACGGTAATTATTATCTGGGCTCTACAAGATCTGAAAAACAAACTTTTACTCCTTTCAATATTTATGTTGGTGGCCCTGTTAGAGAAGGTAGCCGCGTAGGTCTGGGATTGGGTATCTATACACCATTTGGTTCAGGCCTTAAATGGGACGACAACTGGATCGGTAAATATATCGTTCAGTCTATCGAACTTAAGTCTTTCTTCTTCCAGCCTACTATCAGCTACCGCTTCTCCAACTTCCTTTCGGGTGGTCTCGGTCTGATCTATGCTACTGGAACATTCGATTTCAAACAGGCACTCCCTGTTCAGAACTCTTATGAAGAAGCAGGAACGCTTACACTTCATGGCAATGCTAACGGCGTAGGTTTCAACGCAGGTTTGCAAATGAAGTTCAGCGAGCGTTTTCAAGTCGGTCTGACTTACCGCTCTCAGGTAACAATGAACATCGGCGGTGGTTCTGCTAATTTCAACGTTCCTTCTTCTCTGCGCAGCAGCTTCCCTAACACTCGTTTCGAAACATTCCTGCCTTTACCGCAGGTTGCTTCTATAGGTTTTGCAATAAAGCCGCTTAACAATGAGCGCCTTACACTTCAGTTGGACCTCAACTACACAGGTTGGAATTCTTACGATTCTTTGAGGATCAATTTCGCTGAGCACACTACTTCTTTGCAAGACAACCACGCTCCGCGTCATTACCGCAATACACTTACCACTCGTTTGGGTGCTAATTACAAGATCAGCAAGATCGTTTCTGTAATGGCTGGCGGTGCTTATGATCCTACTCCGGTTGTTAACGGCTATGTTTCTCCTGATCTTCCGGATGCAGACCACATCGTTATCACTATGGGTGCTGCAGTTAAGCCGATCAAAAGATTCACTATCCTTGCTGCTTGTGAATTCGTAACCACTCCTAAGCGTAACACTACTTACGACTTCGCTGGTTTCGGCGGTACATTCTGGACTCAGGCTATCACACCAGGTATTGGTATTTATTACAACTTCTAATTAAACGAAAGATGAAAAAACTATATATATTCGGGGCTTTAGCTTGTCTTTTTACTGCCTGCAAACCCAGTGTAAATATTACAGTACCACCTACTGCAGGTGATGCGGACTTCAGAAGCTATCTGGCAATAGGAAACTCTCTTACTGCTGGTTACGCTGATAACAGCTTGTATGTTACCGGTCAGCTAAATTCATATCCTGAAAGATTGTTCGAACAGTTTGCACTTATAGCAGACCGTGGCGCGCAGGGCAATTTCTACCAACCTTTGCTGCACGGCGATATGGGTTATCCATCTGCTCGCAAGGAATTGGCTATGACTTATGGTTGCAACGGAGATACTTCGCTTTCACCAATAGATCTTTCCTATTTCTCTGCCGATGCTCAGGATGCTGCAAGATATGTGAGCCCTGGTCCTAACGGACAGATCAACAACATCGCGGTTCCGGGTATCCGTATCGCTGACTATAGCTTCGTTTCTTACGGCGCTGTAAATCCTTATGCAGCTCGTTTCTACAACGCGCCTTCAACAGGAACTCCACAGAACGAACTGGAATACAGGGTAAGCAATTTGCACCCTACTTTCTTTACTATGTGGCTGGGTGCTAACGACGTGTTGGGTTATGCTACCGCTGGCGGACAGGGCGATGGTTCTGGTAACGCATTACCTCCTATCCCTAATTTCTACAACAGAAATGATATTACACCAACTCCGGTATTTGATACTAACTACGGTCGTGCAGTAGCAACTGCTATCAGCACAGGTGCTAAGGGTGCATTGATCAACATTCCGGATATCACTAAGATCCCTTTCTTCACTACTATCCCTGCTAATGGCCTGGTGCTTACCCGCCAGTCTCAGGCAGATTCTCTGACTGCTTTCTACTCTAATACTTTGAAATATGTCTTCACTTTGGGTGCTAACTATTTCATTGTAAGAGACAATCTGGGTAACCTCAGGCAGGCAGTACCGGGCGAATTGATCTTGCTCACTACACCTAAGGATTCTCTGACTTGCGCAGGTTGGGGCAGCTACAAGGCTATCCCTCAGCAGTATGTATTGACTACTGAAGAGATACAGAACATCAAGAACGCTACTACTCGTTTCAATGAAAAGATCGCTGGTTATGCATTCCGCAACAACCTTGCGCTCGTTGATATGTACAGCTACATGAGCACTATCGAATCTGGTATTGTTTATAACGGTGTTAAGTACAATTCTCAGTATGTAACCGGCGGTGCTTTCTCTCTTGATGGTGTTCATCTTAACCCACGTGGTTATGCCATCATTGCCAACAAGATCATCGAGACCATCAATGCTAAGTATCACTCTACCATTCCACCGGTAAATGTGAACAAGTACAGAGGTATTCTTTTCCCTGGCGATTTTTAATACACACACTACATAATATCAAATGAAGATCCCGCTCCTACAGAGCGGGATTTTTTATGTCAGTTAGCCTCTTTCAAGAATTGATGTGTTGATCTGAGAATTCCCCAAAGTCAACTCTAAAGAAATGCCCCCCTCTCCTTTGACTATCTCAAGGTCGTGAATTACAGAGACACTGAATGATGGCTTTAGGATACCTTTTTCATATAGCGTCCCCTAGGGTCGCAACAAGAACATTGAACTTTTACTACTTCTTTACCGCCGTATCAGCTATCGTTTGTTGCTTCATCCATTGCTTATAACTATCGCGGATCCACATCTTCAGCTCCAGATCACTGGCTTCTCTGGCATACATCACAGGCATAGGATACGCATACATAAAATGCGCAACGCTGTCACCGGTCAGGCCGGTCATTTTGGTCACCAATGCGGGTGTATATCGGGTATCTATAAATCGGTTATCCTCATCTATGGCAAAATTCTTCTGAAACTCGTAGGCCATTTTTGCCTTTTTCGAGAACAACTCTGCTATCGCCGATACTGGACTCGTAAACGGCGATGGTGGCTTTCTGGAAAGTACAGTATGATAGATCACCTTTCGCTCTGCACTGTCTATCTGGTATTGACTTCGTTTGTCACCATGAAACACGAACTCTTTTAGCTGCGTAGTGGCCGGCTGCAACTTTATGTTCATAGTGGCAATGATTACAGATATGGGTTTTACATGCTCCTGTGTCTTATATCCTACATATGAGAAAACTATTGTCTCTCCCGTATTGGCCGGCAAAGTATAAAAGCCATTTTCATCTGTTGTTGTACCCAGCTGTGTCTTTTCATTCACCACACTCACCGCAAACAATGGCAACCCTGTTGCAGCATCTGTCACCACACCCTGCAAAGACTGGGCATGCAATTGAACAGAAAACAAGATAACTATAAAGGATAAAAAATGGCGCAAGATAACAGTGTATAGCAGTAAAGCTAGCGCATAAACATAGTGGCTACATCATCACACATAATGTTTAGCAATATTTTAAGGAAGACGTAAAAGGAAACTAATGCTTCTTGCGCTCCAGGTTGGGCAGGAAGCCGGTAATGATACCCAATAACGGCAGGAATGCACAGATATGAAATACATAACTGATACTCGTATGATCGGCTAGTTTTCCCAGCAATGCAGAGCCTATGCCCGCTATGCCGAATGCAAACCCAAAGAACAACCCCGATATAGTACCTACCCTGCCGGGAACCAACTCCTGAGCATACACAAGTATAGCAGAGAATGCGGACGCAATGATCACACCTATTGCGGCAGCCAGCACACCCGTCCAGAAGAGATTGGCATAAGGCAATAATAAGGTGAACGGAGCTGCACCCAATATAGAGAACCAGATAATGTACTTACGTCCGAACCTGTCGCCAAGCGGGCCGCCAATGACCGTACCTGCAGCCACAGCAGCAAGGAAAATAAACAGATACATCTGCGACTGCTGTACCGTAAGCTGAAACTTATCGATAAGGAAGAAGGTGAAATAACTGGTCATGCTCGTCATATAAAAATACTTCGAGAAGATAAGCAACAGCAATATGGTCATAGACATAGCCACCTTACCCTTCGACAAATGATGAGGTTCCTCTATAGACTTAGGGCCCTTTCCTGCGGCACGCATCGTAAGATGGTTTTGATACCACGCGCCTATACGCATAAGAATCGTGATACCCAATAATGCGGCTATGCCAAACCACAATATGTGCGACTGACCGTACGATACGACTATGGCCGCAACAAGCAGCGGCCCGAAAGCACTGCCACCATTACCTCCCAACTGAAAAATAGACTGCGCTAACCCTCTTTTGCCTCCCGACGCCAGAAATGCCACCCTCGATGCCTCAGGATGAAATATAGATGAACCTAACCCCACAAAAGCTACAGATGCCAGTATAGTATAGAAGTTATAGGCTTGCGATAAAAAGATAAGCCCCAGCAGCGTAAAACACATACCAATGGCCAATGAGTAGGGTTGCGGCTTTTTATCTGTAAAATGACCGATGAACGGCTGCAAAAGTGATGCCGTAAGCTGAAAGGTGAATGTGATCAACCCTATCTGCGAAAAAGACAACTGAAACTTGGTCTTCATCATAGGATAGACAGACGGTATCACCGACTGACACATATCATTGATAAAGTGGGTGAACGCAATGGTGAACAGTATAGGGAATACAGTTGTTTGTGCTATTTGTTTGGTAGTTGATTGCATAGTGTCATGTAAAAGTAGGAATGACTGAGCATATTTGATCACTTCACTACCCCGCAGCCCCAGCCGTCATATTCACCATTATATTGAGCAGCCTGCTTTTTTAACTCTTGTCCGGTAGGGTTAATTATAGTGATATCTGCCGGTGATATCTTAGATATGGTCAGCTCAAAAGGATATTCACCTTCAGCATTGCCCTTACTTTCTATTTTGTAATGCTCATGCAGCGCATACACTATAAAATGCTCCCGGTCATCCGCTGTCTTAAAATAGACGCCGTAATCAATAGGACGTGGCACTGCAAGACTATCTCCATTCTTCAGCAAATTATCTATCACTCGCTCATCTGCCATATATGCCCTCGTCTCCTCATTAGGATAGAGAAAGTCCAGATAGCCCTTCCATCCTCTGTCCTCAGTTATATGTATGCTGGCCTCATAGCCGGCAAAGGCTTGTACATACAGACGAGTAAGCTTAGTTCTTAATCCTGCCGTATCTGCAACATAGTAATAATCCAATCGCTTACATTCATGAGTAAATGTACCCGCATGTATCGCCTTTCCATGTCCGTTCACTACTGCCTCTACAGAGTCTGCTACTTCATACAGTCCGGCAAACGCATCCTTGGTCGGCAAGCCGTCTTTACACTTCGTAAATTGTACACCTGTTATCACCACATACGGACAACCTGCGACCGGCGCCCTACCTTTCAATGACATATTCACGATCGTAGATCCAGCACCGCCATCATAATGAGCAAGATAGGTATCCCACTCATCAGTGCCTGTATCACTTACAGATGCTGTCACCGGCTGCTGTCCACCTGAAGGAGCACCCTTGGAACCGCAACTGCAGAACAGCACTATAATACTCACCAATAGAGACAGATACTTCATAAACAATACTTACAGCTCAAAAATAACTGTTTATAGGTTATCGATAAAGATCCCCTTTACCTCCGTCCTCATGGCACGGTTATTACCGCTATATAGTATTCATACATTATTAAAAACAAAAAACATGAAAACAAAACTTTACTGGCTGGCTGCACTGCCATTCTCCATCATGACAGTTGCTTGTGGCAACTCAACAACAACTACTACCACTACAAGCGACAGCACTGTATCGGGAAATCTCAAAGAAGCCGGTGATAATGTGAAGGACGCTGCTAATGTAGCCGCTAACATCATAAAGCAGTCAACAGACACTGCTATAAGCAACATCAAGCGAAAAATAGCCGGTAACCCTGACTCTGAGTTTGTTGTCAATGCACTCAACACCAACAGGAACGAGATCATCTTGCTCAATGCCGGTATCAAAATGGGAACAACTAAAGAGCTGAAGGACCATGCCCGAATGATGCTGACCGATCACAACAAACTGATGGGTAAATTACAGACATACGCCAACAACAGACATTACCCTGCACTCACCAAAGACTGGGCAGGTAGAAACCTCAGCAATATCAGCACAAAGACAGGCTCATCATGGGATAAAGCCTGGACTTCATACATGATAGACGGACACAAAGAAGACGTGAACATTTTTGAAGACGCACGTAACAATGTTAAAGACCTCGAAGTAAAATCCCTAATCGACAATACTCTTCCCACTCTTCATGCCCACCTGGATATGATGATGAACCTGAAGAATGATCTGAAGTAAAAGATAACAGAACACCAAAATAAGAACGCCGCCGGACAGTAATGTCCGGCGGCGTTCTTGTAACAGTTATAATAAACACTTCAATGAATTCGCCAATGGCAATATTCTTTACCAAGCAGAAAATACTCCACTTCTCATCATAAAAACGGAGCGCAATCTTGATCGATTGCGCTCCGCTGTAATTATCATATCTGCTGTATATTATTGTTCATACAGCACAAACTCCACTCTACGGTTTGCCCTGCGACCTTCAACAGTTTTATTATCTCCTACAAAATAGGTCTCCCCTTTACCATTAGTGATTATTCTGCTTTCTTTTATTCCGTTATTCACCATCAGTGTTTTCGTATGTTCAGCTCGCCGCTCAGACAAAGCCATATTTGCTTCTGGTCCACCTACATTATCAGTATAACCATTGATCAGCACATGAACTCTGCCATAGTCCTTAAGGATACCGGCAAACTGAACGAAAGCTGGCAATGCGTCCTTCTTTATCTCATCTTTCCCTTCACCAAACATGGCCAGTTCGGGATAAATGACCAATACCGTATCTCCGACCTTCACCACCTGTGCATCCTTCATGTCCTGTTTCACTGCCCTGAACAGTTTCCACGAATAGGTCGAATTACCCTGATGCCCCTTTGTACTGTGACAAGATGTGCCGTATAAGATAATTGCGGCGAGTATGCCGATGCTGATCATATTAATTGGTCGCATGTGTACATTTTTTGGTGTACTAGTCATGCAATAAAAATCATGCCGCTGCAATATGATGATCAGGTTCTGCCGTCAATGACCTTGACAGGCCATTAATTGACGATCTTCCTCACTTCAACGGTATTACCTTCTCCCTGCAATACCGGGCTGCCTTGAGCAAAAGCTACAGCCTCCTCTACCGATTCAGCTCGTATTACTATGAATCCGCCGATGGTCTCTTTCGTACCACCAAATGGTCCGTTGGTTACCACGCCATTATGGCCAACCACTTTAGCCGTATCAAACGGAAGTCCGCTCCCCTCAACAAACTTATTTTGAGCAGCAATACCGCCTATCCACTCTGCGGTCTGTTGCATCCATACTTGCATCTGCTCGGCTGATGCTGTCTTACTGCCATCTTCATGCCTGAAGATAAGTGCATACTTATCCATTCCGCTTAAATTTCAGTTACAAAACAAAATTATCATACCGGACGATCAACTGCCGCTTCTAGCTTATTTATCTGCTCATGCTCCTTACAGACCTTAGTTTGCCTCTACATACTTTTTAAAGTTGTTCAGAATAGCCTGCCAGCCACCTTGCTGCATTTCAGCAGGATTGATCGTTTCTGCTTCAAATGTCTCCGCAATATCTGTGGTATTACCATTAGCAGTGAATATTACTCTGACCACCCGACCATCACCCATAGTATAGGCTATCAACTCATTGTCTCTGACATCTGTATATACACCTCCGAAATCAAAACTAAAGCTACCGTCTTTTGCCGCCATAGTAGTTGAAAAATTACCTCCTACACTCACATCATTAGTTGCCTTAGGCGCATGCCAGTCGTCCGATGCGAAACACCATTGTGTGATGTGCTCAGGCAAAGTCCAGTATTCCCAAACCTTTGCTACTGGGGCATTGATAGTTGCTGTTACCGTGAGCATTATTCCTTTTTCCATTGTCTATGATATTATTGTTGATGAATTGAGTATTACCGCAAATATCCCTTTTGCCGCTATAAATATTACGGTACGATACCGACAATATTCGGGAATTTCCACCCTGCATTTATTCAGCCGTAAGGGATTTTCGCTAAGTAAATAAAAGTATGATAAAATTGAGCGATTTTTGTTCATCCTTTCACTTCAACAAGTTAACTATGTCAAAACAGGAAGGCAAAAGAGTGCCACTTACCCAAGACGAGGCCGCATGGCTCATGAAGATCTATAAGCTTCGTCATGACAACCTTTTTTATGCAGGTGCTGCCAGGTGCTTCGGCTACAGTCTGGTGATATGCGTGCTGCTCACCAATCTCTGCAGCGCGGCCATCTATATCTTCCTCGGCGGAAAAGCAACATTCCTCTCTCTCTCGGCGCAGGCCAACTTAGTGGTCAATATTTTGCTCGCGCTGGGGTTCACCACCGCTATCTGTGCATTCATCAATCACTATATGATAGAGGCATACAGGCAAGATGCTGTATCTGGCATGAAGCTGAAGGTGCCTCTGACCATTGTAAGCAAGGAGTACTACATCATCACTGATCAATATTTTTTCAGACTGGAAAATGATCCCGAGAAACTTTATGAAGTAGATCAGGAAACCTACGACAGCAACGAAGAGGGAGGCATTATCTACATGGACCAGGGCATATACTCCGGGCATATTTTTGGCCGCAACGATAGTGTGACCATCAAATTTTTTCTGCCGGGTCGCAGAGGTAGTTACGGTTATTGAACTACGCTACGCTTGCTCTTCCCTGTTTACGGAAATACTTCAATAACTGCCAGCCCGGCAACGCCCCAATAATAAAGGAAAAGAAAAGATTGAACATACTTGGTGTTGCATGATACCCCTCTGATACAGGAAAATCATAGAATAATTCAAAAAGCGGACTCGCCTTGTGCTCCGGCAGATCATAATAGCAAGGATCGGCATTTACTATTCCGTCAACTACATAAAAACTGAAAAGCACAGCACCTACTGCACCCACCAGCATTAACAGCAAGGCAAAATACTTCTTGTTCATATCCCCGATATTCCAATAAAGATATTTATTTATCTGTAAATAGCACGTCTCATAACGTACCCATTTTTAAGATCTTCTGCATAGTTTTGGGTACTCATTCAACCGTAGAAATATCATCATGTACATCAAACGCACACTCCTCATTTTTATGTTCATACTGATCTCTTGTTCAGTATGCATTACCTCTTTTGCTCAAAAGCCCGAATGGTCAAAACCATACAGACCATTTCGTATTGCCGGCAACCTATACTATGTAGGCACCTACGATCTGGCTTGCTATCTCATCACTACTCCGCAAGGGCATATACTTATCAATAGCGCGCTGGAAAGCACTATACCCACTATTCGCAAAAATATTGAGCAGCTGGGTTTTCAATTTACAGACATTAAGATACTGCTGTCATCACAGGCACATTTCGATCATGTTGGCGGTATAGCAGATATCCAAAAGCTTACCAATGCGCAGGTCATGATCGATGAGGCTGATGCTCAGGTCATGGAAGATGGCGGCAACTCCGACTACCTTTTTGGTGGTAATGGCATTGGTAGCAAATTCAAGCCGGTCCATGTTGATCGCAGGTTAAAAGATAAGGACCTCATCAGCCTGGGTGGTATGAACATTACATTCCTGCATCACCCCGGTCATACCAAAGGTGCTTCAAGCTATACTTTTGTAGTAAAAGACAGCGCACAAACATATAGAGTACTCGTTGCCAATATGCCTACTATACTAGACAGTACTACTGCAGGCATGACATCTTACCCCAATGTAGCAACTGACTTTGCCTATACACTCAGATCGCTGAAAAAGCAGCAGTTCGATATTTGGGTATGCGCTCATGCCAGTCAGTTCGGACTTCATAAAAAGCACAAAGAAGATAGCCGCTACAACCCCAGGATATTTATGGATCGTAAAGCTTATAATAAGGAAATAGCAGAACTCTATGATGAGTATGTAAAGAAACTAGGTCATTGATACTGCTGCATCTGATAGGCTATTTCTTTTGTGTTGCTTTTATAGATAACACATACTTATAGACGGCATCTTTCTGAATGACAGATAGCTGTGCCTTATTGGCCATATCATCTATGATGCCCTTCCAGTCAGTTGCAGTAAAATTGTAAATTGCTTGTGCACTATGGCAGTTCACACATGCACCTTGTGAGTATAGCACATATCCCTGCGTCAACTTATCTAATGTCACATCACTATACTGAGCCTTTATTGCTGTCAATTCCTCACTTCCCGGTGCATATATCCCATCAGCATGTTTTGCCGGTGCTATTGCAACTATCGGAACATTTGCTTTAGCCACATCTTCTTTTGTTGCTGATACAGCATTGGCTTGCGGTTGTATACTTTTCTTAGTGCCGGCACATGCTGCAAATAAAAGCACGGCTATAGCAATAAGTACTATTTGTGTTGTTTTCATGATAATGATAATTCATTATTGGTGAGCAAAGCATTAGATAGCACTACACTAATCATTGCGAGTACTGTAGTGCAAGATCATATTCTGAATAAGATCCTGAATATTGCCTCGAAAGGTCTAGCAGCCCTTCTTCTTTTTAGTTGAACTATTATCTACGCAGCCAGCCTTGAAACTTACCGGCATGATCAACTGTAACAGATTGGCGTCAGGATGCATTCGCTGTCGCTCAGAAAATGAAAAGACCTGCACCCTTATATACTCCTGTTTTATCCCGGTCAGGTACTTCGCTGCGGCATCATCAGCCAGTTGCTGCTCATCCACATAGAGCTTGTCTTTCTTCTTTTCCAGTATGAACCCCTTCACCTCGCTTATCAGACCTGCAGCTCCCAAACGCCTCACCAACAATGCCGTTTCAGAGACATCCGGATCATTCGCATCGGTATCCGTAGCAGTAGCTGCCTGCTCGACTTTCACCTGTTTGACAACTGTCTTTTTGGATTTAGTATTTTTTGCC
Organism: Chitinophagaceae bacterium; assembly: GCA_947447465.1. Taxonomy (GTDB): domain Bacteria; phylum Bacteroidota; class Bacteroidia; order Chitinophagales; family Chitinophagaceae; genus Flavipsychrobacter. The sequence continues at coordinate 13,930 of CANFKE010000041.1, read as the reverse complement.
TTCGCAAAAGATGGTGTTATCCATACTATAGAACAAGTAATGGATACAATAATAAGAATGGCAGCAACCATTCTGCTGTAGCTAAATGGATTCTTTTTCATCTCTACAATACGTTTAATTCGGTGAAACAAATGGTTTTTCTGTCCCGATGCGGCAACAGCATACGCTGTTGCTCCTCCGGTCTCTGTTGCCAATGCCGCTAGTGCACTGGCGTATGATAGCGGAGCTCCGGTATGGTCCAGTACCAGGTCATCGCAGCAATGCTCCCTTTCCCGGCGGATAATGGCCGATATCATCCAGACAAAGGGATTGAAGAACAACATGGTCTCTACTACTGTTTGAAGTATGTTGACCAGGTAATCATTACGTTGTATATGTGCCAACTCATGTAGCAATATGCTTTCCAATTGAGCAACACTTAATTGCGCCATTGTAGCCGCAGGCATCAGTATCATTGGCTTAAAGAAACCCACGACCATTGGCACATGCGCTTTAGCCGATATGAACAACTGAACCCCTCCGTTAAAATTGATCTTATGCTGAAGAGCAGATAAGATTGCTTCATAACGGGGTTCCACCTTCGTAAGCCCATCTCTTCTCAATGAAAACAACTCCAGTGTTCCGGCCGAAAGCCTTAGCAACATGAACAAAAGTCCCGCTACATAACAACCGGCGATCCATGGAATGATTTGCCCTGAAAACAGCAACCAACTCTTATGCCCTACCTCACCATCAATAATATTGATGGCATGTAACTGCTGCAATATATTTTGTGAACCTGCGGTATATCCTGCAGTCAACTGTTCATTGAGACGCACTAATAAATGATACTGTTGCCACCACGTTATCATAAACCATACCGGCAATATCGTCATTGCAGACAACGACAAATGATATTTGATATTAGACGACACTTCAGGTATCAGTTTCAACAATATCCGGAGCGATAGAAATACCACAAATCCTTGCCCCAGCGCATAGATCAGTGTCCACGATAATGATTGAATCCAGATAGCCATCGCAATTTTTTTTAATAGTGAATACCGATATTCTCCTTTTAAAGAGTACCTGATAACACCTGTTCCTCTTTCAGATGTTATCAGGAAGGCAGTTAGTTTTCTAAAGCCGGATATCCTGTGCGAGATACCCCTACCCCTTACTCTTTTATCTTTCCTTTCAGATAAGCCCTTATCAATTCCGCTTCCGCCTTACTCGTCTTTTTATTACCCAGTGCCTGCATTACCATACTCATTGCCGACCCGTTAAATACCGTATCTATCATCCGCTGCAAAAACTGTCCCTGTGTTTGCTCCTTATTCACATTCGCTTCATACACATGGGTCTTGCTCGATGCATCTCTGTTCACCAACTTCTTCTCCAGCATTACCTGCATTTGCTTCAGTGTAGTAGTATAGCCTGCATCTTTTGTAAGAGATAGCTTTTCATGTACATCCCTTACTGTTGACGGACCTTCTGCCCACAGTATATTCAGTATCTCCATCTCGGCCTCTGTAGGCTTTATTATCTGTTCCATGTTTATTATCTACGACAACTATCGTACACAAATGTACGACAACTATCGTAATTGCAAAATTTATTTTATCCTTTATGATTCATTTAAGACAATGACCCAATAAAAAGAGCGAAAAGCATATGCTTTCCGCTCTTAAAAAATATTAGCAATTACCTATTCCGGTACTGAGAATGCAAAGCCTTTCACATCCATGGCCAATGAGATGTTTACAGGCTGGCTGACAGTAAATATATACTCACCAGGCCCCAGAGACTTTACAGGACTTATGCTGTAAACACCATCCTGTACCTTCTTAAAATTCAATTTCACTGTCGGTATCACCACATCCTTAGATCCCCTCATACCTACTTCCCCGGTCACAATATTTCTGCTCTTTTTATCTACATCAAATACATACAAGGTTACAATACTTTCAGGGTCTACACCCGGCTCTATCTTCACTATAAAATCATTCCCGCTCTTAGGATCAAAAACTACTGCGGCATTCTGACCATCTGCCTTCATGAACACAGTACCTTTTCCCGGCTTACCTTTCATTCCACGCGTCAGGGTAGTATTATCAAGGTTCTCAACAGTATTGGCCTTGGTATGTAACATTACCTTGTTCTTGAACTCAGGTATGGCATCTTGCGCAACTGCTACCTGTGCGGCAATGGCCAGTAGTGCTGCCAACATCATTTTCTTCATCATCATCAGATTTTTCTAAAAGTACTCATACCACTTGTAAAAACAAATTAAGGACAATCTCCTACACTCTGGCGCACTTCTTTATACCCACAAACCTTACTACACTACCCTTACCATTATGGTATTTACCTTCACTCAATTCTATCTCCTCCTCAACCAGCAGCAACCGCTCATAATTACCAAATCCTGCTACTACCTCTGCTATAGAATACAACATATCAGGGTCTTTCGGTCCACCCACTTTAGGATCTGCACTATTATACTCCACATGCTGCTTGCTGAACGCTTCAAGTAGCACAACCCCTCCTGTTTTCAGACAGGCATCCAACTTATGATGAAACGCCGCTTTCTTATCCGCATCCACATGTGCATAGATCAAACCAACAGCATCAAAGCTCTCCGGGGCAAATTCCAACTCCTCAAGATCTCCTACTATGTAATCAATAGCAACACCCCTTTCCTGCGCCAGCAACAATGCTTTGGCCCTTCCTTCTCCACTCTGATCGAATGCAGTTACCTGCCATCCCTGCTGTGCGGCATATACACCATTTCTTCCCTCTCCTTCTGCGGGCATCAATATTGCTCCGGGCAGATATTTTCCCAGCCATTCTTTGAAGAACAGATTAGGTTCTTTCCCATACGCAAATTGTGCCTCCTTATATCTTTCATCCCATTTATTGATGCTCATAGTATTCCTGCTTGGTTACAAATTTTCTTACACAAAGATATTTCTATATCAGAATTCGGCATTGTTAAATGTAGCTCAACTGAACCGTGTTTTGAACTGTAATACTACTATCACAAACAAAAAAGGCGACTGATCACTCAGCCGCCTTTACAAATATTCCTTGCTTATATTATTCTACCACCAATCTCGTCACATACCTTACATTGCCGTCAATAGCAGTTACTACATACACGCCGGGCACCAGATCAAGATCTTGCTCCGATGGCACATTAGGCTGTATCGTCCACTCCTTCACCTTTTCACCAACAATGTTAGAAAGTGTTATAACTACCGATTCATGTGACTGACTTTGCATATTGAAAGTAACAGCGCTGCGGGCAGGATTAGGATATACAGAGAATGTTGCCGCGTTAGCAACCACATTGTTCACTCCGTTTGCTGAATCGCAATGACCAATGCTATATACAGTGATCGGGAAGGCTGTTACAGCACTACCACACGCATTGCTTAGAGTATATTTTATTGTATCGATACCGGGAGTTACACCATTTACACGGCCTGTACCCGTCACGGTTGTATATCCATATAAATGAGACCATGCACCACCGGTAGCTGATGCCGACAATGTGACAACACTACCCTGACAAACCGTATCAGCACCCGTTATTATTGCGGGAGATGGTACGGTTATGATATTGATGACACGAGGAAAAGTAGTTGTTCCACATGAATTACTTACAGAATATTGTATAGTATCCACACCTACCGCCAAGCCCAACACCGTTCCTGTTGAGAATACACTGGCATTTGCATTTACTGCATTCCACGATCCACCTGCAGGTGATCCTACCAATGTTATATTTCCACCCAAACAAACACTGAACAATCCCGATATGATAACGCCAGTTGGTGGTGTCTTTACATACACAGGATGCAATGCTGTCTGGAAACCACATGTATTGGTAAGACTATAGGATACCGTTGCCAATCCTCCCGAAACTGCTGTAACTGATCCTGTAGAATTGATGGTAGCAATACCCGGAAGATCTACAGACCATGCACCGGCAGAATAGAATGTATCGGTCATCAATGCCGTACTACCCATACATACGGTATCAGGTCCGCTAATGACACCTGACACATAGCCATCTACGGTCACAAGCTTACTGACCGTAAACAGACCACATGAATTATTCACGGTATAGGTAAGTGTATCATGGCCTATCACCAGTGGATCAAAAACACCGGTCATCGTATCGAATAAAGAAAGTACGCTAGAATTGCTGACATGCCATATACCACCATTTACACTGTCTGTAGGTATTACCCATCCCAACATCTCACAAACACTATCAGGACAAGAAATAGCACTAGGCTGTCTTTCTACAGTAAGGTATGCATAGGCCATAGATGTACCGCAGACATTGGACACCGTATAGATCACTGAATCAGCACCCGCGGCTACTGCCGTTACTACGCCTAGTGCATTTACTGTTGCAACTGTATTATTGCTTACACTCCATACACCGCCAATAGTACTATCTGAAAATGAGGCAAGTGATCCACGACAAACTGCAGTATTACCACTCACTACAGAAACAGGACGCTGAATAACGAGTCTTCTTCTTGCAGTGCTGGTACCACACACATTGGTAACACTATATGATACAGTATCTACTCCCTGTGCTACTGCCGTTACAAGTCCGTTCACATTTATTCCGGCTACCAATGGATTGGTACTGCTCCATACTCCGTTTATCGCAGAATCGATCAATAGACTGGTACTGCCCACACATATTGTATCAGTACCAACTATCGCTGATACCGGACGATCTACTGTGATCAATCTTGCAGTGGATAATGCACCACCACCGCACACGCCGCCTGCTGTATAAGACAAGGTTGCTGTGCCCTGTGCCAATGCAGTTACCACACCTGTTGCAGACACTGTAACAATTGTTGGTGCACTGCTAGACCATATGCCACCTGCTGTAGTGTCGGTATAAGTTACCACAGCACCTACACAAAGTGATGATGGCCCGTTTATAGTTCCGGTATTACTGTTTTCATACGCACCTATGTCAGTAATAGATTCATTGATACGCAGGTTACCCAGTATATCATATAGCTCATCAATAAGCACATAAGCGTTGTTACCGCCATTTATTCCGGCACTGCAAGGCTTCAATCTTGCGCCATCATCTGCAGTAGCCCATGTATTGTCGGCCCCTGCAAAGTTGGTGGTATCAGTGAACTGCGGATTGGTAGAGCTGTAGATGTTATTATAGAATACTATCGTCCCTGTACCTGCTAAACTGGTGTCAACGCTGGTAGCGGTGGCTACTCCCTTGTAGAATATGTTATTGGCAATTCTCGCCAGACCACCTGTACCCTCTACTCTTATTGCGCCACCACGACCAACCGCCGTATCAGACAAGAAGGTATTATTGAAAATATAGTTTCTGGATGCGCCTACTGCTATTGCACCGCCACCGGAACCGGCATTAGAACTCTTGTTTCCCGTAAACACATTGTTCAGCAACGTATCATTACAGGTAGTACATGCATTAACACTTATAGCGCCACCTTTGCCGGCCTTATTCTGCTCAAACACATTACCATTGCTCTTAAAGCTGGAAGGCATACCGGCTATAGTACCGCAATACACCGCACCACCTTCGTAATTGGCAGTATTGTTAGAGAACAAACAGTGCTTGGGCGATACAAATGAATCTACAGTATTCAACGCGCCACCATAATCTGCTGTATTACCTCTGAACACGCATGTATCAAGGAACAGGTTAGAGTACTTACTGACTATACCGCCACCATTATTGGTAATAGCGCAACTCACTACATGGGTAACAGAAGTATTGTTACTGATACCGGGGCCATTATTACTATCAATAGGGCAATTAATGATCGTAGGTAGTGCATTGCTGGTATATATAGCACCGTTGGCACTATTGTTCAACCTTATACTATTGTTCACTATATACGATACAGAACCCGAGCTTGCTATACCACCGCCATTGGTAGATGTATTGTTGATGATCGTACAATTCGAAATAGTATCCGTTGAGCTGCCGCTATGAATAGCACCACCGTAAGTGTTACCGGTAGCATAGCTGATGTTATAGTTGTTACCAAAATAGTTATTGTCGAACTTACAGGCAGAACCATTGCTCGATATCGCACCACCAAACTTATCGCCACAAGCTGTGTACGAGTAAGAATAGTAGTAGATCAACCCGGTATCATTGCAATTACAAGAATAAAAGGATGAATTATTCACTACCGCGTGTGAAGCATTAGCATAGATAGCACCTCCCGACGATTGACCTATCTGGTCTCCAAGGCCCGGCTGGGCGCGATCTCTCGTAAACTTGCAACCATCTATCTGGCATCCGTTGGCCGACATGATGGCTATAGCGCCACCCATTCCGGCACCTCCCCAATAATATCCCCAACCCGAATAATAAACACTCGATCCGGTGGCCTTATTATTATCGAAGATCGAATGACGCACTTTAACGTTATCTGAATTGATGTACAATGCACCGCCATAACCATTGCCTCCGTATCTGTACGAAGTATAGAAGTCAACAGAATTACACTGTGTATAATTGTCATTGAACTTACATTGGTCGAACAGACAACCTACTGAAGCCACTATATATACCGCACCACCGGCACCTATAGGTGCACCGTAACCGCTGGCCAAACCCGACCCTGTGATTGTTGCTGAATTAGCAGCAAAACTGCAATTCCTTATCGCTATCTTAGGTGAACTGTTACCTGTTATGGTAAGTCCGCCCCCGAATGAGCGGTATATCAAAATGCCGTTGTAATCTTTAGTATTGGATATACCGCCAAATGCAGTACCATTACTGAAAGTGATATGATCCAATACAACACTGTCTGCACCTGCAGCAAGCCCTGAAATTACACCCACATGATAACTATTACCTGTACTGATGATACCATCGAAAATAGTAGGATGCAACGTATCTCTCATACCTATGCTGCTTTCACTGCCGGCAAAACCACCATATACCTTCAGTGCCTTACCCACTCCATCTCCGCGATATAAGGCGAATGCTGTATCCTTATGGTCAGATGGCAATGTCGTTACACCATCCTCAGGTGTATATGTACCCTCTGCTACCCATATCTGCACCTCAGTAGCGCTGCTGGCCTTGGCTACTGCCAGTGCTTTAGTAAAATTGCGGAATGCATTACCCCACGTAGTACCGGCATTTGCATCGTTACCCGAAGAGATCTTTACATAGTAAATGGTTTGTGCCTGCGCACTACACGCTAAGACAAAAAGGGTCAATAGTAAATAGATTTTTTTCATTAAAATACGATTTGGCGCAAAAGTAGGAATAAATAATATCTGAATCGAATTTAAAGATCGGTTCACAACTCATTAACTCCCCTGCGTTTTCTGCGCTGTAACTGCAAAACAAAAAGCGGAGCAACAGCTCCGCCTTTAAAATATATGCTCAATATTATGATTATTCGATCACTACAGATTCAATGACAACCGCCTCTATTGGCTGATCACTGCCATTGGTAGGCACGGAGCTGATCGCGTTCACTACATCCAGACCCTTGATTACTCTGCCAAATACAGTATGCTTGGTATCCAGAAACCTATTCTCTGCGGTATTGATGAAAAACTGACTACCATTAGTGTTACGACCGGAGTTGGCCATAGATATCGTTCCGATCTCATTACTGTTTTGCGGACCTATCTCGTCATCAAACTTATAACCCGGACCACCCGTACCCCACATGTGCTTCTTAGCCTCTTCTTTGGTCAGTGGATCACCACCCTGTATCATAAAATTCCTGATGATGCGATGGAACTTGACACCATCATAAAATCCAGCCTTCGACAACTTCACAAAATTCTCTACCGTATTTGGCGTCAAGTCTGTAAAAAAGTCAATAACTATATCCCCTTTGTTTGTTTTTAATGTGCCTTGCATATCATTTATTATTTGTGCGGCGAAGTTATGTATTTCTTTTTCTATCTCCGGTTTTGCCAAGTATCATACACCTAAGCTAACAAAACGGAGCGAGGGAAAAATATCGAACCAATTAATGACCGTATTGAGGCGCATCTGTGAATTAAGCGGCTCATTGGTGGAGGAACGGGAATAAGCGGAAAAATATTTACTACACTTTTAGTAGGCAATCCCGTTAAATGTATGAGTACAGCAAGTGCACCTTTTATCGGGAGCAGTAGCCTCTGCATCAGCTAACGCTAATAAATCATTTTGAACGGTCAATTTCGAGTAATATGAACTTTCGCCAATTCTAACTATTCCATAATCGCCTTCCTTAAAATGTAGATCAACAAGCCAAAATATCGGTTCCTGCTTATCCAATCTTTGTAAAGCTTCCGAAAAAACTTCGTCCCAATTTCGTCCCAAACGAGATAACAAGAACTTAAAGAGCGGCGTATAGTCGTAACCTTCTCTCGTCCTTCCAATTGACATATGATCTCCCTCAAAATTCTTGAGCTCTTTGGTATTTCGCTGATGACGAAATTCTCCACCTGGAGTGTTAAGATGGAAGCCTCTTGCGAGCTTATTGTATTTCCGATAAAGTGGCTCCTTTAACCTGTTCATATTACGAACAAATATACGAAATGGCGCTTGGTTCGATATTCCAGTCTCGGTATAAAGCAAAACCCGCTCAGAGAGCGGATTGCTATTACTCCTCCAGATTTCTAATCATTGCAAATAGCATTCTTGATAGCGAATCATACTCTTTCTTAAGTTCCTCAAACATTTCAGTCGCCATTTCATTCTCACCTCTCAGAAAAGTAATGAGCGCAGCACACTCAAACGTCGAACCTCTCGCTGTAACGTAGAAGTTCCGCCTGTCTTTGTTGCTGAACTTAGCACTGCCCTCCGCAATATTAAGCATTATACTCAGACTTGCACGTCCTAATTGATCATTTGCATAACCGGGGATGGACTTATTGTTTTTCAGTAGCCGGTAGACGATCTGGTTAACCGAATATGCCTTTTTGTATACTTCGAGGTTCTCGTATGGAAACATGAAATGAGGTTTCCTGATAAATATACAAAAACTAGAGCTGGGAAGGGAGCGGGAGCGAGGGAAAAATGGGAAAGGGAGGATTCGCTCTCGCTCACCGCTCCCTTTCCCATTTTTGTGCCCAGGACTGACAAAACTTCGAACCTGATAAGAAAATTCTTTTATGAGATTTACTTTCTCAATTCGAAAAACTGCCTCAAGATAAGCAGATAGATTTTTTGCAAATTTGACACGATTGCTTGGTAACTCTGAATTAAATATGTGCGTAGATATTTACAATTCGTCCGTCTGGGTCCTTTACCCTGCCAAAGCGTTGTCCCCAAAACGCGTCCCACGGGGCTGCATAACCTTCATAACCTGCCGCAATGAGTCTGTTGTACACGGTATCAACTTCTGCGGCGCTATCTACCATAAATTGCAGGTTCATACTTTGGCCTACAACCGGGGTTTTAAAATTAGGGTCGGCTTGTTTGGCCGCCTCTTCCAACAAAAAACCTAAGGTGATCCCACTGGGCGTTTCATAATCAACGTTGAACTCTTCATCTAAACCTTCCGGAATAGGCAGTCCAAGCGTACGGTAAAAGTTTAGGGTCTTACCCATATCCGTTGCTACGATACCGATAGTTTGTAATTTGATTCCCATTTCAATAAAAATTTTTGACAAATTTCACTGCTTTTCATTCAATTAGTGTTGTCTTATATCAACGTTTTTGAATTTACTTAGAGTAATTGATAAGATTTCTTGATTAACGTGAATACAGTTGGAGTTAGATCGTCCAAGGTTGAAACTCTGATATGATTTTCATACTTGCCAGAGTAAAAAATGCTTTTGAGTATTGGAAATTCCTCCAGTTCTTTTGCGGAGTAGAACTTTAGATCCAATTGCTTTTTCATCGGTCTGATGATTAGAAATGTTTGATTATGTACAAAAACAACACAATTTTGTGTAGCACTAATTGCAACATCTTCCCAATCAACTATGGCAGAAAGTAATTGATCAAATACTAAAACCAACTCCTCTGATTTACCCTCAAATAGGCTGTCGATACTGACCTTTACACAATTATGCCATTGATTTGGATTTTTTAATTCCCTTTCGCATTTCGGGCAAGTCCACGCCATTGCTATTGCTGTTGATATATTGGTGAAAAAATTTCTTCTATAATCTTTACTTAGTGGTCTTTTTCAATTAAGTCTTTTGTTATTAAAGAATTTGTTTTCCCTGATGATGTTCTAACTAATATAATTGCTTTAAAGTTTAAATTTTGGTGTAACGCACTGCACTATCAATTTTTTAAACATTTACTTATCACAAGGTTTTTATAGTTGTGATTTAAGTCTGCTCAATGTAGATGGGGTCAATCCTAAAAATGAAGCCGCTAATTTATTAGATACCCTTGTTAATAATTTAGGATTGTATTGCATGACCCATTTTACTTTTTCCAACCCATCCAACCCTTGAAACCCGTAGATACGTTTCTGTGCTGAAATAAAAGAAATTTCTAAAATTTGTCGATAAATAAATTGAAATTGTGGCAGGGTGTCTACCAAGTGATAAAAACTATCTCGTGAAATCGCCAATAACTCTGACTTTTCAATTGTCTGCACAAATTCAAAAGCCGGAGTCTGTTCAATTAAGCTGGGCAAGGCTGTTCCAAAAGCACCTTCAAAAGCAAAATATCTTGTTCCTTCAACACCATCTTTATTTACGGTAAAAAGTCTCAGAGAGCCCTTATTTACAAAGTAATAATGTTTGCAAATATCGCCCTGCATAAGCAATAGCTGATTTCGCTTTGCTTTTATAGGCTTAAAGTGCTTACAAATCTCATCGAGAGTCTGCTCGTCAATTTCTGTTCGGTCTCTGAAATATTTTTTTAACTGATCGTACATTTTTCCTTTCCATTTCTGTCTCAACCAAGAAATAGCAAATGTAGTAATGGCAACTAAGAAATCGTTGGATCATAACTTAAAGTAAAAATATGCATCAAAAAATCCAACAGAAAGTGAGTGGATTTTTTAACATCTTCTGGCATCTTTTAGCACAAACTGGGAAGTTTGTGGATGTTTGAACGATGTGCGATAATCTATTCTTCAAGGTTTTTGATCATGGTGTAGAGCATCTTCGAAATCTCCTCGTAGCCTCCTCGCAATTCGTGATGGAATTCAACTGCAATTTCCTGTTCTGCGACCAGAAATTCTACTATTGAAGCGCATTCTAAAGCAGAACTCCTTGTCATTACGAAGAAGTTTCGCCTATCTTTTTTTGCAAATCTTCCGGATCCTTCAGCTATATTCAATTGTATACTAAGACTTGCCCTGCCAAGCTGGTCGCGCATGTACCGCACTATAGAGGTATTATGTTTTAGGAAGCGATAAACTTTCTGATTTATAGAGAAAGCCTTTTTGTAGACCTCGAGGTTTTCGAATATAAGCATGATGAAAAGGTGCTGCAAAGAAACAGAAACAGTGCCAGAAAACAGAAAAATCAGTAAACACTGTTCGCTGTTCGCTCACACTGTTTACTGATTTGTGCCCAGGACTGGATTCGAACCAGCACATCGTTACCGACGCTGCGACCTGAACACAGTGCGTCTACCAATTTCGCCACCTGGGCAGTTTGATATTGTTACCTTGACTTTGTGTTTCAGGGAGTGCAAATATAGGAACATTTACAAAACACACCAACTAAATGACATTTTTATACACAAATGCCAGCTTATTGTTATTTCACCCCGCAGGTCAGTTTCACCCGGCGCCATATATGTACTTCCTTTGTAAGCCTGTCCAGATCGTCTATTCTTGCCTGATTGTTAAACTGAACGTCGCTGTTTTCCGGATCTTCCCGCCCGGCATTTGGTGGCAGTTCTCCACTGCCAGGATTGCTCATACCTCTTCCTCCTCCGCCATCAGGTGGTCTTCGCATAGACGGCACAGGGCCTATCATTGCGGTTAAAGGACGGTCGCCCTCTTGCAGCGCATTCATCGCTATGCATATACTTACCTCCTTTACTGCAGCTATACCAATCCCCAGCATGTCATATGGTATTGCCAGTTCCCATACCATTTCACCAAAATCATTAATTGAGGCAGCCACCTGTAGTTGGCATTTGCTCTTCAGTTGCCCCGTATATGCACCATTGCACCTGGCAAACCCCGACGCAAATACCTGACCTACAATTAGTGAATCGGAATTAGTTGCCCGGATACCCGGAGAAATTGGCAGTGTATCATTGATCATAGGCATCATGCTGTTCCCGGGAAACAAATCACTTTTGTCATTCTTCCCTGCCTTAGTATCAACTACCAGACACATTAACTGCATCTGTTCCGATCGCCCTCCTGCAGTGTCTATGTATATATACAACCCTGCTTTACTTATTTTATATGCAGTTACATCATTACTGGTCTTCAATGTCAGGTACAGTGTAAGGCTGTCATTGGCTATATCATACTGTAACTTGTGCTCCTTACTGCTGCAGCCATAGGGCAACTCCCAATCATTATTCTTACCATCCACCACTATCTTATGACTATTCCATCCAATCTCCTTTACCTGCCTGGATGATGCACACCCTGACATGCAGCTATACAGCCCACCCAACAATACACACCACAACCTTATTCTAACCTTCATCACGCTGTCTATTATTTGTCCGCTATTCATATCTTAATGCTTCTATAGGATCCAAAGCAGATGCATTACGAGCCGGATAATAACCAAAGAAGACTCCTGTAGCCGCACATACCAGAAAAGAGAGGATGATAGAGGAACTGGAGATCACCGCAGGCCACGACAGCAACAAAGGAATCAGTAGCGAAAGCGATACACCTATCACCACACCTATCACGCCACCCGTTACACTCAGCATCACCGCCTCTATCAAAAACTGCAGTAGTATATCACCACCCTTCGCGCCAATGGCCATCCGCAGCCCTATCTCCTTCGTTCGTTCGGTTACAGACACGTACATTATGTTCATTATACCGATCCCTCCTATCAGTAATGATATGCCTGCTATAACCGTCAGTAGTATGGTAAGCACACCACTCGTAGCACTCAGCGTCTTTATCAGCTCAGCCTGTGTCCGCACTGCAAAATCATCCTTCTCATCACTTCTCAGTTTGTGCCGTTCTCGTAGTATCTGCGTTATCTCTTCTGTTGCCGCATCAGATTCTGCCTCACTTTTGGCCGATGCATATATACTCTGCAGGTAGGTTGTAGCCATTATCCGCTTCTGTACAGTCGTATATGGTGCTAGTATTATATCGTCCTGGTCCTGCCCGAATGAGCTTTGCCCCTTCTCCGCAAGCACACCTATCACTTGAAGTGGTATGTTATTGAACCTGATGATCTGCCCTACCGGATTCTCATTAGTCGCAAAGAGGTTGTTTACCACCGTCTTACCCAACAGGCATACTTTGGCCGCTGTGGTTACATCTGTTTCGCTGAATGCTATGCCCTCCTTCACATTTAGTTTTCTTATCGCTATATAGTCTGTTCCTACACCTTGCATATTAGATGGCCAGTTCAGCGCCCCCTTTATAGCCTGCCCACTGGTCGATACCCCCGGCGATAGACCATTGATATGTGTGGCACCTTTCATTATCGCCTTTACATCCTCTTCCTTCAGTGTCTGCATCGCGCTACCCTGCACCTGCACACCACCGGGTATATTGCTCGATGGCATTACGGTTATCATATTCGATCCCATGTCAGACAATGATGATTGTATGCTCTGCTTCGATCCTTCCCCTATCGACATCATCGTAATAACAGAAGCTACTCCTATTATGATGCCCAGCATTGTCAGAAATGCCCTCAATTTGTTGCGCAATATAGCTTTGAAGGCTATCCTTATCAGCGATACTATTTTCATAAGCTCTGTTAATAATCTTCTGTTTGCGGCATGTTGGCCAGCGCTACCGATGCTATGCGCATATTGTTG
>CANFKE010000040.1 GCA_947447465.1 Chitinophagaceae bacterium | reverse complement strand
TTAAAGTTTTTGACATAATAAACTTGGCACGCTTTTGGCGGTCTCTATTTTGGTAAAGTGTAGCAAAAGTAGTAATTTCAGTATAGCTTTTTATTTAAAACTAAAAACAATGAAACGGTTTCTTTTTGTAGGTTGTCTGTTGCTGGGAGTAGGGCAGTTGTCTTACGCGCAGGTAGATGATATCTATGCCAATGGCTCTGATCAGCGCCAGGGGGTATATGATAACAACAGGAGTAATAATACTCAGGGCAATTACAATAATAACAACAATGGACAGGGGTATAATGGTGATGTGTATAACAACTATAATAATCCTGATGATTATATTGATGAAGATGAAGATGTGAGCTACAGCTCGCGCATCAGCCGATTCAATTACGGATTTTACAATATGGGTTATTACAGCATGTTCTACAACCCATTCTGGTATAACAGGTATTGGTATGATCCGTACTATTCATGGAATCCATGGCGTACAAGTTTCGGACTTAGCTTCGGTTATGGTCCATACTGGTCTTCGGGCTGGGGGTGGAGCAGCTGGTATGGCTATGGTGCCTGGGGTAGCTGCTGGAATTATCCCTATTACGCTTATGGCGGCTGGGGCGGTGGCTACTGGAACAGGTATTACAATACCGGAGACGTAAGGTATAACAATGGTGGTGTGCGCTATGCGCCACGTCAGGTGGGATATGCAAGCGGTGGCGTGAGAGGAGAGGGTGTACGTCCGGGCAGTGGATTGAGGCAGATGAACAATGGTTACGGTACGCGTCCATCGGCATTCAACAATAATTATGCAACACAGGCTCCGCGCGGGCAGCAATACAACAATAACGGTCAGTCAACCGGCCGTCAGCGTAGTGGATTGGCCAGGTTCTTTGGTGCCGGCAGAAACAATGAAAGCCGAGGTTACAGCAATGGTGGCGACCGTTATTCGGGCGGCCGTGGCGGTAACTACTCTAATGGTGGTGCTACCCGCAGTACCTTTGGTAACGGCGGCGGCGGTCGTAGTTTCTCTACACCACGCAGCAGTGGTGGTTCAACCGGTGGTGGCCGTTCATTTGGCGGCGGTGGTCACAGTGGCGGCGGTGGAGGTGCTACCCGTTCAGGTGGTGGTGGAGCCAGTCGTAGTGGCGGTGGAGGTCATTCAGGTGGCCGCAGATAATCAGCTCAATAATTGACCTAAATAAAAAAGCGTTTTATGCACTGCATAAAACGCTTTTTGTTTGGAATAAAAGTACCGATCAGATAGTGGCAATAAGCACGACTCCGATTGTTCCATCATCCAGTTGGGGACAGGTCCACCATCAAGTAGGTGACAGGTCCACCAACAAGTTGGGGACAGGTCCGACCCTATGGTTGCGATGTGAAATAGGTATCAATAGTGGCTATAAAGCTTTATCACCTAACGGCGAATGACATGAGCTAGTGTCTATTTTAAATTCCTGTTTGGTATAAGACAGCAGTCTATACTGCATCAAGAGAACAGCATGTTTTTATTGTGAAATAAATGTGCCCGGGGGTTACTATAGCCTTCATTTTTTTTTAAATTTGTTTAAAAACATAGTTATGACAACCGCTGCTATTAGAAAGAAGCTCGTGGATTATTTACAGACGGCAGATGATAAAAAAGTGAAAGCCATTTACACAATGGTAGAGGATGATATATACAGCAGTGAACACGGAATTAACAAGGAATTTATAGAAGAATTGGATAGGAGAACCCTTTCATTTGAGAATGGTACTGCCAAAATGTATAGTTGGGAAGGAACTAAACAAGCAGCGATAGAAAGAGTAAAAGCGAAGAAGTCAAATGGCATATCCATATAGTATTCATGAGGAAGCCAGATAAGATATATACAGGCTTATGAATGGTATGAATCAGCACAGGAAGGATTGGGTGAACAATTTATGAATGCTGTAGAAAACAGGTTACATCAAATCAGTGAAACGCCCGATCATTATTCTTATATCAATAACCGTTACCGTCAAGTGAAAGTTGTCGGTTTCCCATTCGTTATTGTCTATCAATTCTTTCCTCGTCGCAAAATGATACATGTCTCCGCAATTATTCATTCCAG
Source organism: Chitinophagaceae bacterium (assembly GCA_947447465.1). Lineage (GTDB taxonomy): Bacteria > Bacteroidota > Bacteroidia > Chitinophagales > Chitinophagaceae > Flavipsychrobacter. The sequence goes on along the minus strand of CANFKE010000040.1, from coordinate 36,969 downwards.
GAAAAATCCCGGAACTCGTTTGCGTAAGGAGAAGAGATAGGGTAGCTTCTGTGACTAATAGCAACAGCCATTGAGCCTTTACTTAGGTAGTACGTCGTAATCTCTTAAAATATCTTTCATGATCTCTATGCGGGTCTTCATCCAGTCTTTTGAAGTATCTGATGAAGGCATATCGAAGTTTTGCGCGAAGAAGTATGGATAGTTGCGGAAGTCGCTCTTGTTCATAGAGCCTTCGGGTTCTTTTACTTTCATTACCTTTTCGGCAAAACCAACAATCCAATAAATGGTCTTTCCATTCACTTCACCCGTGCCTGTCTTGTAGTAAAGATTGTAAGCCGGAGTTGATTCCTGCAGCATCATAGTCTTTACGATACGCTGGGTGCGTTCTGATAATGGTAATTCGGCGAAGTACATTCTTTTGAGCAAACCCATTTCTTCATCGGCAGAGATCTGCAGGGTATTATTGAGCCAGAATTCGTCGATCTTTCCACCCATCTGCATATTTCCATACTTCATTGTGTCGAGGAAGTGTTGCATGCGGGGAGCACCTATGCGGCGGGCTATTTCCTGATAATACGGCAGGCAGCTGGCTTTAAAAGCATCGCGCATGGTGAGGTCTTTGTCCCACTCAGGCCTGCGACTAACGCCATCCCACTTGATGGTCAATTGGTCGTCAGCAGCAACGGCAGTTTCGAGCGCCACCATAGAATTGAAGATCTTAAAAGTAGAGGCGGGCAGAAAACGTTCGAGGCAACGTTGGCGGTTGTAGTAATGTACTGTTTCGTGGTTATTGTCCCGAAGAATGAAACAGGCATTTTTGATGCCCTTATCTTCAAAGTGTTTCCCCCATTCCTTATGTTCTTTGATACGAACGTCTTTGCACGAAGATATGAAAATAGCTATGAGACAAAATGATATAACACTAATGCGCATGTAAAAAGTAATTGAAGACCAAAGGTAAAGAAAGATGCTTATACCCGATGGAAATGGTCATCTAATCAATTATTATTTCCTGATCCGGCATAAGAATTAGTCCGTAAGGCTATTCTTGCAGGTTTCGGGAACTGTGGTCGCATTGACTATGATGGCAATGATGACCAATGCCAATGGATAAATGAGACCGACCAGCGGGGCGAAAGCAGCTCCAATAATGAGTGTTTTTTTGAACAATTCAGTAATGAAAGCTGTAGAACCCCCTATGACCCCATTGCCGATATTGTAAGCAAACCCCATACTGGTATAACGGATGCGGGTAGGGAAGAGCTCGAGCATAAAAGCGCCAATGGGGCCGTAAACCATAGCTGTGGCTACATTGATAAGCAGAGCCAGGCCTATGAGCTTTATGGTAGCAGAGCCGGATATTTCGTGTATTTCTTTGCTGCCCGAGGGGTTGCCGATGTTAAGGAAAAGATAGAAAACTACGGGCACTACTACAGCGCTGAGTATAAGGCCTGAGAGCATGACCTTTTTACGACCCAGCTTATCGCTGAGCCCGCCAAAGAACTGAAATGATGGTCCGGCAAGTAAGATAGCCGATGCCAGAATAAGAATCGCGGTATTGGGGGTAAGCATTGCAGAGCGTTGAAGGAAGAACAGGGTGACGAATTGCGACGTCTGCATCAATGTGGCCTGGGCCGCGCAACCACCGAATATAGCACGGAGCATGAGCGCGCCATTGCCCGGTGACCTGAAAGCCTCGCTGACAGGAGCCTGAGTAGTTTTTCCCTCAGCCTTTAACTGAGTATAAACGGGGCTTTCGCCTAATTGTTTACGAGCAATATAGCTTACCAGGACCAGTACTGCGCTGAAGAGAAAGGGAATACGCCAACCATAAGCTGCAAAATCGGCTGTACTCATAGTAGCACGGGTGGCAAAAACGATGGCGAGGCAAACGAATAGCCCGAGAGGAGCAGTACTTTGTATGAAGCCAGTATAATAGCCACGTTTGCCGGCAGGCGCATGTTCTGCAACGTAAATTGTTGCACCTGTGTATTCGCCACTGATAGCCAGTCCCTGAGCGAGACGAAACACCAGTAACATGACCGGTGCCAGCCAGCCGACAGCAGCATATCCGGGAATACAGCCTACAAGGAAAGTGGCCCCACCCATTAATAACAATGAAAAAAGGAATGATCTTTTACGACCATTCTTATCGCCTATTGCCCCGAATATAAGTGAGCCAACCGGCCTGATGAGGTATGATGATAAAACGACTGCCAGTGTCTCTAAAAATTTGGTGTCGCTTTTAGGGAACAGGTTCTCAGACAATACAGGCGCAAGGATAATGGCCAGGAACAGATCATACCACTCAATAAGTGTACCCGCTGCCGCCGCTACGATGACCGTAAACAATTGTCTTTTTGATGTTTCGGAAGAAGATAGCGATGTGTTCATGAAATGGATCTTTGCTGAGCAGTAAGTCAGTAATAAAAATACATAAATCTTCCATTTCGGAATATCATGCAACAGTTAGCAGGAAGCGCAACCTACAATTGCTTCGGCTTCCAAGGGAGATCGGTAAAGATTTTCTTTTTGCCAAAGAAGTAGTCAACAACAATGCTGCGTTTGTAGATGCCTTCTTCGTTTCGTACGGTGATCAGCTTTTTACATTCCCTGCGGCGACCGAACCATTTACCTATTTGTCCGTAAACGTGGAAGTGAGCTTTAAGTATAGTGAATACCTGTTTGAATTCACCTTTTATGAGCAGACGACCAGCAGCAGCGCCATCCAGAATAAGTCGTAAAGGGAAGAGCCATATCAGCTTGCTGCCCTTTTCGTTCTTAATAAGCAGAATGAGGTTGTTGCGGAAGTTGTAATATAATTTTTGCGGGCTACCATAGCTAATGACGCTGCCACCGACATGAAAAACGGTGGATGCGCCCACATAGCCGATACGGTGGCCGGCATTCTTGAGTCGCCAGCAAAGGTCTATTTCTTCCATGTGCGCATAAAAGTCGGGATCGAGACCACCGACAGTGTGGTATAGGTCTGCACGAACAACCAGACAACCGCCCGAAGCCCAGAATACCTCAATATTATCGTTGTACTGTCCATGATCCTTTTCCATATCGAAGAAGATGCGACCACGGCAGAACATGTAACCATATTTGTCCATGAAGGCACCGCCGGCACCTGCATATTCAAACTGCTCTCTGTCGCGCCAATAACGAATTTTTGGTTGACAAGCAGCCATGTCGGGGTGTGCTTCCATAGCTATGTGCAGCGGAGGGAACCAACCATCGGTGACTTCGAAATCGGAACTAAGGAGGATGTAGTATTTCGCCTTTATCTGCTTGAGCGCTTCGTAGTAGCCATGAGCAAAACCACGATTTACAGCGATGCTAAGCGTTTTAACAGACGGGAAATTAGAGTTGACATATTGGAGGGTATCGTCGGTAGATGCATTGTCAACGACAATAACATCATAACCGGTCTCTGCCTGTTCGACAATTTTGGGCAAAAACAGTTCATGCCACTTAGTGCCATTGTAGCTTAGTATTACAACAGCAGTGTCCTTATGGCATACTATCATAAGTCAAAATTCAACAAGGGACAGAAAATTGAGGGCATAAAACGACTAGGGCTCCTGAAACAAAGAAAATAAAACAAGTACATGGAGGTTAGTCCATGTACTTATCGATTACTTATACTTTGGCTCGTAGAGCGTATTGTCAGGAACAGTAATGTTGTCGTTCTTCTGGTAACCATGCTCATGCAGGTTATAACATCCCGCCCAAGCGAAAATGAAGAAACCAAAGAAGCCCAAAAGGAACAAAAAGCGCGACTTAGACGGCTTATTTAGTTCAATATCAACCGGGTTGTCCAGTTCAGTACCGTGTACGTTGTGATCAGTAGTCATGAATAAATGAAAATTTCCATCGCAAAAATAATAGTAATTACTTCAAAATCATAATAATTTTATCTTGCAGAGCGTTTACTTTTGAGAAATACCATGCGAAAATATCTAAACAGGAAATCAATACTCGCTTTTGTAGCACTTTTCATAGTAAGCGCATCGCTTTTTTACACGAGCACACTGGCAGAAAAACTAGCGCAGGAGGAAAAAAAGAAGGTTCAAAATCTGGCTGATGCGATAAAAACACTCAATAAACCCACCAGTAATCAGGAAGAAACGGTATTAGCCAGCTTTATTTTAACTGCAAATAATTCGATACCACTCATCATTACTACCGATAAGGATGTAGTTATAGATTTTAAAAATATAGATACTACCCAGTCGAACAATACCGGCAAGCTAATAAGAGAGAAACTTACGGAATTTAAAGATATGCATCCAGCGATAGTAGCTGACTGGGGTACCGGCAGGAACTATGTATATTATGGAGAGACCTATCTGCTGACACAATTGAGGTATTACCCATATGTACAGATAGTTATTATTTTCTTGTTTCTCATGGTGGTGATCTTTGCGTTGTCGGCATCCTACAGGTCACTACAGAACCAGGTGTGGGTAGGGTTATCGAAAGAGACGGCACACCAGTTAGGGACGCCACTAAGCTCAATGGAGGGGTGGTTGGAACTGATGAGGGAGAATGACCCAGATAGTGAAGCAGCCAAAGAGATGCAGAAGGATCTGGATAGATTGAAGTTGGTGGCGGACAGGTTCAGTAAAGTAGGTAGTGAACCTAAACTGCAAGAGGAGAACCTTGCAGAACGACTAGGTGAAATTGTGGCGTATATGCAAAAGCGGTCTCCGCTAAAAGTGACCATATCGTTACATTTAAAAGAACAGGAGCTACCAGTGAACATAAGCGGTCCGCTATTTGACTGGGTAATGGAAAATCTGATACGCAATGCACTGGACGCAATGGAAGGGAAGGGTGCAATAGATATAACTGTAACCAATCATCCGCAGCAGGTGGTGATAGATGTGCAGGATACCGGTAAGGGCATACCTAAATATCAGGTGAAAAAGATTTTCAATCCCGGATTTACTACGAAGAAAAGAGGGTGGGGACTGGGTCTGTCATTATCCAGACGTATCATAGAGAAATACCATTATAGTTCGATATTTGTAAAACATAGTGAGGTGGGAAAGGGAACTACTTTCAGGATAGTATTGAGGCGATAATACTGCACCATAATAGAAAAGACCTGCAATAGCAGGTCTTTTCTATTATGGGAAATAATCTTTTAATATTCTTAGCAGTATGTTTCGAATGCCTGAATAAGGTTTGCAGCAATCATTTGTGCCGGACGACCTTCGATCATGTGTCTTTCGATCATGTGTACTACTTTACCATCTTTAAGCAATGCAATAGCAGGTGAAGATGGTGGGTAAGGCAACAAGTATTGGCGAGCCTGCTTAACAGCATCTACATCGAAACCGGCGAAACTTGTAGTAAGGCGGTTAGGCTTCTTTTCTGCATTCTGCACTGCCATCAGTACACCCGGACGGGCTGTGCCTGCAGAACAACCGCATACACTATTTATCATCAGCAAGGTAGTACCTTCCATTTTCAGAGTGTTATCTACATCGCCAGGAGTAAGTAATTCTTGGAATCCGTGAGTGGTCAATTCGGCCTTCATCGGAGCAACTATTTGTTCAGGATACATTTTGATCTATTATTTAATTGTTGCAAAGGTAAGATAAGAAATGAATGGGATTATCAATAAAATCATAAACAAATCTTATAGAGGTATATTATAACGTCATATAGGGGCGTAGATTTTCCTGAAAATTGCCGTTATTTACCTCAAATATTATTCATGAAAAAAGTAATACTGGCTATTGCAGTTGCCGGATTGTTTGCATCGTGTAAGAATGGTGATAACAAACAGGCTGCAGGGAGCAAGGGTAAGGAACTGGCAACACTGCTGGACAAATACTGGCAGGAGCGCCTGCAATTGTTTCCTACAGAGGCTACCTCTAACGGAGATAATCGTTATAATGATAGGCTGACCATTACAATCGCAGAAAGTTTCAGGGATAGCCTTGGCCGATTTTACAAGAGGTATCTGAATGAAATAAGTGGTATTGACAGCACACAGTTGCAAGGTCAGGACCTGATGAGTTACAGGCTGTTCAAGTATGAGATGGCGATGGGCCTAGAGGGACTGAAATACCCTACTCATCTGATGCCAATCAATCAGTTCTGGTCATTCACACTGGAATTGCCGCAATTGGGGTCTGGATCGGGCAATCAGCCATTTAAGACGGTGAAGGATTATGAGGATTGGCTGAAACGATTATCAGTTTTCCCTGCGTGGACCGACACCGCCATATTCAATATGAGAAAAGGTATGGCTACCGGTTGGGTATTGCCTAAGTCGCTGGTAGTGAAGATACTGCCACAATTGAAAGCTGTTGTTGTCAAGAATGATACCGCGAGCATATTTTATGGTCCGTTGAAAAAATTCCCTGATGGATTCAGTGCCGCTGATAAGGAAAGACTTACCAAGGAATATGTGCAGGCTATAGACAGTATTGTTAATCCTGCATATAGCAAGCTTGCTGCATTCTTTGAAAAGGAATACCTACCTAAGAGTCGCTCAACGAGTGGACTGGGAAGTTTGCAGGGTGGTAATGAGTATTATAATTATTGTATCAAGAGCTGGACCACTACGAACTTATCGGCAGACAGTATCTATAAAATAGGGGAGAGTGAGGTAGCGAGGTTGGAAGGTGAAATGAATAAGGTAAAGGATGCAGTTGGTTTTAAGGGCGATATGCAGGCATTCTTTAAGTACATAGATAAGGACAGCAGATTCTGTCCTTTTACAACGCCACAGCAGGTATTGGATAGTTTCTGGGCCATCAAAAAAATCGAGGATCCCCAGTTAAAGAAATTGTTCAATAATACGCCGAAGACGCAATTTACTATTCGTCAGACAGAGGCTTTCCGTGCAGCATCGGCTAGTGCGGAGTACAATCAGGGATCGGAAGATGGCAGCAGACCGGGTATATTTTATGTGCCGATACTGGATGCCCGAAAATTCAATGCTACAGGTATGGCTACCTTATTTTTACATGAGGCTATACCGGGACATCATTATCAGGTATCGCTGCAACAGGAGAGTAAGGGATTGCCTGCATTCAGAAGATTTATATGGTATGGAGCATATGGAGAGGGCTGGGCCCATTATTGTGAAACACTTGGTAAGGGGCTTGGCTTATACAATGATCCGTATCAGTACATGGGACATTTGGGGGATGCGATGCACCGTGCCATTCGCCTGATCGTAGATGTAGGTATGCATTATAAAGGCATGAGTCGTGAAGATGCTATCAAATATATGATGGCGCATGAATTGATATCTGAACATGATGCTACCGCAGAAATAGAGCGTTATATGGCTATACCCGGTCAGGCATTATCTTATAAGATAGGACAGATGGCCATATCGGGGGAACGTAAACATTATGAAGGGGTGCAAGGCAGTAAATTCAATATTGCTTCTTTCCATGATGAAGTGCTAAAAGATGGAGGTGTACCATTGAATATTCTTCATGAGAAATTAGAAATATGGGCCAAGGGCGTACAATAAGAAGATGAAACCTACTAACTATAAAGCCATGCATCTGCATGGCTTTATAGTTAGTAAAGATGGGTAACTAATACTCAACAATTTTGAACATTGAGTACTATGAAATATAATTAATTACAGAGGTATTATTACTGAAATGAGGTCTCAATAACAAAGCCCCGCATATCGCGGGGCTTTGTTATTGAGTTATGAGGATCATTATTCTTTGATCAATCTGCGGGTTACTTTGTTCTCACCTGCGGTAACTTCTATCATGTATATGCCTGATGCGAAATTACTCAAAGACAAGTAGATCGATCCTGCTTTCGATTGCTGTGGTTTTTCGGTATAGACAACGGTTCCTGTCATATCTATGACCTTAATGTTCACCACTTCTTTCTGATCCATTGAGTAGTTCAACTTAACCTGATCAGTAGCAGGGTTAGGGAGTACGTCAACCTTAAGCGTGTTGTTCTCAGCGATCGTTTCAGGAGCATCTGTGGTCAATTCGAACCTTTTGTTGCCCTGAGTTGCTGCATCTTTGGTAATGGTGAACTTGTATTCCTTACCTGCAGTCATCAGTGTATAGTTTTCCAGTAACTTATCATGCAGATACAATTTATTGTTTTCAGGCAATGCTATGTTCTCTGCTCTGATAACAAAAGTCTGTGCATAAGGGCTGACGATACCCAGAGGTATGTGACCTCCAGACTTGTATGGTCTGCCGTCTATTGCCATCTTTTTGTTGTCGGAAGACAAACTATAGAAGTTGAAATCGGCACCGCTTGGTTTTACCGCATCGAAATTGTTATCATCAGCCTCTGTAGCAGCATCATTAAAGTTGAATGAAAGTGCGTCGTACAGATGGTAGTTCTCATCATAGATATTGAACGTAGAATATTGAGCAGGAGACTTGAACAAGTATGTAGTCATATATGCTCCCTTGTTCGATTCATTAAATATCAGCGTATCACCATCGTGAGCTGCTCTTATTTGGAATGCGGCATTAGCCTGCAAGTAATAAGGAGAAGGAGAAGTAGTGTCGATAGTAACCGATTGGAACTGACCAGCGCTACCCAGAGATTGGTTCCAAACGAAGTATGCAACACCGGTAACATTTCCGGCCGCACGAGCGTTATAGATGACAGTTCCAATGTCAACAGGAGAAGCATAAGGATTGCCGATCATATTGTAATCCTGATTAGCGCTACTACCCTTAGCCATTACTACTTTTTGTCTTCCCTGGTTTACTATACCCGACATCATTATCATTGTCTCAGATGGAGTGTACGTTCCATATCCGAGACCTTCACCCTTATCGCCACGTATGAATAAGCGAATACCCTGATATCTTCTAAGTGTATTGCTATCTGCTGCTGTTGGGCTAATGTCTGTGTATGGTTTCCAACCCGGGTCGTAGCCCAGCGATGAATTACTTGTATAAGGATCTAATCTGAATGCAGAAGGTGCGTTAGAACCTGTAGTAGTAAAGCCATTAGCTGCTCCACCCTGACCAGTGATATCGATATACTTTTCGATCTGGCTAAGTGACATTGAAGCGTTGAATGGATGACTCCAGAATCTATAACGTCTGTAACCGCCCTGTACATATTGCTGCACGTTGATCTTACCAGTAATATGAGCTCCTGTAGGTAGTTCATCAACTCTAGCAGTATATAACGCATCGGAGTATAAAGTAAGGCTATCCTGAGTATTCAATGTACCGGATGTAACGGTGAGTGTATTTCTGATCACTATCTGTGAACCGGTATCTACCGTAGCACCTGCACTATTGTTCAATTCAAGTGCATTCAACATACCTGTTCCAGATATGCGTTGTGCAGTAGTGGTGTCCATTACTATCTTACCATCTCCATCTATAATACCATTGACAGTTAGTTTGCCCTTTATGGATAAGTGACCACCAGCATCAATGGTTATTTTAGCACCCGGTTCAACTGTCAGATTGCGCATCTTATCTGATCCGGAAACCGGTACTTCAGGGAAGTATGTTGCAGATGCAGGAATAGTAATGTCGTGAGTCGGATCAGGCATTACAGAGCCTAACCAGTTAGTAGGTTCCATCCAGTCAGTTTCCTGACCCGGTGCACCACCAACCCATTGTCTGGCGTTGACAGTAATTGTAATAAATGTGGCAGCTGTACCGCAACTATTGGTTACCCTGTAATATATGTTCGTACTTCCTGCAGCCTTTGTATGAGCAATACCAGAACTATTTATTGTAGCAATAGTTGTATCGCTGCTTGTCCATACACCACCAGGTGTTGCATTTGTAAATGTATAGTTGATATCAATAGGCAATGTTGAAGCACCTGTGATAGAAGCTACTGAAGCTATAGAACTTACGATAGCTGTTGTAGTATCGTCAACTAATCCCTGACAACCGAAACTGCTGGTATAGTTTATACTTACAGATTTACTGCCGTTCGTTATCCATGATAGAGTAACGGTGCTATCACTGCTGCCAATGCCACCGGAAATGATATTGAAATCTACTCCCAGAGTTCCCGGAACAGTCCAAACATAAGCACTTTGTCCGGATTGAGTTTTGTAGGTAACATTAGTGCCTGTACAAATTGAAGGACCCGGATCAACAGAGAATGCCGGGATCGGCAGAGGATTAATGGTAATTGTTTGCGTTGCAGAATCTACGCAACCATTAGCGTCAGTTCCTGTAACTGTATAAGTTGTTGTTACAGTTGAAGAACTGATGACACTAACTCCTGTACTATTATCCAGATCAGTATTAGGTAGCCAGCTATATGTAATTGCTCCACCCGCAGTCAATGAAGTGCTTGCACCGATACAAAGCGAGGTGCTTGCAGGAGTAAGTGTAACCACAGGGAGAGGATTGATATTCAATGTAAGCGTAGTTGTGCTACTGCAACCCAGCGCACTTAAACCAGTAACAGTATAAATAGTAGTAGATGCGGGTGAGGCCATTACACTTGCGCCAGTTGTAGTACTAAGGCCAGTTGATGGAGTCCAGCTATAAGTACTGCCGCCTGATGCGCTGAGTGTTGTAGCATCTCCTGCACATATTGTTCCAATAGCTGCTGTTGCAGTTATTGTAGGAATAGGATTGACAGTAATTGTTCTTGTAGCTATGTCACTGCAACCTGAAGCATTGGTTCCGGTTACGGTGTATGTAGTAGTTGTATTAGCTGTACATGTTACTAAAGAGCCAGTACTTGCACTTAGTCCTGTAGCAGGAGACCATGTATAAGATGTTCCGCCACTTGCAGACAGTGTAGTTGCCAATCCATTACAGATAGTAGGTGTTCCGCCACCTGCTACTATGACCGGCAAACTGTTGACAGTAATTGTACGTGTAGATGTGTTGCTACATCCTGCTGCACTTGTACCTGTGACAGTATAAGTTGTTGTAGTAGTAGGACTACAAGTGACCGGACTACCTGTAGAACTGCTAAGTCCTGTTGTTGGCAGCCAAGTATATGTAGCACCACCGGTTGCTGACAGTGATGTTGAGAAGCCGTTACAAATAGCAGCAGATCCTGAAGTAGCAGTGATAGTTGGTATTGGATTTACAGTGATCAATTGAGTAACATTACTTACGCAACCACCGGCACTAATACCGGTAACTGAATATGTAGTAGTAGTAGTAGGTGTAGCTATCACATTAGCTCCTGTAGTGGCACTTAAGCCTGCTGATGGAGACCAAGAATAAGTTACACCGCCTGTTGCTGTTATAGATGTACCGGAACCTATACATAAGTTAGGATTTGCTACTGCAAGAGCGACGTTAGTTACTGTTATTGTTCTTGTAGTTGTACCTGTACAACCGCCAACACCGGTACCCGTTATCGTATATGTAGTAGTTACTGATGTAGAACAGGTGACATTAGCTCCGGTAGATGCACTCAACCCAGTAGCAGGGGACCATATATATGTAGTTGCACCAGTAGCGGCAATAGTTGTAGTAGAACCATTACATATAGCTGTGCTGCCTACAGTAGTATTTATAGTTGGTGCCGGATTGACCGTAAATGTTCCTGTAGCATTTGTTGCACAACCGGTAACAGTATTTGTGCCGGTGACAGTATATACAGTAGTTACAGTAGGTGATGCAGTAACAATACCGCCGGTTGTAGCTGAAAGTGTTGCTCCCGGAGTCCAAGTATAGGTATTTGCACCCGATGCGGTAAGCGTAGAAGAGCTGCCCGAACAAATACTTGTAGGGTTGGCGGTAACAGTTACTGTAGGCAACGGATTAACAGTTACTGTTACAGTTGCAGTTGTTACGCATGGTCCTGCTGAAGTGCCGGTGACCGTGTAAGTTCTGGTCACTGTACCTGAGAAAACAGGCGAAGCACTGGTAGTTGAAGACAGCCCAATATTCGGTGTCCAGCTATAAGTTGTAGCACCGCTAGCATTTAGCGTAGTTGTTGATCCGATACAAACACTAGGAGATGATACACTAACTAACACATTATTTACTGTAACAGAAACAGTGTTAGTATTAGCGCAGCCTGTTATTGTGTTAGTTCCAGTTACTGTATATACTCTGGACGTACTTGCATTACAGCTTACAGATGCCGCAGTACTGCTGGCGAGTCCGGTAGATGGTGACCATACATAAGTATTGGCACCAGACACTGCCAGTGTAGTTGAAGAACCGTTACATATAGTTGCTGATGTCGGAGTCATTGTCAATACAGGTAATGGATTTACCGTAACTGTTTTTGTAGTTACTGCATTACATCCTGCAGCACTAGTACCTGTGATAGAATAAGTAGTAGTTGTAGTAGCTGTAGTAGTTACTGTAGCACCAGTTGATGCGCTAAGACTGGCAGCAGGTGTCCATACGTAAGTATTTGCTCCTGCAACTGATAGTGAAGTAGATGATCCGATACAAATGGCTGCAGTGGTCGGGGTTACTGTCATGACCGGTAATGGGTTGACGGTTACCAATCTGGAAGCTGTATTTGAACATCCTGTTAAAGTATTTACACCAGTGACCGTATAGGTGACAGTAGTAGTTGGGGAAGCAGTTACAGTAGCTCCTGTTGTAGCAGTCAGCGAGGTTGCCGGAGTCCATGAATAGGTATTGCCGCCGCTGGCTGTAAGGCTTGATGAGCTACCGGCACAGAATGTTACTGTTGCAGGTGTGATCGCAATTGTAGGTTTTGGATTGACCGTGATCACCTTTGTTGCAGTATTTGTACATCCTGTTACTGTATTTGTACCTGTAACCGTATAAGTTGTTGTAGTAGTAGGAGATGCCGTTACAGTAGCTCCTGTTGTCGCACTTAGTCCTGTGGCCGGAGTCCAGACATATGTATTAGCACCGGCTACGGTCATTGTACTAGAAGAACCGTTACAGATAGTAATAGTTGTAGGAGTCACCGTTAATGTAGGACGCGGGTTTACGCTTATTGTCCTGGTAGCAGTGTTGAGACATCCTGAACTGCTTGATCCGGTTACTGTATATGTTGTTGCAACGGTTGGGCTAGAAATTACTGTTGCTCCTGTTGTTACGTTGAGGAATGTAGCCGGAGTCCAGCTATATGATACACCACCACCCGCAGTTATTGTAACCGGAGATCCCGCACATACTGTTGGTGTGCCAACAACAGTCGTTGTGATCGTAGGTAATGGGTTTACAGTATATTGGACAGTTGCAGAAGTTGTACAGCTACCTACGCTACTTACTCCTGTTACGGTATAAGTTCTGGTAACTGTAGAAGTAGTTACCACGCTAGCACCTGTAGTGGCACTTAATTGTGTAGCCGGAGCCCATTTATATGTAGCACCACCAGAAGCAGTTAATGTAGTGCTTGCACCAATACATACTGATGCTGTAGTAGGAGAAACAAGGGTGAGAGGAACGGTAACTGTTCTGCTGGCTGTTCCTACGCATCCTGTTACTGTATTAGTACCCGCAACAGTATAAGTTGTTGTTACAGTAGGGGTGCAGGTAACACTTGCTCCTGTTGCAACAGTAAGGAAAGTAGTCGGTGTCCATACATAAGTATTAGCACCTGTAGCAGTGAGTGTTGCCGATGATCCTTTGCAAATATTTGTTGCTCCACCCGGAGTTACAGTTGGTGTTCCATTTACAGTAATCAGTTTGGTAGCAGTATTGGTACAAGTAAGGCTGCTTGTTCCTGTTACGGTATATGTTGTTGTAACAGTTGTAGAAGTTGTAACAGTAGCACCGGTTGTTGCACTTAATCCAGTTGCAGGTAACCAAGTATAGGATACACCTCCTGCTGCTGTTATGGTAGTGGAGCTACCTCTACATATAGCTGCAGTACCAGATGTGGTGATCGTTGGTTTAGGGTTTACTGTTATCGTTCTTATTGCAGTAGCCGAACATCCGGACGCGTTTCTGCCTGTTACCGTATATGTAGTTGTTACTGTCGGACTTGCAGTTATCGGTGTTCCGGTTGAAGCACTAAGTCCAGTTGTTGGCAGCCAAGAGTATGTAGTACCACCAGTTGCAGAAAGGGTAGTAGAAGTTCCATTACATATAGTTGCTGAACCTGAAGTTGCAGTAACAGTAGGTACTCCATTGATGGAGATAGTTTGGGTCCTTGTGCCAACGCATCCATTGGCATTGGTGCCGCTTACAGTATATGTAGTAGTTACTGTAGGGGTAGCTGTTACCGTTGCGCCAGTGCTGGCACTAAGTCCTGTAGTAGGAAGCCACGTATAGGTAACCGCACCCGTTGCAGTCATAGTTGTAGAGCTGCCGGGACAAACGCTTGCTGAACCCACGGTCACTGTTGGAGTAGGCAGCGGGTTTACAGTGATAGCCTGAGTTGCAGTTGTGGTACAAGTTCCGCTTACACCGGTGACTGTATATGTACGAGTAACAGTAGTAGTAGTTACTACTGATGCACCTGTGGTTGCACTGAGACTTGTAGCCGGGGTCCATTTATAGGTAGCACCTGTACCTGTGTTAGTAGCAGTAAGCGTTGCTGAGGAACCTATACAAATTGCAGTAGGTGATGCACTGACTGATGTGCGGGGTATAGTTATCAATTTACTTGCTGTAGCAGAACATCCTGTTGTAGTGTTTGTTCCTGTAACAGAATAAGTTGTATTAACTGTAGGTGTAGCTCTTACTACTGCACCTGTAGTTGCACTCAATGCAGTTGCCGGAGTCCATGTGTATGTGTTTCCACCCGCAGCAGTAAGTGTGGATGTGCTGCCTGAGCACATGAGTGTAGCAGTAGCACCAACTGTAATTGTTGGTAATGGATTTACTGTTATGGTTCGAGTAGTAGTTCCATTGCAACCCAGACTAGAACCTGTAATGGTGTAGGTAGCTGTAGTTGTTCCGTTGAATGTAACAGGTGAGCCTGTTGTAGCACTTAGTCCTGTGCCAGGGGTCCAGCTATATGTAGTTCCGCCAGTTGCAGCGATAGTAGTTGTTGATCCGATACATACGCTTGCAGTACCAGGAGTTGCGGTAACAGTTGGTATTGGATTTACAGTAACTGTCGCAGTTGCTGTAGAACTACAACCTGAGGATGTTCCTGTTACTGAATAGGTTGCGGTATTAGTTCCTGAGAATGTAACAGTAGTTGCAGTTGTTGAACTGATACCGGCTGCCGGTGTCCATATATAGGTAGTTGCACCAGTGGTAGTAAGTGTTGTTGTTGTACCGCGGCAAATTGCTACTGATGATGGTGTAGCTGTTACAGTTGGTAATGGAGTAACATTAATAGTTTGTGTAGCAGAAGATGAACAACCTGTACTTGTGCCTGTTACTGTATAAGTTGTAGTATTTGTTCCTGTGAAAGTAACGTTGGCGCCAGTTGATGCGCTCAATCCTGTAGCAGGTGTCCAAGAATATGTTGTAGCTCCTGCTGCTGTCATCGTTGTACTGTTACCTCTACAAATAGTGCCCGATCCAGCGGTAGCTGTTACAGTAGGTACCGGATTAACTGTTACTGTAGTTGTAGTAGTAGCGCTACATCCTGTAGTTGTTCCTGTCAGTGTATAGGTAGCTGTTGCAGTTCCGCTGAACAGCGGGCTTGCAGATGTTGAAGAACTTAAATTTGTACTTGGGTTCCAGCTATAGGTAGTGGCACCTGCAGCATTTATTGTTGTTGTTGTTCCGCGACAAATTGCTGCAGCAACAGGTGTGGCCGTTACAGTAGGTAGTGCGTTGACTGTAACCGTTGCTGTAGCGTTAGCGTTACAACCACTTGTTGTGCCTGTTACAGTATAAGTAGTGGTGTTTGTTCCGCTGAAAACAGGGCTAGCTGATGTGCTAGAGCTTAAACCTGCTGTTGGTGACCATGAGTAAGTAGTTCCACCTGCTGCATTGATAGTTGTAGTAGTTCCACGGCAAATAGTTCCTGTAACCGGAGTTGCAGTAATTGTAGGCACAGCATTAACAGTAACTGTAGCAGTTGCTGAACTACTGCAAATGCCAGTTGTTCCAGTCACGGTATAGGTAGCAGTATTTGTACCACTGAATACAGGGCTTGCAGCTGTCGAAGAGCTCAGATTTGTTGCCGGTGTCCAGCTGTAAGTGGTTCCACCTGTCGCATTAATAGTAGTAGTAGTACCTCGACAGATGGTTCCAGCCACCGGAGTAGCAGTAATTGTTGGTACCGGACTAACTGTAACTGTTGTAGTTGCTGTTGAACTACAACCCGAGGTCGTTCCGGTCACAGTGTAAGTTGTAGTAGTTGTACCATTAAAGACAGGACTTGCGGCAGTGTTTGAGCTTAATCCTGTTGCGGGAGTCCATGAGTAAGTAGTACCACCTGCTGCGTTGATCGTCGTTGAACTACCATTACAAATATTTGAAGCAACGGGAGTAGCTGTAATAGTAGGGACAGTATTAACATTTACTGTAACAGTAGCTGTAGCACTACAACCTGCTGTTGTACCTGTTACGGTATATGTAGATGTTGTTGTTCCACTGAAAATCGGATTTGCAATTGTAGTACTGCTTAAACCTGCTGATGGTGTCCAGCTATATGTAGTAGCACCTGCAGCGGTAATAGTAGTGGTATTGCCACGACAAATAGTTCCTGCACTTGGAGTAGCAGTTACAGTTGGAGTAGCATTCACAGTAACAGTTGCAGTAGCTGTAGCACTACAGCCTGAAGTTGTACCGGTCACTGTATATGTAGCTGTGGTAGAACCACTAAAAATAGGGTTGGCAATAGTTGATGAGCTTAAGTTAGTCGCAGGATTCCAGCTATAGGTAGTTGCTCCTGAAGCAGTAATCGTGCTTGTGCTGCCGCTGCAAATGGTTGCCGGTGCCGGTGTAGCGGTTACTGTTGGTAAAGCATTAACAGTGACAGTAGCAGTTGCGGTAGAACTACAGCCTGCGGTAGTTCCTGTTACGGTATAAGTAGAAGTATTTGTACCGCTGAAAATCGGACTGGCTGATGTGCTTGAGCTTAAACCTGCTGTTGGTGACCATGAGTAAGTAGTTCCACCAGCAGCATTGATGGTTGTTGTTGAACCACGACAGATAGTTCCTGATACCGGTGTCGCTGTAATTGTTGGTATTGCATTCACAGTAACTGTTGCAGTAGCTGTGCTACTGCAAATACCTGTAGTTCCAGTAACAGTAAAAGTAGCTGTATTTGTGCCACTGAATACAGGGCTTGCAGCTGTAGAAGAGCTGAGATCTGTTGCAGGTGTCCAGCTGTAAGTAGTACCACCAGTTGTATTGATAGTAGTAGTAGTACCGCGACAGATGGTTCCTGATACCGGTGTTGCAGTAATTGTTGGTACCGGACTTACAGTAACTGTTGCAGTTGCTGTTGAGCTACAACCCGAGGTTGTTCCGGTCACAGTATAAGTTGTAGTAGTTGTACCATTAAAGACAGGACTTGCGGCAGTGGTAGCGCTTAGTCCTGTTACCGGAGTCCATGAGTAAGTGGTGCCACCTGTTGCGTTGATCGTAGTTGAACTACCATTACAAATATTTGAAGCGACCGGAGTAGCTGTAATAGTAGGGACAGGATTAACCG
Source organism: Chitinophagaceae bacterium (assembly GCA_947447465.1). GTDB lineage: Bacteria > Bacteroidota > Bacteroidia > Chitinophagales > Chitinophagaceae > Flavipsychrobacter. The sequence continues at coordinate 19,488 of CANFKE010000040.1, read as the reverse complement.
TTACTGTAACAGTAGCTGTAGCACTACAACCTGCTGTTGTGCCTGTTACGGTATATGTGGATGTTGTTGTTCCACTAAAAATCGGATTTGCAATTGTAGTGCTGCTTAAGCCTGTTGATGGTGTCCAGCTATATGTTGTGGCTCCTGCAGCAGTAATAGTAGTGGTATTACCCCGACATATAGTTCCTGCACTTGGAGTAGCGGTTACAGTGGGAGTGGCATTCACAGTAACGGTTGCAGTAGCTGTAGCACTACAGCCTGAAGTAGTTCCGGTCACTGTATATGTAGCTGTTGTAGAACCGCTAAAAATAGGGTTAGCAATAGTAGATGAGCTTAAGTTAGTTGCTGGATTCCAGCTATAGGTTGTTGCTCCTGAAGCAGTAATTGTGCTTGTGCTGCCACTACATATGGTTGCCGGTGCGGGAGTTGCTGTTACTGTCGGAATTGCATTAACAGTAACAGTGGCAGTAGCTGTTGAGCTACAACCTGTGGTAGTTCCTGTTACGGTATATGTGGAAGTATTTGTACCGCTGAAAATCGGGTTTGCAATTGTAGTGCTGCTTAAGCCTGCAGATGGTGTCCAACTATATGTTGTGGCTCCTGCAGCAGTAATAGTAGTGGTATTACCACGGCAAATAGTTCCTGCACTTGGAGTAGCGGTTACAGTGGGAGTGGCATTCACAGTAACGGTTGCAGTAGCTGTAGCACTACAGCCAGAAGTAGTACCTGTTACTGTATATGTAGCTGTGGTAGATCCACTAAAAATTGGGTTGGCAATAGTAGATGAGCTTAAGTTAGTGGCAGGGTTCCAACTATAGGTTGTTGCTCCTGAAGCAGTAATTGTACTTGTGCTGCCACTGCATATGGTTGCCGGTGCGGGAGTTGCGGTTACTGTTGGCATTGCATTAACGGTAACAGTGGCAGTTGCAGTAGAGCTACAGCCACTAGTTGTTCCTGTTACAGTGTAAGTAGCGGTGTTTGTTCCTATAAAATTCGGATTAGCAGATGTACTGGAACTAAGTCCAGCTGTTGGGGACCAAACATAAGTAGTGCCACCAGTTGCATTTATGGTTGTGGTAGAACCACGACAGATAGTTCCTGTAACCGGAGTTGCAGTAATTGTAGGTACTGCATTTACTACTACCTGAATTGCAGAAGAACTGGTTACTGAGCCACTTGAAGTACAGGCACCCAAGCCACCTGTCCAGGTATATTTGCAATAATAGAACGATGTGCCCGCCGTTGTTGTTGGTGGTGTGAAGGTAAGTGTACCTGAAGTTCCTGATGTAACACAGGCAACAGTACCAGTAAATACGGCAGTTCCTCCTGTTGTTGTTGTAGCGTTGGCAACACTTGACCAAGTGTAACTGATCGTTACTCCGCTGGCACCACCTGTTCCACTACTACATGGAGTGTATCTAAATGTTAGACTCGAAGGTGTACCTCCAACACAGTATGTACCTGTACCGGCAATAACCCCTATTGCGGTTGTTGGAGACCATGTAGTGACAGCTTTTGTTGTAGTGAAAGTCAACAAAAATACGAGCGACAGTAAAAAACACCTCATTGTGCAAAAAATTGGTTTAGTAAGTATTTTAATAAATCATAATAATATATTATTATCTAATTTTAAAAATATATATGCATAAATGTGTAGTTTTATAAACTGAGTCATTTTAGTGCATAAATTTTCTAATTCGATAATAATACTATTACAGTTAGTAGTTGTGAATTAGTTGTGGATAATTTTTCAATACGGCGGGGCAAAGATAACTACACTAATAATTGCTACCAATTATATATACGTACTTGTTTGTTAATGAATCCTGAATTAATACAGTACATTATTAAACTACAAATACTAGTAGTTTATTTTGCTGAAAATCTCATTCAAATAAGAGTTTTAAAAAATATATGAATTGTATTTTAATTTTATATTAAATTATTTTGGTGATCTATATCATCATTTAGGTGATCGCTGAATATTTGGATTCTGTTGGGTTGCCCCCTGATACTTTGGGTATATGTTATCTTATTAGGATAGTGATCGCAGTATCAGTTCAAAAGTTAGTTTAGTTGATGGTTAATAAATCAGTGATTGGAGCATTCTGTTTTTTCTTAGGTGATACTTTACAATGGTTGGGTGGGGTATTACAACAATTATCTAATTTCGGGCCATGCATTATATATGGCAGCACATACGTACAATAATTGAAACATATGATGGGAGTCTGCCGCTGGGGCATTTTTTGAAAAATTATTGCAAGCAGTTCCCTCAGTTAGGTAGCAGGGACAGACGCATACTCAGTGAGATGGCATATTGTTGGTATAGGTGTGAGAAAGGAATAGCAGGGTATGACATATCTGATTTTGAGGGTAAGATGAAAGTTGCAATGCGTTCTTGCGGCAACAGATCTGTCATTGGCCGAATGTTGCCAAGTGATGATGAGGAAATCAAGGATGTCATAGATCAACAGCAATTATTTTCGAATAACATTACCTTTTCTAAAGAGATAGATCGTGAAGAGTGGTTAGCATCATTGTTGGTGCAACCATCGTTGTTCATAAGGATCAGGAAGCAGATGACGCAAATTGTAAAGTTGCTGGAAGATAACAGTATCCCGTATCAATTTATTACAGAAGATTGTGTGTCACTTCCCAATGGAGCTAAGATAGATACATTGTTGCCACCTGCTGCTTATGTTGTTCAAGATGCTTCTTCACAGCGAACTGCAGCATGGTTCATGCCTAAGAAGCATGAACGCTGGTACGACTGTTGTTCGGGGGCTGGTGGAAAGTCGCTGCTGCTAAAAGATAAAGAGCCCACAGTGCAACTTACGGTCACAGATATCAGACAGACCATACTGCATAATCTGCAGGAGCGTGTTCGTAATTATGGACATACTGCCCCCTCAGCTTATGTCACTGATGTTACTGATAGCGCAAAGCTAGAACAATCATTAAAAGGAAAGCAGTTCGATAATATTATATGTGATGCTCCATGCAGCGGATCAGGTACATGGGCACGAACGCCGGAGCAGGCTTATTTCTTTGATCCGAATGAGTTGAAGAGATTTGCAGGATTACAAGAAAATATTGCAACTAATGTAGCGGCCTATCTCAAGCCGGGAGGCAGATTGATCTATATTACCTGCTCGGTATTTGAAGAGGAAAATGAAAATGTGGTCTCTGGTGTAATGAACAGAACAGGATTAGTACTTAAGGATTCTAAGCTGATTAATGGGGTAGGCATAAAGGCAGATAGTATGTTTATTGCTGTGTTGCAAAAAGATGGTCTGTAGAGATACCATAGTAACAGGTGATCACCTTCGAAAATAAAAAATAGGATGCTCCGGCCGGAGCATCCTATTTTTATTAATAAAGCGGAGAATGATTATTTGATAATAGTCATCTTAGCGGCCATACCATCACCTTCTGCGGTACGAACAAGGTAGATATATTCACCGGTTGGTAGTGAAGACGTATTCATTTCCACAACTTGTGTACCTGAATTGAATTTCTGAGATGTTGATGCTACGACTTTACCTGACATGTCGGTTATAGAGATAGTTACATCAGTAGGTTTAGCCACAGCAAACTTAATGTTAGTTGCATTGACTGCCGGATTAGGGTAGTTTCCGAAAATTGTCAGATCATTTTTAGTGATGCCATTTACATTTACAATTGCTGCTCCGATCTTGAAAATAGGGTAGAAAGCGAAGTCAACGAATTGACCGAAAGCTTCTCTTGCGTTATCGTGCCATGTGCCATCAGCATACATTGTAGCATTTACGTTGTTAATGATGGTGTCTGCACCTGATGTATATCCATAAGTATAGTGTCTTTCACCATCAAGATTAGACAATACGGCAATTGTGTCACCACCAAAGGCAGTAGGTGAATAGTTGATAGTGTAACCAATGAAGAAACGAGGTACATAAGCAGTTGGACTCGGGAACATGAATGCTTTGATGGTATCACCTCCACCAGTAGTAGATATGCCCAATTGTGTAAGTGGTACGCTAAGCGCAGCAAGAGAAGTTCCCGGTAAACCACTATTGAACAGATGGCCGCTTACTGCGCCTGATGCTGTTGATTTTGCTGCAACGCTCCATGCATTGAAGGATACGGTTTTAGTTGTTGCGGGATTTACAGTTCCTGTAAACTGGGTGAGCAGACCCAGAACAGATACAGAACTATCTCCTCCGCTGAAGGAAAAACGTTCAGCATATCCTTTTGTTCCATACGCATTGATGCCAGTGAGGTAACCACTGTCAACACCTGTTATACCTGCGTAATAAACTGCAAGCGTATCTGTGCTGAAGATGTGGCCAGAGGTGTCGATGTCACCGATCGCTGTTGTTTTGGCTGACGGGATAAAGCCGCCATTGGTAAGCGTGCGGACAGGGCTTACTGATGTAAGAGAGGACTTTGCAAGTTGAGCAGAAGTCGATAGAGCTACAGACGTGGCGATAGCAAAAAGGAAAAATCTTTTCATTTTTTTACTGTTTAAATGGATTTAAGTGAGCAGTAAAGTTATGAACACAGATACTCCTTGAGGCTTAATTTTACGTTAAAACACTATAGCATTAACTGTCAATTAGTTAGTAAGATTCCGGCATTATTTATCAGGCAAAAATATACATGAGCCCTGCAAAGACAAGGCCTACGCCGACACTTGTAAGACCGAAAAGCCCCCATGAACTTTCGGTCATTGAAGCAGAAGTTATAGTGAGTAAGAAGCTGGCGAAACAACAGAGCGCACCTGCCATGATCAGTGCCATGCCAACAGTCCGTTTCTTAGCATTTCGTAATTTGAGATATTCATCAATTATCTTTTTGATATAAAACTCTTCATGACCTTTTTGCGTAAGTTCATCTTCTACTTCTTTTCTGGTAAGGCCACGGGCAAATAGCTCCATAGTAAGCTCGGTCAATGAATTTTCTTTCTGTTCGGACATACCACCTGGTTTAGATTAAATGCTTTATACATGTCCAATATAAAATTTCTTTTGCAGATAATGATATGATATAAGTCATTGGCCGGAAATCAATAAATTTGTAAGCACATGACACTCATCGCCATTCTGTTTCCTGCTTTATCTTTTTTCTTACGAGGTAAGATCATAACGGGTATTATCTGTTTGCTATTGCAGGCAATACTTATCGGTTGGATACCTGCAGCGGTGTGGGCCGTTATCAGTTTGCAGAACGCAAGAGAAGATAAACGAACCAGACGTATCATCAGGGAGTTGAGAAGATAATAATTGATATTGCCAGATGACTTATTGTTCATTTCCTTTATAAAGCTAATAAAGCTTTTATCCTTTTAACCCTTTACCTATCTTTGCAGCCTTATGAGTAAGGAAATTGTAGTGAGCGGGATCCGCTCTACCGGACATTTACATTTGGGTAATTATTTTGGTGCCATGCAGAATTATGTAAAAATGCAGGATACCTACAATTGCTATTTTTTTGTTGCAGATTATCATGCGCTTACCACACACCCTGATCCGAAGGAATTGAAATCGAGTGTTTACAGAGTTCTTGCAGAGAATATTGCCAGTGGCCTTGATCCGGAAAAAGTAGCACTTTATGTGCAGAGCGATATTCCTGAGATACCAGAATTATATCTTATGCTCAATATGCTTGCCTACAAAGGTGAGTTGGAAAAAGTGCCTACTTTCAAGGATAAGGTGCGTCAGCATCCAGATAATGTAAATGCCGGTTTATTGACTTACCCTGTATTGATGACTGCTGACATATTGATCCATAAAGCAGTGAAAGTGCCTGTTGGTAAAGATCAGGAACAGCACTTGGAGATGGCCCGTAATTTCGCTAACCGTTTTAACAATAGATATGGGGAGTTTTTTCCTGAACCGCAAGTATTCAGGTTCAGCGAGGAGACCGTGAAGATAATGAGCCTGGATGGGAATGGAAAGATGAGTAAGAGTGAGAATGTGAATTCGACCATATTCTTAAATGATGATAATGATACTATCCGTAAAAAGATAATGAAGGCCAAAACAGATCAGGGTCCTACGGAACCTAATATGCAAATGCCAGATTATATACAAAATCTATTTGCATTGATGAACGCTGTGTCTGCTCCGGAAGTGGCCTCAACATTCAGAAGTGCCTATAATAATTGTAATGTTCGTTACGGCGATATGAAAAAGCAACTGGCAGAAGATATGGTGGCTTATATCTCCCCGATAAGGGAACGTGCTGCAGAGCTCAATAAAGATGAAGAAGGGTTGAGGAAAATATTGAAAATGGGTGCCGATAAGGCACGAGCCAGTGCATCGGAGACCATAAAAGGAGCAAGAAAGTTGATAGGTATCAACTATTAATTTTGTGTAACATATTATTTTTCAATGTTTTGAATGGATATGTTACGAAAACTAATGCGAATTAGTTAGTTTTACCACAATGTGGTTCACGTAAGGGTGAACTTTTTTACTTTAAATATTATACTTTTCATACAATGCCTCATAAAGTTACTCCCAAGCATATAGCTGTGGCCGGAAATATCGGGTCCGGTAAAACAACGCTTACCGCCATGTTGGCGAAGCACTATAAATGGGAGCCTCATTTTGAGGATGTAGAACACAATCCCTACCTCATAGATTTTTATGAGGATATGCATCGTTGGTCATTCAATCTGCAGATATACTTTTTGAATAATCGTATCAAGCACCTTATTGATATTCGTAGTGGAAAGGACACAGTCATACAAGACCGCACGATATATGAGGATGCGTATATATTTGCTCCCAATCTGTTTGACATGGGTTTGATGACCAAGCGTGATTACGAGAATTATACCTCTTTCTTTCAGAATTTAAAAACTCTGATCCAACCACCTGATCTGCTTATATATCTGAAAACGTCAATTCCTACACTTGTCGATCAGATCCAGAAGCGTGGCAGAGAATATGAAGAGAACATAAGGCTTGATTATCTGAAAAGATTGAACGAGAACTATAACAAGTGGATAGATAGTTATGACGATGGTCCATTGCTGGTGATCGATGTCAATAACTGCAACTTTGCCGAAAAGGAAGAAGATTTTGCTGATGTAGTGCGTCGTATAGATGCACAATTATTCGGTCTGTTCTGATAATAAAAATCAATTCGGATAATATTTTGAGATCGCTGTAACATTTTCACGGTTGCAGACGATATAGTATTGCTTATTCTTGTATATTCATATTGCACTACTTTCCGGCACTTACTATAGCATGAAAAACATTTTACTTACATTCTTATTTTTACTGGTCGCCCACAGCATTTTTGCAGGAGTCATTAAAGGGAAGGCTACAGATAGCAAGGGCGAACCACTATCTTATGCGACCATATATGTAGAAGGTACTACGATAGGGACCAATGCTAATGCAGGTGGGGACTATGAATTAAATATAGGACCGGGACTATTTACTGTAATTTGTCAGTATGTGGGATTTAAACAAGCTAAGTACAGCGTAACGATAAAAGGTGATGAAACGCTTGTTCATAATTTTGTGCTGGCTACACAAGGTTTGGAAATGAAGGAGGCCGTGATCAAAGCAAATGCGGAAGATCCTGCATACGCTATCATGCGCGAAGCCATAAAGAGAAGGAAGTTTCATGCCGATCAGATCAAGTCTTTCCAAACTAATATGTACTTGAAGTGTATAGGTCGCTCAAGGCAAATGCCGAAGAAAGTGATGGGGCAAAAGATCAATGCTCAGGAGATAGGTGCAGATAGCACGGGCAAAGGAATCTTGTATCTGTTGGAAGAGGATGCTGATTATTATGTACAGGATGAAAAAGAGAGGACCATCATTCATTCTGTGAGAGAAAGTGGTAATCCGGGCGGTGTAGGCTTTTCTCAGTTTCCTTCCGTCATTTCCTTCTATGATAACAATGTCAGTTTGTTTGGTCGGTCTTCAAGAGGATATATCTCTCCGGTCAATGATCTTGCCCTTAATTATTATAAGTACAGATTTGAAGGGCAGTTTCAGGAGCAGGATCATACCGTATTTAAGATAAGGGTAACACAAAAGAGAGCGTATGAACCCTGTTTCAACGGATATATTTACATTACAGATAAAGAATGGGCGATACATAGTATCAACCTTACACTAACTAAAGAATCGGGGTTAGACAAGCTGGATACTATGAAGGTAGATCAGTTATATCTGCCTTATAAAGATGATACCTGGGTCATAAAAAGTCAGGTAGTGTATATTACCCTCAAAATATTTGGTTTCGATATAATTGGTAGTGCAGTTACGGTATATAACAGGCAAAAGATCAATGAGCCTATTGCAGATACGATGTTCAATAAAAAGGTTACCAGCTCATATGATAAGGTTGCTAATAAAAAGGATACCGCATATTGGGCAGAGAGCCGGCCTATACCACTTGAAGCAGATGAGAAGAAAGATTTTGTAGTTAAAGATAGTATCAGAAAGGTAGTAGAGGACCCTGTGAGGATCGATTCGATCCGTAGAAAAGGTAATAAAGTGTCCCCCTTCGGATTATTAATATCGGGATATTCCTATAGAAGTAAAGCTTATAGGAATGTATATACTACTAATTCATTACTGCTGGGTCTGAGTGAAGATAATATGGTCAACTTCAACGCAGCCGAAGGCTTCAATATTGCGCCGAAGATCAACTGGAGTCATATGCTGGACACCGGTAAGTATATCATAACAGATATGGCTGCCCGGTATGGATTCAGCAATACCCATTTCAATACTATAGGGCGCATCTATTATTCGCAAGCTGATAGGGAGTGGAAGGGGCGATCGTGGATGGGTGGTATAGAAGGAGGGAAGTATGTATTTCAGTATAATCCCGACAATCCTGTGTTGCAATGGTTCAATACCTATGCATCACTTTTTTACAAAGAAAATGATCTGCGCATCTACGAAAGATGGGAAGGTGCTGCTTTTCTCCGGAGGAATTATGGTAACGGATTGATCTGGTTGGCTAAGGCTTCATTTCAAAAGAGGTTGCCAATGGCTAATACCACCGAATATAATTTCAGTAGTGTTGATGCTCCTTACAAAAGTAATTTGCCTGCCAACCTGCCCGCTATAGCAACAGCATGGGAAGAACACAATGCCATGATATTGTATGGTATGATCTCTTACAAACCGGGTATTACCTACACACAGTATCCTGATTATAAAGTACCCAATGGTAGCTCATGGCCTCGTCTGTCATTGAGTTATGAAAAGGGTATAGCCGGTTTTTTAAGCAGTAAGACCGATTTTGATAAATGGCGTTTTGCAATACAGGATGAGGTTTCTCTGAGATTGTTCGGACGTTTTTCTTACAATTTTGCGGTAGGTGGATTTCTTAACAGCAAGTATGTTTCCCTACCTGATCTTATGCACTTATATGGCAACAGAGGTATAGGATATGCGAGTCCATATATGCAGAGCTACCAGTTTGCCCAATACTATGATTTTAGTAATAAGGAGCCTTTTTACGGAGAGGCACATGTAGAATATCATCTGAATGGATTGTTGAGCAATAAGATACCATTGCTCAGGCAATTACAGTGGTACATACTGGTGGGTGGAAATGCATTCTACGCCAGCGATAAGAATTATTACAGTGAAGCGTTTGTGGGAATTGATAACATAGGGTGGAAGTTGCTGAGAATATTAAGAGTCGATTTTGTGCAATCGTGGGACAGCAATCGTGGTCATAATTCAGGTATAAGGTTCGGTCTGAGCGGCGCTACATTTACACGCAAGCCAAATGTTAGTCACAGCGAATGGTAGTGAACAGTTACTTTTTAGTTTATACCATTACCATCCACTGGCCAATACATCGGCAATGTGCATGGTCTGTATAGGTAAGTTGTTACTGTCTATATAGCCTTGCATGTGCATCATGCATGAAACGTCTGTGGTGATAATATACTTAGCGCCTGTTTCCAATGCGTTCTTAACTTTAGATTGAGCCATACCTATAGAAATGGGTTCGAATTTTACAGCAAAGGTCCCGCCAAATCCGCAGCATGTCTCACTCTCTTTCATCTCTATCAGTTCAAGACCGTTTACATTGTTCAGCAGTTTTCTTGGTCCTTCCTTTATTTTACATTCGCGAAGCGCACCACATGCATCATGGTAAGTAGCCTTGCCATTCAATGTAGCGCCAACATCTTCGATCTTTAATATATTGGTAAGAAACTCAGTGAATTCGAACATATTTCCACTTACCTGACGGCAAAGCTGCTGATCTGAGCTGTTCTCAAATATCTTGTCGTAATAGTTGCGCGCAAAGCCGGTGCATGACCCACTGGGGCTGACTATGTATGCCGGGTCTTTGAAGTCCTGCAGAAATTTCTGAGCTACGGCCTTAGCTTCGTCTTTGTAACCCGCATTGAAAGCAGGTTGTCCGCAGCATGTCTGTGCAGTATTGTAGCTGACATCGCAGCCCAGTTTTTCCAACACTTTTACCATGTTCATCCCGGTCTCAGGATAAAGCTGGTCAACAAAACAAGGTATGAATAATTGTATCTTCAAAGTCGAAATTCAAGTAACTATATGAAATGCCGTACTATAATACGGGTTATTTTATGAACTTACAAAGGTAGTAAGGTAATTTGTTTATTTGAGATGAAAACAAAAATAGCGATTATTGCGTTTTGAATATATATTAATGTTATGCAAATAGACATACGACAAGTAAGGATAGCAGAAGAATATGAAATGATAGACCGTTTTATGCATGAGTTGCACAAGCATGAATATATTTTGTTTGACAAAACAGCGGTATGGGCTGATATTCAGCAGGGGTATATGCGGCATGTCATCAGCATGCAGGAGGAGTTCGAAGGAGTATGCCTTGTAGCCTATGCAGATGGTGTGCCGGCCGGTTTTATGTTTGGGTATGTAGAAGATCAGGATGATAGCCGGACAGAGGTATATGAAGGAAGGGAACTTTATGTTTCTGATGGTTATGTAGGTGAAGCTTTCAGGCGAATGGGGATATATCGTAAACTCAATGAGCATCTCGAACATTTGTTCATCAGCGATGGAGTAAAGCGAATCACCAGATTTACAATGGTCAATAATGTAAGGATGCGGCAGTTTCTTGAAGAAGAAGGCTACATGGTAACACGTCTTCTTTATGAGAAGTGGGTAGAGTAATCAGGCATATGGTTATGATCGTTCTTTTGAATGGTGCCGTGATCCATATGAATCAGATAACTTGCTCACGTGTGATCATAAGATCTTTTTAGGGATCACTTTCTTTGTGAACGTCTTTATTTGTTTCCATTTTCCTGCTTCATCATCGGGATCACACTGCTTTGTTGTTTCCCATGAATTTTCAGGTTTAAATTCAATTTCCATTCCCTTTAGTACACCTGCTGCAACTTTGTCAGAGTGGATGATCGTAACACATTCTGAATTGAGGTTGGCACTGCGAGGGTCGAGATTAAAAGTGCCGATTACAGTTATTTCACCGTCAACAACCATTGATTTTGCATGTAGTCCGAAGATGGGAGTATAGTTGATCTTTTGCTGTAAAGCACCTGTCATGATCTCATACCGTTCTTTAGCATCGGGCCTGAATTCAAAAATATGTACACCGGCATCCAGTAGTCCTTTGCGTACTTTCTGATAGCCGGCAAATGCGGGCAGGTTATCAGTAGAGGCTAGGCTGTTGGTCATGATGCGGATCTTTACGCCACGCCTTATGGCATCTGCAAATAATTTTTTACCCTCATTGGTAGTGATGAGGTAGGGCGATTGTATGTCTATTGTCTTTTTTGCATTGCGTATCAGTGTTGTCAGCTGCTCTGTAGTATTACCTCCTCCATGTAAACCACCGGTATTGTTCTTGCCTGGCATATCACTTACAAATGCAATGCTATCTACCCATGCAAGTTTGCCTGATCGTTCTATGTTCCTGAATGCATCGGGGAGTGCTTTTATCTGCTCCCTTACTTGTGGCCAGAAATTGTCGGGGTTACAGGCATACTGGTGCAATCGCTCGAAGCGAGTAGTATCTTTAAAATCATTGCCCGGGTCTTCCACTAGTTTGGTCACCGGTACACTCAGGTCGCTGTTCCAGAAGGTCTCAAAAGAAGTATGAACGTCTTTGACTGCTCCTCCTATCAATAATACATCCCTGTCACGGAAGTTATATTCATGATCATAGTCAAAATATTCATCGGCAATATTTCTGCCACCTGTTATTACTACTTTACCATCTACATCAAAGGTCTTGTTGTGCATACGCTGATTAGCACCTTTGAAATCGGTAGTGAACTTCTTTATTTTGCCAACAATATTTTTACCCAGATTGACACCCGGATTGTATATCCTGATCTCTATATTGGGGTGTGAATCGAGTGTAAGCAACTCATGAGGACCGGCATCTACCAGTATGTCGTCAATAAGAATGCGCACCTTTACACCTCTGTCAGCAGCCCTCACAATATAATCGCAAGCAATAAGCCCCACATTGTCTGTTGAGAATATGAAGTATTGTATATCTAATGTTTTAGTAGCATGTTCACTGAGCCATGCTCTTGTCATCATGGCATTGCCACCATCTTCCAATACATAAACTCCTGTTCTGCCGGTATTGATGCTGTCTTTTAATGGTGATAGTTCTTTATCGAGCCCCGAAGTATCACTGAAATGTATCTGAGAACAAAAGTCTTTAGTATATGCAGGTATCTCTTTAGGCTTATTGCCACAAGAGGAAATGATGATGCCTGTAATAATGAGGTGCCATAGCTTCATACGGTAAATTTACAACAGGTGTGCAATAGGGAGGCTGAAATATTTTGGTGATCATATTTATAAGTGTTGTTTTGAGGAGCAGGATGGTAAGTGGCAAACGATACGGGAATTGAAATATCTTCGGTATTGTTGTCTTAAGTATTATCATTGCCTGTAAATTATATTCAGTATGTCTATTCCCGATCATATAGAAGCATATATAGCCAGTCTGTCGGAACCCAAGCAGGGTGAAATACGATCATTACATCAGTTAATACTAGGCATGATGACCGAGAGTAAATTATGGTACGAGGATGGTAAAAACAGCGATGGTAAGGTAGTCAGCAATCCTAACATAGGTTATGGATCTTATACAATAAAATATGCCAATGGTACCACCAGAGACTTTTACCGGATAGGTATCAGTGCTAATACTACCGGTATCTCCGTTTATATATTGGGTAACAGTGATAAAACATACCTCTCCAATACTTTTGGGAAATCAATAGGCAAGGCTAGTGTTACCGGATACTGTATAAAATTCAAAACGCTGAAGGATATTAATATCAGTGTGTTGGAGGCTGCAATAAAGGATGGGTTTGATGGAGCGAGGTGAAGTAGCTAGTGATTTACAAAGAAAATACCCAACAAAGAATATTTCCTTGTTGGGTACAGGCCTATTTCTACAGGCGACCCTCCTTCGCGGATCTACTTGCGGACTTTGTCCGCCGTAGCCCGCTTCGGCGGGCGAAGGCGGAGGGAAAGGGATTCGAACCCCATATCCTAACGCAAAAAAATTAGCTACTGCAATCCTTTGAAACCCTTACCTATCAACACTTTACCCTTTACACAACTAAAATTAAAATTATCAAAATTTATGCCAATTATAAAAAATGTCTCCGAAATTACACCAAGAGGGCGAAGGTATATTAAAATTAATTTACTGCAACTTGTGTTTTAAGGTTGTATTTCGGGAATAAAATTAGTGTTTAAAAAGATTGAAATTTCATCTAAACAATAAGCTTTATTGCAGTCAAATGTAAGCAGCAACTCAGATGCGCAACTTTATGGTGCAAATTAACTTTGTCCGATTAAGTTTTGAATTTTATCATACAGTTCTTTTGCAAGACGCTTTTCTGCATCTCTCAAACTTGCTGATCTTTCAAACCAGCCGTCATTAGCAGCCTTCTGCTTATCGGCTTTGATTTCAGTCAGTTTTGCTAACATCTTTTGTTCATCTATAGTCAAGGTATATTTGGTAAAATCAATCACTGTATAGTTTTCCATGCTTTTTTTAATGCTTCACTATTCAAGAAATTGATTGTTGAGTTTTATTGTTTCGAGTCATTATTTCTAATAATGACTTATTACTTGTCAAAAATTCCGATTCAATCATAAATTTCTCTTCGGTATGTTGAAAAATAAACTTGAAAGAAGTGGCATAAAAAAAATTATCACAGTTATCACAGATACTATCCCATCAACCATATTTCCATTCAGCATTTCTGCTATATTGGTTTGGGGATAAAGATGTTCGAATATTGATAAGAAAAGTTTAATGCCAAGTATTGCGATAACAACAAATGCTGATGTCTCTAAAAAAGGAAATTTGCTCATGAGAGAAACAAACCATTGAGCAATAAAACGCATAGCAAAAATACCAATGAAAACACCCGTGCATATCAATATAATGTTAGGGGTATAAGCTACCGCAGCGAACACATTGTCTATAGAAAAAGCCATATCCATGACTTCGACAATTGCAACTGTGGCCCAAAAACTGCCTATCTTTCCTACAGTTAATTTGTAAAGTATATTACTTTTTTTATCTAGTACATCATCTTCGGTAGTATCGGTTCTTTTTCCTTTCCACCAGTCATATACAAGATATAATAAATAAATACCACCTAATGGCTTTAGCCACCAAATCTTTACAAGAAATGACGCAAAAAGCATGGCAAGCCCACGGAATAGATAGGCCCCAATAATACCGTATTTCAAGGCTCGATTGCGAAGTTCAAGAGGCAAATCCATAACTAAAGTTGCCAGCACAGCAGCATTATCCACAGAGAGCAAGCTTTCTATAATTACTAGATTGCCAATAACCGCCAAAGATGGCAATGGATAGTCGACTATTTGCCTTATAAGATCATTCAACATAATTTCGTTTTTACATAATAGCTTGTCTAAACTCAGCTCTGTGTCTGTGCTTTAACCAAAATCCGTATACTTTTTCGCTATATCCTTCTTTTACAACGATATTTACCAGCACATCACCCCTTAAAACTTTGATTGCTTCTGGGATTGCTATTATTGTAAATAGTTGTAGAAAACCAACAATAAACCGCCAAAAATAAAACATAATAAAATTATCATATTTGTATGTTGTTGATATTATTTTGGACCTTGCGATAGTAAGCGATTCAGTATAAAAAAATCCGCTTGGAAATGTTATGGAACTTTCGGTAACTGTAATTCGTCCTTCACTGAATAAATTTGCCATGTTTTAATAAAATTATAGGCGGAGGGTTTGGCCTCCGCCTACATTAAATAAATAAGTTACTAATTAAGAAAGCTAAATAGTACTATATGAATTCTGAGAAGTATATAAGCGAACTTTCCCGTTTTTCAAAGAAACCATTAACTTATCTCCATTCCAGCGGGCGTCAGAAATTTCCTCGCCAACGTTAATTGAGCCAAATGAGTTTTGTGACGAGTACATTTTTACCTGCTTACCTTCAATCTTAAGCACGCCAAACTTTTGATAATTTACTAATGACATAACGTGTGAATTTAGTTACATTAAAATTTTACAAGAATCTACTTTGAATTGTCGAAACTGCATCCTGATAAGTTCTATCTTTAGTTGCAGTGCCTACTGCATTAAATTTCCACTCTCCATTGTGCTTGTAGAAAACACCTAACACCATGACAACGTGCCCGGCAAATGACGATTCTTTTCCTATAGCATAATTTGCTACTACATTGGTTACGCGCTCATTTGTGCCTTCATAGATACGCACTGCGGCATGAGGAATAACAGCAAAATCTTGCCCTCTAAAGCTGGTCAAGAAAACAGCGATCTTATCAACGTTTGGCTGAAGCCTTGATAGGTCTACAGTTACGATCTCGTTATCCAAACCGTCATCCCCCCCTTCATCGCCTACTGTATCATCTCCAGAATGGGACATAGCTCCGGTACTCGATTCCCATTCCTCACCAAAGCCGATTATTTCTATGACATTCTTATTATTGTCAAATGTAGCCACATATAAATCTAAATCTACTGAATCTCCATTGGGCAGTACTCCCCAATTAGCACCCGCACAGAACTTTGTTAAAGCTGTTCCGTTCTCTTTTTTTAGATTGATTTTTTGACCTTTAACTAAATTAATTGTTGACATATAGTTTGTATTTTGATGATTAACAATATTTATCAACAAATTTCTGAAGCCCACCGGCAAAACCTGTTCCTATTGCTTCAAATTTCCATTGCCCGTCCTTCTTGTATATTTTACCGAACTCAACAGCTGTTTCGATAGAAAAGTCTTCCCCTAAATCAAATTTCAGAATCTCTTCGTTGCCTGTTGGGTCATATACTCTAACAAACGCATTTTTCACCTGACCAAAGTTTTGACGACGATTCTCTGCATCATGTATTGTAACTACAAAAGTTATTGACGCTAAATTCGCCGGCGCTTTTGTTAAATCTATCTTTATTGATTCGTCATCTCCATCGCCTGCACCAGTTAAATTATCACCGGTATGCTCAGCGCAACCTTCTGGACTTGTTAAGTTGTTGTAAAAAATGAAATGGTTTGACGTTAGAACCTTTCCGTTTTCGGCCAGCATAAATGCAGATGCATCCAAATCAAAACCTTGACCAGAATCAGTTTCATTTACATCCCATCCCATTCCAACAACAAACTTCTGGACTGATTGTCCATTTTTTTCTAAATTAACTTTTTGACCTTTCTGTAAATTGATACTCATTTTTTAGATTTTTTAATTGTGATGAAAAACCGTTTGTGCTATAAATCTTGTAGTTTACTTGATAATTTCGTTGCTTTTGACTTGATGTTTTTGAGAATTGCGCTTTCTACGCTGTCCATCTTACCATCTTTCATAATCTTGCCTATTAACCAATCAGCCTCATTATCATCAACTTCATTGGGACTATTTTCATCTTCGAGCAAGAATTTTGTAATTGCCTCTACCATGAGAACTTCCCAGCTGTCATGATTTGCGTTGCCAGACACAGCATCATTTAATTCAAACAACCAATCTGCTTCCTGCTTGTCAATTTTAGCTCCAGAATGGCCACCTGCCCCATAGATAATATTTTTTATTTTATTTACCTCTCCAGAATCAATCACGCTATCTTCTAGTATAATTTCTTTGAATGCTTCGAGAATAAAAGATTGAAATTTTTCGCATGTGCCAGTGGATTTTTCTATAATTTTAAGCAGCAGTGCTTGTTCCGTCTCGTCTATTTTACCATCACTTTTTATTCTACTAATGATAAAGTCAGCTTCATCTTCATCAACAGTGCCATAAGATTGCTCATCCTTCAGTACATGATCAGTAATAGCTTTGACAAATAAATCTTTCCATGAGTAATGATTTTCACGACCTGATACAACATAATTTAAATCAAACAATAACTCTGCTTCTTCTCGTTCGATTTTCCCATCTTCGTATAAGATTTGATTTATTGTTCTAACTTCATCTGCATCAATAATGCCATCAGCTAAAACCGCAATTTTCAACTCGCTTAATTTTGTATTCATAAGTTCTATATTTAGTCTTACTCATGTGGCTTTTCAGATACGCCCCGCTTTTGATGGTTACTGGTCCCCATTAGTGCAAATGTAAATTCACATTAACGCATAATCCTAAAACCATATCTATCAAATATGGCAAATCAAACTTATCTTGCATTCCGACCATATCTAAATTTTATGACAAATTTTCCTTCCTTTTGCAATGAAAAATTATAATGAGTTAATGATACCTGAGTTCATTAAAAATCGTATAGAAATAAAATTTGGTAAACAAGTTCGCTATCCTAAGGATTGTGAGGCGTTGGCTGTGTGTATCAGTAATCATTGCAATGAGAAAATTAGTCCGGCTACGCTTATGCGGTTATTTGGGCTAACAAAGAATGGCCCCAACCAAGCAAGATTATTTACGCTGGATCTAATTGCCTTGTATATAGGCTTTGATTGCTGGGAAGAGGCTGTTAATGAAGACCATATAAGCGACAACTCCTATTTTGAAAATATTGAAAAAATTGCAATTTCTGGCCTGCATAAAGAACAGATCGTATCTGTAAAATACAGTCCTGACAGAGCATTAAAGATAAAATATCTTGGTGATAATAATTTCCTAGTAGTGGAGTCAGTAAAGAGCAAGCTTCAAAAGGACGATGTATTAAAAATACTTAGGTTAGAACTCACATATCCGATAGTATGTGAGTGTGTTACTCGCAACAGTAAGAGCCTAGGAAAATTTGTAGGTGGTAAAGAAGATGGTATTATGCAGCTATCAATTGATTTGTAACTTGCAGATTCAATTTGAAGTTTATTGTCATCAGAATTTATTAATAACGACCACAAAGGCAACATACTGCCGGGTAAAATATTGATCCATTCCGGGCAGTATTTCTCCGTGTTCAAAGTACGAATTGGCATCAAGTGGTACATTCGCAAACAACTTAATACACCTTTAAGGAGTCACCATTATATCAGAGCATCTTGTATAAAGAGTTTGAAATTGGGCAGCAGCTTGAGCATCCAAACCTTGTAAAGTATCTGAATTACGGAACAGATGAAGAAGGTGAATTTGTCCTCACCGAATATGTAGACGGCGATACTCTTAACACTGTCATTGCAAAGACTAAGGATTTTATATCAGGCAAATTGTTGATTGCTCTGTTCATTCGAGATATACTACCAGCTGTTAAATATCTTCATAATAAAGAGATAATACATGGAGATATTTCGCCCAACAACATTATATATGATAAGACTGCCAATAGACTTTATTTAATTGATTATGGGCACACAAAAAATAGATCCTTTGTAAGCCTCAGAGGTGGTACAAATAATTTTGTATCTCCAGAAGCTGTAAATACTCCCGCCCTGGTAAATCAGAGTTCTGACATTTATTCTATCGGCAAGATACTGGAGCTAATAACCAGCGTATATTCAGTTAAAGGGTATAAAGCATTAATAACAAAATGTTGCGTTGAAATTCAGGCACACCGTCTACAATCCGTTGAAAGTCTTCAGCAGTACACATCCCGATCCAAACTAATAGTACTGTTTGTTGCAATGTTTTTCGCATTGCTTCTAACATGCGGCTTTACTGTTCTTTACTTAAGGCACAACGCAAACGTTGTTAGCGTTTCTAAGATCACAACACAATTAAAGAAAAAGTCGGCAAATTTAATCGAAAAAAATACACCTGTCGTAATGATAAATCAAAAGTATGTTGATACTAATGATAAAATGGGGTTACCAGTCCTGAAGAGTAATGATAAAGTGCCTAAAATAATGCCAACTAAAATATCGAATGTTGACACTGCAATGGACCGAAATACTATGGTAAAGTCAGACGCAGTTTATGATCTAAAACCTACCGCTAGAGAAGCAAATAATAATGGACACTATGTATTATTCAAATATCATCATGCCGCCGAGTCACTGAAAGACGAAAGTTATGATATAGTAACCCGTCCTAT
>CANFKE010000039.1 GCA_947447465.1 Chitinophagaceae bacterium | reverse complement strand
GTTCTATCCGAATCCAAGCAGTGGACAGATCAATATCAGTCAAGACAAAGCAATGGACTGCACTGCTTATGTAAATGTTGTTAATTATGCAGGTCAAACTATATTGAACACAACAATATCATTCAAGGATGGCAGATCACAGTTGGATCTTGGAGATGTTTCATCGGGAGTTTACATCTTACACCTGTCATTTGATAATGCAGAACCAATATCAGTGAAGGTATTAGTAGATCGATAGGTAACTGTTCATAATTAAAACATAAAGCCTTCTCAAATTATTTGAGAAGGCTTTATGTTTTGTAAGAATACATACCAAATAAATATTCAGCATGAATAAACTATACATCTTAAATTGATAGACATATTTATTGCTATTCTAAAAATTCAAGATTGATAATAAATCTTTAGTCAAATAATTCGAACTCTGGTGAGTTCTGGGCACATTATCAGATTAATGCGATTCTGCAAAGAATCGCCATTTTCTTTTTCTTCAAAAAAACTTGCCTGTATTGGGATTAGTGCGAAAGTGCTGTTGACTTGACAAAAAGTGAACACGGATCTTAACTGATTTACATTTATTTATAAATGGAATGTCTTTTTTTTTAAAAGGTAGTATTACAAATCTATTAAAGAAAGATAATCTTGTGTAGGAGTTATGTTACTTCTTCTTTACCAACTACACACCATACTGATTACTACTAATACGTGCTTGATACAATAATTTATTAGTTTGTATTATTGTCATATTAAAATTGCTACCTACTTTTTATCCTTTGGAAATCATATTATTCAACTACAGTTACTAATGTAGTATGAGTATAACAAGTTTAAATTATTAAATGATACAGTGAAATTATTAAGCTAATAACAAGCAAAATTCCTATAAAATTCTTAGAATAAAGTGAATAAAAATAGCCTCTTTACCAGTCAACAAAAAAAGTATGCAATTTATGGTGCATCATTTGGCTGCGTGTTTCCTGTATTAGGTACGATTTTGGAAGCTTGGAGTAGATATGGCAATATTGATGCTTCCCATTTATTAGAAGCACATCGTTCCTCAGTTCTTTTATGGATAATAGATAGCGCACCAATTTTTTTGGGTGTTTTCGCTTCTTTCGGTGGTTTGCAATTAGATAGAGTTAACTTTAAAAAGAATGAGCTGGCCGACAAGTATGAGCAGATGGCGGCACTTAAAGAGATTTCAGACAAAGCAAGTTTAGCCAAAAGCGAGTTTCTGGCTAATATGTCACATGAGATAAGAACCCCTATGAATGCAATCATAGGTATGAATTATCTTTTAAAGAAATCAAGGCTGGATGCCAAGCAGGCCGATTATTTACGAAAGATAGAAGTTTCTGCACGTAACCTTCTCAGAATAATTGACGATATACTAGACTTTTCAAAGATTGAAGCGGGTAAACTTAGCCTTGAAACAACTGAATTATTTCTTGAGGAATTGGTAGCGGATCTTTCAGATACAGTAAATGTAAAATTACAAACAAAAAATAATGTTGAACTGATCACTATAATAGACTCTAGCATTCCTCCTGTCATACTAGGCGATTCAGTGCGGTTGCGACAGGTGCTGTTGAACCTTACTGACAACGCTGTTAAATTTACTAATAGCGGAGAGATAAAACTGGAGGCCAAGCTTGTTCAGAAATTGCCGTACGGGATCTTTATACATTTTTCAGTAACCGATAGTGGTATAGGTATTTCAGAAGAGCAAATAAGGCGCATATTCAGTCCATTTCAGCAGGCGGACCTCTCAACTACCAGAAAGTTTGGAGGCACCGGGCTTGGGCTTGCGATATGCAAGAAGATAGTAGAAATGATGGATGGAGAACTGGAAGTGAGTAGCGACGGGGGAAATGGGTCAGTATTTTCATTCAATGCGTTCTTCTCATTACCTGCTCAACAGCCGAAAATTGTAGAACAAACCAGTACAACAAATGTTTTGCTTGGGATGAAAGCCTTGTTGGTAGATGACTCTGACAGTACCAGAATGGTACTAAGTGACATGCTGTCTTCATTTGGTTTTGAAGTTATTGTAGCAAGTAATGCAATTGAAGCGATAGAAATATTTAATAGGGAATCTGAGAGTTCCGTACCTCTGTCTTTATTGGTTGTTGATTGGCGAATGCCAGGAATGGATGGGTTGCAACTTGTGAAAAAGTTACGGGAAACAAATGGCAACGAAGTACCATCAGTTTTAATGGTCACTGCTTTTGGGTTAGAAAAAGTTGTTGAAGCAACCAAACAGAATTTAGTAGATGGTTACTTGCTCAAACCCATCAATCCATCTGTTCTTTATGACACAATTAATAGCATACTCCATCTGGGAAAGAAAAATATCAACTCAAATAAGTCTAATGTCGACTCTTTAGCAGAATACAAAAGTAAGTTATCAGGCAGTAGAGTTTTATTGGTAGAGGATAATGAAATTAATCTTGAATTGGCAGAGGAGCTACTGAAAGATGTTAACATTGAATATGAGATTGCCCGCAACGGAAAGGAAGCGGTAGATATGGTTGGCAGGTGGGAGTACGATGCAGTGTTGATGGATATTCAGATGCCTGAAATGGATGGGCTAACTGCAACCATTAAAATACGTCAAGATAAGTCTAAGCAGCATTTACCAATTATTGCTATGACCGCACATGCGATGAAGGGGGAATATGACAAAAGTATTGCATCAGGTATGAACGATCATATTACAAAACCCATTGAGCCTATGGTGCTCTATGAAAGGTTAGCTTTCTACATAAAAAAAGCACCAAAAGAACATACTTCCGAAGCAGATCATTCATCAGAAATAGAAAATAACATACAACTTCCCTTAATTGATGGTATTGATATGGTGGCCGGACTAGCTCGAGTAGGCGGCAAAAAAGACGTCTATCTCAGGTTGTTGGGAAAATTTGCGACCAATTACAAAGGGTTTCGCTCAACATTATCTGAAATGTACCACAATGGCGATATTGATGGGGCGGCAGCATTATTACACACAATTGCGGGAGTAGCCGGCAATATAGGAATAGAATACCTTTTTATTGAAGCGCGTGAGCTTTCTGTGATATTTAGAGATTTGACGTTGCAGTCAAACAGTGTTTTTGAAAAGACATTGAATGACCGGTTACATGCTCTTATGGCCAATGTTGATTCAGAAATTACGAAAATTGAATTGGCTTTGGGTAGAGTGCAAAAAGTGGAAGCCGAGGTTATTGTTGCTTCAGACAATTTTCAAATTCAAAACAGTCTTGAAAAACTCTTTCAGTTGTTAGGCGATGCTGATAGTGAAGCGGGAGAATGTTGTGAAGCAATACTGCTTAATCTACATGTATCAGAGGAGTTACGAGAAAAGCTAGAATCAGCAAATAGATTTATAGACAATTTTGATTTTGATAACGCAATAAAAGAATTAAAATAAAAGTAAATATGAAAAGACAAAAATGGATCGTTGACGGTATGCATAGCGAGATTCGCTTTAAAGTAAGGCATATGATGATCACTAATGTTTCAGGTTGTTTCAACACATTCTCTGTTAACATGCAATGTGACGAAGGTTTCAATAACCTGCAAGTTCAGTTTCAAGCTGAAACTGGGTCAGTAAATACGTTTAATCCTCAAAGAGATCAACATATAAGAAGTGCTGATTTTTTTAACTCGGAGTCTTTTCCAATAATGGAATTTAAGTCGACATCGTTCGATAAGGTTAGTGAGGAAACTTACTTGCTAAAAGGAGATCTGACTATAAAAAACGTAACTAAACCGATCGAATTACAAGCCAATTACCTTGGAACAAGAGTTGATATGTACGGGTCTAAGAAAGCCGGTTTTGAAATATCAGGGGCTTTAAAAAGAGGAGAATATTCTTTGAATTGGAATGCTACTACGGATGAAGGTGTTATCGTTTTGGACGAAGTTGTAAAGCTTATGATCCAGGTGCAAATGGTGTTACAAAATAATTGATCATCCAAATGATATTCAGTAAAGAAAGTAAGCCAACTATTCTGGTTGTTGATGACTCGGTAGAGAATCTTACCGTGTTAAATGCGCTATTGAAAGATACATACAGAGTCAAAATAGCAAAAGATGGGATAAAGGCTCTTGAGTTAGCCAGGCAATACCCTCAGCCTGATTTGATATTGCTGGATATTATTATGCCCGGAATAAGTGGATTTCAGGTTTGTGAAGAATTAAAAAGCTGTGAATCAACACAGAGAATACCTGTTATTTTCCTTACTGCACTCAATGAAGAGACGGATGAGACCAAAGGACTAAAACTTGGTGGCGCTGATTTTATCACTAAACCGATCAACCCTGATATTGTTAAGACGCGCATCAACATTCACCTGGAATTACAGGCTGAACGGAGGAAAACGGAGGCTTTATTAAAAATAATGCTACCGGATAATGTGATCAGTGATTTGATTCAAAATGGCACACATAAGCCTGAGGTATTACATAACGTAAGTATCATGTTCTGCGATTTTGTTGGTTTCACAGCTATTACTTCACAACTTCAGCCTGATTTTCTCATCAATGAGCTAACAGAAATTTATACATATTTTGATGAGATATGTACTAGTAACAATGTTGTGCGAATCAAAACAATTGGTGATGCATATATGGCAGCCGCGGGTATTCATAACAATGATGCTCAACATGCTCAAAACATAATAAATGCGGCATTAGAGATCCTCGATTACCTAAAAAAGCGAAATAGATATTCGAAGCAAGAATGGCAATGTCGTATAGGTATTAATTCAGGTGAAGTAATAGGAGGAATAATTGGTAAAACTCGTTTTGCATACGACATAATTGGTATGGATGTCAATATTGCAGCCAGAGTAGAGGGGGCAGGCCATCCAATGACCATTACGATTACTACAGCAACGAAAGAGTTGGTGAGTAATGTATTTGATACTGAATCGATAGGTAGTGTAGCACTGAAAGGTGCCGGAGAAATGGAGCTGTTTACAATATACAGCCGAGATGATATAGCATCCGAGCATCAGATAAATTATAATAATTTGCTCGTCAACGAACCTCAAACCTCATGGAATTAAATAGTCTAAAGAGCTTTGTTGAAACCAGACTTTATCGTGATTTTCCGTCACATATGCCTTATCACAGCATTCGCCATGTTATAGATGTATTTGAATCAGTTGGAAGAATTGCCGATGATGAGGGGGTATCGCCCGAAGAAAAAAATTTATTACAGGCCGCTGCCCTTCTGCACGACTATGGGTTCATTGAGTGTAGAGAAGGTCATGAACAAGTATCATGTAAATACGCACGTATTTATCTGCCTTTATTTGGTTACAACGAAATGGAGATCGACACAATTTGCGAGCTGATCTCTGCAACAACGATAGGTCATGTTCCAACCAGCAAACTCGAAAAGATAATAATGGATGCTGATCTTGAATACTTGGGGCGAGAAGATTTTGATGAAATTGCTGACCTATTATATCAGGAACTATCAGGAGTTGGCATTATTGCCAATGCAAAACAATGGGCTCGGTTTCAATTAAAATTCCTCCGATCGCATAAGTTTCAAACTAGTTATGCAAAAAAGTTGAGGGAAAAGAACAAGCAAAAACAAATAACAATTTTAGAACGGTATTTACTAAATGAAGAACACTCATCATAATCATACATTAACGCTTAGTGAAGTGAGCTACATGCTTTTAGGAGTATTAGCGGCAACTATAGGATTAAAAGGATTCCTTGTTCCTAATCAGTTCATAGATGGGGGCATTACGGGTGTTTCATTATTGCTGCACGAGATATTTCATATAAAGCTAGGATTGCTAATTATTCTTATTAATCTACCCTTTATAATAATGGGCAGTATACAGGTGAACAGAATCTTTGCAATAAAGACACTCGCAAGTATTATCCTGCTTGCCCTTGCACTAGACTATATCCCGTTACCCATTGTATCACAACAAAAGTGGTTGGATTCGATTTTTGGAGGCTTTTTTATTGGCTTGGGCCTGGGTCTGTCAATGCGAGGAGGCAGTGCATTAGATGGAATAGAGGTATTGGCTCTTTATACGTTAAAGAGAAGCAGTTTCACTATCAGCGAAATAATTCTTGCTTTTAATATAGTAATATTCCTCATTGCAGCTTTTCATTTTGGGGTTGATACTGCCTTGTATGCAATGGTTACCTACTACATCGCATACAGAACTACTGACTATGTAATTGAGGGTCTTGAGGAATATACCGGAGTTACCATTATTTCAGCTAAAAGTGAACAGTTGAAGCAGGCACTGGTATTACAAATGGGCAGGGGAATAACCATATATAAAGGGGAACGAGGCTACCTGAAAGAGAGTTTTGATGTTCGTACTGAATGCGATATTGTTTATACTATAACTACCCGCCTTGAGGTGAGGAGATTGAAAAACCTTATTCTAAGTATCGATCCTCATGCATTTGTTTTCACAAATACTATTAAAGAGGCTGCAGGTGGAGTATTAAAAAGGAAAGTTAGTCACTAACCATAAATACCTGTTGATGAAACCATACATAATATGTGCTACCGATTTTGAACCAGAAGCGTTTAAGGCATTGCAATATTCCTGCATGCTGGCAGGGCAGTTGAAATGCGGCGTTACCCTATTGCATGTGCAAACAATCAGTTTGTTCATTGGAACGGCTATTGGGGTAGGTGTAAATTACCATGAACAATTTGAAGACCAGATCAGAAGAATTCATATTTACTATCCAGGCGTTAAGGTAGATAAAGCCTGTGTGAAAGGTGCGGTTATAGAGGGTATAAACGAATATATAGATAAGAATGGGATGCCTATCATGGTAATTGTGGGTAATAAATATAATGCCACATATAATCTTGTACCGGACAGTAATTTGGTGCCAATGCTGAGGCACATTACAGCGCCAGTAATTTCAATTCCTTATTTGTCTGATCTTGTAGAGGTAAAGCGCATAGCATTTGCGTTTGACAATAACTTTATTGGAAGCACCAGTACTTTTAAATGGTTGAGACAATTTTGTTTATCGCAGGATATTGAGTTGCATATTTTGATTGGCTGGGTAGATATGATCAGTTATGAGAACACTCCGATCATGCATCCAGAAGCTGTTGCGGCAATGCAAGGTGTAAAATACAAGCTCCATTTTTTTAAAAAAGATCATTTGGGAGAACAGTTAGTTCAATTCGCAAAAAAAAATCATTTTCATATACTATCAATAATGCCCCGGTATTATAATTTAATAAAAACAGCCTACCACCACAGTCTTACAAAGGAGTTGTTCATGAACAGTAATCTGCCATTGTTGGCATTGCATGAAGATAATTAGTATCATCAGTTTTTAGATTTTTTTCGTTTAACGTTGATACTGTCATAATGATCGACTGTGTTTTAAAATTGTTTATCTATATGGTTGTAAATGTTCAGACAAATGCAAAATCAATAGATAATTGCATTCGAAATATTCATTTGTATGCTTCAAAGTCGGTCACGGGGATTGAATAAGAATTCCCTCCTTTTTATATAGAAACAACAAATGCATTAGATTCTTTATTCACTGTTGGTTTGTTATGTTTTCACTGCTGTCATTTGAAGTTCAACAATAAAGTAATATCTTCTATCAAAAAGTTCGATCGCCGGGTGGCTCCGGGCATGTATTAATAGCACAGAGAGCCACAGAGCGTAAAAGTGATGTGCTCTCCGCTTTTGTTTTTCGCGATTTAGGTATTACTATTGTTACAAACTGTGTTGTATGGAAAATACTAAAAGAGGTAGTCATACATGGGGCTTCTCTACTATAGGTGGCGTAAAGCGCGTGAATCTGGAATCGGGGCAGGATCTGGTGCATTTGCATGAATTGGACCCTAAGTTATGGACAGCATTAAGTTGCCCCGCCAGTGATCTTGAAATAGATAGAAAAACTCTGGAGCTTATCGATTCAGATAAAGACGGGCAGATAAGAGTTCCTGAAATACTCAATGCAATTGATTGGATCGTTTCAGTTATCAATAATCCGGATGATCTGTTACAACAGTCTCATGAATTCCCTTTATCTGCGATCAATATTCAAACAGAACAAGGCAGGCTACTTTTAGATTCTGCCAAGACTATCCTGAAGAATTTGGGTAAAGGGTCGGCAACATCATTGTCGGTCGAGGATACATCAGATACGCAACGCATATTTGCAGGTACACTCTTCAATGGGGATGGAGTAATAACAGAGGATACTGTTGGGTGCAATGAATCATTGTTACAATTGTTCTCGGAGGTAGTGCAATATGGAGGAAGTGTTGTTGACAGAAACGGAAAGCCGGGAATTACATTGGAGATAGTGCAGTCGTTCTTTGAGGATTGTGCCCAGTATGCTGCGTGGTTCACCAAGCAGTATGCTGATCCTATGGTCATTCTTCCATTTGGTGAGCATACAGGACCGGCATTTAACGTATACAAGAGTATCAAATCTAAGGTCGATGATTATTTCCTGCGTTGCAGATTAGCGGCGTTCGATCATCAGTCAACTGAAACGCTGAACCTTCAAGTAGCAAGGGTGGAGCTGATAGCTGATAAAGATCTCAATGATTGTATAGATGCTATTGCCGCATATCCGATAGCAAAGGTCAAGGCCAATAGTTCTTTGTCACTTACCTCCGGTATCAATCCGGCATGGGAAGCACAAATTGCCACATTCAAACACCTGGTCACTGATTACCTATTCCCGGGTAAAGACAGCATCAATGAGGAAGAGTGGAGTAAGGTGTCTCCTGCATTTGCGGCATTTACTCAATGGATGTCGGAGAAAGGTGGCACCCGAGTAGAGCTGTTGGGAATAGAAAGAATAAGAACAATTATTGGAGGGGAGGGCAGAGGTCAGCTTGAGGAATTGATCGGGCGGGATGTAGCACTGGAAAGTGAGGCCAACAATATAATACTTGTAGATAAGCTGGTGAGGTATTACAGAGATCTGTTCACATTGCTAAAGAACTTTGTGACCTTCTTTGATTTCTATACGCCGGGTGCCAAGGCTGTGTTTCAGGCAGGTACATTATACATAGATCAGCGAAGCTGTGACCTATGTATAAAAGTGCGTGATATGGCCAAGCAGGGAGCACTGGCGCAGTATAGCGGAATGTATATGATCTATTGTGAATGTACATCGAAGGCTACCAATGAGAAAATGACGATAGTGGCAGCACTCACCAATGGTGATGTAGATGATCTGGTAATAGGGAGGAATGCCATTTTCTATGATAGGAATGGTGTTGACTGGGATGCAACCATTATTAAGATAATGGAGAACCCTACTAGTATCAGGCAGGCATTCTTTACTCCGTATCGTAAGCTGTCTAATTTAATAGAGACGCAGATCAATAAGGCAGCGTCGGCGGCAAATGAAAAGATAGCCGCCAAGATGAGTGAGCAAGTTGTAACAACATCGACCAAGGTAGATGAGATGCGGAGTGAAAAAGATGCTGCGGCACCGCCACCACCACCTCCGCCACCACCACCATTTGATGTTGCCAAATTTGCAGGGATATTTGCAGCGATCGGATTGGCCATAGGTGCATTAGGTACTGCACTTGCCGCAGCTATTGGCGGATTTATGAAGCTTACCTGGTGGAAGATGCCACTGGCTGTAATGGGTATTTTGTTATTGATCTCCGGACCATCTATGATCATGGCCTATCTGAAATTGAGAAAGCGTAATCTGGCTCCTATACTTGATGCTAACGGCTGGGCCATCAATGCCCGGGTAAAGATCAATATTCAGTTCGGACGAATGCTTACTCATCTTGCTGAGTTGCCCAAGGATGCTAAAATCAATCTGAATGATCCATTTACCAAGAAGAAATTTCCGATCATACCTGCTTTGCTCCTACTAATAGTAGTAGTGGCGGTAGTATTATATTTAATGCAATCGCAAGGTTGGATACATATTCAAATGCCTAAATAGAGGGTGTAATAGTATTTGCTGATCTTTTTAGATTTGCAGGATCTCATACAATAAAAATCAGGTCGATCTCAGTGCGTATATTTTTGATAAGAAGTTTGCAGATCCTATTGTTTTCGGTAATGTTCATGGCATGTACAGGGCGACATGTCTATAAAAAGGCTGCGAAACAACTTGCTGCAAAATTGCCCGACTCCAAAAATATGAATGCCGGGTCAAGTCGTTATACATTGGATGTTCCTGAAGGTTGGGCGACGGAGCATAAGACAATGTATGGCGTAGATTACTTTTATTTGCTGGCTCCACCAACTAAAGACGATCCGCACACTAATATCAATGTGATCACTGAGTATATGCAGGGCCTTAGTCTGGATAGCTACAGAACCAAAACCATTGCATCTGTGAAGAAGATGATACCCACTACTTCAAATTTTGATACGGGGTCAATAAAAGCCAACGGGCTAAATGGATGTTGGTATAGCTATGATATGGAGATGCAGGGAATACACGCTAGTATTGTAACGTATATTTTCCCCAAAGACGGAGTCTCATATATTATCACCGCGGGTACGCAAGCGGAACTTGCTATGCGCTACAGACGATTGTTCAATGCAGTGGTCAGGTCTTTCAGATTTTCAGAATAGTGCTGCGATAACGTGTAAAGAATTAACTTTAATCATTAAAGTCCTCAATTATTATGCGTAATATTCTGTTTGTTATACTGTTAGTGCTCACTGGTAATAATCTATTCGCACAACCATTTCAGATAGGTCATATCACTGCTATTTTTATCGATAGTAGCAGGAGTAATCGATCCGTTTCAACCGAAATATACTATCCGTCAGATGTGACAGGGGATAATGTTAGTTTTACCACTGCAATTGCAGGAAAGGTACCTACTATAAGTTTTGGTCATGGTTTTGTGATGACTTACGATGCTTATTTTAATATTAGAAATGCAGTTGTTGCTACCGGATATGTCATTGCATTTCCGACAACAGAGGGCTCTCTGTCTCCCAGTCATAATGACTTTGGTAAGGACCTAGCCTTTGTATTGAAAAGTTTAGAAAAGCTTGGAGCTAACAGCAGTTCTATTCTCTATAATAAAATAGATACCATGAATTGCGTGATGGGTCACAGTATGGGTGGAGGTGCTGCATTTCTTGCAGCAGCATCAGACAATACGATCAAGAGTATAGTCACATTAGCCGCTGCAGAAACAACTCCCTCAGCTGTTACTGCAGCCTCATCTATTACAGCACCGGGTTTGGTATTTGCCGGAGTCAATGATTGTGTAGCACCCCCTGCTACTAATCAATCTCTTATGTACAATAGTTTGGCCAGTATATGCAAGCAATATATAGGTATTATAGGAGGCAGTCATTGTCAGATGGCTGATGCGAGTGCTACCTGCAGTTTCGGCGAAGCTACTTGCACCCCTGCGCCAACAATATCAAGGTCGGCACAGCAGGCAGTTATAGACACATATCTGGTACCCTGGCTGAACTATCATCTTAAAGGTGATTGCGCATCAGGAAATCATTTTGATAATAAAATTGTGTCTGATGTGACTATCAATTATCAGAAGAATTGTACACTTTGTACTGCTGCCGCAATCAGTAATAACAATTTAAATGCGACCATAAAACTTGCTCCTAATCCATTTCACGACGACTTGCGAATAGCACTGCCTGAGGGAAAGAAATACAGACTGTCAATTATGTCTGTTGCCGGAGTTCCAGTTTATCAAGATGCAGCAGTTACCAACAATACTTCGATCAATCTGAGTCATATTGCCGCAGGTGTTTATTTGTATGAGATCGTTGGTATTGATCTGAACTATAAAGGTATCCTTGTAAAGGAATAGTAAGGAGTAGTTTGCATGATGATACTTTTTTGTAATTTATCTTTTATGAATTACCATTTCCTTAAGTAAATCATTGGTTACTTTTTATGGTCTGCCGTATTAAGTAGTAGCAGATCAATGTCTATTTGCTGTTACTTGGTGAATAATGAGGGGACTTAAAAAAAGTTTGAAATTCACAGGCAGAGTATTGCTGGGTTGTGTTCTCTGCCTTTTGGTGTATGTGTTAGCAGCATATGTTTGTTCACGTATTACTATTGAACCAAAAGAAGGTAAGAAGAAGGAAGTGGCGATCTATATTTCAACTAATGGAGTACATACAGACATAATTGTTCCAATAAGAAATGACCAGATGGATTGGAGCAAGTTGGTAAAATTCGGATACACATCGGTATCTGATACGAACTATCAGTATCTTTCATTGGGGTGGGGAGATAAAGGATTTTATCTTCAAACACCTGCATGGGCAGATCTAAAATTTTCTCTAGCCTTCAAAGCTGCATTCGGATTGAGTAGTACCGCTATTCATGCAACATTTTATCGCCAGATAAAAGAGAGTGACCATTGCAGAAAGATCGATATCAGTAAGGATCAATATTTAAGATTGGTATCCTGTATATTGGAAAGCTTTCAAAAAGATAAAGAAGGAAACGTTATTCATATTGATACAAAGGCTAACTATGGTATATCTGATGCATTTTATGAAGCGAACGGGAGATATAGTTTGTTTTATACCTGCAATACCTGGGCAAACAACATATTGAAGAATTGCGGACAGAAAAGTTGTCTTTGGACCATATTTGATACCGGGATATTCGATAAATATCGATAGTTAATTGCCTATATACTTTTTCCCTATTACCAGATTTATTTATTCCATGTAGCTACATCCAATATTGTAGGTAATATTGTGTTGGCTTTTATAAATATAGCCATAAAAAATGGAACAAACACAATCAATACTATTCAGTCAATATACGTTGGGTAGCATACAGTTAAAGAACAGAGTAGTAATGGCGCCAATGACACGTGCACGCGCTATAGGTAACATTCCTAATGAATTGATGGTAAAGCATTACAGCGATAGGGCAGAAGCAGGTCTGATCATTACAGAGGGAGTATCTCCATCTCCGAACGGTTTGGGTTATGCACGTATCCCGGGCTTATATAGCGATGCGCAGATAGCAGGCTGGAAGGCTGTAACAGAAGGTGTTCATGCAAAGGGAGGTAAAATATTTGTACAATTGATGCACACCGGTCGTCAGGGTCATGTCTTGAATTTGCCTGCCGGTGCCAAAGTGGTAAGTGCGTCAGCAATTGCGGCTGCCGGTCAGATGTGGACAGATGCGGAAGGTATGATGGAATTGCCTGTGCCGGAAGCTGTAAGTGATATTCCTGCTTTGATAGCGGAGTATGTGCATAGTGCAAAGTCTGCAATATCTGCAGGTTTTGATGGTGTTGAGATACATGCAGCGAACGGTTATTTGCCAATGCAGTTTTTAAATATTGCATCTAATGAGCGTACAGATAATTACGGTGGTAGTTTTGAAAATCGCAACCGTTTTGTATTGGAATTGGCTGAAGCTATGGTCGCTGCAATAGGTAAGGACAAGGTGGGTATCCGTCTGTCGCCATTCAATCCTTTCAATGATATGAAAGCTGATGAACATGAAGCAGAGCAATACAAAGCATTGGTAGAGGGATTGAAGAAGATAGGATTGGTTTATGTTCACTTCCTCACATTCGCTATGCCAGCTGAGTTGGTAGATGATTTGCATAAAATATTCGGAGGTACTTTCATATTGAATGGTGGCTACACAAAAGAGAGAGCACATGCAGATCTGACTTCAGGCCGTGCTGAACTGATTTCTTTTGGCAGTTCATTTATCAGTAATCCGGATCTTGTGCATCGTATGGCTACAGATGCAGCATTAGCGACACCGGATCAGGCTACTTTTTATACTCCGGGAGAAGCTGGTTACAATGATTATCCGGCATTAGGTTAGTCAAAATTTTTTATATCATTTAGATCCACCCTTATAGGGTGGATTTTTTTGTGCCTGATTCTTCTTGCTGATAAAAACGAATGAAGATATTTCACTTTATTATTATCCCTTTTTCCCATTCGGATAAGTAGAGATCTTTGACCGAAAATGGTAGTGAATGACATACATAAAGTTTATATGACACAAGTTTATCTTACCCTATTGAGCAATTGCTGCATTATCCTTACTTTTGAGCCAATATGAAGCACTTGCCCAACCTGCTAACGCTGGGAAATCTGTTTTGCGGTTGTATAGCCATCGCATATTTACTTACGGCCCAACCATATGTTTACCGTAGTGTGAGTGACCATTCCCTACAATGGATAATGGGGACGGAACAGATATACATGGGGAGTATATTTATAGGTATAGCCGCTATCTGCGATATGCTAGATGGTTTTACTGCCCGTGCATTGAATATTTTTTCTCCTATAGGTAAGGATCTTGATTCTTTGGCAGATGTGGTTTCCTTTGGTGTTGCACCGTCTGTTATTATGTTCAAATGCCTTTGGGACACTGTAATGATGGGACATGATGCACTTGATGCCAGTATGCTGAGCATTTGTCCTGCATTTCTTATAGCGTGTTTTGCGGCGCTGAGGTTGGCCAAATACAATATCACTGCCGATAGTCAGAAGAGCTATTTCATTGGAATGCCTGTGCCTGCTGTCGGAATATTGGTTGGCTCATTTCCGATAATACTGTGGAACAATACATTGAACATACCTCAGGTATTGCATAATAAATGGGCACTATACGGTATCATAGCTTTGATGTGTTACCTTATGGTCTCTAAGATCAAATTCTTTAAAATGATACCTCCTAAAATGAAGCTGGCATATAGTTGGCCGCAATTGGTGGTAGTAGTATCTGCGCTTGCCGCTATTCCGTTTTTAGGTTTTGCTTCTATTCCTCTGGCATTTGTACTATATGTGCTATTGTCACTGATCTATAAATATCCTGAAGAAAGCCTAAACGCATAACCATTAATCAGAAATAATCAATATCATGAAATATACAGCGCATATCAACATCATGCCTCTTAAGGAATTGCTGGATCCACAAGGTAAAGCAGTAAGTAATAGTTTACATAATCTGGGTCTTACAAATGTGCAAGGAGTAAGGGTAGGTAAACATGTAACTATGCAGATAGAAGCAGCAACTGCTGATGCAGCAGAAAAGACAGCCCACGAAGCTTGTAAGAAGCTCTTGGCTAATCAGGTAATGGAAGGTTTTGAGCTGACTATTACTGAAGGCTAGTTTTACTCAATCCAACAAATATGTCCTCCCGACCTTGGTTGGGAGTGATCGGGATACCGGCTACTGTACGGGCGTAGTCATAGACTACGCCCAACTTTTTAATTACACCTAAATTCTCACACATTGCCTTTATATCTCATTCCTTCTCCAATTGGTAACCTCGGTGATATTACTTACCGGGCAGTAGAAGTTCTGAAGGAAGTCGATTGTATTCTTTGTGAGGATACTCGAACGAGTGGAGTATTAGTAAGACATTACAATATACAGAAGCCGCTCACAGCCTATCACCAACATAATGAGCATAAGGTGGCCCCTCATCTTGTGGATCAAATGAAGGCAGGAAAATCTTTTGCATTGATCACTGATGCAGGTACGCCCGGAATTTCAGACCCCGGTTTCCTATTGGTTCGTGAGTGTATAGCTAATGGTGTTCATGTAGAATGTTTGCCGGGGGCAACTGCTTTTGTGCCGGCATTGGTGCAGTCGGGAATACCCAGTAACCGATTTGTCTTTGAAGGGTTCTTGCCGCCCAAAAAAGGCAGGCAGACCATGCTGAAAAAGCTGGCAGAGGAGGAACGCACTATCATACTTTATGAATCTCCCCATAGGTTGGTGAAGACGCTACAGGAATTTGTGATCTACTTTGGAGCAGACCGCAGGGGTGCGGTATGCCGAGAGCTGACCAAGATGTTTGAAGAAACTAATAAAGCTACTATGGCTGAATTGGCCGCACATTATGAAGCCCATCCACCTAAGGGTGAAATTGTAATGGTGATAGAAGGGAAAGCGGCAAAAGAAGAAAGCGGGAAGAGCAAGAATAAATACAAGAACCAGAACGAAAATGCTGGTGAAGATGAAGAAGATGATGATGAAAACGATGACTAACTAGTCTGGTGAATATATAACTGAGCGTATCTTCCATTCAGCATCATTAACTCGTCGTGAGTGCCCTGTTCTGCGATCTCACCATTATCCAGAACAATTATCTGGTCGAAAGTCCATGAAGTGAAGATGCGATGCGTGATCACCAGTGTTGTTTTGTTTGCCAGAAATTCTTTAAGGTTCGCCAAAATATTTTTTTCAGTCTGTGTATCTACTGCAGACAGGCATTCGTCCAGAATCAATAAAGGGCTATTCTTGATAATTGCGCGAGCCAGCACCATGCGTTGTTTTTGGCCACCGCTAAGCATTACGCCACGTTCACCGACAACAGTATCATAACCATGCGACATTCCTGCAATATCATTTTCCAGATCTGCCATGCGAGCGGCATTCTTTACTTCAGCTTCTGTAGCGTCGTCTTTGCCGAACTTAATATTGTTGTATATAGTGTCTGAGAAAAGATAGGCTTCCTGAGGAGTATAGGCAATTTGTCTGCGCAGATCGTGGAGGTCAAACTTTTTTATATCCATACCATCTAATAAAACTTCACCGCCAGTAGTGTCATACATGCGCAACATCATATGAGCAAGGGTGGATTTACCAGATCCGGTCTTGCCAATGATCGCTATCTTTTGCCCCGGTTCTATTTTGAGCGACAGTTGTTGGATGGCCTTAATGCCTGTGTGAGGATAAGTGAATGATATGTTCTTAAACTCTACATTGCCTTTCAATGGCTGTTTTACCGCATTTGCAGGTGAGGTAATTGACGGCTCAATATTCAGAAATTCGTCAATCCTTTTTTGAGATGCGCCTGCACGTTGGGTCATACTGGCCACCATACCTATACTGGAAATAGGGAACATGAGAAGATTGATATAGATGACAAACTCTGCAATGTTACCAGTAGTGATTCTTCCATTGATCGCAAAGTAGCCTCCGATCAAGATGGTACTAAGCATGCTTAATCCTATGAAAAAGTTCATTGAAGGAAAATAAACTGCTTCTGTCACAGACAGATTGATAGAACTTAGCCGGTAATTTTCAGAGTGCTCATTGAAAAAGCGCATCATATTTTTTTCCTGAACAAAAGATTTAATGACCCTTATGCCAGAAAAAGACTCCTGAGCTGTTGTGGTCAGCCCAGATAGCTGTGCTTGTATCTTACCGCTTTTCTTGAAAATGATGCGATTTACATAGTAGATAGACAATGCAAGAAACGGTAAAGG
Organism: Chitinophagaceae bacterium; assembly: GCA_947447465.1. Classification (GTDB taxonomy): domain Bacteria; phylum Bacteroidota; class Bacteroidia; order Chitinophagales; family Chitinophagaceae; genus Flavipsychrobacter. The sequence continues at coordinate 23,488 of CANFKE010000039.1, read as the reverse complement.
GATAAGCACATATAATGTGAGCATATGATTTACCCGCCACATTTCAATGATGCAGAATGTGGTAATGGCCAGCATATTGGTGAAGTACATAATAGACGGCCCGGTGTACATACGAACTCTTGAAACATCTTCTGAGATACGGTTCATCAGATCGCCGGTAAAGTTGGATTTATAGAAACCGGTGTTGAGTCGCTGGTATTGATCGTAGATCTCATTTTTTTGGTCGTATTCTATATGGCGAGACATGACAATGATGGTTTGTCTTGTCATGAACATGAAGAAACCTCTGAGCAAGGCAAGACCTAATAGCCAAAGACCACCTTTTACCACTATGGGCATGACAGTTTCTCCGGATGCGCCGGAGTCAACCATTTGCATTACCTGATCAAGTATGGTGCGGATAACATTGCCGGGCATAACAGCAAATTTGCTGGAAATGGCAACAAAGAGCAGCCCCAGAAACAGGCGCCATTTATATTTAATAAAGTATTTATTGACAGAACTGAGCTTACTCATTATTAGGACAAAGTTATTTGATATTACCTGTTTAAATTTTGCTTTTGTGAAAATTAGTTTTTCATTGATTTAATGTGGAGTGTTAATATAACTTTGCATAGTTGTAAAAATATTGAGACTTATCTTACAGTAGTAGAATGTTGTTTTAAAAGATCGTAATATGAAAGTAGCAGTTGTTGGTGCAACCGGATTGGTAGGTAGTATGATGTTGAAGATACTTGAGGAAAGGAATTTCCCGGTGACTGAATTGATACCTGTGGCATCTGAGCGATCGGTTGGTAATAAGGTCGTTTTTAAGGGTAAAGAGTATGATGTTGTGTCAGCAGACACCGCAATTGCCATGAAGCCTTCAGTAGCCCTGTTTTCAGCGGGTGGCGGAGTTTCTTTGGAGTTAGCGCCCAAATTTGCAGCTGCCGGCTGCCGGGTCATAGACAATTCGTCGGCGTGGCGAATGCACCATGATATTAAGTTGGTAGTACCGGAAGTGAATGGTCATGTAGTAACAAAAGAAGATATGATCATAGCTAATCCCAACTGCTCTACCATACAAATGGTCATGGTGTTACAGCCGCTGCATGTTCAATATAAGATCAAAAGGGTAGTGGTGAGTACCTATCAATCTGTATCGGGTACCGGGCAAAAGGCAGTAAAGGAGTTGATGGACGAACGTGTCGGTAAAGGCGGACATGGGGTATATCCTTACCCAATAGACCTGAATGTAATTCCTCATATTGATGTTTTTCAGGAAAACGGATATACAAAAGAGGAGATGAAAATGAGCTTGGAGACCTGTAAGATAATGGGAGATGACACTATAAAGGTATCGGCCACTGCGGTGCGAGTGCCTGTAATAGGTGGACATAGTGAGAGTGTGAATATTGAGTTTATGAATGACTTTCATGAGTCTGATGTAAAAGAGCAACTTTCAAATGTATCAGGGGTGGTAGTTGTAGATAATCCAGCAATGAATGGTTATCCCATGCCATTGGATGCTGAAGGTAAAGATGAAGTGTTTGTAGGGAGAATAAGAAGAGACTATTCGCAGGCCAATACATTGAACTGCTGGATAGTGGCTGATAACCTGAGAAAGGGTGCTGCAACAAATGCTGTGCAGATAGCTAAGTTGCTGCACAATAACGGATGGATCTGATCAAAAGCATATAGAATAGATACCTTAAAAAGAAAAGCAGTTTATGGAGCGCCATAAACTGCTTTTCTTTATCGGTGATCTAAGAAAGATCATTTGGTCTCAGGAACGAATATCTTTTCGTCTATTTTTTTATTGATCTCAATAGTTTTGAAAACGATATCACCTTGAGGAGTGCTGTATGTCATTGGGATAATGATGCCTTCAGGTTGTTTTTTGAAATTGCTGAAAGAATAAGACATTTCCTGCTCTTCATCCTGGATCTTAGCCTTCACATCCTGTTTAACCAAGTAATAAGTTTTGGTGTCGAAATAGCAAACAGATTCGTTACCATCTTTTCCTGTTATCTTCAGTTTAATGCAGGGAACAGAGTTGATCGTATCAGTACCATCTATAGTTGCTTTGGCAATTATAGCTTTGTTTGCCATTACTGTATTCTTAAAGTTCAATTTGTCCTTACCCGCTGAAGCCTGTTCTGCCGGCATTTCTTTTGGCTTTGTATCACCTGCAAAAGGCATGAACTGCCATGCTCCTTTATCGGTATAGATCATATAACCAGTCTGCCCCATCAATGAGATGTCCATTCTGAAGGCTTTATCATTGATAATGGTTTGTGTGACAGCTATCTCCATACCCTGAGTGCTCATAGCGCCAACCATTTTCACTGATTTTACTTTATCCCATGCTTTTTCTCCACCAATAGCATCTATGTGTTTTTGTATCACTTCTTCGGCAGTAGTTTGTGCGTGAGCAGCAAAGCCGGTAAGAGTAATGGCCGCAGCCATCATAGTTAATTTGAAAGTTTTCATTTTTGCTTGTTTGAGACAAAATTAAAAGAAATGCGTTCTTAGGCAGCATACAGGCTAAAATAATTTCTATCTGAGCAGATCTGTCTTGTAAATAGGTTTATTGATTATTAAACTGTTGGATTCGGTGTTGTTACGTTAAATTTGCAATTCAAATTTAATGATATGCGTTCTATTCATGGGCTAATGTTATGTTGTATTCTGTTTTCAGTAGGCTGCAACAATGCAAATACTGAAAAAACAACTGAAAAAGCTGAAAAAGGCCCGTTGACCTCCAAGCTTAGTCAGCAGGGTACAACAAAGATGATGGCGTTGGTCGCCCGATATTATGCGTTGAAAAATGCGTTGGTCAGTTCTGAAGCGGCAATGACAAGTGAACAGAATCTTCAATTAATGAATGAAGCGAAATCGTTGGTAACGATTCTTACAACAGATACAGTTGACAGAAAGTTGTTGCAACCATATCTTGATACGGTAGTAATGGGTACGCAGATAATTGAAGCGATACAAGATCCTACTTGTGAAAAGCAGCGATTAGCATTTAGTGGTATTTCATCGGCTATGTATGCTATGCTGAAGCGAGCAGATCTGAAAAATGGAGGTGTTTATAAACAATATTGTCCCATGGCATTTAATGATAAAGGAGCGTTTTGGCTGAGTGAGGAGGAGGAGATCAGGAATCCTTATTTTGGCAAAAAGATGTTGTCTTGCGGAGAGGTTCAAGAAAAGTTCTAATCATTTTTTAGTTGTTGGTCTATTTATTCTATGACTATGTTCATAAAGATGCGTTTTTTATTGTTGGTGCTATTTTTCCCGATCATTGCTATAGCGCAGAAAGTTTCACTGAGTGGTTATATGCGTGATTCAGCCTCCGGTGAGACATTGATGGGCGGAACTGTGTATATCAAGGAGGCCAACATGGGTGGGCAGACCAATGGATATGGATTTTATTCTGTTTCTGTTTCTCCGGGAACATATACTATTATATTCTCGTATGTAGGGTATCAGACCCAAACAAGAACAATGGACTTACATGCCAATCATAGCTATAACGCAGAGATGCGCAGCTCTACTATGATGAAGGAAGTGGAGATAACGGCAGGCAGAAAAAATGCCAACGTAAAAAATACGGAGATGGGAACAGTAACCCTCTCGATGGCAAGAATAAAGCAACTGCCTGTGTTGTTTGGTGAGGTGGATGTATTGAAAACGATACAATTGTTGCCTGGTGTACAGTCTGCCGGTGATGGGAATTCAGGTTTTTATGTACGTGGTGGTGGACCGGATCAAAATCTTGTATTACTTGATGATGCTGCCATCTATAATACAGGGCATCTATTTGGCTTTTTCTCAGTGTTCAATTCTGATGCAATCAAGGATGTGACGTTGGTAAAAGGCGGGGCTCCGGCAAATTATGGCGGGCGTTTATCGTCTGTAGTAGATGTCACAATGAAGGAGGGTAATAACAAAGAATTTCATACGCAAGGCGGAATCGGACTTATTGCCTCTCGTTTTACGGTAGAGGGTCCGATAAAGAAGAATAAGGGCTCTTTTATGATAGCAGGAAGGCGCACCTACATTGATGTATTATTACGTCCGTTCACTGAAAAATTAAAGAATACAGGATACTATTTTTATGATGCCAATCTGAAGGCTAATTACAGATTAGGAGATAAAGACAGGCTATATCTTAGTGGGTATCTTGGTTTGGATAAATTCAAGTTTGAAAGTGCCAATGGTACATTCAAAGCTAAGATACCCTGGGGTAATACAACAGCTACGTTCAGATGGAATCACCAATTCAGCGATAAGTTATTTCTGAATACTACTGCAGTTTATAATACCTATAATTTTGCTTCCAGCTTTGAACAGGGTAGCGGAGCGTCTTCCAGTCCCGCCTTCGGTGTTAAAATTTCTTCAGGAGTAAAAGATTACAATTTAAAGAGTGACCTGGATTATTACACCTCTTTCAATCATCATTTTAAAGCCGGGGTGGTCTATACGAATCATACATTTATTCCCAATCAGGTTTCCGGGCAGGCAGATACCATCAAATTGGAACCTAACAATGCTATGATAAAGTATGTACATGAAGCAGGTGCATACATATTAGACGATTTTGATCTTACAAAAAAGATAAAGATCAACATGGGGCTCAGGTACACATGGTTTGGTCAGGTAGGGCCTTATACAGCTTATAATATAGATTCTAACGGTAATAAAGTAGATAGTACAAAGTATAATAAAGGAGATCTGGCGAAAGTATATGATGGACTGGAGCCGAGATTTAATGTGCGTTATACGATCAATGAAAATTCATCGGTGAAAGCCAGTGTTGCAAAGACCTACCAGTACCTTCATCTTGTTACTAACAATGGAAGCACATTGCCAACTGATGTGTGGGCACCAAGCACTTACATTGTAAAACCACAGAATGCATGGCAATACTCTGCAGGTTACTTCCATAATTTCCTGGATAATAAACTGGAAACTTCAGTTGAGGTTTATTATAAAGAGATGAAAAATCAGGTGCAGTATAAAGAGGGGTATGTGCCTAATTCTCTTCAGGATCCTGAACTGTCTTATGTTTTTGGAAAAGGAACAGCCTACGGGGCTGAATTGTTCGTGAATAAAACTCAAGGTAGGTTTACAGGTTGGGTAGGCTATACATTGTCTTGGACATACCAAAAATTTGCACAACTGAATAATGGGGATGAGTTTCCTGCTAAGTACGATAGAAGGCATGACATTTCAGTTGTAGCAAGTTACGAGCAAAGTAAAAAATGGACATTCTCTACCGTGTTTATCTATGGTACCGGTAATGCAATTACATTACCAACCTCTTTTATGTTCATAGGAGGTACACTGGTGGAACAATATAGCCAAACGAACTCTTACAGAATGCCGTCATATCACCGACTGGATGTATCTGCGACCTATACGCCTCAACATACAACTCCACGTAAGTGGCAGGGTAGCTGGACGTTCTCTATTTACAATATCTATAATCATACTAACCCTTATTTTTTATACATAGATAAGCAGGAAGTAGATAACAATGGAACGCTAAAACTAAAAGTGAAGGAAGTTTATATTCTTCCTTTACTTCCTAGTATCACTTACAATTTTAAATTTTAATTGAGTTAGTGAAAGTTATTTAAAGTATTGATTAACAGTAGTATTTGCTTGTATTCAGTGTTGTTAAAAGCTATGCTATCTGTATTCAATAAAAAATGTTTTTGGAAAATTGAAAATGGTGCCTATATCTTTGCATCAGTTTTTTAACAAGATCGCTTATCAAGAAAGGCAGAGGGTTATGGCCCGTTGAAGCCTTAGCAACCTCTCTCATAGTAATATGAGAAACAGGTGCTAATTCCATCCTCCTAAAGAAGAAATTCTAAAGGCAGGAAAGATAAGTCAGACGTAATAGTTAGCATTACATTTCATGTATCAATGCATGAAATCAACATAACTAAAGCTCCCCTGATTTATCGGTGGGAGCTTTTTTATTTGTGTCATGTCTGTAATAGACGTTGACATGATAATGCTCTACCGGTAAACCTTGGTAAGTGATCATTAAATAAACATTTTATTTATTAATCATATAAAAACCAAGAAAGATGAGCAAAGCAACAAAACTGATCCACAGTATTCCGGTAGATCCATTAACAGGGGCAATATCTGTTCCCATTTATCAGACCTCCACATTTGTACAAGAAGCACCCGGAGAAAACATGGGATATGATTATGCGCGCAGCAACAATCCCACAAGAGCAGTACTTGAAAAAGTCATAGCAGAGCTGGAAGAAGGATCCGCAGGATATGCCTTTGCCAGTGGACTGGCAGCAATAGACGCAGTGGTAAAACTGCTTAAAAGTGGCGATGAGATACTAGCCGTAGATGATATATATGGTGGCGCTTTCAGGCTATTTACTCATGTGTATCAGAAGTTTGGCATTACGGTCAACTATGTTGACACTACCAATGCCGATAACGTGGCAGAAGCGATAACGTCGAGGACAAAACTTGTGTGGTTGGAAACGCCTACTAACCCTACACTCAAGATCAGCGATATTAAAGCAATAGCAGCAATTGCACACAGTAATGGTGCATTACTATGTGTAGATAATACTTTTGCTTCTCCTGCACTTCAGCAACCCATACTTCTCGGTGCAGATATTGTTGTTCATAGTGCAACAAAATATCTTGGTGGTCATAGTGATCTGATAGCGGGATTAGTAGTGACCAAGACTAAAGAAGTAGGTGATGAGATCAAATTTATACAGAATGCTAGTGGGGCAATATTGTCTCCGCATGACAGTTGGTTAGTTATTCGTGGTATAGAAACATTACATCTGCGTGTGGCAGAGCATAGTAGGAATGCACTTGCTGTTGCAAAATTTTTGCAGCAACACCCTGCAATTGATACAGTTTATTACCCCGGTCTATATGATCATCATAATCATATTATAGCAGCAGCGCAGCAGAGTGCCGGTGGCGGGGTAGTCTCCTTTACGCTAAAAGCAGGAACTACAGCTGCCGCTAAAACTGTTGTGTGCAGCACTAAGTATTTTAAGCTTGCAGAGAGCCTTGGCGGGGTAAAAAGTTTATTATGTCATCCGGCTACCATGACACATAAGAGCATACCTGCAGATAAGCGACGTGCTGCCGGTGTAGCTGATAGCCTTATCAGGCTCAGTGTTGGTCTTGAAGATGTTTCAGACCTTATCAATGATCTGGAAAGTGCGTTGAATATTGCTGTATCAGCACATCGTTTAGCTGAAGAACTTGTTGAGATCAATTAATTTCAGTAAGTGACATTATATGGCAATAAGAACCAGATCAGTGATAAATTTTGCAGCCCCATTTTCTTTTATCACCTCATAAAACAAATGATCATGTCTAAACAAACAAAACTAAATATTGGCCTTTTCGGCTTTGGCGTAGTTGGCGAGAGCCTTTGGCAGGTAATACAAAACAATACATCTCTCAATGCAAATATCAGTAAGGTATGTATCAAACATCCTGAAAAGCTGAGAAAAGCCCCACGAGCACTATTTACAGTCAATCCTGTTGAAATACTAAGCGATGAATCTATCAATGTGATAGTGGAACTAATTGACGATGCCAATGCCGCATATGATATAGTAAGCAATGCGCTGAGGAAAGGTAAAGCTGTGGTGAGCGCAAATAAAAAGATGATAGCAGAGCATTTGCCCGAATTACTTGCATTACAGAAAAAATATAATGTCCCGTTTCTATATGAGGCTGCCTGCTGTGCCAGTATTCCCGTTATCAGAAATCTTGAAGAATATTATGATAATGACTTGCTCAGAAGTGTAAGTGGGATAGTGAACGGCTCTACTAATTACATACTTTCCAAGATAGCAGAGGATGGTCTTGATTTTTCTGAGGCATTGAAGCAGGCACAGGAAAATGGTTTTGCTGAAAGTGACCCGGCATTGGATATAGAGGGTACTGATGCGCTGAACAAGCTGACGATATTGCTCACACATGCTTATGGTGTTGTGAGCCATCCTAAAGAACTTACTTATACCGGAATTCATCATCTGGAAGAACACGATGCACAATATGCCAGAGAAAAAGGCTATGAGATAAAGTTAGTAGCACATGCTCATAAGCTGCTGAGTGGCAATATAGCGGCGTTTGTTTTTCCTCAATTTCTGAAGAAAGAGAATGCACTATTTCATGTAAAGAATGAATACAACGGAGTGATCATAGAAAGTGGGCTTGCAGATAGACAATTTTTCAATGGGAAAGGTGCCGGGGGATTTCCTACAGCATCAGCAGTGATCAGTGATCTTTCCGCACTTCGTTATAACTACAGGTATGAGTACAAAAAATTGTATAATCAACAGCCATCAAAACTGACCAATGATTTTTATTTGCGCATTTATGTAAGTACAGCTCCAGATGATCCCATTCCCGCTAATTTTTTTGAGCGAATCGATGAATGGTCGGGTAATGATGCCAGGACATATGTAGTTGGCATTGTACATTTTTCAAATCTTGTGAAAGACACTTGGTGGAAACAAAAAGGTACATCAGTTGTTTTGTTGCCGGATGCATTTGTAACGCAGAGGGTCAAGGTAAAGGCCTTTGAAGATATGTTAGTAGTATAGTGTGTTTGATCATAGGGATGTATTCTTACATCCCTTTTTTAGTAATTCTATCACACAATAATTAGGCATACTTGGGTAAGTTGGCAGTGTTGAAGTCTCTACCAATTCAAGCTATGTAAGGATATTTAGCCTAGTCCTTTAATGATCTTTTCAAGTGCATCAAGATGACTTCTGAATGCTTTTTCTCCTGATCTGGTTATGCTGTAGGTAGTATTTGTTTTACGACCAATAAATCCTTTTTCTACTTTAATGAATGCGTTCTCTTCTAACGTTTTCAGATGCGTTGCAAGATTACCATCAGTAACATCAATAAGAGATTTGAGGTCATTGAAATTTACACTTTCGCTGACTATGAGGGCGCTCATAATGCCAATTCGGATACGACTGTCAAAAATTTTATTTAGTTGTGCTATCGGGTTGCTCATTTTACTCTTTGTCGTATTTGTTCCACATCATTACACCATAAAATATGTGCAATATACCAAAACCAATTGCCCAAAAGTATAGACCGAAGCCCGGAAAGAATAATGCGCTGCATCCCAGAACTACTTCGAGCATCCCAAGGTAACGTATGTCAGACAGCGTATGTCGACTTCCGCTTATGAGTGCCAGTCCATAGAATACCAGACATACCGGAGCTACGAACATGCCACAACCATAATATATAAAGGCTACAGAGAAGACCCCACCGGCGAGCAAAGGGAAAAATCCCTGTATCAATAGTTGACGTGATGCATTGTTCCAAAGAGTGTGGCTGTGTTTTCTGGCCTTTTTAAAAGTGAAATAAAATGCACCTGCCAGAGCAATTACAAAAACGGCAACACCCAGAAGTAAAAGGTGCACTGTAAATTTATCAAAGAATTCAGGAGTGCCATCAAGAGGCTTTCCTATGAACTTATATGCCGGTTTTTGAAGTAATTGGTAAGCAATATATGAGCCAACCAAGGCAACACTGCCTGCCCATACTCCGCTCATACCGCTAAGGGATACAAATCTGGCCGAACGATCCATAATGCTGCGAATATCCTGCAGCGCTTCAAGTGAAGCATTATCAGTATTGGAATTCATAAAAAGCACTTTGAGATACAAAGTTATAAATTAACCCTAAATCCATGACTTTCATTTTTGGAATAAAGAAAATATTAACATTTGCATAGAAATAGGAACTGTCAGAGTAAAGTACATGGAACTATGTAATTTTTTCGTTTGATTTTACTTTTTTACTTGTTACCTTATTGAATTAATTTCACGCTACAGAAGTACTCATATATATGAAGTCATATTTTATTACAACCCTATTATTGTTATCATGCATTGTTGCCAATGCTCAGGATGATCTTTTTGGCCCGAGTGCAGGTAAAAAGATGCATTATGGGTTTATATTGAACGGTAATGTATCTGCTGATAAACCCATGCTAGACATGGCTAAACGATTTGGTATAGACTACCGTGTGGGTGCATCTGTTACTTACAAGACCAAAGGAAATTGGTTGTTTGGGGTGAAATATGATTTTCTGTTGGGTAACAAAATAGTGGAAGACTCCTTTGTTTGCAATATCAAAGACAAATATTCAGGCGATTTTAACGGTAAGGTATTCCAGACCATAAACATAAACGGCCAGCGTGTGGGTGTGCCTGTATATGAGCGTGGTTTTCTTACAGGTATTCAGGCCGGGAAGATCATACCGCTTAAAAAAGGAGAAAAGGACAATGGCCTTATGTTTTTAACAACAGTAGGATTTATTCAGCATAAGATCAATATTTATAATCGTGATGGTGATGTGGCTATGCTGCAGGGAGATTATAAAAACGGATATGACAGACTAACACAAGGTTGGTTTTTAGAGCAATATGCCGGATATACTTATTTCGCCAAGAATGGTCTGTTGAACTTCAATTTCGGATTGGATCTTATGTGGGGATTCACTGAGGGCAGAAGGGCTTATTTGTTTGATGTAGGTCATGCTGATGATAAGAAGAGAAACGATGTGCTTCTGGGAGTACGTGCAGGATGGATGATACCTATCTTCAAACGCAAATCAGAAGACATAACATTTGAATGATCAGCTTTCTTATTTACAGATTAGTTATTGGGGTGTATGTATTGGGTATAAAGGTAGCCTCGCTATTTCAACCCAAGGCTAAACTATTTGTAGATGGGCGGAAAGGTCTGCTAGATAAGATCAGGCGATCACTAATCAACGAAGAGCGCCGACGTATATGGGTGCATTGTGCATCATTGGGTGAGTTCGAGCAGGGCAGGCCCGTTATAGAAGCGTTGCGAGTTCAGCATCCTGATTATGCAATAATACTTACCTTCTTTTCTCCATCGGGTTATGAGGTCAGAAAAGATTATGACGGGGCAGACCATATATTTTATTTGCCAGTTGATAACCTATATAATGCACAAACATTCATCGGCCTGGTAAGTCCATCTATTTGCCTGTTCGTTAAATACGAACTATGGTATTTTTATTTGTCAGCTCTGAAACAAGATGGAGTAGCAACAATACTTTTTTCAGCAAAGTTCAATCAAGATCAGGGGTTCTTTAAATGGTACGGAGGTTTGCAAAGAGAAATGCTCAGCTGTTTTACCGACATATTTGTTCAGGATCAGGAGAGTGTGGATCTGTTAAAAAGTATCAATATCAATAATGCAATAATAGGCGGTGATACTCGTTTTGACAGGGTGGTAAAAGCCGCATCTCAGGTTATTACACTTCCCATAGCTGAAGCATTTTGTGGTAGTAGTAAGATACTCATTGCCGGAAGTACATGGACTGATGATGAGCAGCTACTTTGTAAGGCTCTTCCATCATTACCGGAAGGTTGGAAATTGATACTTGTTCCGCATGAGGTACATGAAAGCCACATTAATGAGATAGTTAGATCATATGAAAATGATGTGGTCAAGTGGAGTGAGTGGTCAGGAAGTAGCGACAGAAAAGTATTATTGGTAGATAAAGTAGGCTTCCTGCTGCAGTTGTACAGATATGGCACTGCCGCCTGGGTAGGAGGTGGGTTTGGAAAGGCGGGTGTACATAATGTCTTAGAGCCTGCTGTTTATGGATTGCCTTGTTTTTATGGTCCTGTATTCCATCAGTTTATTGAGGCGGTAGATCTTGTTGAGCAGGGTGGAGCTAAGGTTGTAAATAAACCGGAAGACTTGATCGGTCTATTGAGTTCATTTCATAATGAGGCCATTTACAGGAGAATGGCAGTAGCCGCCAAAGAGTATGTGATGAGCAGGCAGGGTGCTACGGAAAAAGTAATGACAAGGATAGATCAATATATTTCGTAAGGCAGTTCATATTGGCCATTCATTGGTCAATCACAAGTATTGATAAAAGGGTAATGTGGTAGTTTCTTATTTTCATATACGCAGATAAAATCGTAGGTTTGCGCCGTTAAAAATTGAGTATGCAGCAGTTACAAATGGTTGACCTGAAAAGGCAATATCAGAAGATAAAAGCAGAAGTAGATACAGCAATAAATCATGTAATTGAAAATGCGGCATTCATAGGTGGGCCAGACGTTCATAGTTTTGCTACAGAATTGGCCCAATATCTGGGTGTAAAACATGTAATTCCGTGTGCTAATGGTACAGACGCATTACAGATAGCCCTGATGGCTTTAGGTTTGCAGCCCGGAGATGAAGTGATCACTCCAAGTTATACATATATAGCTACAGTTGAAGTAGTTGCGCTTTTAAAGCTCACTCCGGTTTTTGTTGATGTTGACCCCGACACTTTTACCATGAATATGGAAAGTGTAAAGAAGGCAATCACCTCAAAAACAAAAGCTATCATACCTGTTCACCTTTATGGACAAAGTGTGAATATGGAGCCACTACTTGCAATAGCTAAGGAGCACAATATAGCAGTTGTAGAAGATAATGCACAAGCCATAGGTAGCACATATACTTTCTCAAATGGTACTACTGTTAAGACAGGTGCCATGGGGATAATAGGTTGCACGTCATTCTTCCCGTCTAAGAACCTCGGCGGATATGGCGACGGTGGTGCAATGTTTACCAATGATGATGAACTGGCTCAGAAATTGAAGATGATCGCTAATCATGGTCAGCAGACAAGGTACTACCATGAGATGGTAGGTTGTAATAGCCGCCTTGATACTATACAGGCAGCAGTTTTGCGCATAAAATTGAAGAAGCTGGACGAGTATTGCTACTCTCGTCGTCAGGCTGCAGACTATTATGATAAGGCGTTCAAAAATCATCCTAAGATCACCACACCATACCGTGCGCCCTATTCTTACCATGTATTCCATCAATATACATTGCAGATCAACGGGTTCGACAGAGATACATTACAAAAAAAGCTGGCGGAACGTAACATACCATCTATGATCTACTATCCTGTGCCTAGCCACAAGCAGGAAATGCTGAAGGATTATAATTTAGCTAATAGTGTGCTTCCTGTTACTGACATGTTGCAGGACTGTGTTATATCATTACCAATGCACACAGAACTTACTGAAGAAGAACTGGCATACATTACAAATAACTTGATCGAAATAATAGGATAATATCTATTGCAATGAAGGTAACAAAAACACATATAGACGGACTATTGATACTTGAGCCAAAGGTGCATGGTGATGAGCGTGGTTATTTTTTTGAAAGCTATCGCAAGAGCACATTTGAAGATCAGGGTAATGCAGTTAATTTCATACAAGATAATCAGGCTCGTTCTATTAAGAATGTATTGCGTGGCTTGCATTATCAGAATAATCCTGTTCCACAGGCCAAGCTCTTACGTGTACTGGAAGGTAGTATATGGGATGTGGCAGTTGATATTCGCAAGGGTAGTAAGACCTATGGTCAGTGGTATGGTATAGAATTGTCGGCAGAGAATAAGGTACAGTTCCTTATTCCTCATGGTTTTGCTCATGGTTATGCTGTTTTGAGCGATACTGCTGAGGTTTTCTACAAATGCGATAACTACTATAGCAAAGATTGTGAAGGTGGTGTGTATTTTGCCGATCCTGCAATCAACATTGACTGGAAGATAGACATCAGCAAAGCAATTGTTTCTGAAAAAGATCAGAAACAACCATTGCTTAAGGATGCCAATAACTTGTTTGTATAATCAACAAACAGAAATAGAAACGCCGCTTCAGCTCATAGTTGAAGCGGCGTTTCTATTTATAAACTCATGAAGTCGTTAGGTAATGGAGCTATTAACTCCATCCATTTTGTTCCATAAGCTTCTCAGCTCTGATAATATCTTCAGGAGTGTCTATCTCCACGCCCATGTATTGGGTAATGGCCATACGCATAGGTACCCCATGTTCCAGGAAGCGGAGACACTCTACCTTCTCAGCGGCTTCCAGTGGGGTCATTGGCCAGTTGGTGAAGTTCATTAGTGCTTCTTTGCGGAATGCATACACACCGATGTGTTCGTAATACGGTATGTCTATTTCTTTGTTACGAGGATAGGGGAGCACACTTCGAGAGAAGAAGAGTGCATCATTATTAAGTGCTAAAGCAACCTTTACATAATTATGATCTTGTATCAGTGCAGGATTGGTAAGGCGCTGCACCAGAGATGCTACCTGTACGGTGTTACCATCAGCTCCGGTAAATAAGTTCAACAATTGTTCCAGTGGTTGCTTTTGAACGAATGGTTCGTCGCCTTGTACATTTACAAATACATCTGCTTCCATATGTTCGGCGATCTCAGCAATACGGTCTGTTCCGCTTTCGTAAGTGCCCTTACTCTTCACTGCCTTGCCACCGTTTTTGATGATCTCATCCATGATCTCATCACTGTCTGTAACAACGATCACTTCATCAAATAAGCCGGTATTTACTGCCGATTCATAAGTACGGTGTATAACGCTTTTGCCCTTGATAGGTGCAAGTAGTTTTGAAGGGAAACGAGTGGCGCCAAGGCGCGCCGGTATCAATGCAATTACTTTCATGACAATTCTTCTTATGAACTAATAATAGATAAATCAAGATTTTTTCAACACACCCAATAAAAACATGACCCATCCAGAAATAAAAAGTAAACCACCAACGGGTGTTACCAGTCTGCCGATTACAGGTATATTGATATTTTTTACTTCAAGTAATGGAAAGAGATATAGCGTTCCACTAAAGCATAGTACGCCCCCAACAAATAATGGCATGGCCATTTCGAGTTGCTTATTGGGAAATGATGCATAAACAATGCCCAGAATAAGTAGTGCAAAGCTGTGGTAGAACTGATATGTGACTCCTTTCTGAAAGACATCGATCTTTTCAGGAGGTAACATGCTTTTCAGTCCATGCGCTGCAAATGCGCCTAATACTACAGCAAGGCCAGCTAAAATGATACCTGCTACTATTGCCGGTCTATACATGAGACATAATTTTTTCAAAGGTAGTGAGCGAAATGTTTTCTGTTGGTAAAATATGCTGTGCTAATTCATAGTCTTGTTTCCTTTCCGTCAGTACATTCTCAAGATATGCTTCCATGTTATTCTTACCTTTTAGCAATGGTCTTTGGGTCGTGTCATTCTTCAGGTTATTGATGAGGTGTGCGGTCGTGGATTGAAGATATATAACTTCACCGGCTTCCAGCATCATTTCCATATTCTTATAAAAGCAAGGTGTACCCCCTCCGCAAGCAATTACAGTACTTTCTGATGCTGTGGCGATGATCCGTTCAAGGTATAGATTCTCCATTTTGCGGAATCCCTCCTCACCTTCAATCTCAAATAGGGTTGCTATTTCGGTCTTTTCCTTTTTCGCTATGTATGCATCCATATCTATGAATTCATGGTCATATGCTGCTGCTAATTTTTTACCCCAATACGTTTTCCCGGTGCCGGGCATTCCTATTAAAAAGATCATGCTGATAATTTTCCATTAATGAATTTCCAGAGGAAAAGCATACCATTTTTAGCAGCCATCTCTTTATTTCGTTCTCTGTCGTAAAAGAACTTGAATTCCTTTGTTCTAACCTCATTTTTTGATGCAACCGCCATCCACACAGTCCCTACCTTCACTCTGTCTGTTCCTCCGTCGGGTCCTAAAACGCCGCTTACGGAGAGGGTATAGTCAACGTTCAATAACTTTAGTGCCCCTTGTGCCATCTCTATCACAGTTTCTTCACTTACAGCGCCATAGGTCGCTAAGGTCTCCTGTTTTACGCCCAGTACATTTTGTTTTATTGAATTATCGTACGACACGATGCTTCCCATAAAATAGGCTGAAGCACCTGCTACCTGAGTAACATAATGTCCTATATATCCGCCTGTGCAACTTTCGGCAAAACCAATAGTTTTTCCATTAGCTTTCATGCTTCTGCCCAGAATTTGTTCCACCGGAATATCCTCCATAGCTATGACAATATTGCCGAGTCGCTCCGCAATTTCCAGTTGCTTTGCTTCAATTTCCGATGTCAATTTTATTAAGTCAGTATCCTTACCGGTGAGTCTTAGTTTTACAAAACCGCTATCCGGAAGAAAGGCAAGTTTTATATATGCAGGTAATGATGCTTCTATGTCAAGTAGTTTTTCTGCGATAAAGCTTTCACCTTCACCCGCAGTAAACACAGATCTATGTATTATTGGTTCTCCCGGGAAGTAATCGTTGAGTTTTGGCAGAGCCTCTTTTGTCATGATATGTTGCATCTCAAACGGCACTCCCGGTAGTGAAATGATGATCTTGCCATCTTTTTCGAACCACATACCCGGAGCAGTGCCCATGTCATTAAAAAGTACAGTGCAAACATCAGGTACTTCGGCCTGTTTCATATTCCTTTCAAGAATAGGCCGTTTGCGCCGGGTAAACATCTCTTTCAGGTGTTCCAATACCTTTTCATCAACGCGTAGTTTTCCTCCAAAATAGTCACATAATAATGGCTTGGTTATGTCGTCAGATGTGGGGCCTAGTCCGCCTGTTAAAATGAGCAGATCCGCTTTGGGTAGTTCTTCATTTAGTGCATTGGTAATGGCTTCTTTGGTATCTCCAACAGCTACTCGTCTCAGCACATCAATACCCTGTTTATTAAGCTGTTGGGCTATCCATGCTGAATTAGTGTCAATGGTTTGTCCGATCAGCAATTCATCACCTATGGTTATTATAATTGCAGTTACATTGCTCATGTCCGGTATAATAAATGTGTTGAGATATTAAATGTCTGTCTTAGTAAAAAACGGAGCAAGCCTGCTATGTAATTCCTCAGGCATATTCACTTTCTTTTTATCTTTTGGGTCGAAGAAGACCAGAGTGGTAACTCCTTTATTCAGAAATACTCCGGATTCATTGTACAACTCGCTATGGAATTGAATCTTAGATGTCGTTGGTAATTCCTTTAAAATAGTCTTTACAGTTATGAGGTCATCATATAGTGCCGGTCGGTAGTATTGGATATTCAATTCAGCTACAGGCATCATGATCCCTTTTTCTTCCAGTTCCCGGTAGGTAAAACCCAACTCACGAATAGCTTCTGCCCTGCCTACTTCATAATAGAGCGCATAGTTGCCATAATATAGATAGCCCATTTGGTCGGTTTCTCCATAACGCACTCTTATCTGTGTAGTTGAGATGAACATGGTGTATTGTAAGATGTATTTGAAAAGTCTATTTTTTTATTCTGTCCGCTTCTTTGATCGTATTTACGCTGGTTGCCTGATTGAGGCAGGTAACAGTGAGGTCATTGATGCAAACATGAGCAGGTAGGTTAGCGCAATACCATGCAATATCTGCAATGTCTTCAGCTCTCAGCGGGTTAATATCAGTGTAAACATTTTTGGCTCTTTCTTCATCACCTTTAAATCGGACTACTGAAAATTCAGTCTCGGCCATACCCGGATGAATACCGGTAACTTTTATTCCGTAGTTCAGGAGGTCGATTCTCATGGCCTGATTAAGTGCATCAACCGCAAATTTTGTTGCGCAATACACATTACCATTTTTATATACCATCTTAGCCGCGGTAGAGCCTATGTTTATGATGTGACCTGAAGCCTGACTGGTCATAATAGGGGCAACCTGCCTGGTTACATAGAGTAGTCCTTTTATATTGGTGTCTATCATTACATCCCAGTCGTCAGTATCTCCATCTTCAATACTACTCAACCCCGAGGCCAGCCCGGCATTGTTTACCAGAATATCTATTCTTTCAACCTGTTGTTTGAGACTGTTAATAGCTTCAGCTACTTCTTGTTTGTTTCGAACGTCAAAAGAAAGTGCGACTACCTTTACTTTATACTCGTTCTCCAGATGTTGTTTGAGATCCTGAAGCCTTTCGTCTCTTCGGCCAGTAATACAGACTGTATATCCGTTTTGTGCAAATTTTGTAGCTATAGCTTTTCCAAATCCGGAAGTAGCTCCTGTAATCAATATTGTTTTGTTCATGCGCTTATTCGCTTCTTGTAAGCAATGTAAAGGTAATAAAGGGGAGGGTTAATGTGTTGCTAAAAGAACAGTATAATATCAAATTGATTGAAATTATCGATGAGGATATTTTAAAGATCCTCACACCAGCTACATCAAGTTCAATTATTCTTTTAATTATTCGTAGAATTTATTCTGTAGCAGAAATTATTCGTATTAAGTTTATTTGTTTTATTAAAATTTCGTTAATTATCTACAAACCAATATCTTTGAGAAAATTAAAAAAATCTACAAGCATTTATGAAGAAGAAATTTATTTCTGCATGCCTGGTCGCCTTATCGTGTGTTACAAGTATTTCAGCTATCGCCCACGAGGAGAAGCCGCTGGATGCATTTATAAGACATGTAAAAGAAACGCACTCTTTTGAGACTGTCAATAATTTATGGCAGCCTGATGCATCCTTTGATAATAGGGAGTTGCTGAAAAATGTAGAAAAGGCTCAACCCCTAACTATTGACTATACCAAGGTAGCAGACTTTATACAAAAGAAGTTGACTGCAATTGAGTTGGTCATTCCGGGTCCGGATGGCACTTCATATACTATAGAATTGGCCAGATATGACTTTACTACCAACGATTTTGAAGTGCACGGTGTGGGAGAAAACAATACCGATAAGCTTTTAGATTACACTCCGGGTTTGCATTATAGTGGAATAGTAAAGGGTATTCCGGGATCCCTTGCCTCTTTTTCATTCTTCAAGAATGAAGTATATGGTATGTTCTCTACTTCTGAGGGTAATTTTGTAGTAGTCCCTAATACCATGGTGGGCGAAAGCTACAACTACAACCAGAATTACATTGTTTATAATGATCAGGATATCTTATTTAAAGATAAGGCTCCTAAATGCGGAACGGATCTTTTACAAGATGTAAGACCGGCTCAAAAAACGACTACAACTGCTAATAATAATGTATATAACAACTGTACAGAGGTTAGATGCTTTGAAGTTGTAGATTATACTATGTACACAAAGAAGGGTTCTAATGCGACAAATGTTACCAATTTTGTGACCTCTTTATTCAATGCGAAGAACACCATTTATCGCAATGAGGGTATTCCTATTGTACTTAAATATTTGCAGATAAACACAACTACCGATCGTTTTGCGCCATTACCAACTACCTCATCAAGTATTTGGTTAGATACATTTGGCAAGATCACTCAGAATACTATGCACGGTTGTGATCAGGCTACTTTATTTACTACCAAGGGTGGTAGTATGGGTGGTGTAGCATGGTTAGGTACAATGTGTATGGCCTATCAGGCTTCAAGCTTCGCAGGTCCTTATGCATTTTGTAATTTAGATAATAATAGTTCACTCACAGTATCTGCTTTCCCTACCTTTAGTTGGAACGTAGAGGTGTCTGCCCATGAAATGGGTCATAATCTTGGTTCTCCGCATACACATCGTTGTTGCTGGGGCCCAACCCGTACTACCGCTATAGATGGTTGTTATACTATTGAAGGAACGTGTGCCAATCCGGGAAATCCAACTACAGCAGTTGGCGGAACTATAATGAGTTATTGTCACCTTACTTCTTCCGGAATAAAGTTTGTCAATGGTTTCGGCACACAGCCGGGCGATACAGTAAGATATGAGATAGCCAACACGTTCTCTTCATCATGTGGTGCTGCATATCATCCGAGTTACGCTCTCAATACATCTGGCAGAACACTAGTTGCCAACAGAGAATGTACAGATTTAAGTACGGGATATACTTACTACTGGAAAGATAACCTTACTGCAAGTCATGCTGATGATACATTGGTACTGATGATCAAAAAGAATGCTAATACAATTGGCAATCTTAATACTACCGGTTTTGCAGTTAAGCAAACAACTTTAGCTACGTTCGGTACAGGTGCAGGTACAGCAACTACTTTTCCTGCCGGTACACTTGGTGTTGGTGCTACTAATGTATCTATGGATAGGTACTGGAGTATTGCAGGAGCAACAGCACCTATTACTGCTGTAGAAGTTGTGTTCCCTTTTGTAATTAAAGACAGTGCAGACGTTGATGGCAGTGTAACAGGTGCACCATTGGCATTGACTAATTTCAGGATGTATAAAGTAAACAGCAGCACCGTAAGTCCAGATCCATCAGCTGCATTTACCGGTGGTACTGCCTCTAATTTCTCTATCTACAAATATGGTGCTACTGCATCAACAACCAACTGGTCGTTGACAAGAAGCGGTGATACTTGTTTTGCACATATCCTTACTACTAACCTTACAGGTGGTGGTTCCGGTTTCTACCCTTCAGGTGCTATTACGGGTGTAGAAAATGTAACAACAGGTTCAGCTAATGTTTTTGTTTATCCTAACCCAACAGATAACAATTGGTTTGTATCAATTACAGGTAGCACCAGCAATGAAATGACCATGCAGATATATTCAGCTGATGGTAAATTGGTGCATGTTCAGTCTTTGCTGACAAGTTCAACAAACACAGTTAATGCTGAGCATCTTCCTGTTGGTATGTATTATTATCGTGTGGTTGGAAATGAATCAACTTATACCGGTAGCTTAATGAAGAAGTAATTTCAAATAAAGTAGTATTTAAACAGGCTGATCAGTAAATGGTCAGCCTGTTTTTTTTTCATTTTAAACATTACCTTTTCTAATGATGCCCAGCAATAACGATATTATAGCCAGAACCAGAAGAATGTGTATCAGATTTCCTGCATGCCAGGCAAATGATCCAAGCAACCATCCTATTACAAGTATGATGGCGATTATATATAATAGCGATCTCATGGTGTCGTATTTTTAGTTACTGGAATTACTTAAAATACTGTGCCACCATAGGGTGAATTGACTATATTAGCTTAATACTGACTATATCTATCAAATAATGGAACCAACATTTTTTGCAACACAAGCAGATTTTCGTGCATGGCTTAAAGAAAATCACTTATCTCATAAAGAGCTATTGGTAGGCTTTTATAAGAAGGATTCAGGAATTCCCTCAATGACATGGCCAGAGTCAGTTGATCAGGCGTTATGTTTTGGTTGGATAGATGGTGTACGGAAGAGTAGGGATGAGGTAAGCTATACGATCAGATTTACTCCGCGCAAGCCAACAAGTATATGGAGTTCAATAAACATTGCCAAGGTAGAAAAGTTGACGGAGAAAGGATTCATGATGCCGGAGGGCATAGCTGCATTTGAACTGCGCAAAGCGCATAAGTCATCAATATATAGTTATGAGAAAGAAGAAGTCCCTTTATCTACGGAATATGAAGAGATATTTAAAAAGGAAAAGAAAGCATGGGCATTTTTCACAAAACAACCTCCCGGCTATAAAAGACAGATGATACACCGTATAATGGATGCCAAGCAAGAGAGGACCAGACTTGTAAGGCTGGAGAAATTGATCAACAATAGTAAGGAAGGTAAAAGGCTACTCTGACTATTTTCCGTAAACTCGCTCACCACCCACAAAAGTTGTGAAGACCTTGGTATCCAAAAGTTCATTTTCGGGTGCCAGCATCAGGTCCTTATTAACAATAATAAAGTCTGCTTTTTTACCTTTTTCAAGACTTCCTGTTTCATGCTCCATGCAATTGGCTTTAGCTGCCCATATGGTCATACCGCGAAGTGCTTGCTCTCGTGTTAGTTTGTTCTCAGGCTGAAAACCTCCTTTTGGGAATCCTTTGCTATCCATTCTTGCCACAGCAGCATAAAAAGTTTTTACAGGAGATATGTCCTCTACAGGAAAGTCTGTACCTAATGCAATCCATCCATTCTGCTCCAAAAGTTGCTTGTAAGCATAGCCGCTTTTGAGTCTTTCAGTTCCCAGTCTGTCTGTTGCCCAATACATATCGCTTGTTGCATGAGTAGGTTGAACTGAAGGGATTACAGATGCACTTCCAAACAGATTGAAATCGTCTTTATTGACTATTTGAGCGTGCTCGATCCTCCAGCGTTTATCATTTTTGCCCTTCAGGTATTTGCTATAAATCTTCAACACCATACGGTTGCCGCTATCTCCTATGGCGTGAGTGCATAATTGGAAATCAGTATTCACTAACATTGCTGCAAGAGAGTCGTAATGACTTATCGGATTGAGCAGGAACCCAACCCAACCTTGCTTATCACTATATGGTTGCAATAAGCATGCGCCACGGCTGCCCAGAGCCCCGTCGGCATAGGCCTTTACACCCTTGATGTATAGTTTGTCAGTTTTGTACGGTCCTTTTGCAAGATAGCGCTGATAGTTTACTGCAGAGTCAGTAAGCATCACATATACCCTCATTTTTAGTACACTGTCACGCTGAAGGGTATCTATCATATCTGCTTCGTAATACATTAGTCCGCAATCAGTAATGGTCGTTAATCCTTGTTCAAAACATTTGTTCTGAGCAGCGTTCAACCATTTTTTATAGTCGGCTTTTATAGGTCTTGGTACTATTCTTGATACTAGTTCTACTGCATTATCAATAAGCACCCCTGTGAGTTTACCATCTTTTACCTCTATGGTGCCTCCCGAGGTAATACTGGTGGTCATCACTTTTCCCAGTTCAAGGGCTGTATTACTGGCTATAGCGGCATGGCCATCTACTCTTTCCAGTAATATTGGTTTTCCGGGGAATGTAGTATTAAGTAGTGTGTTGTCCGGATATGTTTTTCCCGGGAATTTGTTCTGGTCCCAGCCACGTCCACGTATCCATTTTTCATTAGGATGAGCCTGAGTAAAAGCCAGCACTCTGCTAATTACCTCTTCCCAGCTTTTACAATCATAAAGATCTACTTCAAACAGAGATCTGCCATATCCAACAAAGTGTGCATGTGCGTCAATAAAACCGGGAAATACTGGATAGCCTTTTGCATCGACTACATCTATCCCTTTGTATTTGAGTAAAATATCCTCGTTTTTACCTATTGCAATTATTTTACCGTCTTTTACAGCAAATGCCTCAGCCATTGTACCGATACTATCCATTGTGTACACCTTGCCATGATGGACGACCACATCTACAAATGTCCTGTCGTGGCAGCTGCAGAAAGCGAGTAATATAAAAGTTAGCAAGAGAAAAGAGCAGTTACGCATGTTTCGGAATTTGATGGTATTAAGTACGAAATAGTGTCTGAGGCGCAAATGTATAATAATGTATTGGTGGATGAATGGCGTGTGGTAGTATATTATATTTCCTATTCAGCTATTAAAATCGACGAATGATTTTTTATGTTATTGTATTTGTGTATATTTGCCTCCCTTTTCATTCATTTATGAAGTATTTTTCTTGTTTGTTGACTTGCAAAGGTGAAAAACGCAGAAAAAAATGTCAAAAAAGTGAATAATTATTTTTTTTGCGAATTATTTAATATTTTTTACCTACCTTTGCAGTCCGAAAAATTATGGCTAAACAGTCTCTTATTAAGCAGGATGGAACGATTATTGAAGCATTATCCAATGCAATGTTCCGAGTAAGGTTGGAGAATGGGCACGAAATTCTTG
>CANFKE010000038.1 GCA_947447465.1 Chitinophagaceae bacterium | reverse complement strand
ATCAAGCGCCTTACCTTCAGCAAAACCTTCCTTGATGTCAAGCAATACCAGCTCTTCTGCCAGCTCTCTGCGGGCAATGTTGTCAGCACATGTTGCACCTACGGCACCGGCACCTACTACTGTAATTTTCATCTGATTATATTTTTGAATTAAAAAATTTGCTTTTTGCAGCGCAAAGATAATTATTTGCACCATTCACCAACAATGATAATGATTATTGTTTTGCTCAATAAATATATACTAAAACAATAATTACCTGTAGGTACATACTTATGATTATTGTTTAGCTTTGCTAACACAAAATTAAACATATGCGCAAACTACTACTTTTTGCTACAGCAGCAATGCTATTGCAGACAACTGCAGGAATGGCACAGAACTGCTGCCGCAAACCCGCTGGAATGCAGGAACTGGCAATGAATATAGATTTTAAAGGCGCACATGAAGCTCCCCTTCCATTCACTTATGAGTCTGATAATGGCGAGGATGTCACATTCACCACACCCGATAATAATAAAAGTAAGGCATTCTATCTGCCTTCTAAATCGCCTACCGATAAGGTAGTCATCATTTTCCATGAGTGGTGGGGACTAAACGACTACATTAAACGTGAAGCGGAAAACATACAGAAAAAACTGGGCGGTAATCTGGAAGTATATGCTGTGGACCTCTACGATGGCAATGTTGCTACTACTCCCGATGAAGCCGGCAAAATGATGGGCGGACTAAAGCCTGAAAGAGCAATGGCCATTATAAATGGACTCATGCAAAAGATCGGTAAAGATAAAAAAGTTGTCACTCTCGGATGGTGCATGGGTGGTAGTTGGTCATTTGCAGGTACTCTTGCAGCAGGTGCACAAGCTAAAGGCTGTGTTATGTATTATGGCTTCCCCGATGCAGATAAAGAGCACATCAAAAATCTGAAAGCAGATGTTCTCTACATTCGCGGCACTGAAGATGGCTTCATAACAAAGGAATCTGTTGATGAATTTGGTAAAAATGTGAAATCGCTTACTAAAGTAAAATACACGCAAAAAGATTTCAAAGCCGTTCACGCGTTTGCCAACCCAAGCAATCCGAAATATGATGTAAAAGCTGCAACTGAAGCAATGGACATCTCAATAAAATTCATCAAAGAACACCTGAATATAAAGTAGTTGATAGGACCATATTTACAAAAGGGCAATTAGTAGCATCAGTACTAATTGCCCTTTTATCATTTACATGCATATTGACCATTTATAATTTTAACTTTTATCTTTGTCACATGGCAGAAACTCAACCCAACAACCCGCTACACGGCAAAACACTGGAATTCATTCTTACGCGTTTGGTTGACCTATATGGCTGGGAACGACTCAGCGAAGAAGTACGCATCAACTGCTTTGTCAATAACCCAAGCATAAAATCAAGCCTCACTTTCCTACGAAAAACTCCTTGGGCACGCACAAAGGTGGAGAATCTGTATATTGATAGCCTTCATGAATAGGAAAGAATAAGGTCGTAAGAAGAAGATAAAGTGCTATTTACTGAATTCACCCCATCTCCACATTCATTATCTCTTTGCGCTCTTCAGCCGGCAATTTTCCTAAAACGCCCGTTTCTAATAACTAGCCCAATATTGCACATTCCATCACATTTTCACATTGCCGCATTAATTGAGTAAATGAGCTATGCAGCCATTGAGCCATTAAAATTGTTACTTTTGCAACTTATATTATGGAAGAACAATTCAGAACGGAAATAGCTTCATTAGGCGAGTTTGGCCTTATAGATCACCTCACTAAAAATAACGAGACCTTTCAGGCAAGTACTATAGAAAGCATTGGTGACGATGCCGCTGTGATCGATCAGTTTGGTCGGCAAACTGTTATTACTACCGATATGTTGGTAGAAGGTGTGCACTTCGATCTGATGTACACCCCATTGAAGCATCTGGGATATAAAGCAGTAGCAGTAAATCTGTCAGATATATGCGCTATGTATGCCACTCCTACGCACATTACGCTCAGCATCGGCATCTCTAACCGTTTCTCGGTAGAAGCCCTTGAAGAGTTTTATGATGGCGTGTATGCAGCTTGCAGCAAATACAATGTAGATCTTATTGGTGGCGACACAACTACATCTCATAAAGGATTTATCATAAGTGTCACCGCGATCGGCGAGGTAGCTCCAGGCAAATACGTTACCCGTCGTGGAGCACAGGTCAATGACCTCATCTGCGTTTCAGGCGACCTGGGGGCTGCTTATCTGGGACTCCAATTATTGGAGCGTGAGAAGCAAGTATATCTGGAAGACAAGAATATGCAGCCTGATCTTAAAGATCACGACTATATTCTTAGCCGCATTCTGAAACCTGAACCACGTCTTGACATAGTAGAATGGCTTCAGGAGAAAGAGATCGTACCTACCTCTATGATCGATATTAGCGACGGGCTTAGCTCAGAATTACTGCACATTTGTACAAAGAGCGGTGTTGGCTGTGTACTTTATGAAGATAAGATACCGGTTAGCGATGAGGCAAAGACCATGGGCATGCAATTCAACATTCCTACTACAACCTGCGCATTAAGTGGTGGTGAAGATTATGAATTACTCTTTACAGTAAAACAAGCCGATTATGATAAAATTGCTAAAAATGGCAACATAACTGTTATCGGCTACATCACTGCACTGGACGAAGGCGCCAATATGGTCACTCCTTCCGGCAAGAAACATGCACTGGTAGCACAAGGCTGGAATGCCTTCAGCTAATACAGGGGTAAAGTTTTGTCTGTTTACTTTTTTTTGTATCTTACGCTCAAAATATTCCTAACATATGCGTTTTTGGAAAACTACACTATTGTCCGCTTCCATTGTTGTTGCTGCGGTAGCAGGTATTGTCACTTATAGCTCATGCGAAAAAGACGCCTGTACCAATGTTAGCTGTCAGCATGGTGGTTCATGCAATAATGGAGCTTGCAAATGCCCTACAGGCTACGATGACCCTACTTGCGGCACTCGCACTACCGATCGTTTTGCAGGTACTTATGCAGGCTTTACCACCTGCAATAATTCAGCACAGGTAATAGATACTTTGTTCATTCTGGGAAATGTTCCGCATCAGTTCCTTCAGGTGCAGGTAACACAGAAGACACATAATTCTGATGTACTTTTCGGAACCGTAAATACCAACGAAACTACCTATGCATTAGACTTTCCTACAGTTTACGGCACACACTACAGCAAAACATTCCATGCTACATTGCAAAGCAGCACCAAATTGGTATTCGACACTTACGAATATGACACCAATACTGCAGCCGGCCCTATTGTAACAAAATGCACCTTTGTAGGTTTCAAAAAATAATTACTATCTGATTCTATTATTAAAGGCAATCCAATGGATTGCCTTTTTTATTTTCGTTCCTGTACTGTTACCTAACCCCGCTCCCCTTTTGTTCCAGATAATCACAGGCTTCAAAGCTGCCTAATCTAACCGATACAGGTACGTTAGCCTTATGCATCTTCAGTTCCTGCTTGCAGAAGAAACCAAAATTACGGGTGTACATATCTTTGGGTAGTTCCTTCAACATTTTTGCTGGAGTGACAAGCGGCTTATACACAACTGTACTTGCGAAGGAAGCAAAGATCCTGTTAGTATCCAACCTATTAAAATGCAATTGCACCAAAGGTTGCGCTACAGCCAACTTACAGACAATAAGCAGAGATAGGACGGATAATGATCTTTTCATGGTAGCTGATAATAGTAATAACACCGCAATCTAAATGTAACACGAGCCTTCTCACACAACTACTAAGGCTTCTTATAATAGGTCATGTAAAAGCTTTTGTAGCTGTCAGCATTCTTATCATACAGCATTTTCTTGTAATTACTGGCCGATACGATTATTGTTTGTACCTCCTCTGGTTTGTAATCGGGAAGTGGCTGCTCTGCGATAAAAGTATCTACATAAGATTGTGCTTCTTCTGCATTAGTGAACTGCTTCACCACCATTACTGCCAGATTCCTGTAATACATGTCTATAAGACAAGTGTGCACATCAGGCACTCCGCGAGATGAATCAAAGCTCTTAATGCTCTTCTTCAGCTTTGCTGTTCTGGAATCCAATCCCGGGAAGATGACAATAGCATAGTGAGTCTCAGTAGGAACGTATTTATATTCAAACGGCACATCAGCAGGCCTTTTAGGCTTGCCTATATAAGGATCATGCTTTATGCTATCCACCGGTTTCACATCTGCTACAACAGGTTTTGCCGGTTGATCCCATGGTTGAGGACCTTCTTTATACCATGAAGGTTTCCCGGTTTTACGGATGTCACGAATAAACGCAGATACAGAAGACGCCCATGCCATCAAGGAGTCTCCGGGATTTCCGGCTATGAATTTGCTGATCAGTGTATCGGCCATATCATAATTGGCCTGACCTGCGTAGCACATTGCCTCCGCTACCTGGAATCGCTTTTTGAAAACCGGATTATCATAGGTCTTGTAAGCAGACCTGATCCTGATAAGTGCTTCAGAATACTGATGGTGCTCTATCAGATCATAGGTCTCATCATAATAGGCAGCTACTACCTTACCATCTATAGAGGCTTCCGATACCTTGGCCACCTGCTTAGGACGCAACAATTCAGCATATTTCGAGTCCGGGAACTTAGCCAAAAATTCTGTTGCATAGGCCTGCGCTTTATCCAATTTGTTCTCTCTTATCGCCAACTGATAACGCAGATACAGTTCTTCCTCTTTCTGGTTATGATTCGGATAACGCACATCAAGCGTATCTAAGGTTTTAGTAGCTTGTACATGATCGTCCAATTGTTTCAGATAGGCCTTCGCCAATGCTATATAAGCTTTCTGCGATAGTTTTCTGGATGCCTCTTTCTGTGCTTTTGTATTGGGGATCTTTGCTAACAAACTTTCTTCAGTAGGTAGTCCGTTCGTTTTGGTCTCTTTTTCCGGCTCTGCATCTTCTTCTGCTGTAACTCCATTTGCTCCACCATTCTGGTTGTTGTTACCACCGGCAAAACCGACAGCAGCAGACCTGCGCCAGTTATCGGTCAATGTACGGTTCCCCCATTTACGTTTAAAATCAGCAACACCCTGCTGCATGATCACCGGATTACTGAAATACCAATTGGCAGCCTCTGCAGGATCGGTGGCAGATGTCTCTGTTGGGATCACAGCAGCTATAGCAGGTCCCTCCTGAGCACTCTTCGTACTATCTTTCAACTTCTGCTCCAGGTCTTTAAGATATTTGCGCACTGCAGCCTGTTGCTCTCTCTTGCTCATCTCCGACAATGCCATCAGACTATCCTGATCTTGTATGATACCTGTTGGAACGGATATCTCAGAAAGCCCCTTACTCCTCATGATACTGGCCATCACAGTAGCATCCTTTACGCCTGTGCCGGCATATTTTGCAGCACTGTCGTAAGAATTTTTAGCCATAGAATAATTGCCGCCATCATAATAAACATCGCCCAAAGACGCATATGAAATGGCCTTCTGTTTCTTAGATGCTTTAGGAGTTGTAGCACTTAGTGTCAGATACTTGATCGCATCATCCGGCTTCTTAGCTTTTTGAGAAAGTTTACCTAATACATAATACACCTGGTCGTAGTAGGTCACATACTTGGCATCGTTCAGTACTTTTTTAAGTGGCTTGGTGCCATCTTCTACATCACCACCTGCCAGCAAAGTATTATAGGCAATGTTCTTTCTCGAATAAAAGTCCATGTCCATCTTCGGGAAGAAATCAAGATTTCGTTCAAAACTAGCTACTGCCGCCATGTACTTTCCTTCATTCTGTAGAATCTGCCCATTAAGGAAAGCGGATCTCATTCGCAACCAATCCGGCAGATTATTATCCTCCATAGCTATTGCCAACTGTTCCGATGTTGCAGTATAATTCTCATCTTTATAATAGGCAAATGCCTTACCGGCAGCAACCTCACCCTCCATATCCTCCGGTAGGTTCGGATCTGAGGAAAGTAGTGATAATACTGCCTGACCATTCTCTACCTGACGCGCCTGCACCAATGTGCGTGCCAGCCATAAAATAGCTTCATTGTGTACCGATTTATGCTTCAGAAAATCAAGCGCTGAGTGTTCCTCTTCTACAATTGACCCACCCGGCTTTGGTCGTTCACCACTGGCTTTCTGTTCGGCTTTCTTTGCCTCTTCATCACTGCTGATGATATATTTGAAAGTAGCCGCCGCACTGTTATAGTTACCCTTAAAATAGTATGCCTGCCCCATTAATAGGTACAGGTCATTGGCCCACTTTACACGCGGGTCATGAATCTGAATACCAACAGATACCTTATGGATGATACTATCCATATCTGCTGCAAGTAAGGCCGAATCTTTATCAGGATCGAAAGGATAGAGCCTTATGAGGGTGTCGTAATTCTCTTTAGTGCCCCCCCTAAGCATGTTGGCATTGGCCTCCTCCATCTTCCGATTGGCATTATAGTAATAGTTATAGTGCGTAAATGCATTCTGCACAAATCGCCGGACGGGTGACCACTTCTTCTTCAGCATGGACTGATTGGTATAAGCCTCATGCTTTTGTTTCATTTTTATCTCCAGCGCCAGCTTTTTCTTCTGATCGGCTGCCTTATCTTTCGCTTTAAAATTCTTATCCTTTCCAGCTTTTATTTTTGCCAGACTATCCAATCTTTTCTTCCTCACCTTCTGCAGACTGTCAGTGAAATGCGTACGCACCAATTTCATACTGTCTGTTACATGTTTACGTATAGCCCTCGAGCTATCCATGGTATGCTTCCTTATGGCAGCAAGACTATCTGTATGCGCTTTTATGGTACGTTTTATTGCATCACTTTTCTTTCTTTTGGCTATGGTAACACTGTCTGCGTAGCGCTTACTACCCTTGTATTTCTTAATAGCCTCCATACGGTCCGTCCTTTCTTTCTGGATGGCCTTCAAACTATCTGTCACCCCCTTTCGCTTATCCAACGATTGCTTGGTAACATTCAGTCTGGCTGCCTTTAAAGAATCGGTATGTGCCTTACGTGCTGCTGATAATGATTTGGTCTTGTTGGTTCGTGCACGCGCAACACTGTCCTTGTAGTGCTTGCTATTCTTGAATTTGCGTTCAGCAGCAGCACTATCCACAAGCAATTTACGGGCAGCCTTCATGCTGTCCGCCGCAGTCATTTTAGTACCTGCACCACCCTTGGTCTGAGCATGCAGGGTATTAAAACTGATCAGAAAGCAGCCAAATAGTATAAATAATATTAACCTGATATTCAAAATGTTATTTTTCTGTTTGTCCTGAATCTATCTTAACGCAAATAAAGCGGAAAAATTACATCAGCAACTCATATAGATGGTTTTTACTGCAATGCTCTCAAAAATAGTCAAAAAATCGGGTTAAGGGAATTAAGCATAAGTATAAATTAACAAATTACTTTCCGAATTACACTTCGTTTGCCATAATTTCGGCATAGTAAGAAAATGGCACAAGACAGGAGCAATATGATGAAGTATGCCGGGCTGGCCACACAGTGGATGGTAATGCTGGGTGGTGGGGTGTGGCTGGGGTATCTACTTGATCATAAGATCGGATGGCGAGTACCGTTATTCACAATTTTATTTCCATTAATTGCATTGGTCGTATCATTGTGGCAGATTATCAAAGAATTCAACAAAAAATGAAGAAAGTATTTACCATTTACATCGTTTCTATATTTATAATATTAAGCATTGTCTTTTATGTGCTTCAAATGCAGATACCTACTTTCAGGTTTGCAGTGCTGGAAGCCGGAAATGCCATTATGATGACCCTATCACTCAGTGCATTCTTCATAGTACAAAAGCAGACCGGCAAAAGCGGTGGGGCATTTGTACGCGGCGTATCAGGCGCTTCGTTCCTTAAACTTATGGTGTGCATGGTTGCCGTATTGGTCTACGTGGCATTGAATAGAAGCACAATTCATAAACCAAGTATATTTATTTTGATGGCCATTTATCTTGTCTATTCAGCAACAGAAACGGTGTTGCTCTCGAAGATGGCACGGACAATAAAATAATTATGAAAAAGAAAGAAACGTCGTTAACCTTCCTCGATCAGTTCTTACCTGCCGGGGCATTTGAAGAGGTAGCGCCTTTTTTTAAATCTCATACCATTCATCTTACGCTGACCCATGACAGAAAAAGCGTCTTGGGGGATTATCGCAATCCTACCACTGCAGACCCGTATCACCGTATAAGTATCAATGCCACGCTTAACCCTTACAGTTTCCTCATAACCCTCCTTCATGAACTGGCGCACATGTTCACCTTTGTGCACTTTGGCCACTCAGTTAGCCCGCACGGCAAGGAATGGAAGACACAGTTCAGACATATTCTTATCCCGTTCATTGGCAAGAAATTTTTTCCGCATGATGTAGAAAAAGCGCTACTGGCCTATGTTCATGACCCGGCTGCAAGTACTTGTACCGACCCCAGGCTATTCAAAGCCCTATACCGATATGACGAGCGCAAAGATGGCCACAAACTAGTAGATGATATACCTATCAACCACTACTTCCAGACGGAGGATGGCATCATATACCAGAAA
The DNA here is from genome assembly GCA_947447465.1 of Chitinophagaceae bacterium. Lineage (GTDB taxonomy): Bacteria > Bacteroidota > Bacteroidia > Chitinophagales > Chitinophagaceae > Flavipsychrobacter. The sequence goes on along the minus strand of CANFKE010000038.1, from coordinate 32,544 downwards.
CTGGAAAAGATACGTACCCGTACTCGCTGTATGAATATGTCCAACGGCAAGATCTATCTTTTTCAAGGGATAGTAGATGTGAAAGAAGTAGCTAAGCCAAGGGCTAAAAATGGGTAAAATGCATTAATTACTCCATTCATTAGCTATACCCTTCCAGGTATGGAACTTACCCTTAACTTACATACAGATCTTTCTGTAAGGGACCTCCGGGGGTAACAGCGTAATTATCGAAGTTGGTAATGCCTGCCATGGCCAATACCTGCTCATCCAAGAACAGATTGCCAGTGCAATCTTTTGATGGTAATGCCAGGATCAATGCGGCACAATCTGCCAGTATCTCGGGTTTACGACTCATATTCATCAATGCCTCACCTCCCAGCAGATTCTTAACAGCGGCAGTGGCAATGGTAGTTACCGGCCATAATGAATTGGCAGCGATACCTGCTTTCCTGAACTCACCCGCCCAGCCCAATGTCATCATGCTCATGTTATACTTACTTAGTGTGTAGGCTACATAAGGAGATATCCATTTAGGATCCATATCTATTGGCGGAGAAAGAGTAAGTATGTGCGGATTATCTGATTTTTTGAGGAATGGTATGCAATGCTTAGTAACGAAGAAAGTGCCCCGTACATTGATATCGTGAACCAGATCAAAGCGTTTGGCCTCGGTCGTCTCTGTATTAGTAAGCATTATTGCAGATGCGTTATTGACCAATATATCTATACCGCCTAATACCGTCACACACTGCTGTACAGCGGCAATGATCTGTTCTTCATCACGGATGTCGCACTGAATGGCCAATGCTCTTCCACCCTCTTCATTTATGCGCTTGGCCACACTATGTATAGTACCACCCAAACGAGGATCTTCGTTAACTGATTTGGCCACAATGGCTATAGCTACACCTTCCTTTGCCAGCCTCAATGCGATAGCCTCTCCTATGCCTCTGCTGGCACCTGTAATGAACGCAACCTTTCCTTTAAGCATAAGTAAATATAACAAACTATGATGAAAAACAGGTCTATACTACAACCAAACATGTAGTATTATACAAATTGTAACAACCCATATAGAGTCATTCATTTGAATAATTAGTACGCAAGTATTAACTTTGATTTTATTACTACATAAATAATTGATCTTCAATAAAAATCACACACACCAAATACATAATGCATAAAAACACGTTACTGCTGGTAGATGATGATAAGTTTACCCGACAGGTTTACAAGGTATATTTTGAGAAGCATGGGTATGTGATAATGGAGGCTACGAACGGTAATGATGCCACCCGACTGCTGGATACCCATCCGGATATATCTGTTGTATTACTAGACCTGTTGATGCCTATGCATGACGGATTCAATTTTATGCAGAATTTCACTAAAACATCATCCAATCCCGGACATCAATTCAAGATCATATTGGTGACAGGGCTTGATGAGGACGAATACCGCACAAATGTGATGGTGAAGCATATAGATACCAGTAAGGTGGAGGGCTATTTTAATAAGCCTGTGGACCTTAAAGAACTCATTTCTGCCGTTGACGAATTACACAAGAACTAAGCCTTGGCCATTGTTGGCATTTCCTTCCTTTCTCCTATCTGCTGACGCCACATGGCATAATACAATCCTTTCTCTGCTACCAATGACTCGTGGTTACCTGTTTCTATAACATTGCCTTTTTCCAATACATAGATGCGATCGGCATGCATGATGGTAGATAACCTGTGCGCGATCATGATGGTAATGTGCTGACGCTGAGCAGTGATCCCTTTTATGGTCTGTGAGATCTCGTCTTCCGTTAATGAGTCGAGCGCAGAAGTGGCCTCGTCAAATATCATAAGACGTGGTTTGCGTAACAATGAGCGGGCAATAGAGATACGCTGACGTTCTCCACCTGACAGCTTCAATCCACCCTCACCTATCAATGTGTCCAAACCATTTTCGGCACGAGAAAGCAGATTCTGACAAGAGGCGTTTTGCAGGGCCTCGTTGATATCATCGGCACTCGCGGAAGGATTAACGAACAACAGGTTTTCCTTGATGGTACCTGAGAACAATTGCGGATCCTGAGTAACCAAACCCATCTGATGGCGTAGTTCTTCGTAATCGATATTCTTATCGTTGTGACCGTTGTAGAAAATGTGCCCGCTATTTGGGTGATATAATCCGACCAACAGCTTTACCAGCGTTGTCTTACCACTACCTGACGGTCCAACAAATGCTATTGTCTCCCCCAGCTTTACATCGAAAGAGATACCATCGAGTGCCGCACGGCTGGAACTATTGTGTTTGAAAGTAACATCTTCGAATTTTACCTCTTCAATAGCGTTGATAGCCTCCGGTGTTTCCGGTGTATATTCCATCGGCTTTTTGAAGAGCTCTTGTATATTATTCAATGATGCTTCTGCTTCGCGGTAGGTCATGATAACACTACCTATTTCCTGCATTGGTCCGAATATAAAGAAGGAATAGAAGATAAGCGTGAGGTACTGACCGGGAGATATTGTGCCCTTGTAAATGAAGAACAACAAACTCATAACAATAGCCTGACGAAGCAGGTTGACGAACGTGCCTTGAATGAACGAGATAGTGCGGATACTGCGTACCTTCTTTAACTCCAGCTTCAATATCTTAATGGTAGTGCTGTTAAGCCTGCGTATCTCCTGGTGTGTAAGCCCCAGACTCTTCACCAATTCTATATTGCGTAATGATTCTGTGGTCGATCCGGCCAATGCATTAGTTTCCTTTACAATGGTCTTTTGAACGGTCTTTATCTTTTTACTTAGAGCTGAGGTAAGCATACCCAGTATCACTGCACCGCCTACATAGACCACCGGCAATAAGGGACTCAGCGCAAATGCATAGACTATTACGAATACCAGACCAATGATGGTAGGTAGCAATACACCAAAGAATGAGGTGATGAATTTCTCACAATCGACACGAACTTTCTGCAAAACAGACAATGTCTTTCCGCTGCTCTGGTCTTCAAATTCCTGATAAGGCAAACGTAAAGCGTGACGCAGACCATCGGTATATAATTGTGCTCCGAATTTCTGAATTACCACATTGACCACATAATCCTGAAAATTTTTGGCAATGCGCGATACCATAGCAACGCCTATAAGAGCAGCAATGAGCAGTAAAGCACCACTCATATAAGTACCCAGATCGCGGGAGATATGACCTTCTTTGTCAACAGTGAGGGGATGGCTGACGTATCTGTCCAATAGTTTTCCGGCGATCATAGGATCCATTAGGGAAAAACTCTGGTTGATGGCGGCAAGTAATATGGCGACTATTATCATTCCCTTGTAACGGGACAGATAAGACATGAGTAACTTCATAGGCGGCAAAGGTACTAGGATTAGTAAGTTAATAGCTAAATATCCGTATTAATATTGTTAATACAAATATTTAAGTGAAAGTCAGTTGAGATCGCATTTGTTGGATACAACAATTATGCGGATCGTGCAAAGCGATTTTTCAGCATATCTCCTACCCGCTTGTCGATGATCAGTGTAAATGTATCGGCTGAAACCTCCTGAAGATCGATCCAGTAAGTGCGTTCATTCGGCACATGATTGGTAATGACCTGCGGGACCTTACCCGCAATGAGGTAATATATGCTGATGACCTGCGAATCATCGAATGCAGAGGCTACAAAAAAATCGGTGGTGTAGAAATGCTCCAATACGGTAATATCCATATCAAGCTCCTCTTTCCACTCGCGTATGACACAATCTACTGTACCCTCGCCATAATCGAGTCCGCCACCGGGAAATTTGATAACTGTGCGGGTCTTGATGATCTCCTCATTGACCAGTAAGCGGCCGTCTTGTATGAGAATACCATAAACGCGGACATTAAAACGTGGTTTCATCCGGCAAAAGTAAGGGGTGGGCAGGTAATTGAAGTAACTTTCTGAATAGCGAATAGGGTATCATTTTTAAGAAATTGGCCAGTGCCTCGTTCCGAAATAGGGTTACATGTTGGGAAGATAATCCCTGTATTTGTTTACTGCCTAGTGGTCGGACTCAGTCGCTTTGGAGACGCAATTATGCGTCTCTACGAACAACATTATTTGTACGTTTCTAAAAAGTGGCAGTTTTTAATAAAAGTGGCAGTTTTGCATAGGTAAAGTATGCTCTGAATCTTTGTGGGCTTGGCATTGAGGGCATTTTAACAAACTGCTACTTTCTGCCACTTTCTGCCACTTTCTTCCAGTTGTTGCCACTTTGTGGAAGTTGCTAGTGTATGTCAAAGAGCGTGTAGGTGATTTCCTACCCATCAGCCAACTCAGGATGGTAAGATTTGAACGCGGGTGTAAATTAATGTGGGAATATGGTTTGATGAAATAAAGATATCAACAAAAGTAAAGGCGCAATCGGCTGTAATGTACTATGGGCAAGGGTTTGGGAGGGGTTATTTTTGTGGATATGTTTTTTCTTAGTGAGACACTTACATGTGCAAGGATCCCAAAAATAACGGGGAGAGCCCCTTCGACCATGAAAAGAATTTACAATCTTCGGATCGGGCGTTAGCAACGCCCTGCCAAAAGATCCTCTTTACAAACGAGGACAAGTGAACCAGTGATTTTTCATAAGCGGAAGTAAGGTTATCAATTGCCCTGTATATCTATTATATTCGCCGCAGCAGATGACTATTGGCCAATGAATACCCTAACACAATTACGGAGCGGAGCACTGAAGGGAGCGGTTTCTTTGAAACTCTCTGAGGGGCTTACTGAGTTCCCTGAGGAAATATTTGAACTTGCAGCTACACTAGAAGTATTGGACCTTTCTCGTAACAAGCTCAGTAAGTTACCGCATGATCTTGGGCGACTAAAAAAACTGAGGATCTTGTTCTGTTCAGAAAATCTGTTCACCGAATTACCTGAGGTCATAGGCGATTGCCCTGTACTGGAAATGGTAGGTTTCAAGTCCAATGCTATTGTTACGGTTCCGGCTCGTGCTATGCACCCCAATCTGCGGTGGCTGATACTTACTGACAACCGTATTGCAGCATTACCGAAAGAGATAGGCAATTGTTGGCGCATGCAGAAACTGGCCCTTGCAGGAAATAGGCTGACCAGCCTTCCCGCAACAATGAGTAATTGTCGCAACCTGTCTCTGCTGCGCATCTCGGCCAACCAACTAACTGAATTACCAGAGTGGCTGTTGTCGATGCCCGGGTTGTCTTGGCTGGCATTTTCGGGCAATCCATTCTGCATAGTGCATCCTATAGCAGCACCGGCAACTATAGACTGGGATCAACTAGCTATAGGCAAGGTATTGGGCGAGGGTGCATCGGGAGTGATCTATCAAGCGAATTGGCAAACAGGTGAGCAGCCTAAAGAGGTGGCCGTAAAAGTATTCAAGGGCGCTGTAACCAGTGACGGATTGCCGGACGATGAAATGAATGCCTTCATTGCCGCGGGTGCTCATTATGGGCTGGCCCGACTGACAGGACAGATAGGCGGCCATCCTGATGGCAGACAGGGACTGGTGATGGAACTGATACCGAAGAGCTATTATAACCTGGGACTGCCACCCAGCCTGGAGAGCTGTACCCGAGATGTGTTCAAGGACGGTATGACACTTTCTGCCGAGCAGGTGGTGAAGATCACCGGTACAATTGCCTCTGTGGCGGCCCAACTACATAGTAAGGGTATTTTACACGGCGACCTGTATGCCCACAATACGTTGATCGACGATGAGGCTAACACCCTTTTCGGAGATTTTGGCGCAGCCTCATTTTATAATATCCATGACACAAAAACTGCACACTCATTGGAACGGATAGAGGTCCGTTCATTTGGCTATATGATCGATGATCTTTTGTCGGTATGCTCAGAAAATGAGGAAAGTCCAATTATCAGCAAAATGACAAGACTTCGTGATGCCTGTTTGATTTTTGACGTATCCGGCAGACCAGATTTTGCTTATCTGGAAAGTGAATTAAAGAAGCTATAGAGTGAGTATCTTCAGCAATAATATCATTTGCAGAAAAAATTGCTCTCTGATATTCTAGTACAAGTTAATTCTTGAACTTAGCAGTAACATTTGTATGCTGATAATGCCCGATAAAAATTTATATATCATAGCAGGATGTAATGGGGCCGGAAAAACAACGGCCAGCTTTACCATCTTACCAGAGATATTGAATTGCAGAGAATTTATTAATGCTGATGAGATAGCACGAGGACTATCACCATTTCAGCCAGAACTGGCGGCCATTGAGGCTGGTAAAATAATGCTGCACAGAGTAGATGAATTATTAGAAAGAGGTATTGATTTTGCATTAGAGACCACCCTTTCTACGCGTTCTTACACAAGTAGAATTAAAGAAGCACAACGAAAAGGTTATTTTGTAACATTACTATTTTTCTGGTTGGAAAGTCCCGATATGGCAATAGACCGTGTAAAAGCAAGAGTTAACGAAGGAGGACATAATATCCCTGATGATGTTGTAAAACGGCGGTATAGCAGGGGGCTGAAAAATCTTTTTAGTTTATATATGCCACTGTGCGAAAAAACCCTGTTGTTTGATAATTCTCACGGAACATGTACCTTTGTAATGAGTCAGAAGCAAGGTTCAGAGCCCGAAGTTCGTGACGAGTTTCTTTTAAAAAGCATAATTGCCGCATCAAAATGAGTGACGATAAGATAAAAGAAATGGAGCGTAAGATACTTGAAGGATTAAAGCTTTCATGGGAGCGTCTTGTGGCCTACAAGATCAAGCACGACCAGAGTTTTGTACTTTCTGTAGATGGTAAGGTAGTCACTATTAAAGCCCGCGAACTCCACAAGCTGGAGGAAATGAAGAAAAGCGGGAAAGTAGGTCAATAGTATAGCTACAAAACGAATTCAACAATTACCCATACATGACATGCAGACAAATTGAGCGCATATAATCATGCCGATCAAAAAATGTCTCACATCGTCAATTATTCCACAATTTACCCACATACCCACACCAATACTGTTTCAGCGGAAAAAGAGTGGTCTTTTTAACCATTCCCTCACAAAATAATCGACTATATTGCATAGCGAGGGTATTCTATGAACAATTACGAGTGGCTGATAGGCAGTCTGGATGCATTTATCCGAAAATATTATGCTAATAAGGTACTAAGAGGAACATTGGTCTTTCTCAGTTGCCTGCTTTTTTATGTGCTTCTGGTAACTGTGGGAGAGTATTATCTATACCTGCCGGTAAATGTGCGTGTAGGTATTGTATCTATGTTCGTATTACTGGGCGGCACATCACTTGTAGCATGGGTGATCATACCACTGAGTAAAATGGCCCGGCTGGGAAAGGTCATCAGTCATGAACAGGCGGCGGAGATCATAGGCAATCACTTTACCGAAGTGAGTGACAAATTGCTGAACATACTGCAACTGAAGAGCCAGGTAGCCCATTCTGAAAGCCGCGAACTGGCAGAAGCGAGCATCAACCAGAAGATCAGCCAGATATCATTGGTGCCTATGTCGTCGGCCATAGACCTGTCTAAAAACAAAAGATACCTGCCATTTTTATTGCCACTGCTATTGATAGGTGTATTCCTGTTGGTAGCCGCCCCAAATGTATTTACAGAAGCCTCTACCCGACTGTTGCAGCCTACTAAGGCGTTTGAGAAACCGGCCCCCTTTCAGTTCATCATCAAAAACACTAACCTTACCGCTACCCGCAATACGGACTTTTTGCTTACCGTTGAAATGAAGGGCAATACCTTACCAGCAGAGGCATCGGTAGCGATAGCCGGCGAACGAGTGCAGATGCAACCGCTGGAAAACCATACATTCCAATACACGTTCAAAAATCCGACTGCAGAAGTGAAGTTCAGGATATACGCTGCCGGATTTTATTCTGCAGAATATACACTGAAGGTAGCACAGCGACCTGTACTGAAGTCATTTAAAGTAGAGATCAACTATCCTGCGTATGTTGGCAAGAAGAATGAAGTGCGCAACAGTCTCGGCGATATGGTATTACCCGTGGGCACTACAGTGACCTGGGCATTGTTTACCGAGCATACTGATGCCGCGAGTATAAGATTCGGAGAAGATGGCACACCGGTGACACTGAACAATAATGAAGACATGTATGGCTTCAAGTACCGCTTTATGAGCGATACAGCCTATACCATAACCCTCAGAAACAAGCAAAGTGTTGTTGCTGACAGCTACAGATATCAGGTGCAGGTAATTCCGGACCAATACCCTGTGATACAGACACAGCAGGTGCGCGATACCGTAACCGGCAAACAGATACTGATAACCGGCACAGCAGGCGATGACTATGCCATTACCCATGCCACATTTAACTATGAAGTGACGGCAGATAAAAAGAGCCTGGTCAAAAAGAGTATTCCTTTGAAGATCAATCAGGGAGCACTCACCGCATTTGAACAATACTTTGATGTGAACAGCCTGAACCTGCAACCCGGACAAAAGGTGACCTATTTTATAGAAGCATGGGACAATGATGGCGTACATGGCAGCAAATCGACCAGAAGTGAAGTCATGAGCTATCAGGCATTTGATGCCAAGCAACTGGATTCAGCGATCAATGAGAACTCGAAAGCCATCAGCTCGGGTCTGAGCCAAAGTGCACAGCAGACCAAGCAGATGCAGAGCGACTATAAAGACATGCAGAGCAAGATGCTGCAGAGCGATAAAATGGACTGGGAGCAACAGCAAGATCTGCAGGAAATGCTGAAAAAGCAGGAAAACCTGAAGACGCAACTGGAAAATGTAAAGCAAAAATTTGAAGAGCAGATACAGCAGAGTGAGCAAAAGAAATATAGTGACGAGGTAAAAGAAAAACAGAAAGCCCTGCAGGAGCAGATGAACAACCTGCTGAACAAAGAACTGCAGGAACAACTGAAGAAGCTGCAGGAGATGATGCAGAAGCTAAATAAGGATCAGGCAGTAGATGCCATGAAGCAAATGCAGCAGGAGAATAAACTCTTCAACATGGACATGCAGCGTATGCAGGAGTTGATGGCCAAACTGGAGCAGCAGATGAAGATGGAGGATATGGCCAATAAAGTAGATGAGCTGGCCAAAAAGGAAGAACAACTAAGTAAAGAGACCGAGGGTGCGAAAAAAGAGACCGACCAACTGAAGAAAGACCAGGAAGCCCTGAAGAAGGAACTGGACAAGACGATGAAGGAGGACATGAAGGAGATAGAAAAGCTGGCTGAGAAAACGAAGAAAGAAGACTGGCTGAATGATGCAGAGAAGAAGGCCGAAGATGCGAAGAAAGAGATGGAGCAGAGTGAGCAGGAGCTGGACAAAAAGGATAATAAGAAGGCCGGAAAGTCTCAGAAAAGCGCTGCTAAGAAACTACAGGAAATGGCACAGGCCATGCGCAAAGGGTCTGAGAGCATGGATGCAGAGCAATTGGACATAGACATACGAGCTACGAGACAATTGCTGAGCAACCTCATCCGCCTTTCGTTCGATCAGGAAACGTTGATGGGGGATGTAAAACGTACATCCACATCTAGTCAGGCCTATGTAGAGAATCAGGAAGAACAACATAGGTTGCTGCGCAATTCTATGATGATAAAAGACAGTCTTTTCGCGCTGAGCAAGCGTAATGAAAAGTTACCTGCCCTTATCAACAAGAATACTACCGATCTGGAACATTATATGCAACTGTCTGTTGACGCATTGGAAAACAGAAATGTGGGTGGCGCGCTGATGAACCAACAGTATGTAATGACGAAGACCAATGATCTGGCGTTGTTACTGAATGAAATGCTGTCGAACCTGATGCAACAACAGGACCAGGAAGGCGGCGAGGGTAAATGCATGAAACCCGGCGGTAAGAAACCAAAGCCGGGACCCGGCGACCAGATGAAGGACATCATTACCCAACAGGAAAAGCTGGGAGACGCTATGCAACAAATGCAGCGCAGCCAGGCCAATAAACCGGGTAACAAACCGGGGCAAAAGCCGGGCGACAAACCGGGAGATAAACCAGGCCAAAAGCCGGGCGAGAAACAACCCGGACAGGAAGGCAATAATGGACAAGGTGGCGGCAGCGGCAATGGCGAGAATGATGGCGAATACGGCAATTCGGAACAACTGGCAAGACTTGCGGAACAGCAAGCGGCCATACGCCGTAAGATACAGGAGCTAAGCAGCCTGCTGAACAGTAAAGGACAGAATGGCAACAGCAAAACACTGAGAGAGCTGGAGCAGAAGATGGACAAGAATGAGACAGACATTGTGAACCGCAGACTGACCGCTGAAATGATACAACGCCAGCGAGAGATACTGACCCGGCTACTGGAGGTAGAAAAGGCAGTGAGAGATCAGGAACAGGATGACAAACGCAGCTCGGAAAGCGCAAAAGAAATAAGCCGCCCTATTCCACCTATGTTGCAGAAATATCTTACTGACCAGCAGCAGATGCTGGATCTTTATAAGACCGTTCCGCCACAATTGAAACCCTACTACAAGAACATGGTGGAGAACTATTTCCACATCATCGGTAATAAGTAAAAAGTAGTCAACTACTATCAGCGCAATAACTGATCTGACCAAATGAAAATGTCATAGCGGCTCTGCCCTATGACATTTTTTATTTCTGCCAGTCTATATACATACCCCCGTCTTAGTGCAATAAAAAGGTCAGCCTAACCCCATTGCATTCAAGAAGTTAAAATATCATTAACGCTATTACGAACATAATATAAGGCAAAAAATGACGTTTAAGAATAAAAATTAATAACACGTATCGCAAACCAGAAGCAAGTTTGGCTCGATTTTTGGAGTATTAAATTTACGGATATAAACATTTGAATTTGTCCAAATATTCGTTACCTTTCATATAATTTAGTTCTTAACCGTTTAAAAGCTAAGCGTATGTTTTTTACACGTTCCTTTTCCTACCAATCTTCACTTTCAAGAGAAGACCTTAAACGTCGCCTTATCGGTAAACATGTAAAGATCCACAATCTGGATTTTGAGGTGATGGAAGATGAAGAAGCGCTGAGTATCATTCCGCATGCGGAGCAAGAAGAAGCCATAAAGACCCTGCCTATCACCTGGGTTCGGTTCAAAGAGAATGGCGATAAGACCAATGTGCTGATCAAGTCAGAAATGCGCAAATTTGATCAGGGCGTTCCGCAACTGGTTTTGATCACCTGTGCTATCATATTTATCGTTGCGGGAGTATTGTATTATGCCAATGAGCTTATGTTCACCTACATAGTAGGCGGATTGGGACTGGCCATATTCATTACCTTCTGGGTAAGGATGCAGAATGGCTACTTTGACTATGTGCGCAAGGTGAGATCTTATGTGAAGAGCAAAGAAGCACTGGCATAAGCCCTACCCCAATACCTTATAAAAAATTTCCCTGATGCATTATTGAATATACTGCATCAGGGAATCTATCGAAATACCCCCGCAGTAAGTTTTAATGAGTTTTCTATCGCTGTTGTAAATATTGATCTGTGGTAATGCGCGATACAGGAATGCATTCTTGATAAACCCGCTACTATCCACTCCTACTTTTATTGTACGAGGATGATCATTCAAATGAAATGAGTTGCAGAAATTAGGTAAATAAGCCTTCATATCCGGCGCAACCATCATTACCAGCTTAGACCTTTTGAACACATCCATATTCTTCACCAACAATTCCGCCTGATCTTCGCAGTGTCCGCATAATGGGTTGAACATCATGACGAGCAGATTGGCTTTGTTGCTCACATCCTTATTAGTATATACTCTGGCAATACTATCCACCGTGACCAACCTGAGCAACGGCATGGGGCTGCCTATCTGCTCATAGTCTATGGTATTAATGACCTTGTTATGGCTAATGCTATCCTTTACTTGTGCAGATGCATATACCCCACACAAGAGAAAGCCAATAGCCAGTAAATGTTTATACATAGATGGTCGGTTAGACGACTGCTTATTGAATGTATTGTGCAAGACTATCCATTGGTACTGTACCGGTATAGGTCTTCAACAATTTGCGGTCTGCACTATAAATATTAATCTGTGGCAGGGCCTGATACAAAAACGTATTCTTGATAAAATCTGTACTGTCTGAACCCAACGTAATGATGTTGGCATACTGTGCAATATGGTGGTTAGTGGCAAAGTTGGGCAGATAACCCTTCATACCCAGATTGGCCATAAGTATCAACTTAGAATTTTTGAAGAGGTCGATGCTTTTTATGAAACGTTCAGTCTGATCTTCGCAATGTCCGCATGTAGGATTGAACATCATGACAATCAGATTGGCATTATTATTAAAGTGCTGATCTGTGTACATCTTAGTACGGTAAGGGGACAAAGTAAAATCCTCCTGCTTCTTATGCTTTCTTCCCTTCGTCTTGACATCAGCTACAGTATCATTGGTGACCAACAGCATAGCCGGCATAGGTGAGCCTATGGCCTCATAATTGATCTTTTCCACCGGCATACGAGCGGCAGACTCCTTTTGTTGTCCGTAGGCAATGGCCTGACAAAATACAAATGCAGCTATAAGAGTATTGCGTAACATGGCAGCAAATTAGTAAAATACCATAAGATAAAGCCATCCGGCAGGCTGAATTAACATTATCAGAACAACTAATACCCTACCAATCATATAGACAAAAGCTATATTAAATCCTTATCAGAATATTAACACAGTAATTTTATACTTTTGCGGTTTCACTTTTCAAGTACAATTACAGCATCAATGGCAATATTAGGTAATCTGATAGCTCGCTCATTACAACTACGTAAAAAGTTCAATTTGCCGGTAGCTACTCCTGAAACCTACCAAAAATATACATTACGCCAACTCCTGGACAGGGGACAATACACGTTATTCGGCAAGCACTATGGCTTTGGCAGCATGCTGAGCAAGGAAATAGATCTGGCTACCAAATTCAGAAATACAGTACCGGTACATACCTATGATGATATGTACAACCAGTGGTGGCATCTGTGTCAGGAAGGGAAAGAGAATGTATGCTGGCCGGGAAAGGTAAAATACTTCGCACTGAGCTCGGGCACATCAGAATCTGCGAGCAAGCATATACCTGTTACGCAGGATATGATCAAATCGATAAAGAAAGTAGGCTTCAAGCAGTTGTATAGCATGGCCAACTACAAGATACCACCGGTAGCCTTTGAAAAAGGAATACTGATGCTGGGCGGCACGACCTCACTGTTTGAAAAAGGCGAATACTACGAGGGCGATATGAGCGGCATCAGCGCTAAAAACATGCCTAAGTGGATGAGCAGCCTGCTCTACAAGCCGGGACAGAAAATATCTAAACGTACCCGTTGGGAAGACCGCATAAGACTGATAGTACTGAATGCCAAAAACTGGGATGTAGGTATAGTATGTGGTGTGCCGGCATGGGTGCAGATAGTGTTGGAACGTGTGATCAAACACCACGGAGTAAAAGACATACATGAGATATGGCCCAACCTGAGTGTGTATATACACGGAGGTGTGGCTATGGACCCGTATCGCGAAAGCTTTAAGCGGATATTGGGCAAGAAGATGACCTACATAGAGACCTATATGGCATCTGAAGGCTCATTTGGTTTTCAGGCAAGACCGGGAGGAGGTATCAAGCTGGTACTGAACGCAGGCATATTCTTTGAGTTCATACCTTTTACAGCCGACCATTTTGATGAGGATGGGAACATAAAACCTAATCCAAAGACCGTAATGGTACATGAGGTAAAGGAAGACACCGAATATGCCGTTCTGCTGAGTACCTGCTCAGGTGCATGGCGGTACCTAATAGGCGATGTAATCAAATTTACAGACGCTAAGGAATATGAAATAGCCATTGTGGGTCGTACGAAGCAGTTCCTGAGCATGTGTGGCGAGCATTTGTCGGTTGACAATATGAACCGAGCAATAGAGACCGTTTCTACCCATCTGGGACTTACTATCCGTGAGTTTACTGTTGCAGGATTTCCTGAAGACAACCGTTTTGCGCACAAGTGGTATATAGGTTGCGACGATGCCAATGCTGATCCTGAACAGATAAAAACATTATTGGATGAAGCGCTGTGTAAGCTGAATGATGATTACGAAGTAGAACGAACTTCTGCACTCAAGGAGATCTACGTTGAGATATTGCCGAGCAAGACCTTTATAGATTATCTCCGTTTCAAAGGTAAATACGGGGCTATGAATAAGTTCCCGAGAGTATTAAAAGGTAAGCAACTGGAAGACTGGACCGCATATCTGGAGAATAGCAAGGTAATAGGATAAAAATATTATAGTCTAAACATTAGCAATGGCACACTTTAAAAGTGTGCCATTGCTATATCAGTCAGATCATATCCTTCCACTTGCTTTCCAGCATGGTCTTGGTAGCATAGTCGGTGAAGTCAATTTTGATGGGTACTACCGATGCGTAGCCACTTTCCAATGCAGCAACATCTGTGTCGGTACCGGAGTCCATATTCTGGAAGCTACCGACCATCCAGTAATAATCTTTGCCACGAGGGTCTATGCGGTGGTCGAACTCTTCTTCCCATTTAGCATGAGCCTGCCGGCAGATCTTCATGCCTTTAAAGTCGGCAGCGGCAACTACAGGTACGTTCACATTGAGCAAAGTATGTTCGGGCATTGGCTCGGCCAGCATACGCTTTACTATATCGCGCACTACTGTTTTAGCCAAAGTGAAATCAGCATCGAATTTAAAATCGCAAAGAGAGAAACCTATGGAAGGAATACCCTCAATTGCGGCCTCCATAGCGGCGCTCATAGTGCCGGAATAAATGACATTGATCGAGTTATTGGCACCATGATTGATACCACTCAGGCAAAGATCGGCCTTGGTGTGGAGTATCTTATCCTTTGCCAGTTTCACACAATCTGCAGGAGTACCGCTGCACTGCCAAGACTCTACCCCTTCAAAAACGTCCACTTTATGCAATCTGAGGGGGCTGCCTATGGTTATTGCGTGCCCCATACCGCTCTGCGGACTGTCTGGCGCCACTACTATTACCTGTCCCAAGTCTTTTACTGCTTCTACCAACGCGCGAATGCCCGGTGCGGTAATACCATCATCATTAGATATAAGAATAACGGGTTTTCTATCTGTCATAAAGCAAAGATAGGAAAGATAAGAGCGGGAAAGAGTGCGGTGAGCGGGGCGGAGCTAGGTAAAATTGTCATATAACAATACATCAATCAGCCCACGTGAGAGTAGTGCTGTGCAAAACAGAAAAGAAAGCAGAGAGTGGTTTGGCATTAATTAAATCATAGAATGAGATTTGACATTTTTTTTAAAATTATCAAATCTGTCAACGAGACAATTAATAACTAAAGATGCTGCAGCACCCCTACAATTAAAAAACAGCCATATCTACAATAAAATACGAAAAATTACTACTTTGCGGATGCTCAAAACAACAGCCATGTCCGTAAATCTTTGCATTGATTGGGGTAATACCAATATCAAAGCCGCAATATTTGACAATAACAGCATCAGCCAAACATTTGTCCTATCTCATGGTAAGGCCATAGAGGAAATGTCTGCAATCATAGAAAATCACAAGCCTGAACGAGCGATCATCAGCTCAGTGACCGGCGAAAGCAAAGAATTTGAAAAAGTACTGGCTTCAAAAATGAAGTCTTTCATTAAACTGGATGGCTTTACCAGAACACCTATCAACAATGCGTATGGTACACCCGAAACATTGGGTCCCGACAGGCTGGCGATGGTAGTAGGTGCTCATGCAGCTTTCCCCGACAAAAGCAATCTGGTCATCTGTCTGGGTACCTGCATCACTTACAATATGGTATTGAAAACACGCACCTTCAGAGGCGGATCGATATCTCCGGGTATGCGCATGAGATTGAAAGCCATGCATGAGTTTACCGACAAACTGCCGGAAGTGAGCATCGACGGAGATATTGTACTTATGGGCTATGACACAGAATCCGGTATCCGTAGCGGAGCCATTTATGGTGTAGCTTGCGAAATAGACGGAATGATAGCCGCATACGAGAAGACCATTGCTGATTTTAACGTCATATTAACTGGGGGAGATGCCCCTTTCTTTGTTGACAAATTTAAAAGTCAGATATTTGCTGACCCTGATATATTGCTTAAAGGGCTAAATGTAATTTTAAACTATAATGTATAAATTCTCCGCTAAGTGCTTCATCGCATTTCTGTCAATAATATTGAGTAATGCGTCATATGCTCAAACAAGCACGTACAGCAATCCAAATTCAGAAAGAGAGAATAACCCTTATTCAAAATACGGCATTGGTGAATTGTGGAACGGCAACCCTGACGCTATCAAGGGGATGGGCAACATTACATCAGCCTATCAGGATGCGTATGTAGTGAACCCCGACAATCCGGCATCCTATTCCAGCCTGGCCTTGACAACATTCCAGGGTGGTGGTATTGCCAGCATACGCACTATTACATCGGCTGCAGGTGCCTCTTATACAACCGGAACTGCATCACTGGGCTACCTTAATATTGGTATTCCGGTAAATCAGCGCGGCGGCTTCTCATTGGGACTTCGTCCTTTTTCCCGTACTTATTATGCATTATTAGACACTACCCAAAATGCGATGGGAACCAGCATCCGTTCTTATGCAGGTGATGGCGGACTTTCTTACGCTTATCTGGGTGGCGCATACAGATATAAGGGTTTAAGCATAGGTTTCAATTTGGGTTACCTTTTCGGTAATTACCGCAATTTTATTTCCGTTTCATCTGATTCACCATCTGTCAGCAGGACGTATGAGGCTCAATTTGCCCAATACACACGCCTGGGCGGCTTGTATTGGAAAGGCGGTATGATCTATGAGCATATGGTAGGGCATGATACTGACCTCCATTTCAGAATAGGTGCTACTTTATCACTGGGTCAGAATCTTAATGAGCGCGTTAGTAATTATCAGGTCAGCATCTTCAATTTCGGAGATACACTGGTCAATGACACATCTAAAGCTGTAGTAGATCAGAAAGGAAAATTGAAATTACCGGTCTCTTACAGCATCGGTGTTACACTTGCACGATTCGAAAAGTGGAGTGTAGGTATAGACTATTCCATGAGCGACTGGAGTAAATATGGTAGTTCACCTGATAGCAATATGAATCTCGGCGTTGGTACATCAGCCTACAAACTTGCTGTAGGTGGTGAGTTCACACCAAATATCAACGACATTCATAACTATATGTCTAGAGTTACTTACCGTGCAGGATTCTATTATGGTCAGGATTACCTAAGACTGAATAATACTGCCCTACCGGTATATGGATTTACTTTTGGCGGTAGCTTCCCATATAAAAGGAATACCCGCACCCATTCAAGACTGCATACTTCTTTCGACATTGGTCGTATAGGTACACATACCGGCAACCTGTTGCAACAGACCTATGTAAGATTCGGATTCGGACTTACCTTCAATGAGAAGTGGTTTATCCAGAGAAGATATGAATAATACTTTCTACAGATCGATATTTACAACAATTACCCGGATCATTGTTCCGGGTGTTTTGTTTTGTAGCGTTGCGGCCTGTAAGAACGACCCTAAAGAGATCCAATCACTTACCGGCAAACGGAATAATCATGAAGATCGCGCTGAAGACATTACCGGCATCTACAGCAAGAATGGCAAGGTAAAAGCCCGCCTGTTTGCACATGAGTATATTAAAAACGATGCCGCTAAACCACCCTACACCGATCTGAACACAAAGATCAAAGTAGAATTTTACAATGACAGCGGTGTGCTGAACAATACCATCACAGCAGACTCTTGCCGGGGATATGATCAGACAGGCAATATACTGATGTGGGGACATGTGCAGATTGTGACCTCTAAAGGAGAACAATTGAATACAGAAGAGCTGATATGGAGTAATGAGACAGGCAAAATATTTACAGAAAAACCTGTGACCATAATGACCGGAGGTGATGTGTTGCACGGCAACGGACTGGAAGCTAATCAGGATTTCACCTGGTATCAGATAACTAATCCTAAGGGATCGGTATCTGTGAAGAAGGGTGAAATGCCGGCAGACTAGTCTGAGAGCGGGGTTGCTTGCAATGACCCATTTGATGTGATCATAAAACGAATACGTCCTGTGCGAATGTCGTGGTTCGAGAGCCTCACCATGACATTCGGGTGTGATTCAAAACAAATAGTCTTGATGGCAGTCGGTCAGATAACAACAGCAGGCTGAATTGACAGCATAAACCGTGTTTTTTATTTTTTACTTTTGACTTCTAATTTTTGATATAATGTCTCAACATAACAGCGGATTACTGGATACCCACCACCTCGAAAATATGGTAGCCCCACGCGCGGCAGTAGTTTACACCGAGTGGAATGATAAGATCATTCGTGAATTGCTCAATGGCTTTGAATCAGAATTCCACAAATACGATGGTGATATTGTTGAGCAGGTAGCCGTTCCGGGCTGTTTCGAACTTCCATTTGCCATCAAACAATTGTGGGAACACTATGCTAAACAGGAGCACAAGCCTGAAGTGATCATCGCCTTCGGCGCAGTAATAAGGGGAGGCACTCCGCACTTTGAATATGTGAGTCAGGCAGTAACTGATGGCATATTGCAACTGAATCTTACTCTACCGGTGCCAGTAATATTCGGGGTATTAACGCTCGACAATGAAGATCAGGCATGGGAAAGACTGGGCGGCAAGCACGGTCATAAAGGTGAGGAAGCTGCTATAACAGCATTAAAAATGGTGAGAATAGGACGGAGCAGGATTTAGTTAGCCGTGCTTTATGGTGTGCGATCATATTTGAGTTATTATTCGTTGACCTGATGATATATTACCAGACCTTGGTAATATATCACAGAACAATATCTGACTGATTTCCAATAAAGGATACTATGAATCGACGTGCTATATCACCTTTTATTTACCATCACCCCTACTCCCCCTCGTTTAATTATTTTATCTTGCAGTGTTTTTCAAATCAATAATATGTATCGTACCAAAAACTGCGGAGAACTGCGCATGCAGCACGCAGGAGAAGAAGTGACCCTGGCAGGCTGGGTGCAGACCGTTCGTAAATTCGGAAGTATCACCTTTACCGACCTTAGAGACCGGTATGGCATCACCCAGCTATTGTTTAACGAAGCGCTTAATGCCGAACTGGACAAAACACCTTTGGGCCGTGAATTTGTATTGCAAGTAACGGGCAAAGTTGTAGAACGCAGCAACAAGAATGGTAAGATACCTACAGGCGATATAGAAGTAGAAGTTTCAAAATTCACTATACTGAATGCCAGCGACGTACCGCCGTTCACTATAGAGGAAAATACAGATGGTGGAGACGAACTGCGAATGAAGTATCGTTACCTCGATCTTCGTCGCCCTACACTAAAGCGCAATCTGGAACTGAGGTATAAAGTAAACCGTAGCGTACGCAACTATCTGGACACACTTGGTTTCTGGGATATTGAAACACCATTCCTGATCAAATCTACTCCCGAAGGTGCTCGCGATTTCGTAGTGCCATCGAGGATGAATCAGGGCGAATTCTATGCCCTGCCGCAAAGCCCGCAGACCTTTAAGCAATTGCTGATGGTAAGCGGCTATGACAGATACTACCAGATAGTAAAATGCTTCCGTGACGAGGATCTGCGCGCAGACCGTCAGCCTGAATTTACACAGGTGGACTGCGAAATGAGTTTTGTGGAACAGGAAGATATTCTGAATACATTCGAAGGCTTATTCAAGCATGTATTCAAAGATGTAAAAGGCATAGAGATGACAGAAGCATTCCCCCGCATGACCTGGGATGATGCTATGTGGCACTATGGCAACGATAAGCCGGACATCAGATTCGAGATGAAGATACAGAACCTGAAAGCCACAGGCAACGTACATTGCGCTACACTGAACGGTGTTGACTTCAAGGTATTTAACGAAGCTGAGACCATACTGGCAATAGCGGTACCGGGCACCAGCGAATATACCCGCAAGCAGATCGATGAGTTGACAGAATGGGTAAAGCGCCCTCAGATCGGCATGACAGGTGTTATCAACATCAAGTGTAATACTGACGGGACGTATAAAAGCAGCGTTGATAAATTCTTCAATGAAGCACAACTGAAAGAAGTGGCTACCTTCTGTAGCGCTAATGCCGGAGATATGATACTGGTATTGGCCGGAGCTGAGACCCGCACCCGTAAAGCAATGAGCGAATTGCGCCTGGAGATGGGCAACCGTCTTGGCTACCGCGATCATGATGTTTATAAGCCACTCTGGGTGATCGACTTCCCGTTGTTCGAGCTGGATGAAGAGAACAATCGTTGGGTGGCAAGACATCATCCGTTCACGTCGCCTAAACCGGAACATATTGAGCTGATGAAGGACCTAAGCCGCTATGCAGAGATCAAAGCCAATGCTTATGATATTGTGCTTAACGGCACCGAAATTGGTGGTGGTTCTATCAGAATCCATCAGCGCGACCTGCAGGAAAAAATGTTTGCTGCTCTGGGTATGAGCAAGGAAGAAGCACAGGAGAAATTCGGCTTCCTGCTGGGAGCATTCGAATATGGCGCACCACCACATGGTGGTATCGCATTCGGTTTCGACAGGCTTTGCGCATTACTGGGCGGACAAGAGACCATCCGCGACTTTATCGCCTTCCCTAAGAACAATTCTGGAAGAGACCTAATGCTGGATGCACCATCTGCAATCGATGATAGTCAGTTAAAAGAGCTGGCGCTTGAAGTGAAGGCATAATTCATCAAATTTAAAACTGTATAGCGCCTGCTGAATAAGATTTTCAGCAGGCGCTTTGTTTTTCATCATTCTTGCGCTACATTTATAAAAACACAAATACTATGGAAATCATTGAAGAATCTATCTTCCCGGAGCAAGAGGTCATCTATGCCGGATTCTGGCGCAGGTTTGGCGCAGCATTCGTTGACGGCCTGATCCTGATCATTCCCAACATGGTGGTTTCTTATGGCCTTAAAGCGGTGATGACCGGACTGACAGCAACAATTCTAGGAATGGTGATTAACTATACGACCAACTGGCTATACAGTGCCTATTTCGAGTCAGGCCAAAATCAGGCAACAATTGGTAAGCAAGCATTAGGCATCATGGTTACCGATGTTAATGGTGGTCGCCTTACATTTTCAGCAGCTTCAGCCAGATATTGGGGTAAAATAATATCCGGCATCATACTACTTATCGGTTACCTGATGATGCTGTGGGATGACAGGAATCAAACACTCCACGATAAAATGGCAGGAGCAGTTGTGATCATGAAATAATAGTGCTTAAAACAGTTTTAATGATGGTGCCAGCAAGGCGCTATCATTGTTTTATAGCATTAGAACTGCACATCAAGTCCCAATACTATTTTACCATTTTTATTAAGATCGGGCTGTGGTGTAAAATGATAGAAGTAACCCAGATTGAAAGAGAAATAGTACAGATTCAGATACTTGATCTTGATGAGATTATTCAGCAATAACCCGGCTTCATGATAAGCATTATCAGGCACTCCGAATGCTACCTTTTTCTGCGTTGCAGGTTGCTTTAAAGTACCATACAGCAGATCGTATTGTAAACCAATATAAGGTGCGGAACTGAATGATGAAGCCGGGAATTGTAATTTATATAATTTACTATCGAAATCATGTCGCCAGATCAGGCTTACATACTGGTCTGTATAATAGTCATACGGATACATAGTGATCATACCACCAAATGAATAAACAGACAGACCACCGTCCTGATCGTATCTGAACCCATTGCCTGCAAACAACTTACCTAAGGGCAACTGGTCTTTACTGAATAACTTACCCGCACTAAAAAGAAAACGTTCATTACCGATCCTGTTGATATGCTTTCGCCAGGCCACAGCAGTTACAGCCTGTATATATGGAATATCAGCACCGGCTCCCTGTAAGGTACCGGCGGTAATTTTACCATACCATACCGGGTATTTTGTACCTAATGAATAGTATCTGCCAAAGAAAGGAGCCGTACGTTCTGCGAATGCATATCTGAACCCGAACGACAATTCATTGGCCTTGAAAGTTGTGTAGTCGGTGCCATTATGCTCAAATGCATAAGCATAGCGGGGAATTATTTCCTGCTGACTACCTGTAAGTTCCAACTGCCAGTAACCCGACTTTTTCTTTACTCCAAGAGTATATGTTCTGTTCTGATCTACCCTGTTGAGCAGATATGCATTCAGATAGTTTTTATCCAGTTCGGCATTTAAATGTACATGCCCGGGATCATTGATATCATCACAATAGGAGGCTTTGAAGATGAACTCATGCTCTTTGTCTGCATATACTTCTGTGAAAATGCCGTATTTCCAATGAGCATCACCGATCCCGTATCCTGCCCAGCCACCAACAGACAGCCATTTTATCAATCGCTCGTTGGTCTGAGCTCCCAAACCCACCCTATAGTTTTCATAATAGTTAGATCGGAAAATGCGCATCAGGTTGATATCCAATTTACCAATACTCACCTTCCCTTCCGGCAAACGAGACAGGTGAGACATAAACCTGTCAAAATGCTTAGCATTACCGAAACTATCTATCATTTCATAAGTGCGGGCCTCCTTTTTATCCAATGCTTCGGGTCGCATCACCTTCCACGTTGTATCCTCCAGTTGATCGGCGTGTGCTGCCATTATCACAGTATGTCGCTTATCGAAATGAAAATCATCATCCTCTTTGAATGATACAGAATCAATACGGGAATTACCTTTTAGATGATAGGTCATAGAGGAATGTTTGGTCTTCTGCGTCCACTCCATGATGTAGTTCAGTTTAGAAGGGAACCACCTGCTCTTACCATCAGTAGCTATATGCTCATACTGTTGTTCTATCCTTACATTGCGTTTCAGGATCGTATCATAAGCTCTACCAATGAAATGCGATATAGCATACCCGTCAGAGTTGATATAGATCGTACCGCTCAATTCATTCAGCATCCTGGCCCTGGGTTTGTAACTCAGCACCCAAACGGTGTCGTTACCCTGACCTATCTCGTCTTTCAGATCGAATTTATAGTATTGTTCATAACCCTTACTGAGCGGATTATGATAATCAGTACCATTGAGCTGAATATAATCGGCATAAGCATGAAACGGCAATATATCGGTTATCAGACCAGTAAATAATGACCTTTTAAGCCCCGAAAAGCGGGAACCTACCACTACTTCCTGTAACTGCTGAGGACTTTTCCAGGTGCGCAGATTGTAGGTCTCAGACATCAGTAAATGCTGGGATGCCAATATTTCGCGCAGCTCCTGTGCATCTTTACCTGTGTCATTCAATACCGAATCGGGTACAGATATATCGGCCAACATCTTATAGTAGACCTTACATCTGTACCAGTCATATTTATCCGGATCGTTCCTATTCTTATTAGCAATGGCTGTATTCAGAATTCGCCTGATCTTGTCATAAGGGGGCTTAATAACTACTTCTTTCAACCCATTTTCTGCACGGTGCAACAGTATTTTATCACTATTCAACGGCAGCAATACCATCAACGTTGTATATCCAAGACATGATATCTCTATCCATTCAATAGCTCTGTCAGCGCCATCGATCATAAACCCGCCATCAAGGTCAGCAATAGTACCATGTCCGGGAATGCTGAATTTTACAGTTGCAAATGGTACAGGCTCCTTACGATCCGCATCATAAATTTTTGCTGCAACAATATGTTGACCATATGATAAAGGCAAAAGACTACCTACTAATAATAAAAACAGAGAAAGAAACCTGAACATGAACTCAAACTTATCAAAAAGCGTTCCGTAATTTAATATTTTGTTTTATTATTGTGTATGATTAATTACCGGACCATACAACTCATTATATGGCAGTATTTAATTTATCAGATTTACTTAGTATCTTTATCGGGATAAAATAAAAAGTATGAAAAAGGTTCTATTCTCTATCATCGCCGGCTTGGCTACCTGCACCTTTTTTGCCTGCAGCAACGGCGACTATAATGCTAACCCCACTTCCAATGCAAACGGAAGTATCAATCCGATGAATGTATTGGATTCGGCTGGTTTCAACTGGTCCGGTACTGATGCGATAAGTGCCAACATCGATGGTAATTTCTTCAATGTTGATTCTACTAAAACATCATTCACGCTTACTTCTACCGGCACCAATATCATCACCGGCTATATTAGTCCGGGACGTGGTTTTCGCTTTGAATTGAATGAAGTTTACGGTAATAATATTTACCCATTGGGTTTAAATAACTATTACAGATCAATGTCTTATTCAGACAGCGTAGGAGGTAGTCCGATAACATACTATAGCTACTTTGGTAATGTTGGTCAGGTTCAGATACTCAGAAATGATCCGCAACGTATAATAGGTAAATTCCATTTTCAGGCATTGAATATGATCAATGGCAGCGTTATCAATGTATCCAATGGCTGGTTCAATATCGGCAAACCATAATTACGACCATATTTTTCAAAGAAGCCCTGCCTAAAGCGGGGCTTTTTGATTAAATAAAAGGATAAACAACAGTAAAAGTCACCACTTTTTCTACCCTTTCAACCCATAGAATTAATCCTTACTTTTGAGAATCGATGAGTTTATTTCGTAAAAAATCAGTTGAAGTAATAATAAAAGAGGCCGCAGAAGGTCTGGGAGACGGACATGGGTCGGGAGAAATGAAACGTATCCTTACTACCCGTGATCTTACCTTTATGGGTATTGCGGCAATAGTGGGTGCCGGTATCTTCTCTACCATTGGCGGAGCCAGCTTTGCCGGCGGGCCGGGCATCATTCTCCTTTTTCTTTTCGTTTCTGTCGCTTGTGGTTTCTCCGCATTATGCTATGCCGAATTTGCCAGTATGGTACCGGTTTCCGGTAGTGCATACACTTATTCTTATGTAGCTTTTGGCGAGATAATAGCCTGGATAATAGGTTGGGACCTGCTTATGGAATATGCGATAGGTAATATTGCAGTTGCTATCTCGTGGAGCGATTATTTCACATCATTGGTCAATCACATCAAGATAGGTGGCTATCAGCTGCATATTCCTGAATATCTGTGTATGGACTATTGGTCAGCCAAGTCGCACCAACTAACCAGCGAAGAAGCAGGGTTGGCATGGAAGAATGCGCCATCTATAGGTAATTTCAAACTGATCTGCGATCTGCCTGCATTCTTGATAACCGTGGTCATCACCCGTATCATTTATATCGGCATCAAAGAATCGAAGCGATCTACCAATGCGATGGTGATCCTAAAACTGGGCATCATTGCTTTAGTGATGATAGCCGGTGCTTTCTATGTTGACACTAATAATTGGTCGCCTTTCCTACCCCATGGCATCAATGGCGTATTGAAAGGAACAGCCGCAGTATTCTTCTCTTACATAGGTTTTGATGCTATTTCAACAACGGCTGAGGAATGCAAAAACCCTCAGCGCGACCTGCCACGTGCTATGTTCTATTCGCTTATTATTTGCACAATAGTATTCGTGGCCATTGCCTTAGTACTTACGGGCATGGTGAGCTATAAGGACCTGAATGTAGGTGATCCGCTGGCATTTGTTTTCGGTAATATACACACCAAATTTGCGCATACGCTGGCTATAATTATCTCAGTAGGAGCTGTTGTGGCTACAGCCAGTGTATTACTGGTGTTCCAACTTGGGCAGCCGCGCATATGGATGAGCATGAGTCGTGATGGATTACTACCACCTGTATTTGCCAAAATGCACCCAAAGTATCAAACACCCTCCTTTTCTACCATACTTACAGGCGTGGTGGTAGGTGTTCCGGCTTTATTCCTCAACCTTGATGAAGTAGTGAATCTGACTAGCGTAGGTACGCTATTTGCATTCGTGCTGGTATGCGGAGGAATAGTTAAATTCCATAATGACAAAAACAGACCGGCATCAAAATTCAAAACACCCTACATCAATGGTAAATGGATAGTACCGGCATTGTTCCTTCTGGCAGTCTGGCTGTTGTGGCAATTCAATCACGAATCACTCATGAACTTCTTTTCAGTAAATGACAAGATAGGTCCTGTTGTTCGCATCACCTTCGCTGAAAAAGTACCTTATATAGGCTTTGGTTTACTGTTCTTTATTACTGCAGTATTATCGTTTACCAGAAAATACTCATTGATCCCTATTCTCGGTTTCTTATGCTGCACCTACCTGCTCAGCGAATCCGGCACTACCAACTGGCAAAGGTTCATTTTGTGGTTATTCATTGGTCTTGCCATATACTTTGTTTACGGACACAAGCATAGCAGGTTAGGGCTCAAATTGAAAATGAAAAATTAATACAGTCAAGCTACAGTCAACGATAGCTTCAATTACATTTACCATATTACAAGAACTACTTTAATAAATTACATATGAAAACAAAACAGGAAATAGTAGAGAACTGGCTCCCCCGTTATACCGGACAAAAGCTGGAAGATTTTGGCAAGTACATCCTCTTATGCAATTTCAGCAATTATGTATCCATATTCGCCCAAATGCACAATGTACCGGTAGTTGGCTTAGACAAGCCAATGCAATGTGCTACTGCGGGAGATATCACTATCATCAACTTCGGTATGGGCAGCCCTACTGCAGCTACAATGATGGACCTGTTATCTGCAATAGATCCAAAAGCCGCATTATTTTTGGGTAAGTGCGGCGGCCTTAAGAAGAAGAACAATGTTGGCGACCTCATACTACCTATAGCAGCAATTCGTGGTGATGGTACCAGCAATGACTACTTCCCGCCTGAAGTGCCTGCACTACCCTCTTTCGCTCTTCAGAAAGCAATATCAACAACTATACGTGATTACAACATGGACTACTGGACAGGCACTGTCTATACTACCAACAGACGCGTATGGGAACACGATGAAGAGTTTAAAGATTACCTGAGAAAGGTAAGAGCAATGGCCATAGATATGGAAACGGCAACCATATTCTCTACAGGATTTTATAACGAGATACCTACCGGAGCACTACTATTGGTATCAGACCAGCCTATGGTTCCGGATGGTGTGAAGACCGCTGAGAAAGACTCTCTTGTTACCAAGAACTATGTTGATTCGCACATCAAGATCGGCATTGACTCTCTGAAACAGCTCATCAACAACGGGCTTACTGTAAAGCACATGAAGTTTTAATGACCAATGACATCATACTTGAAGTAAACGGGCTGCACATCACCTTCAATGGTGTGCAGCCTTTTACTGCTGTAAATAATTTGTCATTCACTGTTAAGAAAGGAAAAACACTGGCAGTAGTTGGTGAAAGCGGATCAGGAAAATCGCTGACATCTTTAGCACTGATGGGACTGCAACCTAAAACAGCCGAATTATCCGGCACAATGCTGTTGCATGCCGGTTCTGATAAAACTATAGATCTCAGCATCTCAGGCATACTCAATAGTAAGGGTACCCCACGGGGGCAATTTATAAGTATGGTCTTTCAGGAGCCGATGAGCGCACTGAACCCTGTCATGAAAGTTGGTAAACAGTTACAAGAAGCCATTACCATACATCAGCACATTTCAAAAGCAGAAGCTAAACAACTGACCATTAAGTGGTTGGAGAAAGTGCAACTACCTGACCCTGAAAAGATCTACGACCGTTATCCGCATCAACTATCGGGAGGGCAAAAGCAGCGAATAATGATAGCTATAGCTATGTGCAATCATCCGCAGTTACTTATAGCAGATGAGCCTACTACAGCCCTCGATGTGACCGTTCAACAAGAGATCATGCACCTGATGCATTATTTGCAACAGGAACACCAGTCTGCAATGATTTTCATCACGCACGACCTGGCTCTGGCAGCAACTATTGCAGATGAAGTATTGGTAATGTACAAAGGTGAGGCGATGGAATATGGCACCGCACAGCAGGTACTGAATAAACCTGCACATCCATATACAAAAGCATTGCTTGCTTGTCGTCCTAAACCGGAGTCTAAAGGATATGTATTGCCGATCGTAGCAGACTTTCTTGACGGTAAAACTTTGGAAGAAAAGATACCTGTGTTATCGGAATCTGCTATACTACCCTCCACAATTGCAACCGGACTACTGAATGTAAAAGACCTTAACATCTGGTTCCCGGAACCAAATAATTTTTTAAGTAAGAGCAATAGCTATTTCAAAGCTGTTGACAATGTTTCTTTTTATATAAATAAAGGTGAGACACTAGGTCTTGTAGGAGAAAGCGGATGTGGCAAAAGCACACTCAGTAAAGCACTTATAGGGTTACTACCGGTAAAAAGCGGCAATATCCTCTTCGACAATAAAGACCTTGCAATTTCCTCATTGCAAGAATGGAGGTCGGTAAGAACAAAAGTACAGATGATCTTCCAGGACCCTTATTCATCATTAGATCCTCGCATGACGATAGGTGATACCATTAAAGAACCTTTGGCCATTCATAACATAGTATCTAAAAATGAATTGGACAAGGAAGTAATTCGTCTGCTCAATGTGGTTCAGCTACCTGCAACAGCAGTAAACAAGTATCCGCATGAGTTTTCAGGCGGGCAAAGACAACGTATTGGTATAGCCAGAGCATTATCGGTAAGGCCTGAACTACTTATCTGCGATGAGAGCGTTTCTGCTCTCGATGTCAGTATTCAGGCACAGATCCTTAATTTATTGAAAGAGCTGCAAAATGAATTCGCACTTACCTACCTCTTTATATCCCACGACCTTGGAGTAGTTCACTACATCAGCGACAGAGTAATGGTCATGCAAAAAGGTAAAATTGTAGAAACCGGAGATGCATTACAGGTATTGAATAATCCTGCCAATGACTATACTAAAAAACTGATTGCAGCAATGCCATAAATTGATAGGATGATCACATCTTTTCATGCAACTTCAATCTCATAGACAACTTATTGATAGACACGGCTATTCTGTTGAATCTGGTCTCGGCTTTCTTTGCGCCATATATCCATTGTATGTAGTATTTCTGCTCACTTTCTGATAAAGAACGGAAGAATTTTGACGCTGAGGGATCATCTTCCAGACAAAGCTGAAACTCACCCGGAACTTCTAATGCTTCATTATCAATGTAAAGAATCACATGCACATGGTCTCCGGCTTCTTTCTTTATCTTTTTTCTAATCTCTGCTCTTACCGGCAAGAACAGGTTACCATCACCCATAGGCATAAGATGGTATTTAGATATTTCATACCCATCTATTGTCCCCATTACCCTAACAGTATTGAAACGTGAATTCTTATCCTTAGGTATCTCCGGAATACGGGCAAAGGTCCAACCGCCTTTCCCTTCGTATTTTTCCAGTAAATACTTTTTGTCGATAAGAGGCTTCATAGATCTGTAATTGTAATGCGCGCTATTTCTTATATGCCTTGGTTATTCCTTTTAGCTCATTTAACTTGAGTAATGCCTCAACCGGTGTCAATGTATTGATATCTGTTTCTTCCAACATCTGCTGAATGCGGCGGATATCTTCTGTGACACCATCAAATATATTGAGCTGATACTGTGGTGAAGGTTTTACATTCTTAATCTTTTGTAATGTTTCTCCTCCACCTGACGCGGCATGTTTTTCCTCCAGCAATGCCAATATCTCATTGGACCTGTCGAGCAGACTATTGGGCATACCTGCCATCCGCGCTACCTGAATACCAAAACTATGACGACTGCCACCAGGTGCCATCTTACGCAAGAAGATCACCTTATTGGCGGTTTCCTTATGTGTTATATGGTAGTTCTTAACTCTTGGCAACTGGTTCTCTAATTCATTCAACTCATGATAGTGTGTAGCAAATAAGGTCTTTGGCTTTGTAGCGCTATTGTGCAAATGCTCTACAATAGACCATGCGATAGATATACCATCATAAGTACTTGTGCCGCGGCCAATCTCATCCAGCAGGATAAGACTACGTTCGGTGATGTTATTGATGATAGAAGCTGTTTCATTCATCTCCACCATAAAAGTACTCTCACCCCCACTGAGGTTATCAGATGCGCCTACGCGGGTAAATATCTTATCGGTCAAACCGATTGTAGCTGAAGTAGCAGGCACAAAACTACCCATGTGCGCCATAAGCGTGATAATGGCCGTCTGCCTGAGCAATGCACTCTTACCACTCATATTGGGACCGGTAAGAATGATCACCTGCTGATCAGTTTTATCCAGCGTAATATCATTAGCAATGTAGGATTCTCCCGGAGGCAATCTCTGCTCAATGACCGGATGCCTGCCTTCTTTTATCTCCAATATCGGCTCCTTTACTAAAGTAGGTCTGTGGTAATTATAGGCTATAGCATTATTGGCGAAACACAGCAAGCAGTCTAACTGGGCAACAATGTTGGCATTGGTCTGAATAGGTGCAATAAACGGTTCTATACCTGCTAATAACTGTTGATACAGATCCATTTCTATTGCCAGTATCTTTTCCTCAGCACCAAGTATCTTTTCCTCGTATTCTTTAAGTTCGGGTGTGATATAACGTTCTGCATTGGCAAGGGTCTGTTTCCTTATCCATTCGGCAGGCACTTTATCTTTATGTGTATGTGTCACCTCTAAGTAGTAACCAAACACGTTATTGTAGGACACCTTCAAAGAAGAGATACCTGTCTTCGTTGATTCTTCCTGTTGTATCTGCAGCAGGTAATCCTTTCCGCTGCGTGATATTTTACGCAGGTGGTCCAATTCTGTATGTACACCTTCTCTTATAGCGCCACCCTTGCTCACCAATACCGGAGCATCGTCAACGATCGTTTCTATTATTCGCTTACGCAGATCGGACAATGGCTGTAATACCTGTACCAATCTACCTAATGATTCATTGTTACTTGTGATGCACAGTTCACGGATATCTTCCATGAACTTAAGGCTTTTAGCCAATTGCAGTACCTCACGAGGGTTGGCTTTCTTTAGTGGTATCTTACCAATCAAACGCTCCACATCACCTATCTGCTTTACCAAAGTCATAAGCGCATGATTGAGGTCTTGCTCCAATATGAAGTGGCTTACCAGATTCATTCGCTGCTCTATACGGTGCAGGTCGAATAGCGGAAATATCATCCAACGCTTCATTAACCTTGCCCCCATTGGCGTATGGGTATGATCTATGGCTGTAAGTAATGAGGCCCCTTGCTCATAGCCGCTATTCAGTAATTCCAGGTTGCGGATGGTGAACCTGTCCATCCACACAAACTCATCTGCTACAATACGTTGTAGTGTATTGATGTGCTGCAGGTAAGAGTGTTCGGTATCTTTAAGATAATGCAAGGCAACACCGCAGGCAACAATAGCACTGCGCATGTCTTCTATACCGAACCCCTTTAAAGAGATGGTCTGAAAATGCTGCAGCAGAAGGTCGTAGGTGTATTGCTCCTTGAATATCCAGTCTTCCATATGGAAGGTATAGACCTTGGTATCGAAGTGCTCTTTGAACCTTTTTACCTGTGCCTTAGACAGGATGACCTCTGATGGCTGGAAGCTCTGTAAGAGCTTATCCATATACTCCATATTGCCTTCGGCGGCATAAAACTCGCCGGTGGTAATATCGAGGAAGGCCACGCCGCACATATGATCGGTAAGGTGCAGGGCAGCCAGAAAGTTGTTGGTCCTGTTCTCGAGTAGCTTATCGCTGGTGGCCACACCGGGGGTAACGAGTTCGGTAACACCACGTTTTACAATGCCCTTAGTGAGCTTAGGGTCTTCCAGTTGGTCGCAGATGGCAACCCTGTAACCTGCCTTTACCAGCTTATGCAAGTAGGTATCTAGCGAATGGTGCGGGAAGCCCGCCAACTCTATGGCACTGGCAGAGTCTTTGCTGCGCTTGGTAAGGGTGATGCCTAATACCCGCGATGACACAATAGCATCTTCACCAAAAGTCTCATAAAAATCGCCCACCCTGAACAACAAAATAGCATCGGGATACTTTGCCTTGATCTCGTTGTGCTGCTTCATTAACGGGGTCTCCGTTGATTTTTCCTTTGCCATTACCGCAAATGTAATTTTTATATGGCGGAGATACCGAACACGATATACAGTTGTGAGGTAGGTGTGGAAAACTTTACAGCAGATCAAAGTCCTGTTTTCCGCCAGGTGCGGTTGCGGCCCTACAGGGCGCCGGGTTTGGGTGGGGTTTGTTTGCTACAAACCTTTTGCACCTACGGCGCAATGACATGTAATTAGAGTCATTCGTTTAGCGAGACATGCGATACCTTCGGCATCGTGGGGATGAGTTATCATTTTTTCTATAGACATATGATCCCGACCTGCGGTTGGGATCATAACATGTATTAAAATTACCACATTACATCCTTTTACTTCGTTTGCCGCTTAACGTTAAAACTATTTTCGGTTGTGCCTGCTCAACTCTTTGACCTACTACCCTTTTAACTTTTTACCCATTTAACCTATTAAACCAACGGGTTTTGTATCTTCACGCAGTTATGTCAAAGACTGTAAATAAACCAACAGCTGCCGCACAGGCATCTACCTTTTATCCGCAATCAACTGAGCAGGACAATAAGCTAT